>CACPLH010000001.1:0-213193 GCA_902634765.1 uncultured Pelagibacteraceae bacterium
ATATTTGATAACGAAAATTTTGTATCTAGAGAAATACAATCTAGTGTTTCAATGTTTGAATATTTAACGTAGTTATTTAAAGATGTCTCTCTGGGAAAGCCGATGGTCTGAACATTTAGTTTCTTTATCTCTTCAGTTATTTTTTTTGCAGGTTCAACACACCATTCTTCAAATTGTTCATCATTTAATAGTCCGGACCATGACTCAAATATTTGAAAAGCGTCTATACCACTTTCAGCTTGTTTTATTGCGTGCAATATGATCACATCTGTAACTTTATTTATATTATTTTTGATTTGTTCTTCTTTTTCTAAGATTAATTTCTGACTTATAATCTTTCTTTCGTTTGCTCCAAACAAACAATAAAGCAACGTTGACCAAGCGCCGCCACTAAAACCCAAAAGTGGTTTGCTGTTTTTACTTTTTACCTCCTGGATTGAGTCATAAATAACTTGAGTTCTCTCAAAGTTTGGCTTTTCTTGAAAATCAATTTTAACGGTAGGCCCTGTACCAGAATTTTCAAATGTAGGGGTTCCACCCATTATATAAGGAACCATTAATATGTCTGAAAAAATTATCGCAGCATCGATTTCATATCGCAACAAAGGTTGTAAAGTTGCTTCAACAATCGCATCTTTATTTAAAAACATATCAAGCAAACTATTATACTTAGATTTCAGTTTATGGTATTCAGGTAGGTGTCTTCCTGCTTGTCTCATGAACCAAACAGGAGTTTCTTTAGTTTTATTTCCTTTTAGGTTATCTATTAAAATACTCATAAATATATATATAAGGTAGTAGTTGTAGTTGTGCCTGTTTGTTTGTGATTAACTTATTTCTTCATTTTTTTATCCACATTAAAAAACCCTAAAAAACTTATAAAAACAAGATAAAAACAAAATATTCACACCTGTTGATAATAATTTTAGGAAAATCCACAGGTGTATAACCACCACCCAAACACCTAATAAAAATAGATTATTTATATAAAAAACAAGACAATTAACATTTATAAAGAAATGTAAACAGCATATATAAAGATACTAATATTTTATTAACATGAATATACATCTTGCATCAAAAAGTGAAACCAGAGGAAAACTCCTAAAAAACGCAAAAATTAGTTTTTCTAGAATAGATCATGGTGTTGACGAGGACGAGGTTAAAATTTCCCTACAAGACCAATCACCAATAGAAATTGCTATTAAACTATCAGAACTCAAAGCAACACAACCAAACCCAGAAAACAAAGAAGACTTAGTCATTGGCTCAGACCAGGTTTTAGATTTAGAAGGCAAGCTATTTAATAAAGCTAGGGACTTAGATGAAGCAAAATCACAACTTATAAAACTTAGTGGCAAAAAACATAGCCTGATAACATCGACGGTAATTGCACAAAATAAAAATATTATTTGGCGACATCTTGATAAATCTACACTTGTTATGAGATCTTTAACTACAAAAGAAATAGATAACTATCTGAATGAGGTTGATAAATCTATTTTAAACCTAGTGGGCGTTTACGCAATTGAACAAGAAGGAATAAAATTATTCGAAAAGATAGACGGTGATTTTTTTTCAATACAAGGACTATCTGTCACCCCATTAATAAATTTTTTAAGACAACATAATTTGATTTTAAATAATGAGTAATAATACAGCGGTTATAGGCCAACCCGTCGAACATAGCATTTCTCCAAAGATTCATAATTTTTGGATTAAAGAAAATAGAATTGAGGTCGGTGAGTATAAAAAGATATCTTTAAACAAAGAAGATGTGAAAGGTTTTCTAGAAAAATGTATAGAGAAAAACTATAAAGGATTAAATGTTACCGTGCCCCACAAAGAATTAACTTTTGAATTATGTGATCAAGCTTCCCCAATGGCTGAAAAATTACAAGCTATAAACACTATTACATTTAGTGAAAATAAAATTATTGGAGATAACACGGATCCAATAGGTTTTAAAAATTCTATATCGTCAAATAATCAAGCTAAATATATTGAAAATAAGAAAGCACTAGTGATTGGCGCTGGAGGTTCAGCACGATCTATTATTTATCAATTACAGTTGATGGGAGCAAACGTTGTCAACGCAAACAGAACAGAAAACAAAAGTGAAAAAATCAAAAAAAGCCTTAATATCAATTTTGATATTTGTTCGCTACATGATATCCCTTCGATTCTTAAAGAAATAGATTTCGTAGTTAATACAACCAGCCTTGGTATTGATGGAACAAAAAATAACTTTGTTGATTTTGATTTATTAAAAGAAAACTCTTATGTTTATGATTTAATTTATAATCCAAAAAGAACACCATTTTTAATGAACGCAGAGCAAAAAGGTCATCAAGTTCAGAACGGATTACAAATGTTAATTCATCAAGCCGCAGCATCATTTAAAATCTGGCATGGTATTGAGCCACAAATTTCTGATCAATTAATTAAAAGTTTGGAATAATAATGTTGCTTGTGGGATTAACTGGTTCAATTGGTATGGGTAAGTCAACAACCGCATCAATGTTTAAAGATTATAAATTTGCTGTATACAATGCAGATGACACTGTTCATTACATCTACGAAAATGATGAGATTATAATAAATAAAATAGAGAAATCATTTCCAGGATCGAAGGTTGATGGCAAGGTCAGTAGGGACGTTCTAAAAAATGAATTAAGCAAAAACCCAAAGAGATTTAAAGAACTTGAATCCATTATTCATCCTGCAACTCGTCAATATCAAATATCATTTATAAAACAAATGATAGAGAAAGGGCGTATAGGATGTATTTTGGATATTCCTCTTTTATTTGAAACTGGTGGCGAAAAGTATATTGATGCCTCTGTAGTTGTAACAGCTTCTAAAGAAACTCAGTATCAAAGGGTTATAAATGAACGTGGATTGGATGTAGATCTATTTAAACAAATATTAGCACAACAAATGCCTGACCAAGAAAAATGTGAAAGGGCAGATTATGTTATTTCGACAAACAATAATATGGACTCAACGAGAAAAGAAGTTGAAACTATTGTTAGTAAATTAGTTCTTCTTGAGCCTAAAGCATGGAATGATCATTATAATAAATGAGAGAAATCATTTTAGATACTGAAACGACAGGCCTTAACCCCAGTGAGGGGCATAAGGTAATTGAAATTGCGGCTATAGAAATCATCGACTTTTTACCGAGTGGAAAAACATTTCATAAATATATAAATCCGGAAAGGGACGTCCCTCAACAGTCAACAGATATCCATGGTTTGACTATTGATTTTTTAAGCGATAAGAAAATTTTTAGAAAGATAGCTGATGAATTTTTAGAGTTTATTTCTGACTCACCAATTATTGCACATAATGTAGATTTTGACATAGGGTTTTTAAATTATGAATTGTTTAATTGTGAAAAAGATAGATTAACAAATAAAACTATAGATACAGTAGAAATTGCGCGTGAAAAATTTCCTGGGCAGAGTGTTTCTTTAGATGCTTTGTGTAAACGATTTAATATTAGTATTGCGGCTAGAGAAAAGCACTCAGCTATATTGGATACAGAACTTTTATCAAAAGTTTATATTGAATTACTGGATAAAAAAGAACCAACATTGGATTTGCATATTGATGCTAAAACTTTTGAAAATGACACTGAATTTGATGTATCGAAATTTAAAAACAGAGAATTACCATTGCGTCTTTCAAAAGAGGAAGAAGAATTACATAAAGACTTTGTTGAAACACTTGGTCCAAAAGCTATTTGGAAAAAAATTAACTCTAATTAATTGATTCTTTTTTTGTTTCTTTTTTCTGTTGATACAATTTTGCAAAGTTAACAGGGTCTAGTAGCAATGGCGGTAAGCCACCATCTGCATGAAGATCATAGATTATTCTCCTTGCAAATGGAAAAATTAATCTTGGGCACTCCACCAACAAATACGCTTCTCTAATATCATCTGTAAGATTTTCAATTTCAAAAATACCCACATATTTTAAATCGATAAGATATACACTTTTTTCATTTTGTATTGCTGCAACGTTGATATTTAGTTCAATTTCGAAAACATTAGTATCTTTTTGATTAGTTGCTTTTACATCTATGTTTGCTTTTATTTCTGGTTTTTCAGTTTGAGCTCGAAATGACATTGGACCTTGAGGATTTTCAAAAGATAAATCTCTAACAAACTGAGTTATAATTTTTGCTTGTACGTCCATTAATTCTCGTCCTTGTTATCCAATTCTTCAAATTCGCCTTCAATAGGATCATTTATATCTTGTTTTGATTTATATGCAAAATTTGATCTATTTTTAATGAATAAGCTGATTAATGTTTTGCCAATAAAAAATCTTGTGATTGGGATCAATCCCATGAACCCAATTGCGTCAGTAAAAAAACCAGGTATTAATAGTAGAATGCCTGAGATAAGTATTACAAAGCCATCAAATAAACTTCGAACTGGAAACTCCTGATTTTGGATTTCTTGTTGCATTTTTCGTAAAGTATTAAATCCTTGCTGTCTTACCAAATAAACGCCTATTCCAGCAGTTAAAAAAATTAACAATATTGTATTTACAGTTCCTAATGCATCCCCAAATTGAATAAATAATGATATTTCAATGACTGGTAATACTATGAAAATTAACAATAAATAGATCATTTGATACTTATTTCTTATTGAAACTTTAATTTAAGTAGTTACATATAGTACACTATAATAAAATATATGAACGAAGCTTTTCAATACCTAGATATACTAATTTTGGCTGTTCTCGCAGGTCTTGTGCTTTTGAGACTCAGAAGTGTTTTAGGCCGAAGAACTGGTAATGAAAAAACTGATACTTCTTCATTCAATTACGAAGCATCCAACACCGAGTCTAAAGCAGAGCCGTCTATTAAAATTCCATCAGTTGATAGAAAAACTTCCAGTGGAGATAGTTGGTTTGATTCAAAAGACTTTCTCAATGGTGCAAATAAAGCTTATGAATTGATTGTAACAAACTTTGAAAATGGAAATAAAAAAGCACTTACTCCATTTCTTGAAAAATCAGTCCTTTCAAATTTTTCAGAAGTCATTGACCAAAGACAGCAAGATAATCATACCGTAGAATTTAGTTTTATTGGTATTGAGTCATCAGAAATAGTGCATAAGGATCTTAAAAATGATCCAATGGAAGTAACTGTAAGATTTATTTCAGAGATGATTACTTGTATACGAAATAACAAAGATGAAATAATTTCTGGAAGTATGAACCAGGTTCAAAAAATTACAGATGTTTGGACCTTCACAAAAAATAAAAAAGTTAAAAGTGACAACTGGCTGCTAACAGCTACGTCTGATTAATCAAAAATTTTTCTAACTTTTTTCTTATATAATCAGGTATTTGAACTGATTTGTGAGTTGGCTGGTGTGTATTTACCCAAATTATTTCAACTGTGTTTAATAAATCATCTGAATCTTTTTTATAAATTTCTTGAGTAAATGTTATGCTTGAATTTCCAATCTTCTTTATTGCAGAATAAATTTCAAGCGTATCATTTAATTTTGCTGGCGCTTTATATGTCATATTAACGTTTACAGTATGAAATTCATTTTGAGTTTCTTTTATATATTCTTCTTGATTAAAAGCTTGATCTAATAAGTCTGCTAAGGATATATCGTAATAAGTTAAGTAGTGAGAATTATAAACTATTGATTGGCTATCTATTTCAGAGTACCGAACTTTTAACGAATGAACATGTGTGTCAGTTTTTTTGAGTGACATTATTTATAAAATGAATTTTGATAAGTCGGTATTTTTTGATAATTCATCAACATGACTATTTACGTATTCAGAGTCAATTATTAATTTTTCGCCTCCTTTATCAGGCGCTGCAAAACTTATATCCTCTAAAACTCTCTCTAATATAGTGTGCAATCTCCTAGCACCTATATTCTCAATCGTAGAATTAATATGTACTGCTAGACTTGCAATTGACTCTATCCCACTTTCACTAAATTCAAGATTGACATCCTCTGTGCCAAGTAAGGCCTGATATTGTTTAATTAAACTGTATTCTGGTTCAGTTAAAATACGCTTAAAATCCTCTTTTTCCAAAGGTTTAAGACTAACTCTAATTGGAAGTCTGCCCTGAAGTTCTGGTAATAAATCAGATGGTTTTGCCAATTGAAATGCGCCTGATGCAATAAACAAAATATGGTCTGTTTTAATTGTTCCATGTTTCGTATTTACTACAGTTCCTTCAATCAAAGGAAGCAAATCTCTCTGTACGCCTTCTCGTGATACATCTGCCCCCACTCTTTCTGATCGTGCACATACTTTATCAATTTCATCTAAAAAAACTATTCCATTTTCTTCAACTGCTTTTTTTGCTTCACTTATTATTTGATCACTATCGATTAGTTTATCCGACTCTTCATTAACCAGAATTTCATATGAGTCCCCCACTGTTATCTTTTTCTTTTTAGTTTTAGATCCCATAGCTTTGCCAAGCATATCATTTAAATTGATCATACCAATTCCACCCCCACCCCCACCTTGAAGATCTATTGTAGGCATGGATCCAGTGTCTTGAACATCGATTTCAATTACTTTTTCATCTAACTCATTATTACGTAATTTTTTTCTGAAGTTATCCCTTGTCGAAGACCCAGCAGCAGGTCCTACTAAACAATCAAGAACTCTCTCTTCGGCTAATAGTTTTGCTTGAGCATTAACTTCTTTACGTTTTATTTCTCTTACCATTGTTATAGCAATTTCTATTAGATCTCGAACAATCTGTTCAACATCTCTTCCGACATAACCAACTTCTGTAAATTTAGTAGCTTCAACTTTCAAAAAAGGTGCTTGTGCAAGTTTTGATAATCTTCTAGATATTTCAGTTTTTCCAATACCAGTTGGTCCAATCATCAAAATATTTTTTGGTAATACTTCATCTTTCATATCATCATCTAATTGCTGACGACGCCATCTATTTCGAAGTGCGATAGCGACAGATTTTTTTGCTTCATCTTGTCCGATGATATATCTATCTAGTTCTGAAACTATTTCTCTAGGTGAAAATGATTGCACTTTAAAATTCTATTTTCTCTACTGTCAAATTATCATTAGTAAATACACATATGTCAGAGGCAATCTTTATTGATTTTCTTGCAATATCTTCGGCAGTTAATTCGGAATCTGATAATGCTCTTGCCGCAGCTAATGCGTAATTTCCTCCACTACCAATTCCAATTATATTTCCCTCAGGTTCTAAAACATCTCCCATTCCGGTAATCAGAAGTGAAGTGTTGGAGTCCGCAACAGTAAGAAGAGCTTCTAGTCTTCTAAGGTATTTATCTGTTCTCCAATCTTTAGCCAGTTCGACGCAAGCTCGAGTTAATTGATTAGGGTGTTTCTCTAATTTCTCTTCAAGTCGCTCAAATAATGTAAATGCATCTGCTGTTGCACCTGCAAATCCAGCAATCACATTACTGTTTGCTAATTTTCTTACTTTTTGGGCAGTTGATTTAATTACCGTATTACCTAGGCTTACTTGGCCATCACCAGCAATTACAACTTGATTGCCTTTCCTTACAGAAATTATTGTTGTCCCATGCCACGATGCATCTTGTTGATTTTCCATATGTTTATAATGTGGCTATTAAAAAAATTAGTTCAAGAGCCATATCTCAGTAATTAAATATATTTTATATAGCAAATTCAGTTATTTATTGTTAGAAATCACCTGTTTGATTATGAGAAAAGCATCAATAAATAGAACTACAAAAGAAACATCAATTTCGGTGGATATTAATCTCGACGGGCAAGGTCAATATGAGATAAGTACTGGTATTGGTTTTCTTGACCATATGCTTGAGCAATTAGCAAAACACTCGCTGATAGATATGAAAGTTATTGCTAAGGGTGACACGCATATCGATTATCATCATACAACTGAGGATACAGGAATTGCTATTGGTGAATGTATTGCCAAAGCTCTATCTGATCGGAAGGGAATTTCTCGATATGCACATTTTTATATTCCAATGGATGAAACATTATCTAGAGTATCTTTAGATTTATCGAATCGTCCTTATTTAATATGGAATGTTGAATTTTCTGCTGCAAAGATAACATCATCACAAGGTGATTTTGATACAGAATTATTTAAAGAATGGTTTCAAGCATTTTCACAAGCAAGTGGAACTACATTGCATGTTGAAAATTTATATGGAATAAATAACCATCATATTATTGAGTCTTGTTTTAAAGCTCTGGCTAGAAGTTTAAGAAAGGCTGTCTCTATTGATGATAGACAATCTAATGTTGTTCCTTCAACTAAAGGTCAACTCTAGGGATGATCAAAGAAAGTATCAAGCTTTCACCTTTTAAATTAATAAATCAAAACGGTGAAATTGTTAAATTTCCAAATAAAAAAGTATCTATATTATTTTTTTACCCCAAAGCAAACACTCCTAGTTGTACAAAGGAAGCAGTTGAATTTGAATCAAATTTAAAAAAGATTAAAAAACTAAATGCTTGCATTTATGGTATCTCTAAAGATTCTATCAAACGACAAAAAAATTTTTCGGATAAATTTAATATTTCACTAGATTTGTTATCAGATGAAAATAACGATATATGTGAAAAGTTTGGTGTATGGGTGAAAAAAAGTATGTACGGTCGAACATTCTTTGGAATTGAAAGATCAACTTTTGTTTTAGGAAAAAATATGAAAGTTTTAAAAGTGTGGAGAAAAGTTAAGGTTAAAGACCATGTTTTAGAAGTAATGTCTTTTTTAAAATCGATACGATGAAATTAGTAATAATTAACTACGGTTCAGGAAACCTACATTCAGTTCATAAATCTTTTGAAACTGTAAATCAAAGTTTGGGGAGTCCATATGAAATTTTAGTGTCAAGTAGTGCAAATGAGATTAGTCAATCTGATAAAATTGTCTTACCAGGTGTTGGAGCATTTGGTGAATGTAAGAATGCACTAATGAGTTATGATGGACTGTTATCATCATTGGAAGATGTTGTAATTAATAAGAAAATTCCATTTATGGGAATCTGTGTTGGAATGCAATTACTGGCAGATCAGTCTTCAGAATTTGAAATTAATGAGGGTTTAAAATGGATTTCAGGTGAGGTAGTCAAATTAGACTCCAATAAAAATTTTCCTATACCACATATGGGATGGAACGAAATTGAATTTAACGACCATCCTTTATTTTCTGATTGTTCTCAAAAAAGTGATTTTTACTTTGTACATAGTTACTATTTTAAATTACAAAATAAAGATAATTTGCTTGCAACTACCAAATATCCAAACGAATTAACCGCCGCAGTAATTAAAGATAATATTTTTGGAACTCAATTTCACCCAGAAAAGAGTCACTCAAATGGTATGAAGGTGATTAAGAATTTTTTAAACTGGAGACCGTAATGATTTTATTTCCAGCAATAGATTTAAAAGATGGTAAATGTGTTAGATTGACTCAAGGAGACTTCAACAAATCAACCGTTTACAATTCTTCTCCGATCGATCAAGCAAAAATATTTGAAGATCTTGGAGTTGAGTGGTTGCACTGTGTAGATTTAGATGGTGCTTTACATGGAGTATCAGAAAATCTTAAATTTATCGAACAAATCGCTAATGAAACAAGCCTTAATATTCAAATTGGTGGAGGCATCAGAACGATAGAACAAGTAAAATTATTAATCGATCTTGGAGTATCTAATCTGATTCTTGGTACTGCTGTTTTTAAAGATAGAGAGTTTTTTGATGAAACAGTAAATTTATATCCAAATTCAATTTCAATAGCTTTAGATATAAAAAATAATCAGATAGCAACTCATGGCTGGAGTGAAGTTCATGAAATAGATTTAATTTCTTTTCTGAATTCATTAAATAATATGAAAATAAATTCTATTATTTGTACAGATATAGATCGCGATGGTATGAAGAAGGGTATTAATCATGAGATGCTTCTTCAAGTAATGAAGCACACATCTATTCCTCTTGTTGCTTCTGGCGGTGTTTCATCTCTTTCAGATATTGAAGAGCTCAAAAATCAAAATTATGAATTTGTGAAAGGTGTAATTGTAGGTAAAGCTATTTATGATAAAAACCTTGAAGTTAAAGATGCATTAAAATTATTAAGTTAAAATGTTAAAGAAAAGAATTATACCATGTCTAGACGTAAACAACGGAAGAGTTGTTAAAGGTGTTAATTTTATAAATTTAATAGATGCAGGTGATCCTGTTGAACAAGCTATAATTTATAATAAAGAAGGTGCAGATGAGTTGTGTTTTCTAGACATTACTGCATCAAGTGATAATAGATCTACACTATTTGATGTAGTCAAAAAAACCGCTGAAAACTGCTTCATACCTCTTACAGTTGGGGGAGGGGTACGAACCTTGGATGATATATCAACACTTCTTCACTCAGGTGCAGATAAAATATCTATTAATACAACAGCTGTGGATAATAGATCTTTTGTCAGTAGCGCTGCTAACAAATTTGGCTCATCAACAATAGTCATAGCGGTTGATGCAAAAAAAGATAAGAACAATCGATGGAAGGTTTTCACTCATGGTGGCCGAAACGAAACTAATATTGATGCAATTGATTATTGCATGGAAGTAGCTGAATTAGGTGCTGGTGAAATTTTGCTTACTTCTATGGATAAGGATGGGACTAAATCTGGTTTTGATAATGAACTGCTAAATAAGATCACAACTAAAATAAGTATTCCAGTGATTGCTTCAGGAGGTGTAGGCACATTAGAGCACATGTACGAAGGTGTAGTAGAAGGTGGAGCGAGTGCTCTATTAGCAGCATCGATTTTTCATTTTGGTGAATATAGAATTCAAGATGTAAAAAGATATCTTGCTGATAAAAAAATACCAGTTAGGATTTAATTATGAAAGGTTATTGGATTGTAAAGGCAAACACAGTCAATGCTGAGAAACAAAAAGATTATGCTTCTCTCGCTTCAAAAGCTGTTGAGAAATATGGCGGAAAATACTTGGTTAGAGGTGGTCAAAGTTTAGATAAAGAAGGGTCAATATTTGAAAGAAATGTGGTAGTTGAATTTGATACTTATGAAATTGCAAAGCAAGCTTATGAGAGTGAAGAATATCAAGATGCAAAAAAAATCTTAGGAGATGAAAAAGATAGAATTTTTGCAATCGTTGAAGGTACATAGATATGAGTGAGAAAGTTCAAGTGTTAGTTAGATTATTTGAGACTATTATTAATCGCTCTAATGATGATCCAAATAATTCTTATACCGCCCAGTTACTTTCTGAAGGCCAAGAGAAATGTATTGCAAAATTAAAAGAAGAAGCTCTTGAAACTGTAGACGCTGCGGAGAGCAATGATATTAATCAAATTATTTATGAGTCAGCTGACTTAATTTATCACCTACTAGTACTTTGGAAAAAATTTGAAATCTCTCCTGATCAAATTTATGATGAATTATCGAGTAGAGAGGGTAAGACAGGAATTAGAAAATAATGAGTTATGACGATCAAAATATTTTTTCAAAAATTATAAGTGGTGAAATACCATGTGATAAAATCTATGAAAGTGAATTCACAATTGTATTTGAGGATATTAGACCTCAAGCTCCATCACATGTTTTGATTATTCCAAGAGGAAAATATAAAGATATTAACGATTTTAGTAAGAATGCTAATAATGATGAGATTTTAGATTTAAATAAGTCTATCTCTATAGTTGCAGATAAATTAGGAGTAAGCGAGGATGCTGGAGGAAACGGATATAGATTGATAACTAATGCAGGAAAAGATTCTCATCAAGAAGTTCCCCATTTACATTTCCATCTAGTAGCTGGAAAACCACTAGGACCTTTATTAGTTAAATGAAAAATAAAACAAAAAGAATTAAGGTTGTCGTTACTGGTGCAACTGGTCGCATGGGACAAATGCTTGTTCAGCAAATTTTAGCAGATAAAACACTTTCTCTATTTGGTGCTACAGAAAGACCAAACCATAAAAAAATAGGATTTGATATTGGTGATATTATTAAGTCAAAAAAAACAGGTGTCATCATTACAGATGATTTTATTCCTCTTTTTGCAAAGACTGATGCAGTGATTGATTTTTCATTACCTAAAGCAACAGTAGTACATTCAAAATATGCCGCCCAAGCAAGAATAATACATGTTATAGGAACAACCGGATTTTCTGACTCAGAAATTAAAAAAATAAGTTACGCAGCTCAGCATGCGACAATTATAAAATCCGGAAACATGAGTATCGGAGTAAATATCTTAGAAAAACTGGTTTCTGAAGTGAGCAAGTCATTATCTGAAGAATTTCAAATTCAGATAAATGAAGTCCACCATAAACATAAAATTGATGCCCCATCTGGAACAGCTTTGATGTTAGGTCAGGCTATAGCTAGTAGTAAAAACAAAAAATTAAAAAAAATAAAACAAAAATCTAAAATAAATACTCAAGGAAAAATTAAAAAAGATAAAATTGTCTTTTCATCATTTAGAAAAGGAAATGTTGTTGGTAATCATGATGTAGTTTTTTCAAGTGAGAATGAAACGATTAAGTTAAGTCATACAGCTTTAAATAGAAATATTTTTGCGTCAGGTGCTCTACAGGCGGTGAAATGGGGCAAAGATAAAGAACCTGGACTTTATTCAATGGCAGATGTGTTGAGCCTCTAAATATAATTAAGAATGAATAAAAACGAGAGAGTCAAAGTAATCATGAAGACTCTTAATAAGTTGTACCCTAAAATACCAATACCTTTAAAACATAAAAATAATTTTGAACTTTTAATAGCAGTTTTACTTAGTGCGCAATGTACCGACGAAAGAGTAAATACTGTTACTCCCAAACTTTTTTCTAAAGCTAATAACCCCCATAAAATGATCAGGTTATCTGAAAGAGAAATATATAATATTGTAAGACCTTGTGGCCTTGCTCCTCAAAAATCAAAAGCAATTTATAATCTATCTAGAATTATTATTGAAGAATTCAGAGGTAAAATACCTCAAAATTATGAAGATTTAGAAAAATTACCAGGAGTGGGTCACAAAACTGCAAGCGTAGTTATGTCTCAAGGCTTTGGATATCCTGCTTTTCCTGTTGATACTCATATACATCGTCTTGCACAAAGATGGAAGTTAACTAGTGGCAAAAATGTAAGACAAACAGAAAAAGACTTAAAGAGATTATTTCCAGAGTCATCATGGAATAAACTTCATCTTCAAATAATTTATTATGGTAGAGAGCATTGTACAGCTAGAAGCTGTTTTGGGCTTGAATGCGAAATTTGCTATTCATGTTTTCCAAGAAGAAAAAAAGCTATTAAAACTCTAAAAGCTTAAACAATCTAATTAATATACTTTATATGAAAATTAGTAACTGATAAGCTTTATTATGAATTCTAAAGTTGCTTTAATAATAGGTGCAGGCACTAGCCTTGGATCATCAATAACAAAAGTTTTTGCCAATGATAATTTTACTGTCGTACCAGCTAGGCGTGATGGAGAAAAACTTAAGCCCTTAGAAGAGGAAATTAATTCAAAAGGAGGAAAATGTTTTTCATTTAGTCTTGATGCTAGAAAAGAAGATGAAGTGCAAAACTTTATTGAAAGAGTTGAACAAGAGATTGGCGAAATCGAAGTAGCAATCTATAATATTGGAGCTAATATCAAGTATAATTTAACTGAAACTTCCTCAAAAAAATATTTTAAAGTATGGGAAATGGCAACATTTGGTGCATTTTTAATGGGGCGAGAGGTTGCTAAAAATATGATTAAAAGAAAAAGGGGAACAATAATATTTACGGGAGCAACTGCAAGTATAAGAGGAGGCGATGGTTTTTCTGCTTTTGCAGGTGCCAAAAATGCAAAAAGAGCTCTTGCTCAAAGTATGGCGCGTGAATTAGGGCCCAAAGGGATTCATGTTGCTCATATTATTATTGATGGAGCAATTGATACTCCATGGGTTAATAAATTGTTCCCAGAATTTGTAAAACAAAAAAAAGATATTGATGGTTTAATGAACCCAGATGATATAGCCTCAAACTATCTGTGGATTCACAATCAACCTAGAAATGCATGGACACATGAATTAGATTTAAGGCCTTGGGTAGAAAAATGGTAAATAAAGAATTTGGTATCACTGGTATTGGAAATTCAATTGTAGATATTATTGTTCAAGTTGAAGATGATTTTCTCATAGAAAATGATCTGAGAAAAGGAATGATGTCTTTAGTAGATTTAGACGGAATTCAAAATCTTGAAAAAAAATTTCAAATAGAAACAACAGTTTCTGGTGGGTCAGTTGCGAATTCTATTGTCTGTATGTCTCAAAATGAAATTAATTCCGCATTTATAGGTAAGGTCGCCGATGATGAACTTGGTTCAGCATTCATAAATGGTTTGAATAAAGAGGGTGTTCAATTTGGATCATCTCAATTTAGTGACACTGAAAAGACAGGTCGATGCATTGTAATGGTTTCAAAAGATGCTCAACGAACAATGAGTACCTATTTAGGAATTTCTCAGAAGTTAAACGAGAAAGATATCAATGAAGATCTTATCAAAAATTCAAATATTCTTTATTTAGAGGGATATCTTTGGGATTTAGATGATGCTCAGAGTGCCATTAGAAAATCAATTTCTATAGCAAAAGACAGTGGGACTAAGATAGCTTTTAGTGTTTCAGATGTTTTTTGCATAGAGAGATTTAGAGATAGTTTCATAGAAATTATAAAGAATGACTGTGATATTGTTTTTGCTAATGAAGAAGAAGTAAAAGCTCTAATTGGAGAGTCGAATATCACTGAATTTTCTAATAGTTTAGTGGACAAAAATAAGATTTTCGCAGTCACAAGGGGCGATAAAGGAGTTTCAATAGTTTCTCATAACAGCAGACATGAACTAAAGTCTGAAAAGATTCAAAATTTAGTAGATACTACAGGTGCGGGAGATATATTCGCAGCTGGTTTTTTAGAGTATTTTATCAAAAATTATAAAATTGAAGAGTGTGGTAAAAGGGGAATTGAACTAGCATCAAAAATTATTCAACAATATGGTGCTAGGTTTTGACATTCAATAAACCTTCAATTGTCTTAATTACATGATCGGTCTTTATTGAATTAATATTTGAACTTCCAAAATCTTTTGAATCGATTGCTTTAATTTTAAACTCAGGATTACTAAATTTATCTTTATTTGTTGGTCCAAAAAGTTTTACTTGTGGTGATTTTGTATTGGCAAGCATATGAGATGTTCCACTATCATTAGTTAATGAACAGCTCAAAAAATTTGAAGAAGCCATAACAATCTCAATCTTACTGAACTCAGTAATCATTTCCTCTATAAAAATTACCTTATCGAGATTTTTTTTTATTATTTTTTGATAATTTCTTTCATTAGGTCCAAGAAAGAAAACAGGTATATAATTTTTTTTTAAAAAATAATTTGCAACTTTTAAAAAATTTTTTAGATCCCATATTTTTTCCATACCACCGGCTCCTGGTGCATAACCAATATACTTCTTATCTGTGTTAAGCTCATTTTTAATTAAAGATAAAAGTTTTTCAGGTGCATCATTTTCATAGTTTATTTTTATCGAGCTATCCGAAATTAAATCAATCATCTCGATCAAGTTTTTTAAATAATATGTTTTATTTTTTTTTTTATTTTTAGGAGCTTTACTAGAGAAAAACCAATTTGCTGAAGATGAAATAAATTTTTCACACTTTATGCGCTTTAAAGCAAGAGTTCTAGCAATTGTCTTTTGTGTATCGATGATAATATCAAAAGAAATATTATCTAAAGAGAATTTTTTTGAAATTGGTCTCCACGGTAAATACGATAATTCAGCTTTTTCAAAAATTTCATCAATATATATATTAGCATAATTTTTTAATTCATTTTTATAAACGGTTGTTCCATTGTTTGTTATCCAATAAATTCTATGATCAGGAAGTCGTTTTTTAATAAGAGCTAAGAATGGTAGCTTTATGATTCCATCACCAATAACCTCAGCTCCTGAAAAAATGAGAATTTTTTTATTCATCAGAAATTTGAACAATTAGCTTTCCGTTATTCTCTCCTGAAAAAAGTTTTTTAATTGCACCTGAAGCATTTTCTAATCCTGGAACTATATCATTTTTATATTTAATCTTTCCTTCAACAATCCACTTTCCTAGATCTTGAAAAGCCTCCATAGCCCTCTTTTGATAATCAAAAATAATAAATCCTTGAAGTTTAATTCGTTTTATTAATAAATGTCCCCAAGCAGGACCTGGAACAAGAGACTCAGAATTATATCCCGAAATCAATCCACAAAGAGATATTCGACTCTTTATATTCATTCTGGTAAGAACAGCCTCAGTAATTTTACCGCCAACATTTTCGAAATATATATCTATCCCATCTGGACATAATTCTTTTAATCTAGCTCTTACGTCCTCTGTTTTGTAATTAATTGTACCATCAATATTTAATTCATTTTTAAGCCAATTACATTTTTCATCTGATCCAGAAATACCAATTACTCTACATCCTTTTATTTTACCAATTTGACAAACTATTGATCCAACTGCACCAGCCGCAGCAGATACTACGAGAGTCTCACCTTCTTGAGGATTAGTAATATCTAAGAGGCCAAAGTACGCTGTCATTCCCGTCATGCCCATTACGCTCATAAATGCGCTCAGTTCGAACCCAGTGTTTTGAGGTATTTTTTGGACTCCTTTACCTGAAGAAATACTATAATTTTGCCATCCTCCCATAGAATTCACATAGTCACCTACTTGGAATTTTTCATTATTTGATTTTTCAATAATTCCTATTGTACCACCTCTCATGACATCTCCTATTTTCATAGCATCTACGTATGAAGCTTGACCACTCATCCATCCTCTATTTGCTGGGTCTAGAGATAGATAAATGTTTCTTATCAAAAATTCTTGTTCGCCTATTTCACGCAAATTAGACTCTTCTAGAACAAGATCAGTATCTGCAATATCTCCTCTAGGAAAACTTTTTAGTATCCATTGTTTATTAATCATGTAGTCCCCTTTTATTTTTTTGCTGTAAGTTGATTTGTTCTTGCTCCAGGCATATCAACTATTACACCTGTCGATGAAGCTGTAACAACCGTTTTTCCATCTTGAACTAATTTTCCTTCTAAAAAAACTAAATTCTTACCAGCTTTAATAATTTTTCCATATCCGTGAGCTTTACCAGGTCTTGTTGGGTATAAGAAATTCGTTTTCATTTCAACTGTTGGCGGCCGTTTTGTAAAATGAGTTTTCATTATGAAGGCTAGTGCCATTGCATCATCAATCATTCCTGATAATAATCCACCTTGTACGTCACCAGTTGGATTACAAAACTTCTTATCAATATCGAATAGAAATTCAGCAGTACCTTCTTCAGTATTAAGTGCAATACATTGCATATCATACAATGATGTAAAGCTTTCATTCTTATTATAAAGCTCTAGTATTTCTTGATCTGAGATTTTATTCATAATTAAATTTTATTTATTGCTCCAAAATTTTTTTGCTTTCTTAAAAAAAGCACTTTTAAGAGGGCTGTCCTTATCATCTTCAATTTCTTTAAAAGATCTTAATATTTCTATTTGCTTCTTTGACAAATTAATAGGCGTTTCAACCTTTGCTTGTATATATAAATCCCCAACACCACCATTTCTAACATTAGGCATTCCTTTTGATTTAAGTCTAAATTGGTCACCAGTTTGAGTTCCTTCAGGGATCTTAAGCCTTGCTTTTCCTCCATCTATTGTTGGTAATTCAATGCTTCCACCAATAGTTGCATCAATCATTGAAATAGGAATTTCTGCAAAAAGATGATTTTCTTCCCTTGAAAAAATTTCATGCTCATTAATATTTACAAAAATATAGAGATCTCCTTGCTGACCTCCATTAGGTCCTGCTTCTCCTTCCCCAGAAAGACGAATCCTCGATCCATCATCAACTCCTTTGGGAATAGTGACCATAAGACTTTTTGTTTTTTGCATACGACCAGCACCTCGACAACTCTTACATGGGTCAGAAATCATTGAACCAGATCCTTGACATTGAGGACATGTCTGCTGTATTGAGAAGAAGCCTTGTTGAGATCGTACTTGTCCAGCACCTCCACAAACATTGCATGTTACTGGGCTACTACCTTTAGCAGCTCCTGAGCCTGAACAATCATCACATTTTACTTGTGTGGGTATTTTTACTTTGAATTTTTTACCAAGGTACGCTTCTTCTAAATTTATTGAGATATCATATCTTAAATCTGATCCACGATTATTGGATTTACGTCTCCTTCCACCACCACCAAAAAAAGATGAGTCTCCAAAAAAGTCCTCAAAAATATCTGAGAATTGAGATGAAGAGAAATCAAATCCTCCACCTTGAGAGTTGCCATCAACTGCTGAATGACCAAATTGATCATATGCAGATCTCTTTTCTTTATCATAAAGAATTGAATAAGCTTCGCTAGCTTCTTTGAATTTTGCTTCAGCATCAGAGTCACCTTGATTTCTGTCAGGGTGATATTTCATTGCAAGCTTTCTATAGGCTTTTTTTATTTCTGATTCATCAGCTGATTTATTGACACCAAGAACTTCATAGTAATCTCTTTTGGACATTTGCTATCAGTTTCTAAGCTTGTTTGGTATCGTCTTCTTTTACTTCCTCAAACTCTGCATCAACAACTTTTTCATTTTTACCATCTGAATCTGCGGCAGCTTTATCACCACCACCTTCCGGTGATCCCTCAGCTTGTTGAGCTTTATACATTGCTTCTCCAAGCTTCATAGATGATTGTGTTAAGGCTTCTAATCCAGATTTTATTTTTTCTAAATCATCACTTTCTACTGCTTCTTTTAGTGACTTGATATCATTCTCGATCGCCGCTTTTTCATCAGCCGAAACTTTATCTCCAAATTCTTTCATATTTTTTTCAGCAGAATGTATCATTGAATCTGCTTGATTTTTAGTATCGATAGCTTCACGTTTTTGCTTATCAGACTCTGCATTGGCTTCTGCGTCTTTAACCATTTTCTCGATTTCTTCATCTGAAAGGCCTCCAGAAGCTTGAATAGTAATTTTTTGCTCTTTACCGGTGCCCTTATCTTTTGCAGAAACATTTACAATTCCATTTGCATCAATATCAAAAGTTACTTCAATCTGGGGAACCCCTCTTGGAGCAGATGGTATTCCTTCTAAGTTAAAGTTTCCAAGTTGTTTATTATCAGCTGCCATTTCCCGCTCACCTTGGACAACTCTAATAGTAACAGCAGATTGATTATCCTCAGCAGTTGAGAAAGTTTGACTCTTCTTTGTAGGTATAGTTGTATTTTTATCGATTAGTTTTGTTGAAACACCACCTAGTGTTTCGATTCCTAATGATAAAGGGGTAACGTCTAATAGTAGGACATCTTTTACATCTCCTTGTAGAATTCCAGCCTGAATTGCTGCCCCCATAGCAACCACTTCATCGGGGTTAACACCTTTGTTGGGCTCTTTTCCAAAGAAGTTTTTAACATTCTCTATAACTTTAGGCATTCTTGTCATTCCACCAACAAGAACAATTTCATCAATTTCACCAGCACTCATACCTGCATCTTTCAATGCCGCTTCACATGGGCCAATAGTTTTTTGAACTAGATCATCAACTAAAGTTTCCAACTTTGATCTTGTAACCTTTATATTTAAATGTTTAGGACCTGATTGATCAGCAGTAATAAATGGTAAATTAATTTCTGTCTGTGGAGTTGAAGATAATTCGATTTTTGCTTTCTCAGCAGCTTCTTTAAGTCTTTGTAAAGCAAGTTTATCCTGAGTTAAGTCAATGCTATTTTCTTTTTTAAATTCTGAAGCAAGGTATTCTAATATTCTAGCATCAAAATCTTCACCACCGAGGAAAGTATCACCGTTGGTAGACTTAACTTCAAAAACACCATCACCTATCTCAAGAATGGAAACATCAAATGTACCTCCACCTAAATCATATACAGCAATAGTTTTACCGTCTTTCTTATCGAGACCATATGCAAGAGCAGCTGCAGTGGGTTCATTAACGATTCTCTCAACTTCAAGGCCAGCAATTTTACCAGCATCCTTAGTTGCTTGTCTTTGTGCATCATTAAAATAAGCTGGAACAGTAATTACAGCCTTATCAACTTTTTCACCAAGATATCTTTCAGCATCTTCTTTTAATTTTTGAAGTATGAAAGCTGAGATTTGAGATGGAGAATATTTTTCGTTATTCGCCTCTACCCAAGCATCACCACTTTCAGCCTTAATAATTTTAAACGGAACCATTTCAGCATCTTTTTGGACTGTTGGGTCATTGAATGATCTACCAATAAGTCTTTTGATGGCAAATAGAGTATTTTCAGGATTTGTAACACCTTGTCTTTTTGCAGGTTGTCCAACCATTTTTTCTGAGTTTTCGTCAAACCCTACGATTGATGGTGTTGTTCTCGCACCTTCAGAGTTTTCAATTACTTTAGAATTCTTTCCATCCATAATTGAAATACAACAATTTGTTGTACCTAAATCTATCCCAATAACCTTACTCATATTTGATCCTTAATATTATTTGAGTTATATATAGGTAGTACATAACTGCACTACAACCCCCATTAGACACAAAATTAAAAGAAAATTTGATATAAAAAAAACAACTATATCATTGAAAAAATTAGCTTTTTTTCGATTTGAAAACTCCTACCATTGCAGGCCTTAAAAGTCTGTCTCCAATTGTATACCCATCTTGTATTACTTCTGAAATTTTTCCAGTCTCAGAATCCTTACCTTCAACTTCAAACATTGCCTGATGTAAATTTGGGTCAAATGGCTCATTTATAGTATTAATCTTATTAATCTTAAATTTTTCTAATGAGCTGATTAATTGTTTTTCTGTAAGTTCAATTCCTTCTACAAAAGTGGATAGGGCGTTTTTATCTTCTTTTTTATCCTCGATTGACTTAATGGCTCTTTGGAGATTATCAACAACAGCGAGTATTTCTTTTGCAAAATTAGAAACTATATAATTTCCTAGATCTTCTTTTTCTCTTTCTAATCTTCTTCTTAAATTTTCACTGTCCGCAAGGGTTCTGAGGACTTGTTCTTGAGCTTCGGCAAGTTTTTCTTCAATAGATTTCTCTTCACTTAGATTTTCATTTTTATTATTGCTGTCATTATCATTGATCATTTTTTCTTGATCAAGATCAGTCATTTCTGTATCTAAATTTTTTTTATCTTTCTCGTTTTTTTTATCTTTTTTTATCATAGGGAGAAAATATATTTTTTAATTCAATTAACATGTAATGATCTATATAATTTTCGTCAATAGGTGAAAAAAATGTTTTTAATAAATCAATGAGAAAAAATAGAAAAATAAACGAGTTAAGGAAAATAGAGATAATTCCTAATTTTTCACCAAATGCTGAGGGATCATGTTTGATTAAGTGCGGAGAAACTCACGTTCTTTGTAACGCTTCATTAGATGAAAATATACCGCGTTGGTTGAAAGGGCAAGATAGAGGGTGGATTACTGCTGAATACGGAATGTTACCAAGATCGACGCTTGATAGAATGAATAGAGAGTCAAAGCTAGGAAAACAATCAGGTAGAACTCAAGAAATTCAGAGGCTGATTGGTCGATCATTAAGATCAGTTACGGATCTACATAAGTTAAAAAATTATCAAGTCATTATTGATTGTGATGTTTTACAAGCTGATGGCGGAACACGAACTGCTGCTATAACGGGTGCATTTGTAGCTCTAAAACTTTGTATTAATAAATTAATTGAACAAAAAAAGATTAAATCTGATCCAATAACTGAAAGCTTGGCAGCTATTAGTTGTGGTGTAATTGAAAATGAAACTTATCTTGATCTTGATTATAGTGAAGATTTAGGAGCTGAAGTAGATGCAAATTTCGTGATTACAGAAAATGAAAAATTAGTTGAGATACAAATGACTTCTGAAGAAAAGTTATGTAGTGGAGATAATTTTCAGCAAATGTTAACTATTGCAAAAGATGGCATAAAGCAGTTAATAGAGATACAGAAAGAAATACTTTCTAATTAATCAAATATGAAAGAAATTGTAATAGCCTCTCATAATGATGGAAAAGTTGAGGAAATAAGAGGTCTTTTAAAAAAATATAAATTCAAAATTTTTTCGCTTAAAAAATTTTCACATATTGAGCCAAAAGAGAATGGTAAAACTTTTATAGAAAACTCAGTTATCAAAGCTGTAAACGCTCTAAAAATTACTGGATTACCATCTATTTCAGATGATAGTGGCCTATGTATTCCTGCATTAAATAATGATCCTGGTATTTATTCAGCTAGGTGGGCCGGTAAAGGAAAAAATTTCGATTTAGCCTCAAAAAAAATTGAAAAAAAATTATTTAAAAAGTATGGAAATAAACAAAAATTATTCAAAGCCTTCTTTTGTTGTGCGTTATCCATTGCATTGCCTGATGGAACAATAAAGTCATTTGAAGGGAAAGTCTTTGGAACCTTATCGTTTCCACCAAAAGGAAAAAATGGTTTTGGATATGATCCAATATTTATTCCAAAAGGATATAAAAAAACTTTTGGAGAAATGAAGTACTCATTTAAAGAAAGAATTAGCCATAGGCAGAAAGCTTTTAAAAAATTACAAAATTTTATTGCTAAACTTTAATTTTTAATCTTTATAATTTTTTCATTTTTAATTCTGTATAGTGCTAGCTTTCTCTCTACTACTCCGTCCTCTTTAAACTTAAACATTCCAGTTAGCCCACTAAAGCCCATCTCAGTTAAAATATTTTCCTTATTTATTCTAAGATTCTGATTATTTAAACTTGAAATAATTCCAACAGCATCGAATCCGTATATCGCAATAGGATGAGGAACTTCATTATATAAAGTTTGATAAAGATCATTGAATATTTTTGCTTTATCTTTTTCCAATGAGACAAAAATAGAATTATTTAATCCAGGCTCTTTTATTATTGCATCTTTGTTCCAAAGTGAAGTTCCAAAATATTGAATTTTTTTTGGATCTACGTCATAATATGGTAGCGTTGAACTTAAAAGAGATAACTGCTGAAAACTCTCTACCGCAATATAAAGAGAGTCAAACTGTAAGTCTCCATATGTATCATTTCTTTGTAAGACCTTGATTTCTTTTTTTGATTTTTCTGAATTTTCTTTTTTAAGTAATTCTATTTTATCTAATAAATTTTGACTTCTATTGTCGTAATCAGATATTAGTTTAGCAACTTCATAGAAATCAGGATTTTGTGGATCAAAAAAAACTTTAGATAAAATACTTATGTCTTTATTTAACGTCAAATATTCAAAATGCCTAATAATAGAATTGCCGTAAACATTTTCAGGTGCAATAATTGCAAACTTTTTTAAATTATTATTTTCTACATAATTAATTATTGATTGAATTTCATCTTTTATTGTTAATCCGCTGATAAAGATATTATTATTTGCAATATTTAAATTGTTAGAAAAAGTTATAGTTTGAATCTTATTTCCTGAAGAAAGAGATTTTAGTTCATTAACTTTATCAGAGAAAACTGGACCAAGAATAATATCAATATTTAAATCTAAAAATTCATAATATGCTTTTGTGACACCTCCAATAGATGATGTATCCCTAACAAATATTTTAATATTTTTATTTTTTGTCTTATAAAGAGCAAGATGTATTGCATTTAATAGAGATTTTCCTATTCTATAATTCTGACCCTTCATGGGCAGCAATAGACCAACTCTTATCTCTTCATTTTCCTCAAATTCTGTTTTTGTAATAGGAAAATCACTTAATGTTTTTTCAATATTAGAGTTATTATTTAAGACTTTTGTTGTAGATTGGGTTGTTTGACAACTTAAGATAATTAAAGAACTAAATATTATAAGGTAAAGAGTTTTTGTTATTTTCTTTTTGATATGAGTAAAAAATTTAACTTCGAATATATTCATGAGCTTTTAAATAATTCAAGTATTGAAGCAGGATTATATATTATTGCAACACCTATAGGAAATTTGTCTGATATTACTATAAGAGCTCTCAATATTCTCGCCTCATCAAAATTAGTTTATTGTGAAGATACACGTGTTAGTAAGAAGTTAACTTCAAAATATGGCATAAATTGTAAATTAAAGCCTTTCTATAAATTTAATTCAAAATCCTTGATACCTGAAATAATCAAAAAGTTGGAAAATAATGAAATAATTTCACTCATTTCTGATGCTGGAACCCCTTTAATCTCTGACCCTGGTAATGATTTGATAAATAAATGTATAGAGAGAAATATTCGATTTTATTCAATTCCTGGTGCGTCATCTGTAATCGGTTCTCTTATTGCTTCAGGTATGCCAACAAATAATTTTACTTTTTTAGGGTTTGTTCCAAGAATAAAAAAAGATAAGAAAATTTTTTTTGAAAGAATTAATTCATCTTTAGCAACATCAATTTTTTATGAATCGCCAAAGAGAATAAAATCCACGATTAATTTGTGTAGTGAAGTAATCAAAAATAGAAAAATTTCTATAGTTCGAGAACTAACAAAAAAAAATGAAGAAATCATCAATGGTGACATTATTTCTGTGAAAAAAATTTTAGATAAAAGGGAAGAAATAAAAGGAGAAATAACAATAATTATTGAGCCTACTAAAGAAATAAGAAAAGAATATGATGATTATTTTTTTATAAAAAAAATTGAAAAGGAGTTAACTAAAAATAAACCACTTTCTCAAATATCTGCTGAAATTTCAGACACATATAATGTATCGAAGAGAAGAGTTTACCAGTTATGTCTTGACCTAAAAGACAAATTTTAAATCTATTTAGTTTTTGAGAACTGCTGTATATTTAGATCATGATAAAAATATTTATTTCATTAAGTATATTACTTATTTATTCAGGTTGCGCGCAGGTAGCTGTTGGAGGGATTTCGAAGAGTGTAATGGTTGCAAAAGAAGAAAGAACAGTTGGTACATTTATTGATGATACTGTAATTGCAGCTAAACTTAAAAATTTATACTTTAATAATAATGAGAAAATATTTTTTAATGTTGATGTAGAAGTGAATGAGGGACGTGTATTACTTACAGGAACAGTTGAAACGAGCGATATTCGTATAGAAGCTACAAAATTAGCTTGGGGTATTAATGATGTTGTCACTGTTATCAATGAAATTCAGATTTCAGATAATGATAATATATTAGATTATGCTGATGACTTAGTAATTACTACTAAAATAAATGCCAAGCTTCTTATCAATAAAGAAATTAATAATTTAAACTATAATATTGATACAGTTAACAAGATTGTTTATGTAATTGGGATTGCTCAAAATAAAAATGAGTTAGCAAATGTCATAGATATTATTAATAGTGTATATGGTGTTAAAGAAGTTATTAATTATGTTAGATTAAAAGAAGACCCTATACAAAATGCTGGTTAGTTTTCAAATTGATCATCCAGACTCTCTAAACTATAGAACAGATAGTACATTGCCAATAATCTTAGAGTCTCAAAAAAGAGGTTTCAAAAATTATATATTTCAACCACATAATGTATTTATGAATAATAAAGGTATATTTGCTTATGCCAATCAAATTAAATTTAAATCTCAATCACTTAACAGTTTCATTATTTCAAATGAAAAAATTTTAAACTTAAATAATTGTAAATTTTTGTTTATCCGCCAAGACCCACCCTTTGACATGACGTATATTACTTCGTTACATCTGTTAGAGCTTTTAAGTAAAAAAGTAAGAATACTGAATGATCCTAAAGGAATAAGAAACGCTCCTGAAAAAATCCTTATGTTACAATTTTCAAGAATAATTCCACCAACACTTATTACTAGGTCACTAAATGAAATAAAAAAATTTTCGAATAAATATAATTCATTAATTATTAAGCCGTTGTATGGCAATGGTGGTGAAAGTGTTTTTCTATTAGAAAAAAAAGATCAAAATTTTAACCAAATAGTTGAAAACTTTTTAAATAAAAGCTCAGAGCCTTTTATACTGCAAAAATTTATTCCTGAAGTCAAAAAAGGTGATAAGCGAGTATTAATTATTAATGGAAATCCTGTTGCGGCGGTTAAACGCATTCCAAAAAATAATGATATTAGATCTAATATTCACGTAGGTGGTACTGTGGTTAAAACGAAGCTCACTAAAAATGATTTAAAAATATGCGATGCTATTAAAGAAGAGTTAATTAAAAATAAACTCTTTTTTGTGGGCATTGATATAATCGGTAATTATTTAACTGAAATAAATGTTACTTCTCCTACTTGTATACAGGAAATAAAAAAACTTAGTAAGATAGACGTCTCAAGAAAAATTTGGGACGAACTTCTTGTATAATTTTTATGAGTATTCAATCTACAGTTCTTAATTTTTTTCTAAAGAAATTTGTTAAAAATACAAAACCTTCTCCAGATGAATATTCTTATCAAGATATGAGAGATTTAATGAATGACAGCTTTGAAATGGGTGAAAAGAATTTTATTGAAAAACTAATCATCAAATCTACTTTCGCTAACAGAAGATCTAGCATTAAATCAACCGAAACAGTTTTAGATGGTATTCGAACTCTTAAAATAACGAGAGACGATAGTCAGAAAGAAAAATGTATTTTATACTTTCATGGTGGCGGATATATAGCTGGTTCTCCTGAGACTCATCTTAATCTTCTTAAAGAAATATATAATAATTCAAAAATTCCAATATATGCGATTGATTATTCTCTTTCTCCTGAAAGTAAGTTTCCGCTAGCGCTAAATGAAGCTGTAAGAAGCTACACTGCTTTGAGAGATTTGGGGTATCAGGCAAATAATATTATTATTGGCGGAGACTCAGCAGGTGGAAACTTATCATTGGTTTGCACGCTTAAACTTCAGGAAAATAATCAAGAACTTCCGTCAAAACTTTTTTTACTCTCTCCATGGACAGATTTAACTGCTTCAGGCAAAAGTATAGAGTCAAATTCAATTAGCGATCCATATCTTTCTTATGATGATTTTCATTTAACCAAAAAAACAATGAAAAAAGTTGCTGAGACTTGGTACGCTTCAGGTTACAATATCACTGATAAATTTATCTCACCATTGTTTGCGGAATATAATAATTTTCCTGAAACATTAATACAGGTAAGTGATATTGAAGTTCTCCTAAGTGACTCAGTAGATCTTGAAAAAAAAATGACATCAAGCAATAATAATGTTGTTCTTAGTATTTACAAAAATGTACCGCATGTGTGGCAAATATTTGGATTTCTACCTGAGACTAAAGAAGCAATAAAAGAGATAGGTAATTTTATTAATAATTAATTTAACTTTTAAAAGCAGCTAATGCAGCAAGATTTACAACATCGGCAACATTCGCACCTAATGGAGCAATTTGTATTGGTTCGTTAAAACCTACTAAATAAGGTCCAACTAAATTTCCACCACCTAACTCTTGAAGTAACTTAGTCGATATACTTGCGCTATGAATTGCAGGCATAATTAAAAGATTTGCAGGACCCGATAGTTTACAAAAAGGGTAAAGGTTTAATAAATTTTCATTTACAGCAACATTTGCTCCCATTTCTCCATCGTATTCAAAATTTACTTCTCTGTTATCCAATATCTTTATTGCGTCTCTTATATAGGCGGATCTCTCGGTAAAGGGTTTTCCAAAATTAGAATAAGATAATAAGGCCGCTCTTGGTTCTATACCAAAAACTTCTCTTACAACTTCCGCACTTTGATGAGTAATATCTGCAAGTTCTTGGGCATTCGGCATATCATGAACATTTGTATCAGCAACAAAAATTGTTCGTCCATTACACAACATTACAGTTAGGCCCAAAATAGTTTTGTTGGGTATTGGATCTAAAACATATTCAATACTCTCTAGTGATAATGCATAACTTCTATTGAGACCACAAATCATTGCATCAGCATCTTTTAAAGATACCATGCATGCACCAAAAACATTTCTTTCTTTTTTTAATAAATCTAAACAGTCTTTTTTAAGAAAACCTTTGCGCTGAAGTCTTTGATATATATGTTCCGCATATCTATCATGACTTGATTTATTTCTCGTATTATGAATTTCCATTTGATCAAAAAAATCAAGACCAATATTGTTCATCTTGTCTTTTATAATTTCTTCTCTACCAATTAAAATTGGAGTTCCCATTCCATTGTTTAAGAATATAGCTGCCGCTCTGATCATATCTTCTTCTTCACCTTCAGCAAAAATAACTCTTTTTGGATTTTCTTTTACATCTTGAAAAATACTTTGAAGCAGGCCTGCAGATGGATTTAATCTTGCAGAAAGCCTATTTGTATATGATTCCATATCTACTATTGCTTTTCGAGCTACGCCTGAGTCCATGGCCGCTTTTGCTACAGCTGGTGGAACCTTACTTATAAGTCTTGGATCAAATGTTGATGGTATAATATAGTCTGGCCCGTATTGAGGTCTTTTTCCTGGATATGCATTGGCCACTTCATCTGGAACATCTTCTTTAGCGAGTGATGCTATAGCTTTTGCAGCAGCAATTTTCATTTCTAAGTTAATTGTAGTTGCTCTAACATCTAGTGCGCCCCTAAAAATATATGGAAAACCTAGTACATTATTTACTTGGTTAGGATAATCTGATCGACCAGTTGCAATGATTGCATCAGGACGAACCTCTCTTACCATTTCTGGAAGTATTTCAGGTTCTGGATTCGCCATAGCAAATATGATCGGCTTATCATTCATGGACTCAACCATTTTTTGGGAAACAATACCTCCTTTTGAAAGACCAAAAAAAATATCAGACCCTACTAGAGCTTCTTCTAATGTTCTTAACTTTGTTTTGGTTGCATGAGCTGATTTCCATTGGTTTAAATTTTCTTTTCTTTCAGTATGAATAACTCCTTTGGTATCGCACAGAATTGCTTTTTCATTTGGCATTCCCATTGCTTTCAAGAGTTCTAAGCAGGCGATACCTGCCGCGCCAGCACCATTAACAACAATTTTAGCAGTCTTAAGATCTTTTCCGACAAGGTCTAATGCATTAATAAGAGCAGCAGCTGAAATAATTGCTGTTCCATGTTGATCATCATGAAAAATTGGAATATCCATGAGTTCTCGAAGAGTATCTTCAATTATAAAACACTCTGGAGCTTTTATGTCCTCAAGATTAATACCTCCAAATGTTGGCCCCAAATATCTTACTGAATTTATGAATTCATCTGCATCCTCAGTATCTATTTCTAAATCAATTGAATCGATATCTGCAAATCTTTTAAAAAGCACGGCTTTACCCTCCATAACGGGTTTAGATGCATGAGCACCTAAGTTTCCTAAACCTAGTATTGCTGTACCATTTGATATAACCCCTACCAAATTACCTTTGCTTGTATAGTCAAAGATAGTATCAACATTTTCAGCAATCGCATTTACAGGAGACGCAACGCCTGGAGAATAAGCAAGCGACAAATCTCTTTGAGTTTCAAGAGGTTTGGTGGCTTTTATTTCTATTTTACCTGGCTTGCCCTCAGAATGAAAAAGCAAAGCTTCTTTCTCAGAAAAGTGATTTTCTTTATTATTTTTAGTCATATTTTCAATTTTGATTACTTATATAGGTTTTTATCTGCTATTCAAATTCAAAACCTATATAATGATTTTAATGTATGTTTTTCTCAATTTTATTTTTAAATATCAACAAATAAATGAAAATAATTAGGTCCTCTTTTACTTACTCAGCTTTTACTATGATAAGTAGAGTGGCAGGATTTGTCAGGGATATAATTCTAGCTAATTATCTTGGCTCTGGAGTCATAGCAGACGTATTTTATGTTGCTTTTAGATTTCCTAATACATTTAGAAGAATTTTTTCAGAAGGAGCATTTAACTCAGCTTTTGTTCCAATATATTCAAAGCTGATTAGTGAAGATAAGAATAAAGAAGCAAGTGAGTTTGCTGGCAACTCATTGTTAATTTTGCTTTCATCAACAGTTTTACTTGTTGCAATTATTGAAATTTTTATGCCATCAATTTTAAGAATATTAGCACCAGGTTTTCATCAAGATCAAAATAAATTTGAAATGTTAATCACATCAGCTCGAATTGTATTTCCATTTTTAATATTAGTTAGTATTGTTTCTATCCTATCTTCAATTTTAAATTCACATGGTAAATTCGCATTATCAGCTGGTTTACCAGTGATATTAAATGTGATCTTATCTATTTCTATCTTATTTGCAGCTTTTCATAATAATGATTATATTTTTTGGATGTCCTGGGCTGTTATCATCTCAGGCATTACCCAAATATTTTTTTTAATTTTTGCTGTAAGAAAAAATAAAATTATCATTCAATTTTCTAAAAAATATCTGAGTGATCCCCTTATTAGATTTTATAAACTTTTTTTACCAAGTTTTTTGTCCTCAGGTATTTTGCAAATAAACATATTGATAGGAACTATAATTGCTTCATATGAAACAGGTGCAGTTTCTTTTCTTTATTATGCAGATCGTATCTATCAGCTTCCCCTAGCTCTTATTGGTATCGCAATAGGTATTGTTTTACTTCCAAGTATCTCAAAAAAAATTAAAGAAAACAAAAAATCAAGTATTAATAAAACAATTGAAAAAACTATTGTATTCTCAATGCTTCTAGCTATTCCTGCTTCAGTTGCGTTATATGTATTGCCAGAAATAATTATCTCTTTTTTATTTGAAAGGGGTGCATTTGATGCTATTTCCACTCACAACTCCTCAATGGCTCTGAAAGTTTTTTCTTTGGGCCTGATAGCCTTTATTTTAGTAAAAATTCTGACACCAATTTTCTTTGCAAATGAGAACTCTAAACTTCCGCTAAATTTTTCAATAATTACTGTAATTATAAATACATTTTTAAGCATTTTTTTATTTCTTGAGTTCGGTTTTTTGGGTATTGCAGCTGCAACTGTCATTTCAAGCTGGTTTAATGTTGTATTATTATATTTTTACTTGTTTAAAAATAAATATTTTAGTCATTCAAATGAGTTTTTTGCGCCACTTTTTGTGATTTTAGTTGTCTCATCTTTATTAGGATTTTATCTATTGTTTATCAAAAATGTTTATTTATCTCTTTCTTTTTCAAATTTTTTCTATGATACCTTATTTTTTATAACAATTTTAATTTCTGGATTAGTAGTATTTTTTATAATGATAAGTTTTTATAAACCGTTTAATTATGTTAATTTAAAAAAACAAATTTTAAGTGATGATTGAGAAAAAAATAGTTTTATCTGGAGTTCAGCCCACAGGCAATCTCCATCTGGGAAATTACTTAGGTGCTATTAAAAATTTTGTTTCAATGCAGAAGGATTATGAATGTTTATTTTGTGTCGTTGATCTGCATGCAATTACTGTTTTTCAAGACCCTAAAGATCTTAAAAATAATACGTATGAAATTGTTGCTTCATATTTAGCTTCAGGAATAAACCAGGACGAGAGTATCATTTTTAATCAAAGCCAAGTTTCTTTTCACGCGGAACTTGCATGGGTTCTAAGTTGTGTTTGTCGCATAGGCTGGTTAAATAGAATGACTCAATTCAAAGAAAAGGCAGGACAAGATAAAGAAAAAGCAAGTGCGGGGTTATATACATATCCAATCCTAATGGCCTCTGATATTTTGCTATACAAAGCATCACATGTGCCAGTTGGGAATGATCAAAAGCAACATCTTGAACTTACTAGAGATATAGCTCAAAAATTTAATAATGATTTCAATGTAGATAATTTTTTTCCTTTGCCTGAACCTTTTATTGATCGTGATATATCTAGGATAATGTCACTTAGGGATGGGACGTCAAAAATGAGTAAATCAGATCTATCTGATTATTCGAGAATTAATTTACAAGATGATGAAGATTTAATAATTAAAAAAATAAAAAAATCTAAAACAGCTGATACACTAATGCCATCAAGTTTAGATGAAGTAAACAAATTTCCAGAAATAAATAATTTATTGAATATTTTTACAGGTGTTACAGATAAAAATAAAAATGAATTAATCAATTTTTATAAAGGATTAAATTTTTCAGGCTTTAAATCAGATCTTGCTGACGCAATAGTTGATAAGATTTCACCTATCGGTAATGAAATTAGAAGATTAATGGATGATAAAAAATATTTAGATAATGTATTGAGTATGGGAAATGAAAAAGCTAAGTTAAAGGCATCAAAAACTATGTCTGAAATATATGATATTATTGGGTTTATAAATATATGAATCATAGATCAAAATTTTTAGTTATCATTGACAGCACAGAAGAGTTAGGTGCGGCAATAAGATTTGCTGCAAAAAGAGCTTTGAGTACTAAAGGTGGAGTCGTTCTTCTTAACATCATTGAACATTCTGATCCTCAACAATGGCAATCAGTAGAAGATATTATAATTCAAGAAGCTCGTAATGAAGCTGAAGAAAAATTAAAGAAATGGTCTAATATTATAAATGATATGACTGGGATAGTACCAGAAATTGTAATTAAAGAGGGTGTTGCAAGTGAGCAAATAATAAATTATCTGCAAGAAGATGAACAAATAAGGTTTTTGGTTCTTGCGGCTGCAGTAGGAGAAAATCCTGGGCCTCTTGTTTCATTGCTTGCTGGTAAAAAATCTGGAGTATTGCCAACACCTGTCGTAGTTATTCCATCAGGTATCACCAATGATTCGATTGACGATTTGGCATCCAGAGCAGATTAAAAAAAAATAAGCATTTCATATATTTAATTAAAAATAACTAGAACTCTTTAATTTTTTTTTATTCTTAATATATAAATAAAAAATATTATGTTTATACAAACTGAATCAACTCCGAATCCTAATTCGCTCAAATTTCTTCTTGATTTAGATATAGATAATAAGTCGTACGAGTTTTCAAGTATTGAAGAGTGCAGTAATTCTGATCTTGCCAAACTCTTATTTCAAATAAATGGAGTTGAAAAAGTTTTTTTTGGTCAAGATTTCATTTCAATAAATAAAAAAAATTATGATTGGGATCAATTAAAGGCTCCAATTCTTACTATTATTTCTGATTATTTATCATCGGGCAAAAGAATACTTAATGATACTAATCAAATTGATAAAATTGAAAATATAGAATTCGATGAAAAAGATAAAAGTACTGTTGATCAAATTTGTGATGTTTTAAATGCAAAAGTTAAACCTGCAGTTGCAAAAGATGGTGGAGATATTGATTTCAAAAAATTTAAAGACGGAGTCGTTTATTTAAACTTACAAGGTAGTTGTGCTGGATGTCCAAGTTCCTCTATCACTTTGAAAAATGGTATTGAAAATCTTTTAAAGCATTATGTAAGAGATGTTGTAGGAGTTGAGCAGTATAATGTATAGAACTTACTTTAATATTGCTTATTTTAAATTTTTCATCTTAACTCTTTTTTGGTTTTTTTCTCTATTGATACTAATTTCAACAAATATATCATCAGATAAAGTTTTAAAAGAACCTATCGCCCAAGCAAAGCCTTACGCCTCAATAGATGCTGATGATAATGGAATAAATAGAATAACAAAGTTATATGCTGTTGATGAAAAAAAATTTTTAACCAAAGATCTTGTAAATGTTTTTAATAAAAATAATTATAATTATGAAACAGTTTTGAAGTATAAAAAAGTACCTAATTTATATATTTCAAGCTTACCAGAAGATTTTTCTAAAATTGTTTCTTCATCTAAAAAAAAATCACTATTTGTTAGATCTATTTTACCTTTAATTGTAAAAGAAAATAATAGAATAGAAACTTTAAATAATAGGATTAAAAATTTAAAAAATAATTTCAGTAAAATTAATCGAAGTGAAGCTATGTGGCTTGGAAAGATGATGTCTAGTTATAAAGTAAAATCTAACGATATAAATGATCTAATTATAAAAGTTGATATTATTCCTGTCTCAATTGCTCTGGGGCAAGCAGCAATAGAGTCTGGATGGGGAACGTCAAGATTCGCTATGGAGGGAAATGCTTTATACGGTCAGTGGAGTTGGAAAACAGGCAGCGGTATAGTTCCTAAAGAAAGAGATGTAAATGATGTTTATGAAATTAAATCATTTTTAAGTTTAAGTAATTCTGTTGCTTCATATATGAAAAATTTAAACACTCATCAAAACTATAACAATTTCAGAATAAATAGAAAATTATTGCGGGAGCATAATATTCCAGTTTTAGGGTCATATCTTTATCAGTATCTAGATAAGTATGCTGTTGATAGTAATTATTCAAATACCTTAAAAAAAATAATAGATATCAATAAATTTGAAGAACTTGAAAATGTTGAAATCCAATTTATGGATACTGATCCTTCTTTATCAAATCTTACTTAATAAGTATTTGGTGCCCAAACCAATACCACTCGCCATTAAATTTTGATGTACAATTAATTCTTCTCCGTCCTTCTTTATACTTAGTTTGCTCACTAAACAAAACACTACTTTCATTTTTAACCAAATCAATTGAAGTCCATTCACCCGTTAGATTTCCAAAACATTGTAATCCGTCAATTAATTTTTTATTTTCAACTTCAAAGCTAAATTTAAGTAATTTGGAATTTGTGATAAACATATCACTTGGTTTTAAATTATTTATAATTAGTGGTTTTAAAGAAGAAGAAAAAGTAAATCTTTCTATATCGCCAAAATTTTCATTAATTGAAAATCGTGGCATGTAATGAATATTTGACTTATGAGATATTGGACCAGAATGCTGACCAAACGCACTTTTGATATTTAGATCTTTGATAATACTAATTACATCTTCACTAGCTTCACCAAAAGGAAAAGCAAATAAATCTGGAACAAAGCCAAGTTCTTCCATAAATCTCTTTTGTGATCTAAGTATATCATTTTTTATGTTTTCCATATTATTAAATGGAAGACTCATATGAGAGGCAGTGTGCTGACCTACTATACCTCCTTCATTTATATATTTTCTTATCTGGTCCCAACTCATATAACCTGGTATGGAAAAATCAGTCATATCCGTTGAAATGAAGAGTGTGGCAGGTACATCGTTATCTCTAAATAATGGCCACCCATTTTCATAAAAAGATACATATGCATCATCAATAGTAAATGCTACTGAGTTTTTTTTAAATTCAATACCTTCAGTTATATGACTTACCACATCAGATGCTTTCATTATATTATAGTGATTTTTTTTTACTTCAAAAATTTGAGATGTTAATTGTTCAATACTTACGTTTGTAGATGGATATCTATGGTCTCCTACTCTATGATACATAAAAACCGAAACACCATTATCTTCAGCTATCACTAATCCATTAGGTAAAATGACAAATATTATTCCTAAAAAAAATCGTAAAATATTTATTTTATTAATCATAATTATTCTTTAGATTATATCACTCAATAGATGTAAATTCTATTGCATTTAAATAATTGAAATAATGATATTAGGAATTGATTGCTCAAACGGATTAAATCTAATTTTTTTTGATAAAAAGGAAATATATTATAATTATAATAATTATAAAATTACCAACACTTCTGAAATACTTATTGCGAAAATTGAAAATAGCTTAAAAAAAATTAATAAAAATTATAATGATTTTTCTAAAATAATTATAATTAATGGTCCCGGAAGCTTTACAGGTATACGATGCTCTATCACTTTTGCAAAAATGATGAGAATTAGCTTATCAATACCAATTTATGGATATACTAAATTTGAATTAGCAAATTTCTTTTTAAAGACAAAATTGCAAAATAAAAATATTAAGAAAAGAATTTTTTTACATTATCAAGGGGAAAACTTCTTTCATTCATCCTATAGAATGGATAAATGCATCTCTAAGCCTGAAATCTTAAATTTGAAACAATGCAATTTCAATAATTATAAAAATGATCTACTTATAAGTGATAATAAATTATTTTTTGATTATCTTAAAAATAAAAAAAATACTAGAAATCCTGAAATGATAAGTATTTTTAAGTACAAATTGGAAAATATCATAGATTTGAACAAGCAATATTTTCAAAAAAAATATATTCCACAACCAATTTATGTTAAGAGTTTATTTTGATAGTGATGATAATCGATGATTGATTTAAAGAAAATATGCAAAGACAGAGGTCTTAGAATGACTGATCAAAGAAACATTATTGCAGATACTATTTCTGAAGCATCTGTTGAAGGCCATCCTGATGTTAATCAAATATATCTCAAGGCCTTTGAAAAAGATAAAAATATCAGTATAGCTACTGTTTATCGAACAGTTAAATTATTTGAAGAATATGGAGCCATTGAAAAACATGATTTCAAAGATGGTAAGGCAAGATATGAAACAGTTACGGATATTCATCATGACCATCTCATAGATATAGAGTCAGGAGAAGTTATAGAGTTTTCAAATGATGAAATTGAAGAGCTACAAATGACCATGGCAAAAAAATTAGGATATGAGTTAGTTGATCATCGATTGGAATTATACGGAAAAAAAATAAAAAAATAAATGGGAATAATTAGATCCATATTTCTAATTATCATTGTTAGTGTTCTTATTATTTTAATACTTCCAATCCAATTACTTGTAAATTTAACAAATCTTAATATTAAATATAAAGTTTCAAAATTATTTTTAAAAATTATAAGCTCCGTTATCGGTGTAAAAATAAGATCCATAAATTTAAGAAATGAAAATAATAATAAGTATGGAGTTTTATATGTATCAAACCACGTATCATGGATGGATATTTTGTGTTTAGGGTCTTTATTAGATGCCCAATTTATAGCCAAGAAAGAAGTTGCTGAAATGGGATTATTTGGATTTTTAGCAAAGCTTAGTCATACTTTCTTTATTGATAATACAAATCAGATAAAATCCTTTTCTTATAATGAAATTATACAAGCTAAATTATTAAAAAAACAAAACTTAATTCTTTTTCCTGAGGGAACAACTTCTGATGGAAATAGTGTAAGATCTTTTAAATCTTCATTTTTTGAGTCAACAAATTTACCAAAATATTATCCTGAAAAAGAGAATGACTTCATTGATGTTTGCCCTATTTCTTTGTGTTATAAAGATAAAAATAACTTACCAATGGGTATTTTTTATAGAAGATATATAGCATGGCAAGGAGATTATCCTCTATTAAGACTTATGAAGATTTTTTTATTATCAGGTCCAGTTTCAATTAATATCATAATTCATAAGCCAGTAGATTTATCTAGTTTTAAAAATAGAAAAGAACTATCTAATTATTGTCAAAATACAATTCAAAATGCAATTACCAAAGAGCTGATGGTATAATGAAAGAACAGTCATTTCATGTAAAGTCTTACGGATGTCAGATGAATGTCTATGATAGTGAGAAAATTTCATCTTTTTTAACGAAAGAAGGAATGGTAGAAAATAACGATATTTATTCTGCGGATATAGTAATTTTTAATACGTGTAACATTAGAGAAAAAGCCGCACAAAAAGTTTATTCAGATATTGGTAGAGTTGTAAAAAAAAATAACGATAAAGTTATTGCAGTTGTAGGATGTGTTGCGCAAGCAGAAAATTCTGAAATGTTTAATAGAAGTAGTGATATTGATATTATTTTAGGTCCACAAAGTTATCATTTGTTACCAAAAATGATTGAAGATGTTAAACCTAATTATAAACAATTAAATACTGATTTTATAATTAATGAAAAATTTGATTATTTAAGTGAGGAAAGGAAGATAAAAGGAATTTCATCTTTTGTTACAATTCAAGAAGGGTGTGATAAATTTTGCGCTTTTTGTGTCGTGCCATTTACGAGAGGACCTGAATATTCAAGAAGTATTCAAGATATTAAATTAGAGGTATTGCAATTGACTAAACAAGGGGCAAGAGAAATTGTTTTATTAGGACAAAATGTGAATGCATATAATTCAGAAATAAATGAGAATAAAAATAAATTGAGTGATTTAATTTATGAATTAAGTGAGATTACAGATTTAAGGAGAATTCGATATACAACTTCTCATCCTATTAACATGACAGATGATTTAATTAAATCTCACAAGGATAATGATAAACTAATGCCTTTTTTACACTTACCTGTCCAGTCAGGTTCTAATAATATTTTAAAAAAAATGAATAGAAAATATTCAGTTGAATTTTATAAGGAAGTAATTTTAAAATTAAAAGAAGCAAAGCCAAATATTCAAATTTCATCAGATTTTATTATAGGTTTTCCAGAAGAGACTAATAAGGATTTTGAAGAAACCTTAAAATTGATCGATGAAATTAAATTTACACAATCTTATTCTTTTATTTATAGTGAAAGACCTGGGACAAAAGCAGCTTCTACTAATGACGAATTATCGAACTCAGAAAAAACAGAGAGATTAAAAATACTTCAATCACGGCTTCAAGAAATACAATTTAATTTTAATGAAACTTTTAATAATAAATTTGTGAAGGTTCTTATAGAAAATAAAAGCGCAAGTAATCCGGAGTATTTTTTTGGAAGGACTCCATATATGCAGTCAGTTTATATAAAGTCTAAAAAAATAGAACCAGGATCAGAAGTGGACGTTCAAATAAATTCTTGCAACCATAAGAGCTTGTATGCTAATTTTTAGTCAGGCATAAAAAAATTTGAAAACTACTAAAATTAACATTTTAACTGAAAAGTCATTTGACCACAATAAGAACTCAACAGTTCTACATATTGAGAATGATTATGCACTTGATATATTCGGAATAAACAATGAAAATTTGGATTTTATTGAAGAATTATTACCTTTGAAGATATTTCAAAAAGGCAATCAACTTCATATAAAGGGTGAAAAGAAACTTCGAAATTTATTAAGCGATGCAATTTTTCAAACTCTTGACGAAATTAAAAACAAAAAAAATAAATCAGTTAATAATCTTATGCAGGAAAATATTAAAATGTCTTTAAGTAATAAGTCAGAAAATATAAAAAAATTTGCGGTTGCTAAAACTACGAAATATGACATTACTGGTAAAAGTAAAAATCAAAATGATTATTTAGAGATTTTACAAAAAAAACAAATTATATTTGCAATTGGACCCGCTGGAACTGGTAAGACTTTTTTAGCAGTTGCTGCAGCAGTTTCACAGTTATTGGATGGTCAATTCGATCGAATAATTTTATCGAGACCTGCAGTAGAAGCTGGAGAAAAATTGGGATTCCTTCCAGGAGATTTAAAGGAAAAAGTTGATCCGTATCTTCGTCCATTGTATGACTCTTTAAATGATTTAATGCCAGGCGATATTGTACTTAGGAAGATGCAATCTTCAGAAATAGAAATAGCTCCTTTAGCATTTATGAGAGGAAGAACTCTTAATAACTCTTTTGTAATTTTAGATGAAGCTCAAAATGCAACTCATACTCAAATAAAAATGTTTTTAACTAGGTGTGGCAAGAATTCAAGAATGGTTGTTACTGGAGATCCTTCACAAACTGATTTGTCTAAAAAAAGTGATTCTGGATTACTTAAATCAATCAAAATTTTAGAAAATATAAAAGATATAGAGATTATAAATTTCGATAGAAATGATATTGTAAGAGATGAAATGGTTACAAAAATAATTGAAGCCTATGACAATCACGACGAACAAATTAGTGATCTTTTTAGTACTAATGAATAGTTAGCTTCTATGCTTAAAATAGAAATCAATGTTGAGTATAGCAAATGGAAAAAAAGTATCCCAAAGTTTGATATAGATATAAGACAGGCAATTAAAAAAACTTTTAAGAATGTTTTAAAAACTTCAAATCCTTGTTATGAATTAAGTATTCTTTTGACTTCTGGTAAAGAAATTAAAAAATTAAATAATAAATATAGAAAAATAAATAAAATGACTAATGTTCTTGCATTTCCAATGGATAATGAGTTATTAAAAAATAGAGAGATATTGGGCGATATTGCCATTTCTTTAGAAGCTATTATTATAGAAGCTAAGAAATACAATATTTCTCGTAGAAAATATCTTTCCAAAATGGTTATACATGGTCTTCTCCATCTTTTAGGATATGATCACATAAAGGATAATGATTTTCATATAATGAGTAAAATTGAAGAAGAAGTATTTAGAAAAATTGTATAAAAGTGAATTCTATTCGTAAAATATTTAGCCATTTTTTATCATCAAATACGGATGACAAAGACTCTGTTAGAGAAAATATTGCTAGTGTTCTAGATAATAAGGAGAATACTGAAAATATTTCTAAGCAAGAACAGCTAATGCTTAGAAATGTTCTTAAAATAAATGAAATTACAGCGCGTGATATTATGATACCTAGGGCAAATATTTCAGCAGTAGAAGCAAGTAATACATTAGATTCTGTTTTAGAAATTTTTTTAGAAGAAGCTCATTCTCGGGCCCCTGTATATGAAAAGAATTTAGATAATATAATTGGAATGGTTCATATAAAGGATTTATTAAAATATAAGATAAAAAACAACACTGACGAAAGTATTTTTCTTCAAAGTATTAAACGTGAGATACTCAAAGTGCCTCCATCAATGCCAGTGTTAGATTTATTAATGAAAATGCAGTTAACCAGAATTCATATGGCTGTTGTTATAGATGAATATGGTGGAAGTGACGGCCTCCTAACAATTGAGGACGTTATAGAGGAAATTACTGGGGAAATTGAAGATGAGCATGATCAGCAGAATATACCAATGTTAATCAGAACTGGTCAAAAATCTTTTGAAGCAAGTGCAAGAGTAGAAATTAAAGAGCTTGAAAAATTAATTAATCTTCAACTACTAGATGATGACGAGATTGATACATTGGGTGGCTTAATTTTTTCCTTGGTTGAAAGAGTGCCTCAAAGAGGTGAGATTATAAAACATGAAAGTGGTTTGATTTTTGAAATATTAGATGCTGATCCAAGAAAAATAAAAACACTAAAAATCTTCACTTCACAATAGATCAGATATTATGACTTTATTTCTGAAAAGGAAATCAAGAGTAATTTTTATTTTCTTTATTTTAGGCATATTTTTGTCACTGGGTTTTGATCCATATAACATTCCATTAATATCTATTATATCCATTGGAATATTTTTTTTATTAAATGATTATCTTCATTTAAATCATAGTGGTAATATTGTACTCTTTTTTCTTTCAGGTTTATCTTTTGGGTTTGCATTTTTCTTATCAAGTATGTATTGGGTTACAAACTCTGTTTTCATTTATCCTGAATTATTTTATTTCATTCCAATACCCTTAATTGGGTTACCACTAATTTTAAGTATTTTTTATGGAGTAATGCAATTATGTAATTTTTTATTTTGGTCACAGAATATATCTAGGATCATATATTTCTCTATATTTTGGACTTTGTTTGAAATAATAAGAGGGTCTTTTTTTAGTGGACTACCATGGAATGTAATTGCTTATAGCTGGACTTGGTCAATATCCATGATGCAATCATTATCTATTTTTGGTATTTATGGATTATGTTTTTTTACATGCATTATTTCTGCTTGTTTTTTTTCAGCTTACAATAATAAAAAATATTTTTTATCAATTTTAATTTCAGGATCAATCTTAATAGCAATATTAATTTATGGTCATTCAAGAGTTATTAATTATGAAGATAAATTTAATGACTCAGAGGAGATTAGATTAATAAGTAGTAATTTTGATCAGAATATTAAATGGTCAGACGACTCGATTAATAAAATTTTAAGCCTAGGCTCAAAAGATAAAATAAGTATATTTCCTGAAACCTCAATTGGATTTACAAAAGATATACCTTTAAATTGGATTGTGGGATCTGTAAGAAAAGAAGATAAAAAATACTATAACTCAATGCAGTATAGTAATAATTTCTATGATAAAGAAAAACTTGTACCTTTTACAGAATTTTTGCCATTTGAGAATATTTTTCGATCAATTGATTTTTTTAAGTTAATTCCAAAAAATTTCTTCTCAATTGGAGAGAATGATAGTCTTTTTAATAATAATTTTTTACCGTCGATATGTTACGAGGGTATTTTTCCATTACAAATATTATCAAAAATAACAGATGATACTTTAGCAATAGTCAATATATCAAATGACGCATGGTTTGGAAATTACGCTGGACCCCTGCAACATTTAACTCATGTTAGATACAGAACAATAGAAACTGGACTACCAATGATCAGATCAACAAATAAAGGATATTCAGTCTTAATAAATCCAATAGGGCAGATTACGAAGAGTATTCCCAGAAATGAGTTAAATTTTATTGAATTTGTGATACCAAATAGACTTGATGAAACTATTTATTCAAAATTTAGGGATTGGCCTATTATAATATTTATAGCTTTCTTATTAATTATTTTATATATTTTCAGAGATAAAAATTTACAAGAAAGCTCTAAAAATGAATAAAAATTACCTTTTTACAAGTGAGTCCGTTTCTGAAGGTCATCCCGACAAAGTTTGTGATATAGTATCTGACTATATTGTTGATGATTTTCTGTCTCAAAAAAATCCTGAAAACTCTCGTGTAGCGCTAGAAACATTAGTTACAACTAATCAAGTTGTTGTCGCTGGAGAAGTTAGAGGTCCAGAAGGTTATGAGTGTAATTATGAAAAATTAGCTCGTGATGCAGTAAAAAGTATAGGATACGAACAAGATAATTTTCATTGGGAGCATTTCAACTTTACTCCTTTTGTGCATAGCCAATCAGCTGATATTGCGATGGGTGTTGACTCAGGTGAAGATAAAGACCAAGGAGCTGGAGATCAAGGGATTATGTTTGGTTATGCTTGTAAAGAGACACCGAGTTTGATGCCTGCACCAATATATTATTCACATTTAATCTTACATGATTTAGCTAAGGCTAGAAAAGATAAAACAATATCTGGAATACAACCTGACTCTAAAAGCCAGGTTACACTTAGGTATGAAAATGAAAAGCCAGTTGAATGCACTGAAGTTGTTGTTTCAACACAACATGATGAAGGAATGTCTGTAGACGATGTTTCAAATATAGTTATGCCATTCATTAAGAATACACTACCTGAAGAATGGTTAAAAAATACTGTTTATCATATTAATCCTACTGGAAATTTTGTAATTGGAGGACCCGATGGTGACTCTGGATTAACGGGAAGAAAAATTATTGTTGATACATATGGTGGAGCATCTCCTCATGGTGGTGGAGCATTTTCAGGTAAGGATCCAACTAAAGTTGATAGATCTGCTGCTTACATTACGAGATATATTGCAAAAAATATTGTTGCCGCTGATCTGGCTGATAAATGTACAATACAGCTAGCGTATGCAATCGGAGTAGCAAGACCTTTATCTTTTTATATCAATACTCATGATACAGGAAAAGTTGATAGTGAAACTTTAATTAAAAAAATTAATAGTATTGTTGATTTAACTCCAAGTGGCATAAGAGATCATTTAAATTTGCATAAGCCAATTTATAAAGCATCTGCTGCTTACGGTCATTTTGGTCGAGAGCCTGGCGATGATGGTTCTTTCTCTTGGGAGAAAACAGATCTAGTTGATCAATTAAAAAATTTATAATTGCTCGACTTAAAATCTAAGTATCCTGATTTCTATAGATTTTATGGAAGAAGAGTTGCAAAAAAACTCTCAGATAAATCTATAGAGTCTATTAATTGTTATTTTAAAAATAGCTCTTTTGACGAAGAAGTTATTAATACTTTCAATGAAAGAAAATTGCTTAAGATTGATAAAAAATTTCAAAAAATAAGTTTGGAAGTTGGTTTTGGGAATGGAGAGTTTTTAATCAAGCAATCAAATTTAAATAAGGACAGCTTGTTCATAGGTTGTGAGGTATACTTAAATGGGTTTAGTAAAGTATTAAACAAAATTAATGATAGAAAAATAAACAACATCAAAATTTGTAGTATCAATTTTATTTACCTAGTTCAGGTTTTAAAAAATGAAACTATTGACCAAATTTATTTTATAAATCCTGATCCGTGGCCAAAAGCTAGACACAATAAAAGAAGAGTTATAAATATTGAAAATTTAAACCTGATGGCTTCAAAATTAAAAAAAAATTGTAGTATAGTAGTTACAACTGACTCTCTAGATTATTATGAATACATCGTTTCAATATTTAAAAATAAGTATTTATTCTTTCATAAAATGGATCATGCGGAATTAAAGACCACAGATCAATTATATGGTATTTCTTCTTACCAAAGAAAAGCAATAAATAGAAATGCCAAGATATACAAAGTAGAAATATTTAAATAATAAATCATTGAAAAATATGATTTTTTTGCATACTTGATTTATCAAACCCATAGGTGTATAGAAATGTGTAAATTATTGTTAACCAAGCAAAAGTGGGTTAAACCCACTTTTTTTTTACTCAAAAGGCAATTTAATGGTAAGTGCGAATAAAATTGAAATATTAAGAATAGCTGAAACAGTGGCACAAGAAAAAATGATCGATAAAGAGATTGTTTTATCTGCTTTAGAAGAAGCTATTGTTAAAGCTGCAAAGACTAGCTACGGGGAGGAAAATGAAGTAATCGCAGAAATAAATCCTGAAAATGGTGAAATACTTCTGTCCAGAAAATTATTAGTAGTAAAAGATGTTAAAAACAAATTCCTTGAAATAGATTTAAAATCTGCAAAAAAAATAAATGCTGCTGCAGAAATAGACGATGAACTTTTAGATCCTCTGCCTCCATTAGATTTTGGAAGAGTTGCTGCACAATCAGCTAAACAGGTTATTACTTCAAAAGTTAGAGAAGCTGAAAGAGAACGTCAATATAGTGAATATAAAGATAGAATTGGTGAAGTGGTTAATGGAATAGTTAAAAGGTCTGAGTTTGGCAATATAATTTTAGACTTAGGAAAAGCGGAAGGGGTTGTTAGAAAGGATCAGACTATCCCAAGAGAAAATCTTAGAAATGGAGATAGGGTAAAGGCTTATATATATGATGTAAGATCTGAGGTTAAAGGACCTCAAATATTTTTATCAAGGTCACACCCTCAGTTTATGGCAAAGTTATTTACACAAGAAGTGCCAGAAATCTATGATGGAATAATAAACATTAAAAGTGTTGCGAGAGATGCTGGTAGCCGTGCAAAAATTGCGGTTCATACTGAAGATGGAGCAATAGACCCTGTGGGTGCTTGTGTTGGAATGAGAGGAAGTAGAGTCCAAGCTGTTGTAAATGAACTACAAGGTGAAAAAATTGATATCATTAAATGGTCACCAGATATTGCTAATCTTGCAATATCTTCTCTTTCACCAGCTGAAGTTCTAAAAGTAGTGATGGACGAAGATCAAAATAAAATTGAGGTTGTTGTTTCGGAAGCTCATTTAAGCTTAGCGATAGGTAGAAGAGGTCAGAATGTTAAGCTTGCAACTGAGTTAACTGGTTGGGAGATTGATATTCTTACAGAAGACGAAGACTCTGCAAAAAGACAACAAGATTTTAATGAAAAAACAAAAAATTTTGTCGATCTTTTAGATGTTGATGAGACATTGTCGCAGCTTTTAGTTAGCGAAGGGTTTAGTTCTGTAGAAGAAATAGTTGAAGCAGATAAGGATGAATTAATGTCAATTGAAGGCTTTGATGAGGACATAGTTTTGGAATTAATTGAAAGATCAGAAAAATCAATTGAAAGAGTTGAAAAAGAAAATATTGAAATCTTAAACAGTTTAAATGTTGACGAGTCTCTAATGAATTTTAACTTCTTAAATAAATCAATGCTTGTGAAGCTTGCACAGAATGAAATTAAAAACCTGGATGATTTTGCGGGGCTTACTACCGATGATCTTTTGGGTTATTATGAAGATAGGCATGATAAGAATTCTAAAGTTCAAGGTATTCTTGAAGAATTTAACCTCACTAAAGATGAGGGTGATCAATTAATCTTAGAAGCTAGAAAAATATGGCTTGATAAATAATAGAGCGGTTAAAAAATGTCGGACGCAAAAGATACCAAAAAGAAAAAAACATTAAGTTTAAAACTTGGAGCCAAACCATCAATTTCCCAATCCAATTCATTTGAAGCTGGCAAGACAGTAGTTGTTGCAAAAAAAAGGGTCAGAAAATCTGTTAATTTAGATAAACAAGTTAGTGCTTCTGCTAAGACTACGTCAGACAGTAGAGTAAAAAATATTGAGGCCGAGCCTCAGGCTACAAATCAAGAATCTAAGAAATCTAGAACAGTTTTAAAACCTTTATCCAAAGATCAACAAAAAGCTTTACTCAAAGCTAAGTCTGAAAAAGAACAAAATGATGCAATTAATAAAATACGAGGAACAGAAAAAAATATTCAAGAAAAAAATGTTGAAGAAGAAAATAAAAATAGTTCTTTAGAAAACAATATAGATGAGCAAATAGAGCAAAAAGAATCATTTTCTAAAAAAAGTACCAATTTCAAAAAAAATGAACCTGAAGAAGAAAAAAAATCTCCTCCACAATCATTTGGCAGGAAAAAATTTAGAGAGAGAAAAGTTACAATAGTTACGGCCTTATCAGGGTCAGATGAAAGAACGAGAAGTTTAGCAGCTTACAAAAGAGCAAAACAAAAACTCAAAAAAAATACAGATAAAGTAGAGCCACAAGCTAAAATAATTAGAGAAGTTAATATCCCTGAGCATATTACAGTAAAAGAGCTTGCTAATAGAATGAGTGAAAAATCGGGTGACGTAATTAAATCACTTATGAAAATGGGAATGATGGCGACCATTAACGAAAGTTTAGATGCTGATACAGCCGAGTTATTAGTAACAGAGTTTGGTCATAAGTTTGTTCGTGAAAATATCGAAGACGTTGAAAAAGATCTTATTGCTAGTGATCAACAGGCGGTGAAAGATAAAAATAGACCCCCTATTGTTACTATTATGGGGCATGTCGATCATGGAAAAACTTCACTACTAGACTATATTCGAAAGTCAAATATAGTTTCAGGTGAAAGTGGTGGAATTACACAACACATCGGAGCTTATCAAGTTAATCACGATGATAAAAAAATTACATTCATTGATACACCAGGTCACGCTGCTTTTACGGAAATGCGTGCCAGAGGAGCAAATGTAACTGATATTGTTATTTTAATAGTTGCAGCAGATGATGGAGTGATGCCACAAACAAAAGAAGCTATATCGCATGCTAAATCTGCAAATGTTCCAATTATTGTTGCCATTAATAAATGTGATAAACCTGAGTCAAATCCGCAAAAGATAAAGGAACAATTACTTTCTGAAGAAATTATAGTTGAAGAATTGTCTGGAGACATTCAGTGTATTGAAGTATCTGCTCAAAGTGGACAGAATATAGACAAATTATTAGAGTCAATTTTACTTCAAGCTGAGCTTTCTGAGTTAAAAGCAAATGAAACCACTCATGCTGAGGGGGTGGTAATAGAAGCGAATGTTGATAAAGGAAGAGGACCTATTTGTAATATTGTATTAACAAACGGCCTTTTAAAAGTTGGACATAATGCTGTTGCCGGAAGCGAAATGGGCAAGGTTAGAGCAATTTTAAACGATAAAGGAGATCAGATTAAAGAGGCTTATCCTTCTATGCCAGTACAAGTTTTGGGCTTGGGTAGCGTACCTGAAGCAGGTGATGGATTTATTGTTGTTGATAATGAAGATAAGGCGAGAGAATTATGTGAATTAAGAAGTCAGATACAAAAAAATAAATCTCAAAATAAGAAAGTTAAGTTTGTTGAAAATGATTTTGCTTTTAGAGATAATTCTAGTTCAAAAGAGTTAGTCGAAGTTGTGCTGAAATCTGATACTAGAGGATCAACGGAAGCAATTGTTTCACAACTTGAAGATATTGTAAGCGAAAAAGTAGTGATTAAAGTAATTCATTCGGGTGTTGGTCTAATAAATGAAAGTGACGTTTCGCTCGCTATGGCTTCAAACGCATTACTTATATCTTTCAATACATCAGCTACTAAAGAAGCGAAAGAAAAAGCAAGGTCTAATAAATTGCATATTTCAAGTTTTCAAATTATTTACGAATTAATTGAATATGTCTCTGATTTTGCTACAGGTAAGTTAAAGCCGAAATTTGAAGAAAATTATCTTGGAAGAGCAGAAATTTTAAAAGTATTTAAGGTTTCAAAAATAGGATCAATTGCAGGGTGTATTGTTTCAGATGGAGTAGTTGACAAAAAAGCTAAAGCAAAAGTTATAAGAAATAATGAAACTATTTATAGTGGTGATATTGCAAGCCTTATGAGAGAAAAAAATGAAGCTAATGAAGTTAAAGCAGGTACTGAGTGTGGAATTGGTATCTTAGATTATCAAGACTACAAAGAAGGTGATATCATTGAAATTTTTAATATCACTGAAGTATCCCAAACACTGTGATACTTAAAAAGCAAAAAAATAAATCAAATAGATCTCTCAAGGTTATTGAAGTAATAAAGAAATCAATTAGTCAGATTTTACTGAAAAATGACTTGCCTCTTTACCCTAACTTTCAGTTTCCTATAAGTGTTGTATCTGTTGATTTAAGCAGTGATCTACGAATTGCATATATTTATGTTTCAACTCATGAAATTATTGATGATGAAGAGATTATTAATAGATTGGATTCATGCAAAAAATATATATCGTCTGAGATGAATTTATTAGTTGATTTGAAGTTTATGCCTAAATTAATTTTTAGAAATGATAAACAGATATTAAGTCATAAAAAAATAAATGAACTTCTTAATTCTAAGAAAGTTCAAGAAGATTTAAAGAAATAATAAGTGAGTCTTGGATCTTTATCTAATGGCTGGATATTTATTGATAAACCAAAAGGAATAACTTCTTTTGATGTCATAAGAAAAATTAGAAATCTTACCAAAATAAAAAAAATAGGACACTCTGGAACTCTTGACCCATTTGCAACGGGTGTTCTTGCATTAGCTTTTGGCGAAGCAACAAAAAGTATTCAATTTCTATCTTCAACTAAAGAGTATGATTTTGAGGTTACATTTGGAGAGACAAGAGATACAGATGATGTTACTGGAAATGTTATTGAGAGTAAAGATGTATACCCTTCACTAGATTCTATTAATAGTTGCATTATGACATTTATTGGAACAATTGATCAAGTTCCACCTCATTACTCGGCCGTGAAAGTAAATGGTCAAAGAGCCTATAAGCTTGCTAGAAAAGGTAAAACTTTTGAGTTAAGTTCAAAAAAAGTTGAAATATTTAAATTTCAATGTTTAGCAAAAACTGCTTATAACGTATATTCATTAAGAGTAAAATGCTCCTCAGGGACATACATTAGGTCATTAGCAAGAGATATCGCTGAAAAATTAGGTTGTTTCGCTTATGTCTCCAGTCTGAGAAGAACGGGTATAGGAAAAATTAGTGAAAAAAATTTAATTTCACTAGATAAATTTGAAGAATTAGTACATATTGGCGATCATTTTGACTATGTGCATACTATTCAAGATGTACTGGACGACATCCCAGCAGTACTTCTAAATTATGAAAATGCGTGTAAATTTCAAAATGGAATAAAATTGGACTTTGATATTGAAACCTTAGGTACTAAGAACGTTTTATTTATATCAGAAAATGGTCCATTGGGTGTTGGTAAAATTAATAATAATAAAATAAGTCCAATAAGGATTTTTAATATATTAGGAAAAAGAGATGTCGATAGATAAAGAAAAAAAAATAGAACTTATAAGCGAATATTCTAGGTCAGGCAGTGACACTGGTTCACCAGAAGTACAAATAGCTATTCTTTCTGAAAGAATTTCTAGTTTAACCAATCATTTTCAAACTCATAAAAAAGATAATCATTCTAGAACAGGATTAATGAGACTTATTAATCAAAGAAGAAGTCTTTTAGCTTATTTGAAAAAAACTAATAAAGACTCGTATGATTCACTCATACAAAAATTAGGCATCCGAAAATAAATCAAAAATAAATTACAGAGAAGGTATATATGAACGAGGTAATCTCAAGAGAAATAAAGTGGGGCGATCAAGTATTATCAATTGAAACTGGAAAGGTCGCAAAGCAAGCAACAGCTTCAACCATTGTTAGATATGGTGAAACAGTCGTAATGGCAAATGTTACTGCCGCTAAACAGGCAAAGCCAGATATAGATTTTTTTCCACTTACAGTAAATTATCAAGAAAAATTTTATGCAGCAGGAAAAATTCCTGGTGGCTTTTTTAAGCGAGAGGGAAGACCAACAGAATTTGAGACTTTAACTTCAAGGCTAATTGATAGACCTATAAGACCTCTTTTTCCTGAAGGCTTCAAAAATGAAACTCAAGTTATTCTTACAGTTCTATCTCATGATGGTGAAACCAATCCAGATATTATTGCAATGATTGCTGCTTCTAGTGCTCTCACTTTGTCAGGTATCCCTTTTATGGGACCAATCGCAGGATGTAGAGTTGGATATGATGGAAAAGATTTTACTTTGAATCCAAAAATTAATGAAGATTCAGATCTTGATTTGGTTGTTGCCGGAACAAGTAATGCTGTTTTAATGGTAGAGTCTGAAGCAAATGAGCTTTCAGAAGAAATCATGCTTAATGCTGTTAGTTATGGACACGAAGAATCAAAAAAGGTTATAGATTTAATAATAAATCTTGCTGAAGAATGTGCAAATGACCCATGGGAATTCGAGTATCATGAAAATGAGACTTTGTTAGAAGCTATCAATTCAAATTTTAAAGACGATATTAAAAATGCCTATTCTATTGTTGATAAGATGGATAGGCAGTCTGCTTTATCTGAAATTAAAGATAAGTTATTAGAACAATACTCTGAAGATGAGAATACTAGCTCTACTGAAGCTCTTTCTTACTTTAAGAAAGTTGAAAAAGATATTGTAAGATCTCAAATACTTAGTGATAAAAAGAGAATTGATGGAAGGAATTTAGATGAGGTTAGGAATATTTCATCTGAAGTTTCTTGGCTTCCAAGAACTCACGGTTCCGCCCTATTTACTCGCGGTGAGACTCAAGCAATAGTAGTAACTACTCTTGGATTTGGAGTTGATGAGCAACGGATTGAGGCATTACAAGGCTCTTACAAAGAAAACTTTATGCTTCATTATAATTTTCCTCCTTATTCAGTTGGAGAAGTTGGAAGAATTGGAGCAACAGGAAGAAGAGAAATTGGTCATGGCAAACTAGCCTGGAGAGCTTTAAAAGCTGTTTTACCAAGCAAAGAAGACTTTGATTATACTATTAGATTAGTTTCAGACATCACAGAATCAAACGGGTCATCGTCTATGGCAACTGTTTGTGGCTCTTCACTTGCACTGATGGATGCTGGGGTTCCAATAAAGAATTCTGTTTCTGGTATTGCAATGGGTTTAATTAAAGAAGGGGACAGTTTTGCAGTTTTATCCGATATTTTAGGTGACGAAGATCATTTAGGTGACATGGATTTTAAAGTTGCTGGAACAAAAGATGGAATCACTTCTCTGCAAATGGATATAAAGATTACTGGAATAACAACTAAAATCATGGATCAAGCTCTTAGCCAAGCAAAAAGTGGAAGACTTCATATCTTAGATGAAATGAATAAAGCCATTGATTCTCCTAGAAATGAATTAGGTCCGTACACCCCAAGAGTTGAAATGATTAAGGTGAAGAGGGATAACATAGGAGAGATAATTGGAAAGGGTGGCGCCACAATTAAAGACATTATTGAACAATCGGGTGCAAGTGTTGATATAAGTGACAATGGTACAGTAAAAATTGCTGGAACTAGCAAGGAGTCAATACAAAAAGCTATCGATCTTATTAATTCTATAATCGAGGAGCCTGAAGTCGGGCAAGTATATGAAGGTAAAGTAGTTAAGATAATGGAATTTGGTGCTTTTGTTAATTTCTTTGGTAAAAAAGATGGATTAGTGCATATATCACAATTATCTGATGAAAGAGTTGAAAAAGTTACTGACGTTATTAACGAAGGTGATACAGTAAAAGTGAAAGTTATTGGTTTTGATAAAGGCAAAGTTAAGCTTTCAATAAAGGATGTTGACGCTTAACTAATAATTCTTAAATGGCAAAAATAGACTTCCAAGAAGACAAACTACACGAAGAATGTGGTGTCTTTGGAATATTTGGAAGTCCTGATGCAGCAACATTAACTACTCTAGGTTTACATGCTCTTCAACATCGCGGTCAAGAAGGCGCTGGGATTGTAACCTTTGATGGCGAATCTTTTCATGGAACAAGACGCCCAGGATTAGTCTCTGATTTTTTTACGCGTGAAAATGTAATAAAAAAACTTATGGGCAGTAATGCTATAGGCCACGTTCGATATTCTACCACTGGCGACTCAATCGTGAAAAATATACAACCTTTTTATGCTGATCTTTCATCAGGAGGTTTTGCATGTGCACATAATGGAAACCTTACAAATGCTTCAATGCTCAGAAAAAACTTAGTGAATGATGGAGCAATATTTCAATCTACTTCTGATACAGAAACTATTTTACAATTAGTAGCAAGGTCAAAGCGCGAATATATAACTGATAAATTAATTGATGCATTATTTCAAATTCAAGGTGCATACGCTTTGGTAATTTTAACAAATAAAAAACTTATAGGTGTTAGAGATCCATATGGAATAAGACCATTGGTCCTAGGAGATTTAAAAGGCGCTCCTGTACTTGCCTCTGAGACATGCGCATTAGACATTATCGGGGCAAAGTATGTAAGAGATGTTGAGAATGGGGAAATAATTGTTATTACAGACAATAAAATTGAGAGCATTAAGCCGTTTCCTAATGTTAATGAGCGTCCATGTATTTTTGAAAGAATATATTTTTCAAGACCTGATAGTATTATTGATGGTCGATCAGTTTATTCATACCGAAAAAATTTAGGCTCTGAACTTGCAAAAGAGTATAAAATTGATGCTGACGTTGTTGTTCCAATTCCGGACTCAGGAGTTCCAGCTGCACTAGGATTTTCCCAAACTTCTGGTATCCCTTTTGAATTAGGTTTAATCAGAAACCATTATGTTGGAAGAACTTTTATTGAACCAACTCAAAGTATTCGCCAGTTTGGAGTGAAATTGAAGCATAGCGTTAATGTTTCATATATTAAAAATAAAAAAGTAATTTTGATTGATGACTCTATAGTTAGGGGAACGACAGCAAAAAAAATAGTGAAGATGGTTTATGATGCAGGAGCAAAAGAAGTTCATCTTGGAGTCTCTTGTCCACCAATTACACATCCTGATTTTTATGGAATTGATACCCCTAATTATGATGAATTAATCGCTTCAAACAAAAATATAGATGAAATGTCATCCATTATTGGGACAAAATCTCTATTTTTTTTAAGTTTGGACGGAACTTACCGAGCTATGGGTTGCGAAGAAAGAGATAGTTCATCTCCTCAATTTACAGATCACTGTTTTACAGGTGAGTATCCAACACCATTAATTGATATGGAACAAGGCAATGTTTCTAAACAGTACTCTCTTTTGACTGAAAAAAGTTAAATTTCTTTAGGCACACCTACTTTATTGTACCCACAATCAACATAATGAGTCTCCCCTGTCACCCCTGATGATAAATCACTAAGTAAATACAAACCAGAGTTTCCTACTTCGTCTAGAGTAATGTTTCTTTTCATAAGTGAATTTTTTTCGGACCATTTCATCATATCTTTGCCCCCAGAGATACCTGCCATAGCAAGTGTTTTCATAACACCAGCAGACAATGAATTAACTCTAATTCCATATTCACCCAAATCAGCAGCTAAATATCGAACACTAGATTCTAAAGCAGCTTTTGCTACTCCCATTACATTGTAATTGGGTACAGCTCTTTGAGATCCGTCATAAGTTAGAGTAACCATTGATCCACCATTAGTCATAAGGGGATATACCTCTCTAGCTATTTCTGTGAAAGAAAAGCAAGAAATGAGCATTGTATTAGAAAAATTTTCTCTGGTTGAGTTGATATATTTCCCTTTTAATTCATTTTTATCTGAAAATGCAATTGAATGAAGAACAAAGTCAATAGATTGCCATTTATCCTTGATTTGGGAAAATGTATTTTTAATTGAGTCACTATTTAAAACATCACATTCAATAAAAAAATTATTATTTATTGACTCAGCTAAAGGCTGTATCCGCCTTAGGAGAGTTTCTCCCTGATAGGTAAAACATAAATCTGCACCTTGTTCTGAAAGTTTTTTTGCAATACCCCAAGCAATAGAATGATCATTTGCTACACCCATGACAATACCTCTTTTGCCTTCTAATAATCCCATATCAACTGTATCTCCTAAACACTAATGATGCATTTGTTCCACCAAACCCAAAGCTATTACTCATAGCCGTATCAAAAGCTCCCTCTTTGATAGATGTTAAAATATTTAAATTCTTAGCAGCTTCATCAATATTCTTAATATGTGCAGACTCACTCATAAAATTATTATTAAGCATTAATAGAGAATATATAGCTTCTTGTACACCTGCTGCACCAAGTGAATGACCTGTAAGAGATTTTGTCGAGCTGATAAAAGGAGTTTCTTCCCCAAATACTTTTTTGACAGCACCAAGCTCTGCGTTATCACCCACAGGAGTTGAAGTACCATGGGCATTTATGTAATCAACTTTTTCATCTAAATTTTTGATTGCCATTTTCATACATCTTTCAGCACCTTCACCCGAAGGCTGAACCATATCGTAACCATCTGAAGTTGCTCCATATCCAACTAATTCAGCATAAATTTTTGCACCTCTTGATTTTGCGTGTTCAAGTTCTTCTAAAACCAGCACACCGCCACCACCAGCAATTACAAACCCATCTCTAGAAGAGTCAAATGCTCTTGATGCAGTCTCTGGAGTATCATTATATTTTGAAGATAGAGCAGTCATAGCATCAAACAAGGCAGACAATGACCAGTCTAATTCTTCTCCGCCACCAGCAAAGACAATATCCTGTTTACCCATTTGAATAAGCTCTGCTCCATGACCTATGCAATGAGCACTTGTTGCGCAAGCTGAGCTTATAGAATAGTTCATTCCCTTAATTTTAAAGAATGTAGATAATGTTGCAGAGTTTGTACTACACATTACCTTTGGCACACTCGTCGGACCAATTTTTTTTGGACCAGTATCTCTTGTAATATCAAAAGCTCTCAATAAATTTTTAGTTGATGGTCCACCTGATCCCATAATAAGGCCTGTCATAGGATTAGAAATAAGATTTTCATCTAATCCTGAGTCCTTAAGTGCCTCAAGCATTGCTAAATAATTATAACTGGCACCATCACCCATGAATCTTAAAAATTTTCTATCAATCGACTCTTGAAGATTTATCTTAATTTGTCCACTTACATGACTGCGAAAATTCATATCTTTATGAGATTGATCGAAAGATATCCCAGACTTTGCTCCTCTGAGTGAGTCTGTAACCTCAATAGCATTATTACCAATTGGGGAAATTATTCCTATGCCAGTAACTACAACTTTTCTCATTTTATTTTATTAATCCTACCTTCAATCCTTCTGCTGTATATATTTTTTTTCCATCAACAGTAACTGTGCCGTCGCCAACTCCTACAACCACCCCTCTTTTAATAACTTTTTTCATATTAATATGATAAGTGACCAATTTAGAGTCTTGCAAAATTTCTCCAGCAAATTTGACGTTTCCAGAACCCAAAGCACGACCTCTACCAGGCTCTCCAATCCAACCAAGATAAAAGCCTACCAATTGCCACATAGCATCAAGTCCAAGGCACCCAGGCATTACTGGATCCATTTCAAAGTGACAGTCAAAAAACCAAAGAGATGGATCAATATCAAACTCAGCGATTATCTCTCCTTTGTCAAATGAACCCCCATGATCAGTTATTTTTGTAATTCGATCAAACATAAGCATTGGAGGTAAGGGTAGCCTTGCATTTCCGATACCAAACATTTTTCCATGACCACATTCTAGTAATTCTTCATTTGTGAAGCTTGATTTTTTGTCCATATGAAATATTTATCTCATTGTTTTAGTTAGATATCTTAGTAGATTAAGGTATTATTATTGTAAAATATATATTTATTTATTAAACAAATCATTATGAACTCAATTAAAGACATCTTAAGAAATAGTTCTTTAAGACCTACAAAGCAAAGAATTATGATAGGTAAATTGTTATTTAATGATGTTGATAAGCACGTGACAGCTGAGTCTCTATATCGTGAGCTTAAGGCCTCTGAACAAAAAATATCTTTAGCGACTGTTTATAATACTTTGCATGATTTTTGTGAAAAAAAACTGTTAAAGAAAGTTAATGTAGATGCCGAAAAGGTTTATTTTGATACAAATACTAATCCCCATCATCATTTTTATTACGATAGTGAAAAATTATTAATTGATATTTCGAAAGACAAAATAAAAATTCAGGGACTGCCTAAGGCTCCTAAAGGTAAAAAAATCAAAGATGTAGAGTTAATCGCTCATCTAACAGATAACTAAGTTATTGATAATAGTTATCAATCTCAGTTTAGAATTATTCTAATCTATTGACATTTATATTTAAGTTTATATATGTGAAACATAATCAATTTAGGAGATTAATAATGACTTCATTAAAAGAAAGTAAAACACTTGATAATTTAAAAGCTGCTTTCGCTGGAGAAAGTCAAGCTAATAGAAGATATCTATATTTTGCTCAAAAAGCAGATGTCGAAGGTCACAATGATGTAGCTGCTGTATTTAGATCTACCGCTGAAGGTGAAACAGGACATGCTCATGGACATCTTGAGTTTATGGAAGAAGTGGGAGACCCTGCAACCGGTGAGCCAATTGGATCAACAGAAGACAACCTTAAGGCTGCAATTGCCGGTGAGACACATGAGTATACTGATATGTATCCCGGTATGGCAAAGACGGCAAGGGAAGAGGGCTTTGATGAAATTGCTGACTGGTTTGAAACTTTGGCAAAAGCTGAAAAGTCGCACGCAGGTAAATTTCAAAAAACTCTAGACTCGATCGAATAGTTTTCTTAATTGAGAGACTGAGCTATCTCAGTCTCTCAATCATCAAATTATGACAGAAAAAAAAGAGGGAAGTCTCTCAGCTCCAACACGTGATATTGTCGACTGGAAAAGCCCTGATTATTTAGACGAGGATTCTTTAGATGCTGAAATGCGTAGACAATTTGAGGTGTGCCATAGCTGCAGAAGATGCTTCAATTTATGTGAGTCATTTCCAACTTTATTTGATTTAATTGATGAATCAAAAGACGAATCATTAGAAAGTGTTGACTCTAAAGACTTTCCTAAAGTTGTCGATAAATGCACATTATGTGACATGTGTTTTATGACTAAGTGTCCTTATGTCCCACCCCATGAATTTAACATTGATTTTCCACACCTTATGTTGAGATATAGAAATCTTCAAAAGAAAAAAGGTCAGCTTAGTAAAATGCCACAAGAACTTGCAAAAATTGATCGTAATGCAAAAATAGCTGGTATATCTCCATCAATTGCTAATTGGGGATCAAATAAAAAAAATACTCTTATAAGAAAATCTCTTGAGGCTATAACTGGAATTGATAAGAACGCTGAGTTACCTAAATTTGAAAAGAAAACTTATATTCAGCATTCAAAAGAAATCTCTAAAGTCATAAATAAAGATGCGCCTGCATTTGGAAGAAAAGTTGCAATCTATTCTACATGTTATGTAAATTATAATAATACTGCTGTAGGGATAGCGGCTGAAAAAGTTTTATTACACAATGGTGTTGAAGTCATACCTGTTTATCCTGGGTGCTGTGGAATGCCTTACTTAGAGCAATCTCAACATGAAAAAGTTGTAAAACAGTCAGAACTTGTTTCAGATGAATTATGCAAACTAATTGATGAGGGCTACGATATTGTAACCTTAACGGCAAGTTGTGGACTAATGCTAAAATTTGAATGGCCTTTATTAAACCCTGATAATAAAAAAATAAAAAAACTTTCAAATAATACTTATGATATTGACCAGTATGTATCTGACATATCAAAAAAAGAAGGTCTCACAACAGGCCTGAGTTACATTGATGGAGGAATAACGGTTCACAATGCATGTCATGCAAGAGCTCAAAATATGGGAAATAAAGCATTGGAAATGCTAAAAAATCTACCAGATACCAAAGTTGATGTAGTGGAAAGATGTGCAGGGCATGGCGGAACCTTTGGTGTAATGAAAGAAACTCGAAATGCTGCTGTTAAATATGGAAGAACAACAGCAAGACAAATAAAAAATAAAAAAACGAAGTTCGTAGTATCTGATTGTCCATTAGCAAGTAAACATTTAGATGGACTATTAAATGAAAAAGACGAGGAAGAGATAGTTTCAATGCATCCCATAGAAATCTTATCAAAATCTTATAATTTATAATCAAATTTTTGGAGAGAATATGTCATACAAAGAAAAAAAAATAGAACCGTCAGATATTTTATCTATAGATCAATATACTGCTGAGCGAAAAACTATAAGAAAAAATCTTGTAGCCATCAAAAAAGATAGGCGTGTTAGCTTGGGCCCTCACGCTACATTCTATTTTGAAAATTATTATACGATGAGAGCTCAAATTCAAGAGATGCTATATATCGAAAAAGGTGGTGATGAACAATTAAAGGATGAAATGGAAGCATATAATCCACTCATTCCTCAAGGCAAAGAAATTGTTGCTACATTTATGTTTGAAATCGATAGTCCAATTACAAGAAAAAATGTTCTTAGCCAGCTTGGCGGTGTTGAAAACTTAATTTATATTTCTATCGATGGTGATAAAATTTTTGCAACTCCTGAGGGCGACACAGAGAGAACTGATGCGTATGGAAAAACTTCCTCTGTACATTTCATACATTTTCATATGACCGATGATCAAATTAATAAATTTAAAAATACAGAGTCTAAAATTGAATTGGGAACTGACCATCAAGAATATCTACACACTACAGTCATTTCTTCTGATACAAAATCATCTTTAATTGAAGATTTAGATTAATTAGTAAGTATTATCTCTAATAAATTTATTAGCCTGGGTGAATATTCTTTTTTTTCTTTCAGGGCCAATCTTTTCTAATGAGTGTGCCATCATTGATAATCTATGATTGCTTTTTATATATTTTTTGTTTTTTTCTATAAATTGCCAATATAATCCATCGACTATTTCACACCAATCCCCTCGTTTATAATCGCTCATTTTTAATAGGTAATTTGATCCACAAATATAGGGCTTAGTTGCAAAAATTCCCCCATCACTAAATGTACCCATTCCAAAAACATTAGGAGTCATGACCCAATCACTTGAGTCAATAAACATTTCCATGAACCACTTAAATATTTCCTTAGGATCAATACCTGAGAGGTTCATTATATTTGAAATCAACATTAGTCGAATTATGTGATGTGCGTATCCAAATTTATTTACTTCCTTGATTGCATGATCTAGTGGTTCAATTCCAGTGCTTCCATCATACCAACTCTTTTTCAATTTTAATCTATGGTTCCAAAAATTTGATTTTTTCATGCTGATATCGTGATAATCATAAACATTCTTAATGAATTCTCTCCATCCTATGATTTGCCTTACAAAACCCTCGACATTATTAATTTGGATTTTTTTGGTTTTTGCAAATTTAATTGCCTTATTTATTACTTCTTCTGGCGTTAATAAGCCTATATTTAATAGTGGACTCAACAAACTGTGAAATAATATGTGTCCTTTTTTTGATATGGCATCTTCATAATCCCCAAAAAGAAAAAATTTATTTTTCAGGAAATCATCAAGCCAAGACAAGGCCTGCCTTCTTGTTGTAGGTATATTAAAGTTTTCTATTGATCCCGGATGACTATCAAAGAGGTTTGAGATTACTTTCTTTATTTGTTGTGTATTATGTGTCGCTGAAATTTTCTTGATCTTTGGAACTGATATCGACTCTGGCAGTTTTTTTCTATTTAATTCATCATATGACCACTGGCCTCCTTCAGGGTTCTTTCCTTTCATAAGTATATTTAGATCGGATCTTTGTAGTTTATAGAAATTACCCATGAAAGGTTTTTTATTTTTTTCAAAAAACTTTTCCTTTAATCCTTGTTTTGTAAGAAACATAGGGTTTGGTATAAATGAAAGTTCAACATTTAATTTTTTACACGTTTTTTTTAGGATACGATCAAAAAAATGATCTGAAACTTTAAATGTAATTATTCTTTTGACCTTTTGATTTTTAATTACTTTTTCTAGCTTTGCTGAATATGATAAATTTTTATTTTGATTAATTTCGTTATAAATAACTTTAAAATTATTATTTATAAGCTCATCACGATAAGATCTCATTGCACTTAAAAAAAGTATCAGTTTATGCTTATGATATTTTTCTTGAGTACAAAGCCCAAAATCCTCTGCCATATAAAAAAAATCTTTTTTATATTCTTGTAAATATTTATGAGGAAATAGTTGATCGCCTAAAATAAGAAACATTGACTAAAGATATTACTTTCCTGTAGATCCAAAACCTTTTTGATCTCTTGAAGTTTGATCTAAATCTTTCACTTCATTAAAAGAAACTTTTACAACTTCATTAAAAACTAATTGTGCTATTCTATCATTATTTTTGATTAAAAAATCTTCATTTCCATGATTAATTAGTATTACTTTTATTTCTCCACGATAATCTGAGTCAATAGTTCCAGGTGAATTCAATACTGTAATTCCGTATTTTAATGATAGACCAGATCTAGGTCTTACCTGGCCTTCAATATTTTGAGGTAAACTTACTGCTATTCCAGTGGGAATCAGTTCTCTTTCGTTTGGTTTAATTAAAATATCATTTTCTATAAAAGCAGATAAGTCCATACCAACCGATCCTTCAGTCTGGTACTTAGGAAGATCAAAGCTATTATTGTTTAGCTTTTTAATTAAGACAGTATTTTGTTTCATTTTAGTAACTTAATGAAAGAAGTGATCTACAATCCTCTGAGATAGTTTGTTTGCTACTTCAGATTTAGTCATTTTGGGCCAATTTTCAATACCATGATTAGATAAAAGACATATTTCATTGTGATTTTTTCCGATAACTTTTCCACCAGAAACATCATTAGCAACAATCCAATCAGAACCTTTAGAATTTAGTTTAATAGTTGCATTATCAATTAAATTACTTGTCTCAGCCGCAAATCCAATAACTAATTTTGGTCTTTTAGAATTTCTTGTTCCAATTGATTTAAGAATATCCACATTCTCACTCAGTTCTAAATTTAAAACATTTCCTGTTTTTTTTATTTTTTCATTATTTAACTTCTCAACTCTAAAATCTCCTACGGCTGCTGCACAGACAGCAATATCGGATGGTAAATTATTTTCACATGCATTAAGCATTTCATGCGCTGATCTAACTTTTACAAAATTGCAACCTATAGGAGGCTCTAAATGAGTTGGACCAGAGATTAACGTTGTTTTCGCACCTAACTGTGACAAACGATTAGCAATTGCATAACCTTGTTTTCCTGATGACTCATTAGAAATAAATCGAATTGGGTCGATCATTTCCTGAGTAGGACCTGCTGTAACTATTGCAGATAAATTTTTAAGAGGTTTTGAATAATATGTTTTAATAAAATCTAATGTTTCATCTACAATTTTATTAGTCTCACTTAATCTACCTTCCCCATACTCTCCACAAGCCATAGATCCACTTTCAGGGCCAATAAAATTGATACCATCATTTTTAAGAATTTTAATATTTCGTTGTGTAGACTCATTAAGCCACATTTGAACATTCATTGCAGGTGCAATTATTACAGGTTTGTTAGTTGCTTTTAAAACTGTTGAGGCTAAATCATCTGCTATTCCATGACTAATTTTTGAAATAATATTTGCTGTTGCTGGTGCAACTAATAAAACATCAGCCATCCTTGCAAGCTGAATATGGCCCATTTGATGTTCATCAGTTAAGTTAAATAGATCGGTATAAACTCTATTTTCTGATAAACTTTCTATTGATAGTGGAGTAACAAATTCTGAACCTGACTTCGTAAGAATACATGTTATATCACATCCTTCTTCTCTAAACTTTCTAATTAGATCAAGAGATTTATAGGCTGCAATTCCACCAGTTATAATAAGTAGTATTTTTTTCTTCATCATTATTTTCAAAATATATTTACTTTAATAAATAAATAAAAGACATCTTTTTAAAATTTATTGTTTTATATCAATGTGATAATTCCCAATATTATGATGAATACAACTCCACCTTTAATAAAATAATTTGGACTCGGTGCTTTTTCTTTATTCATTTCACTGATTGTATCAATTGCATTTTCAGCTCTTGATAAAAAATCAGGAAGGTCAGGAACTTTTCTTGCTAAAACTTTTAAAGTTTCTTGGGTTTCCTTAAGTCTATTCTTTATGCCTAATTCATCTTTTAACCATTCTTCAATTTCAGGCTTTGAAACTTCCCAAAAATTAATATTAGGATCTAAATTTCTTGCAACACCCTCAACAATTATCATTGTCTTTTGAAGAAGTAAAAGTTGAGGTTGTAGTGACATATTAAATTGTTTTGTTATTTCAAATAATTGCACTAATACATTACCCATAGAGATATTTTTTGCTTTTTGATTTATTATCGGCTCACCAATTGATCGAAGTGCTTGTGAAAAATCTTCAATGGATTCGTTTTTATCTATTAATCCTGCTTCTTTATGAATTTTTGCGATATCATGATAATCTTGTCTAATAAATCCATAAATTATTTCTGCGAGATAACGTCTATTTTGTTTGTCTAATCTCCCCATAATTCCAAAATCTACAGCAATTAAATTACTAGACTCGTCAATAAATAAGTTTCCCTGATGAAGGTCTGCATGAAAGTAACCGTCACGAATAGACTGTCTTAAAAATGTAACAATTAAATTTTTTGCTGCTTGTTGTTTATCAATCTGAGTATTGTCAATTTTATCAATAGGTAACCCATTTACTTTTTCAATTGTAAGAACTTTTTGTGACACCTTGTCCCAAAATACACTTGGTACTTTAAAATTTTCATCTCTTTTAGTATTTTCAGACAACTCAGAAGCAGCGGCAGCCTCATATCTTAGGTCAAGCTCAAATTTAATGACTTCCCTTGCTTTCTTTACTATTGAACCAGCTTGCAATCTTTTAAACTCTTGAAAATTTTCTAGAAATTTTGTTAACCATTCAAGCCTTTTCATCTCATCTTCAATAATCTCTTTTATGTTTGGCCTCAATATCTTAACAGCTACTTCAATTTCTTGGCTTTCATTCATAATCTTAGCAAAATGTACTTGAGCGATAGATGCAGCTGCAACTGGTTCACTAAAATTTTTGAATATCTGATCTATGTCTTTTTGAAATTCTTGTTCAATAATCTCAATTGCTTCATCTTTTGAGAATGGTGGAAGACTGTCTCTTAGCAACGCCATATCTTCAGCAACAGCATTTCCAATGATATCAGGACGTGTTGATATAAGTTGGCCTAATTTAATAAAAGAGGGACCAAGTTGATTTAATGCTTGCGCAATTCGAATACCATCAGAAGATTCTTTATATTCATTTGATTTTTTTTTCCCTAATGAAATTAAAAATGTAAAAACATCAAATAGAAATTTAAATTTAATATTTTTCCTTATTAGTTTAAGAATATTATATTCTTTAAATGTTCTAATAATTTTAATAAAAAAGAAAAAATTAGTTATCATTTTTTTTCCACGCAGAATGAATGGCTACTACCCCATTAAATATATTTCTATATTCAACATCAGAAAAATTATTATCTTGAATCATAGATTGAAATATTTCTTGAGATGGAAATTTTTCAATTGTATCTGTTAGGTATTCGTATGGTTTTTCGTCACCAACTACAACTTTTCCAATGACAGGTATTATTTTAGAATATAGAGAATACATTTTTGATAGATTCACATTTTGAACTTTTGAAAATTCAAGACATAAAAGTCTACCATTATTTTTGAGAACTCTCCTTGCTTCATGTAACGATTGATTAATATCTGAAAAATTTCTAGCTCCAAATGATACTAGGTATGCATCAAAAGTATTATCTTTGAAAGGAAGGTTCTCTGCATAAGCATTCACCCAACTAATTCTATCATCGTATTTGAATTTTTTTTGCTTTCCGTATTTTGTCATATTTATATTTGGGTCACATACTGTAACTAAACCCTCGCCGTTAATTCTATTTAAGAATCTTCTAGCGATATCACCTGTTCCTCCTGCTACATCAATTATATTCATCCCATAAGTAGGCTTAAGCCAATCTAGAAGACATTCCTTCCAATACCTATGAGCACCTACTGACATGAGATCATTCATCAAGTCATAATTGCTTGCTACCTTATTAAATACTTCACTTGTTTTCATAAAAACTAAATCTAAATCAAATATTCATATTCTTAATAAATAGAAAGTTTAATATATATTTATATGCCTGAATTGCCAGAAGTTGAAACAGTTATAAGAGGAATTAGCTCTCGTATATTGGGTCAAACCATTGATAAATGTGTTTTAAGTTTAAAAAAACTACGATATCCAATAACCAGAAATTTTAAAAAAGATATACTCTCAACAAAAGTAATAAGTATCTCAAGAAGAGCTAAGTATATCCTCATTAATCTTAGCAACAATAAAACAATTATTATGCATCTTGGAATGTCAGGACGAATTATTCTTACCTCAAATAATGAAAATCCAAAATTCAAGCATACCCATATGAGTCTATATTTTAAAAATAACTTAATAGCTAAGTTTATTGATCCAAGAAGATTTGGTTGCATATTACTTTTTGATACTAAAGCTATTAGTAAAGATAAACTATTTAGTCACTTGGGACCTGAGCCATTAAGTAAACAATTCAATCCAAATTACTTAGAAAGATCATGTCAAAATAAGAAAGCTTCAATAAAGTCTGTTATTATGAACCAATATATAGTTGTAGGAATAGGAAATATTTATGCATCTGAATCACTTTTTCGTTCAGGTATCAATCCAAAGATAAAAGCATTTGATATTACTTATGAGCAATGCGTTCAATTAGTCAAAAGTATTAAGTTTGTTTTGAATAGAGCTATTAAACTCGGGGGCTCAAGCATAAATGACTACTCCATGGTTGATGGAATGTTAGGATACTTCCAAAATGAGCACAAAGTCTATGAAAGAGAGGGTAAAAATTGCTCAAAAAAAACTTGTAATGGACGTATATTAAGAATAGTAATAGCCCAGCGATCAACATATTATTGTTCGCAATGTCAAAAAAATTAATTGTAAGAATATGGCAAATACAAAATCTGCGAAAGCAAAAGTTAGAGAAATTCAGAATAAGACTGAGTTTAATAAATCTATTAAAAATAGATATCGTACCTTTTTAAAAAAAGTTGAACTAAATATAGTAAAGGGTGACAAAAAAGAAGCTCAAGCCTCTCTCAGAGTTGCAGAATCAGAAATAATGTCCGCAGTTTCAAAAAAAATTATCCATTTGAATACAGCATCCAGAAAAATATCAAGACTTTCAAATAAGATAAAATCATTAAAATAATTTTTCTATTAGAATCGTGTACTTACATCTTCTTATGTAAGTATTTTAAAAAGTACATGCTCTAAATTGATTTATTTTATATTAATAAATTTAAGATTAAAATTTATTCATAATATTTTTCTTTTCCCATTGCGATTAATTTTTTTAGGGGTTACATTAAATTCAAATTAAACACAAAGTCTGTGTTTAATTTTCCAAAAATTTTTTAAATTTACTTTTTTAAAAAAATTGATGGCTCATTATTGCCAAATATAATTTTGTTATAAAAGTTTAAAAATTTATTTTTATTTTTGGAATATTTGGATAGAATTTTTATATATTTGAGGGCAGTTAAAATTTATGGCACAAGATCTTAATCAAGTCAGCCCAATCGAAATAAATGTAAAAGACCTTTGGCTCTTAGTTTTGAAAAAATTAAACAACGAATTTGGAAATGAGATATTTAATAGCTGGATTAAAAACATAAAAGTTCAATCCATAGAGGATGATATTTTATATTTTTCAGTCCCAACAAGATTTATACGTGATTGGATCACATCTCATTATTTAGATAAGATAATTTTTTTCTTGAATGCAGAAAATCCTAATATTAGACGTGTAAAGATATCAATTGATAATATGTTATCTGTTAATCAAGATAACCAAGACGAAAAAAATGCTGAAACTATTAAATATCAGAATCAATCATCTAATTTAAATCAATCTGATGATTGGCCATTAGACGAACGATTTACATTTGAAAAATTTGTCACTGGTCCTTCGAATGAATTAGCGTTTGCATCTGCTAAGCGAATAGCGCAGTCAGAAAAATTTGATTTCAATCCTCTTTTTTTATATGGAGGTGTGGGTTTAGGTAAAACTCATTTAATGCATTCCATTGCGTGGGAAATTTCAACTAACAATCCGGGTGCAAAAGTTTTATATCTCTCCGCAGAACGATTTATGTTTCAATTCATTAAATCTTTAAGACAAAAAGACACTATGAGTTTTAAACAGAAGTTTAGATCTGTTGATGTTTTAATTTTAGATGATATTCAATTTATGGTTGGAAAAAATTCTACCCAAGAAGAATTTTTTCATACTTTCAATTCTCTTCTTGATTTAAATAAAAAAGTTATTCTCTCTTCTGACAGAGCTCCTAGTGATTTAGAAGGTTTTGATGAAAGAATTAAATCAAGATTATCATGGGGTCTTGTAGCAGATATTTTACCAGCTTCATTTGAGCTTCGTTATGAAATCCTTAAAAAGAAATCAGTGGAGCTTCTTAAGACAAACAGCGGCCACCATTTACTTGATGACTCTGTTCTTATTTTTTTAGCAAAGACAATTGTAAGTAATGTTAGAGAACTTGAGGGGGCTCTTAATAAAGTAGTCACATTCTCAAATATTATGAATAAGAAAATTGATGTAGAATTAACTAAGACTGTTCTTAAAGATTTACTAAGATCAAATAATAAAAGAATTACTATTGATGAAATACAGAATAAAGTTTCAAATTATTATAACATCAATACTGAGGATCTTATATCAAGCAGAAGACTAAGATCGTTTGCTAGACCAAGACAGATCGCTATGTACCTTGCAAAAAAACTAACTTCTAGATCTTTACCTGAAATTGGTAGAAAGTTTGGCGGTAGGGATCATACTACTGTTATTCACGCTGTAAAAAAAATAGATCAGCTTAAATCTGAGAATGAAAAATTTGATGAAGATGTCAGTGTGCTTACTCAAATTATCACTTCTTCTTAATAACTTTTAGTTATTCAAATCTTTATCTATTGCTAATTAAATTGTAGAGTAGTATTTGTAGTATTCATGGATTTTAGAGTAAACAGTACCGAACTTCTTAGAGCATTATCTCACATACATGGTATTGTTGAAGTTCGTCACACTCTTCCAATATTATCGAACATTATCATTACAACTCACGATAATTTATTATCATTATCTTCAACCAACTTAGACATTTTCTGTTCTGATGATTTGGAGGCTGAAGTTAGTCAGAATGGTTCTACTTCGGTTTCAGCTGGAACTTTTTATGAAATAGTAAAAAGACTACCAAGTGGATCTGAAATTCATGCATCTTTATCAGAAGAAGACTCAACTTTAACTTTGAAGTGCGGTAGATCAAAATTTAATCTTACTACGATTTCATCTGATGATTTTCCCAAGATTTCCCATGATGATTTAAATATACAATTTGTCTTAAGTGCAACTGAGCTTAAGAGAATGATAGATAAGACTAAATTTGCAATATCGAATGAAGAAACTAGATACTACTTAAATGGTGTTTTTCTTCATCAAACTCAAAAAAATTCAATAGATATTTTAAGAGCTGTTGCGACAGATGGTCATCGTCTAGCTCAATACGATATTCCTTTGCCCCAAGGCGCCAAAGATATGAATGGAATTATCATTCCAAAAAAAATGATTCAAGAATTAAGAAGAGTTTTAGATGATGCAACGGGTGATATCAATATACAACTTAATGAAAATAAAATTAAATTTTCATTTAATAACATGCAGATTATTTCAAAAGTTATCGATGGAACTTTTCCAGACTATACAAAAGTCATACCTCAATCCAATGATAAATCAATAACAACAAATAATGAGGAATTAAAAAAAGCAATTGACAGAGTCTCTGCAGTTGCAATTAATGAAGAAACAAAATCAAAAGCTATAAAATTAATTATTGAGTCAAATAAAATATCTTTAAGTGTTGATTCAACATCAAGAGGATCAGCAATTGAAGAGATTGATTTAGATTATAATAATGAAAAAGTTGAGATTGGTTTTAATTCAAGATATTTAATTGATATTTGTAACGAGATAGATGGCGATAAGATCAACCTCAAGTTTTTAAATTCTACATCTCCTGCTATAATCCTAGATAATACAGATGAAAATCTTTTTTTTGTATTAATGCCAATGCGAATATAAGCTTACATGTATTCCAATGGAATAATAAAAAAAATATCAATCCATAATTTTAGATCACACAACAACCTAATTATTGATTCAAATAGCAGCAACATTGTTTTATTTGGAGAGAATGGAGCAGGCAAAACGAATATTTTGGATGCAATATCTATGTTTTCCCCTGGCAAAGGAATACGAAATTCTAAACATGAAAATATGGTCAACAATAATTCTAAATCTAAGAAGTTTGAAATAAAAATTTTAATGAAGTTTAATCACGGCGATCTTGATTTTCACAAAACTTTCGATGCTGACTCTGGCAAACCACAAATAAATTATTTTATTGATGATGAAAAAGTTAGCTCAAATAATCTATTAGACTATCTACGAGTAATATGGGTGACACCAGTAATGGAAAAAGTAATGTTACAAAGTCATTCTGAAAAAAGAAAATTTTTTGATAGAATTATTTTTAATATTAACAAAGATCACCTAAAAAATTGTAGGAAATTAGAAAAACTTTTAAAAGAAAGGATTAATCTTCTTGATCAATACAATTCGGACGGTGAATGGATAACTATTGTCGAAGATAAGATTTCAGATGTTTCTTTTGATATTTTAGACGAACGGAAAAAAAAAGTTGAATTATTAAATAAATATCTTTGTAAAATTAGTGAACCTTTTACCTCTTGTGTAGTCCAACTTTCACATAAACTTCAAAGCGTCTTATTCCAATTATCAAAAAAAGAATTTAAGCAAAAATACTCTGACATTCTAAGGAAAAATAGAGTTGTTGATAGAGAGATATCTAGAACATCTCAAAATATTAATAGTGTTGAATTTGATATTTATAAATCTAAAAATCTTAATTTAGAGGCAAAAGACTGCTCAACAGGAGAGCAGAAGTCAATGTTAATTTCTATCATAATCTCTGTTTGTAAAATTATTAAAGATTTAAATCCAAATTTAACTTTAATTGTTCTAATCGATGAGGCTATGGCCCACTTAGATGAAAAGCATAGAGAAAAATTATTTGATGAACTTCTACAGCTAAATTCGCAGGTGTGGTATACCGGTGTCTCAAAAGAACTTTTCAAGAGTATATCTGAGCAAACTGTTTTCTTTGAAGTAAAAAATAATATATAATGTGTTAATGAATAAAAATGCAAATGCAGCCTACGGCGCTGAGTCAATAAAAGTTTTAAAGGGTCTTGATGCAGTTAGAAAAAGACCTGGAATGTATATTGGAGATACTGATGATGGTACAGGCTTGCATCACATGGTATTTGAAGTTGTTGATAACTCAATTGATGAAGCGTTAGCAGGGCATTGTGATGAAATCAATATATGGCTAAACGCAGATGGTTCAGTAACAGTCGAAGATAATGGAAGAGGTATACCAACAGAGATTCATCCAGAAGAGAAAATTTCTGCTGCTGAAGTTATTATGACTCAATTGCATGCAGGAGGTAAATTTGACCAAGACTCCTATAAAGTTTCAGGTGGATTGCATGGAGTCGGAGTTTCAGTGGTAAATGCTCTTTCCTCGTCTTTAAATCTTAAAATTTTTAGAGACGGTCATAACTATGAAATAAATTTTAATAAGGGCACTGCTGTAGAACCACTTAAAAATATGGGTGAAGTAGATAATAAGCAAGGTACTCAAATAACATTTAAGCCTGATAAAGATACTTTTACTAATGTTGATTTTAGTTCAAAAATTCTATCTCAAAGGTTTCGTGAAATGGCATTCTTAAATCCTTTAATTTCCATTAATTTTTTTGATAGAAGAGAAGCTGATATTAAGGAAAACAGGTTTCATTATGAAGGAGGTATAAAAGAATTTGTTAAATTTTTGGATAAATCTAAGAAACCCCTGATAGATGAGCCAGTATTTATTGAGGGCAATAAAAATAATATTGAGTTTTCGTGTGCTCTATGGTGGAACGAAAGTTATTATGAGCAAATATTAGCTTTTACAAATAATATAAGGCAAAAAGATGGAGGCACTCATCTATCAGGTTTTAGATCTGCAATCACAAGAGTGGTAAATAATTTTTATGAAGATTCAGTAAGTAAAAAAAATCAAGTTTCTACTAGCAGTGACGATATTAGAGAAGGCATCACAAGTGTTTTATCAGTAAAAGTACAGGATCCAAAGTTTTCTTCCCAAACAAAAGATAAATTGGTTTCATCCGAAGTTAGACCAGTTGTGGAAAGCTTGATTAGTGAAAAGCTCACAATCTGGTTCGAGCAAAATCCCCAAGCTGTTAAAATAATATTACTAAAGATACAAAAAGCTGCTGAAGCAAGAGAGGCAGCAAGAAAAGCAAGAGATTTAACACGAAGAAAAAGTTCTCTAGAGGTTAGCAACCTCCCAGGCAAACTTGCTGATTGCCAAGAAAAGGATCCAAAGTTATCTGAAATATTTATAGTAGAGGGAGATTCTGCTGGGGGATCAGCAAAGCAAGGTCGAGATAGAAAATTTCAAGCCATCTTACCTTTACGTGGTAAAATACTTAATACCTGGAAATCAAGAATTGATAAAATATTAGGATCAACAGAAATTGGAACATTGATTACTGCATTAGGTGTTGGTATTGGTAAAAATGAATTTGATCCATTAAAATTAAGGTATCATAAAGTCGTTATTATGACTGATGCAGATGTAGATGGATCACATATCCGTACATTACTTTTAACTTTCTTCTTTAAGGAAATGAGAGAGCTTATCCAGAATGGGCATTTGTACATTGCAAGACCACCATTGTATAAAATTAAAAAAGGGAAAGAAGAATTATATTTAATGGATGATCAAGAATTAAGTAATGCTCTAATAAATTATGGTATCAAAGGCTATGAATTTCACACCTCTCAAGGAACTGTTTTTAAAGGCACAGAACTTGAGAATGAGCTTAAAAATATTTCAATTGCTGAAAGCATTTTAACGAGAATTCCAGATAGATATGATAAAAAATTCCTTGAACAAATTGCGATTGCTGGATGTTTAGATGTTTCTAAATTTAAAGATGATGAAAAAGCCGCTCAGGAAGCAAGTAAATATTTATCTCAGAGAGTAGACATGATTACACCTGACTATGAAAGAGGTTGGGAGACTACATTTGAGTACAACAAAGGTTTTACGTTCACCAGAAAGATAAGAGGGGTAGATGATGTATCAATTATTGATATGGATTTGATCAAATCACAAGCAATTGAAACATTATCAAAAAACTATGATTCTCTATATGCAATGTTCCAGTCTCCTGGAAAATTAATTGGTAGCAACGAATATAGTGAAACAATTTATTCACCATCTCAATTGTTAGAAATTATAAATGATGAAGGAAAAAAAGGGTTATCCCTTCAAAGATATAAGGGGCTAGGAGAAATGAATCCAGAGCAGCTTTGGGAGACTACTTTAGACCCTAAAAATAGATCATTATTACAAGTTAAGATTGATGATCAGGTAGGGTCTCAACAGATTTTTGAAAATCTAATGGGAGACGATGTTGCTCCTCGTAGAAAATTTATTGAAGAAGGCGCCGCATCAGTTGTTAATCTTGATATTTAATCTAGTCGCAGTCGATACATATAATTGTCATTTTGTTTAAGCCATTTTTGAGCATCAAGCCTATTAGTAATTAATTTATCAACTAAATTCCAAAAATTTTTACTGTGATTAAATTCTATTAAGTGGCTTAATTCATGAGCAATAATATAATTTAGTACAAATTGAGGACAAAAAATTAATCTCCAATTAATACTTATTTCGTTTTTTGAATTACATGAACCCCAATAAGAAAATGAATTAGATATTTTTATTTTAGAAACTTTTACATTCAATTTTCTTGTAAAATCCTTGATCACTATGTTTGATGATTTTCTTACTTCACTTTTAATCCATTTTAAAAGAATATCTGAATGTTGCTTTCTTGAGAAAATTTCTAATACATTTTGAGCTAGTCTAATTTTATTAGTTGAAGATGTAATATATTTAATTTCAAGAATATCATCAAAAAATTTAATTTTGGCTCCATTATTTATTTTTATAATTGGTTTAAACTTTTTAATCTCTTCTGAGATCCATTGTAAATTATCTTGAGCAAATTTAGCACCATCTTCATATTTTATATAATGTGGAATTGAAACAAGCCCATTTAAATCTTTTTTATCAAGTGAGAGTTTGTAACTTTTTGATAATTTATTTTTTTTTACTTTGATATAAATAACCTCTTTTTTGTATATAAACTCAAATTTTTTTGTTAAATTTTTTCGATGCTTTTTTATTAAAGTCATATTAATTAATATAAAGAATTTTTAAATTTAAAAAAGAAGAGAAAGCTTTTGAAGCAAGGAACACTAAATATTCAAGATAATATTTCTTTAAAACTTAGAACACTTATTTTTTTTAATTGGATTGCAATTATTGGACAGTCATTAGCTGTTTTTGTTTCTTATTCAATAATTGAAGTAGATTTTAATTTGTTCGCAACCATATTCTTAATTGTGTTATTATTATTATTAAATATCTTTTTAACTCTAAAATTTCCAATTACTAAAGCTTTAAATTTCAATGAAACTACTATTTATTTATTGTTTGACCTTTTGCAGTTGATTTTTTTGTTATATTTAACGGGAGGTTTAACAAATCCTTTTTGTATCTTAATTTTAGTGCCTATAGTTATTTCATCTACTTATCTTGATTTAAAGAGAACTATTTTGATTTGTGCAGCTTCGATTATTTCTTTAAGTATTCTACTTTTCTTTTACGTACCAATAAGTAGTAATTTAATTAATTTTAATAGCGGTAGCTTCTCTAGAGAAGAAATTTTTTCAATTTGGGGAGCTTTAATAATTACATTCATTTTTATGTCTTCTTATTGTTATCGAACAGCAAGTGAGTCTCGAAAAGCTGAGAAGGCTCTTAGAGAAACTCAAATGGCATTGTCAAATGAGGAAAAAGTATCTGCTCTTATGAGTTTAACAGCTGCTGCTGTTCATGAGCTTGGAACTCCATTGTCTACCATTTCTGTTGTGTCAAAAGAACTTGTTGGAAATGTTAAAAAGAGTGATGTTAATTATGATGATTTACAATTAATTCAAACTCAAGTTAAAAGATGTGCAGATATTTTAAAGAGACTTCGAACGACTAAGTTTGTTAGGGATAGTGACGAGTTTCTAAATGAATTTACTTTCACAAGTTTAATAAATGAGATTTTAGAAGATTATTCGAATGAAAAAATTGAAGTATCAATTAATGCTGATGAAATCTTTTCAGAAAAGAATATTACTTTTTCTAGAGTTCCTGAGGTTATACAGTCATTATCAAACATTATAGATAATGCATTTAAATATGCGAAAAATAAAATTGTTATTAATTTGAAATATGCAGAAAAGTACATAATTGTTGAGATAATTGATGATGGAAATGGGTTCTCACCAGAAATATACGCATTGCTTGGTGAACCTTATGTTCGAAGAAGTATTGATAAAGAAGATAAAGGATTAGGATTAGGACTATTTATTTCAAAAAATTTACTCAGCAAATCGTATGGTAATATTGAGTTTTCAAATTTTAAACCCAATGGAGCATGTGTAAGAATTTTTTTGAATAAGAAAGAATTAAACATAAAATAATTATATGAATGAAGAAAATTCACTTTTAATTTTAGATGATGATGAAATTTTTTGTAAGAGACTTCAGACAGCAATGAGTCGTAAAGGCTTTAACTCTTATGGAGCTTATTCAATTAGAGAAGCTAAAGAATTACTTAAAGAGTCTATTCCAAAATATGCCGTGATTGATTTGAGATTGGGTGACGGCAATGGTCTCGAAATTGTATCAATTATTTCAAAACAAAGAAAAGATAGCAAAATTATAATATTGACTGGTTATGGGAATATTCCAACTGCTGTGGCTGCAGTCAAAGAAGGGGCTTGTGATTATTTATCAAAACCTGCTGATGCAGATGATATTGAGGCTGCTTTACGTTCACCATATGAAAAAATTCCTGATCCTCCGGCAAACCCTATGTCAGCAGATCGTGTAAAATGGGAACATATTCTTAGGGTGTATGAACAATGCAATCGAAATGTTTCTGAGACTGCTCGAAGGCTTAAAATGCATAGAAGAACTTTACAGAGAATTCTTCAAAAAAAATCTCCAAGATAAGTAGGTTATGCTGATTTTTTTAATTGATTGATTTCACTTAAAGTACTGACTCCTTGGTCAGCAATTTCTTGGCCAGCAACAGTATCATTCTCAGAGTCAAGCTCATCCATATTAACAAATTCAGCATATGTTGCTTTTGTTCTATCAGTAATGATATGCGCCTTTAGTAAGGTTTTCACTAAAACTCTAAATATATTATTTTGATTTTTCATCTCATCTTTAATTACTTCACCTTGGTCAATATACTTATGGAACTCTTGGTCAACCCATTTGTAATCAAGTCCAACGCATGAATAAACGTGTTTCTTTTCTGTTGGGTTGACTAAGTTAAATAGAAGCTCAACAAATATTTTTTCAGCCCAATCTTCTACTTTAATATGCTCTTTTTTTGACAACTTAGGTATTGTTCTGTCAGCCCATATCTTTCCAAACTTATGATGGAAAGCTTCATCACTCATAGTGTACTTTAATAGTGTTTTCAGCACTGGATCGTTTGTATTTTCATAGGCCATGGCGAAAGCTCCCATTGCCAAACCTTCAATCATCATCTGCATGCCAACAATCTTTTTATAAACAACATCAGACGAAACTATGTCATTAGCAACCCTTCCTAATGTAGGGCCGACCTTATAAGGTGATCCCCATCTGGCTTGAATATATCTTGTAAACCCAGCAACGTGTCTAGCTTCTTCTCTAGTTTGATTAGCTGCATATTCTTGTGCTCCTGGATCTCGAAGAACATGGCAAAGACTAGCACTTAAAGATAAGGCTGCTTGTTCCCCGTGAAGTATCTGAGATAATACAAATCGAAAACTTTCATTATTAAGTTTGATCAATTGTTTTGTTGTTAATTTCTCTCTTATGCTTGGTATTTGAAGTTCAATACCAAATGGTCCATCTGGATCTACAATATTTTGATTTTCAACGTCAAATGGAATATCAAAATCTATGTATTTTTTATCATTTGGATCCCAAAAATGTTTATGTGTAGCACTAATAATTTTATCAAAAGCATTTGATCGATCACTGTAACGGTCTTCATCCATCATCGGGATAAAGTGTTTTGGATTAGCTGCATTATATGCAGGATCTTTAGTAAGAGAATTTTTCCCAGTGTTAGACGTTTGCCACTTTTCTTGAACTTTATATACTTTGTCTTTTGCAATTATTTTTGCAATTTGTATTTTCTGAGATAATTCAACCATATACGGAATTTAATTCATTTGTATTAATATGTAAATAATATGCACTAGATTAAAATATATATCAATGCGACAAACCGTCAAATTTATGTATAAAAAAAATATGTTATTTATCAATATCTTAATAAATATTTAGGTTAAATTTTAATTTAAAAAGATATTAATTTTTGTGTACTTTGCGTTGATTTTCCAATAATTTTACAACCAATCTGAAAAGGGCTCTCAATTTAGTTTACTATTAATTTTATGATGCAAAAAATTGAAGATTTTGTTTTTAAATTTAAGCTATCGATACTAGGCATATTTGTCCTGCTAACGGTTGTAATGGGCTATTTTGCTCTTCAAATTAGAATGGATGCTGGTTTTATTAAACAGTTGCCAACAAATCATGAATTTATTCATACTTACTTTCAGTATCAAGACGCACTTAGTGGAACTAATAATATTACAATCTCTCTAAGAACAACTGATGGAGAAATATTTGAAAAAGATTATTTATCTAAACTATATGAGCTTTCTGAAACCTTAAGATATCTACCAGGCGTTAATCAATCAAGTATGAAGTCTTTATGGACTTCAAATACAAGAGTAATGAGAGTTACTGAAGAAGGATTTGAAGCAACCACTGTCATACCTGGCAATATTACTCCACAAGAATTAACTGATAGTGAAATAAAAAATATTAGAGATAGAGTTCTAACGGGTGGTCATGTTGGAAGCTTAGTTGCCAATGATTTCTCAGCTTCTTTAGTAAGAGTTGAGCTAACTGAATTTGATCCTCGAACGGGAGAAAAATTAGATTATCTTCAATTGGGTCGAGAGATTGAAGCTATTAGAGATGAATTTGAAGTTGGCAAATACAAAGTAGAAATTACTGGATTTGCAAAAATGATTTCTGATATTGCAAGTGAAGCTTATAATGTTGTTATATTTTTTGCTTTAGCTTTTATATTAACTGTTTTAGCTGTTTATTGGTATTCAAGATCATGGACGTTAACTTTTTTACCCTTGATCTGCTCTTTAACTTCATTAATTTGGCAATTTGGAATGTTAAAAGTTCTTGGGTTTGGATTAGATCCTCTTGCAATACTTGTTCCTTTTTTAGTTTTTGCCATTGGTGTTTCTCACGGTATTCAGCAAGTTAATCAAATTTCAAAAGAAGTAATAGATGGACGCTCTTCCGAATATGCTGCTAGAGCAAGTTTTTCAAGACTTCTCGTTCCTGGGAGTATGGCTTTGGTAACGGATCTTGTTGGATTTGGAACACTTATCTTATTGCCAATTGGAATGATTCAAGAGTTAGGAATTACAGCTTCAATTGGTGTTGCTTTTAAAATTATAACCAACTTAATAATGCTTCCACTTGCTGCTTCTTATGCGAGATATAATGATAATTTTGTTAAGTCTGCATCGTCTGCCATTGCGTATAGAAGAAAAGGAGTTGCAGTTTTTGGAAAATTAGCGAAGCCTCGGGCAGCAGCGATAACTCTTACTGTAAGTGCTGTATTATTTGCTGGAGCAATATTCATGGCGTCAGACAGACATGTAGGTGATTTACATGAAGGCGCACCTGAGCTAAGACCAGAAGCTCGATACAACCAAGATATTGGAGAAATCACGAAGAGATATAATGTAACAACAGATGTTCTCGTCGTTATCTTTGAAAGCTTAGCACAATCTCAAGGGGTTCCGCCTTGTCGCGCTATTGATATGATGAATGCGCAAGATAATTTTCATTGGTATGCAGAAAATATTGATGGAGTTGTTTCAGTAATTTCCCTTTCAAGTATTGCAAAAAGAGGAATGAGTGGGTATGCCGAGGGCAATTTAAAATGGAGCTATTTACCAAGAAATGACCGAGCATTATCATTTGCTTCAAGTGTAGTTGGGCCCGAGTCCGGCCTGATGAACGAGAGTTGTTCAATAATGCCGATATATATTTTTACTAAGGATCACAAAGCAACAACCATTTCTCATATAATAGAAGAAATAGAAAAATATAAACAAAAATTTTTAGAATCTGAATCGACTTTCACAATGAGATCATTTTTTAAAAGACCAGCTGAAGGTACTGATTTTATTTCTGATGCTGGAGTAGTAAGTGGTTCTTTTTTTGCAGGAACAATTGAAGACTGGGATATTAATGAGCATAGATATTTTAATACTGATGAATGGATCCTTTTTGGTCATGATAATAACTTTAATGTTAGAGACTTGTGGAATAGTAAATTATTAAATTATTTAAGAGATATAAACCAATATGATGAAAAATTAGAACCCACTGTCAGGGAGATTCGAAAAGCAGATACGGCCATAAAAACGTTCTTTGACGAAAATAAAGACATCCCTGCAATTGTCTATGATATGGATGAAATAAACTATCGTTTAGCAAGTGGCACAGTTGGAATTCAACATGCAACAAATGAAATAATTGAAGAATCCGAACTTCCAATGATGTTAATTGTATATGCAGTAATCTTTCTTCTAGTTTTTGGAACCTATATGGACTGGAGAGCCACAATCTGTTGCACTGTTCCTCTTACATTTGCAACAATGTTGGGATATGCATTTATGGATATGATGCAAATTGGTCTAAAAGTTTCTACTCTGCCCGTAATGGTACTTGCTGTAGGTATTGGAGTAGATTATGCATTCTATATTTATAATAGATTACAAACTTATTTAAGAGAAGGTATGGATATATCTCAGGCATTTGAGCAGACTTTTGCGAATACTGGTGCCGCAGTAGTATTTACTGCTTTAACTCTTGCAATTGGTGTATCGACTTGGTCTTTTTCGGCTCTCAAATTCCAAGCTGATATGGGAATGCTTTTGACATTTATGTTCTTGATTAATATGGTTTGTGCTATGACAACGCTACCTGCTTTAGCAGTTGTATTAGATAAAGTTGTTCCAAGAAAAAATGATAGTGTATTTAAGTTTGTAGGTGGTCAAACAGGCGTAGCTTATTTGATAACAATATCCCTGGTTATTGTAGCTTTATTTTTAATTTAATTATTTATTAACCAGCTTAATAAATATTTCCTCTAAGTCATTATCTTCAATTTTGATATTTTTAATGTTCATTTTAAGTTTAACTAATCTTGTGAGAAGTTCTTGGTGGCTAATAATGCTTGGATCATATCCAATGGCTATATGGCCGTTGTGATTTGTGAATGATATATCTAAATCATCCAAGATATCATCTTTGATTACTGTTGAATTATCATGTTCAATAATTATTTTCTTAAAATTCATCTTTGCTTTAATATTTTTTGTTTTATCTGCAATTAAGAGTTTGCCCTTATTAATAATAGCAATTTCATCACATAAATTTTCAGCTTCGTGTAAATAATGTGTTGTTATAATTATCGTTTTACCCTGAGTTTTTAGTGACTTTATATTTTCCCATAAGGTCTGCCTCAACTCTACGTCTACACCTGCAGTCGGCTCATCAAGTACAAGTATTTCTGGATCATGAACCATTGCTTTTGCTATGAGTAGTCGTCTTTTCATTCCACCAGAAAGTGTTCTAGCATAGGCATCAGATTTATCTTCCAAAGCTAATAGACTAAGAATTTTTTTTGTTTGCCTTTTTTCTTTCGGCACTCCATAGAGCCCTGCTTGAAGCTCTAATAATTCATAAGGAGTGAAAAAGGGATCCATATTTAATTCTTGAGGGACTATACCAATACGGGGTTTGATTTCATAAAGTTCCTTTGAATAATCTTTTCCAAAAATTTTAATAGTACCTGAAGTTTTATAAACTAAATCAGCTAAAATATTAATAAGAGTTGATTTGCCAGCTCCATTAGGTCCCAATAGTCCAAATATTATTCCTGACTTTATTTCGAGAGAAATATTATCTAAAGAGTAGCTTTTTTGATTCTTATAAATCTTTGACAAATTATTAATTGTTATTGCAATGTTTTCTTTCATAACTATTTTGTACAAATAATAGTTTTTATTTTAATTTCTTGTATCATATAAACTTATGAGCTCACCAGATAAAAAAAATTATCATTCTCAAGTTTCTGAAAACGTTAATAGTAAAAAAGTCAGTTGTAATGGCGGTGGAGGAGCTCTTGGACACCCAAAAATATATCTTGATATGGGAAAAGAAAATCAAATTATCTGTCCTTACTGTAGTAAAATTTTTATTCTAGAAATTTAGTTAATGACTGAAAAAAACCATCTATTTTTAATCGATGGCTCTGGATATATTTTTAGAGCTTATTATGCCCTGCCTCCTTTATATAGAAAAAGTGATGGACTTCCAACAGGAGCAGTTAATGGTTTTTGTAATATGATTTATAAATTAGTTGAAGATACAAATCGTGATGTGAAACCATCACATATAGCTGTTATATTTGATAGTGCAAGAAAGACATTTAGAAATGATATTTATAAAGATTATAAAGCAAATAGAGGAGAGCCTCCTGAAGATTTAATTCCTCAGTTTCAAATAATAAAAGACTCTGTAAAAGCTTTTGGCATTCAATCTATTGAATTATCTGGATTTGAGGCTGATGATATTATTGCTACATACGCACGCATTGGAAATGAAAAGGGATGGAAAGTTTCAATCGTTTCTTCAGATAAAGACCTTATGCAGATTGTAGACAGTAATATTTCACTTATTGATACAATGAAAAATAAATCAATTGGACCAAATGAAGTTATGGAAAAATTTGGAGTTGAACCTAAAAAAGTAATAGATGTTCAGGCTTTGGCAGGTGACAGTTCAGATAATGTTCCAGGGGCACCGGGTATAGGAATTAAAACAGCAGCAACATTAATTAACGAATTTGGAAACCTAGAAAATTTACTTAAAAACTGTCATCAAATAAAGCAGAATAAACGACGAGAGACATTAGAAAATTTTCAAGAGCAAATTTTAATAAGTAAGAAGTTAGTTACGCTTAAAAATGATGTAAGTGATATTCCTACAATTGACCAACTTAAAAGCACTAAAGCAAATATAAACGAACTAATTCCATTTTTATCTGATTTAGAGTTAAATAAATTAGCTGACAGAATAAAGAAAAAAAATCCTAAAGTTGATCTTTCTGCTAGTAAAAATGAAAATAAGGTATCAATTCCAAATTTTGAAAAAAAACCAGCTATCAAAAAAAATATTGATCAAAACAGCAATCAAAAAACAAATTATTCAATTATAAATGATGAAAATAAACTTGAAGAAATTATAAATAAAATTTCTAGACAAGATATGTTTGTATTTGATGTTGAAACAGATTCATTAGATATACAAAAAGCAAAATTAGTTGGAATCTCTATTTGTTTTAATTTAGAAAACTCTTTTTATATTCCAATCGGTCATAAAGAGAATACAAAACAATTACAAATTAGTCAGATTAAAAAAAAATTAGCTCCACTTTTTAATTCAGAATCGATTATTAAGGTTGGGCATAATATAAAATTTGACATTGCAATTCTTCAAAAGTATGAAATTCAAGTAAATAGCATTGATGATACGATGTTAATGTCCCTGGTATGTGATGCTGGAATAAATCGTCATAATATGGACGATTTGGCAAAGATTCACCTTAATCGTGAAACAATAAAATTCAAAGATGTAGTTGGTTCAGGTAAATCTCAATTAACATTTGACCAAGTTAAAATTTCTGAAGCTGTAAATTATGCTGCGGAAGACTCAGAAATTACATTTAGACTTTATAAATTATTTAAGAAAAGAATACTCAATGAGAGAAATGCGTCTGTTTATTATGAAATTGAAAGACCACTAATAAATTCTATTTCAAAGATGGAAACAAATGGAATGAAAGTCGATAATAATTACCTGAAAAATTTATCTAATGAATTTGAGCTAAGAATTAAAAATGTTGAAAAAAAGATTTTTAAGTTAGCAGGTAAAGAATTTAATATTGGATCACCTAAACAGTTATCTGAAATTTTATTTGATTTTCTAAAATTAAATCCTCCCAAAAAAACAAAGTCTGGTGAAAGATCGACTGGCATCGAAGTTTTGGAGGATCTTGCGTATGAAGGAAATAAGATTGCAGAATATATTATTGATTGGAGGCAAATTTCAAAATTACGCAGCACTTACTCTGAAGCTCTTCAAGGCCATATATCTCAAGAAACTGGAAGAATTCATACTTCTTTTTCAATGGCATCAACAAATACTGGGAGACTAGCTTCATCAGATCCTAATCTTCAAAATATACCTATTAGAACTGACGAAGGCAGATCAATTCGTAAAGCCTTTGTAGCTGAAAAAAATAAAATAATATTTTCTGCTGACTATAGTCAAATTGAATTAAGAGTTCTTGCACACATAGCTAACGTTAATCAGCTAAAAGAAGCTTTTAATAATAATGATGATATTCATAAGATGACCGCCTCAGAAATATTTAATATTAAAATGAAAGATGTCACAAGTGACCTGAGGAGACAGGCTAAAGCGGTTAATTTTGGAATTATTTATGGAATTTCAGCATATGGACTAGCTAAACAACTCAGTATATCCAATTTTGAGGCTTCGGATTTTATAAAAAAATATTTTAATAAATTTAGTGGAATAAAAGATTTTATGGAACACACTAAAGAGTTATGCCGGCAAAATGGTTATGTTGAAACATTATGCGGACGAAAATGTTTTTTCCCGCGAATAAAAGATAAAAATTTTGCTTTACGATCTTTTCAAGAAAGAGCTGCGATAAATGCTCCAATTCAAGGAACCGCAGCAGATATAATTAAATATGCTATGATAAAAATAGATAAAAAGTTGAATAATGATAAAGATTGTAAAATGATTTTACAAGTACACGATGAATTAATTTTTGAAATTCAAAAGAGTAAAATTGAAAAATTTTCTAAATTAATAACAAATGAAATGCAAAACGCCCTAGAGCCTCATACTAAATTAAGTATACCTTTGATAGTTGACAGTAACTCTGGTAAAAATTGGAATGAGGCGCATTAATGAGTGAAGTAATAGTTTTAGTTACAGGTGGTTTTGATCCTATTCATAGTGGTCATATTTTATATTTGAAAGACGCAAAAAAACTTGGTGATAAATTGATCGTAGGAGTTAATTCTGATCAATGGCTCATTAATAAAAAAGGAAACCCCTTTATGCCCATCGATGAAAGGATGAATATAATTTCAAATTTATCAGTAGTTGATGAAGCTATTGAATTTGAAGATGATGAATTTAATTCTGCAAGTAATGCAATTCATAAAGTTCTTCAAAAATATCCTAATCACAAAATAATATTTGCAAATGGTGGAGATCGAAATGATGAAAATATTCCGGAGATGGATAAATTTAATGATCATCATAACGTAAGCTTTGAGTTTGGAGTAGGCGGAGATTATAAAAAAAATTCATCAAGTTGGATTCTTAAAAATTGGAATGGCACAAAAGAGATTAGACCATGGGGCTGGTATCGGGTTATTGATGACTCTGATGACCATAAAGTGAAGGAAATACAAGTGAACCCAAAATCAAGATTAAGTCTACAATCACATAGCAAAAGATCTGAAGTCTGGACAGTTATTCACGGTGAAGCATTTGTTACAATAAATGACAAATCATTCTTATTGAAATTGAATGAGTCAATATTCATACCTGTTGAGTCTCAGCATCGACTTGAAAATAAAACTAATAAACCTCTAAATATAATTGAAATACAAACAGGAACTTATTTTGGAGAAGATGATATTAGAAGATATGAAGATGATTATAATAGATCATAGTTAATGAAAGTATTATCTTCAAAATTTTATCTCTCCATATTTCTATTTTTAAACATTATTAATTTCGTAGATAGGAATATACTTTTTGCCTTTGGTGATACGATTAAAACTGAATTCAGTCTATCAAACACACAGTGGGGATTACTTACAGGATTAGTTTTTTTATTTTCTTATTCAGTTGCATCAGTTTTTATAGGTGTTTTAGGGGACCGGTTTAGTCGTACTAAGATAATTGGTATAGGGATCATTTTTTGGAGCGCCATGACTTCATTGACTGGTCTCGCAAAAAATATATCTACATTATTTATATCTAGAGCATTAATAGGAGTTGGTGAGTCATCGTTATCTCCTAATGCAATGTCTATGCTTAGTGATGTTTTTCCTCAAGAAAGAAGGGGCTTAGCAACAGCTATATATTATTTAGGTATACCTCTCGGAGTTGGTTTTGGTTTTCTTATTGCGAGCATGCTTGGCCCTATTCTGGGTTGGAGAACTATTTTTATTTCTCTTGGGGTTATCGGTATCGTAATAGGAGTATTGATTTATTTTATGACTGAGCCAGTAAGAGGTTCATTTGATAAAAAGAATAATCAAGGTTTAGGTCAACAAAAAATTAGCGAAATAGTAAAGCTTGCTTTTAAATCGATAACTAATTCTAGATCACTCTGGCTTATTATGTTGGGGGGTGTCATAGGCCATATACCCCTTGGCGTTGGAGGCTTTGATACGGTTTGGGCTGTTCAAGAAAGAGGATTTAAAGAGGAAGAATATACTGCAATATTTGGACTCTTTTTTGTTGTTGGAGGCTCAATGGGTGCAATTTTTGGAGGCTTTGCCGGTGACTACTTTGCAAAGCGATATAAGGCTGGTGCAATGTTAGCATTAGTTATCATTTATTCATTTTTAATACCTGCAAGTATTTATTATAGATTTGCTTCTCCTGATGAAATTTATTTCTATATCGCACTTTTCCTAATAACATTTCAAGTAACAGTATTTTATGGCCCAACTTTTGCAGCAGTTCAATCTTTGTCTCCGTATAAAGTTAGAACTTCAATACTTGCAATTTGGATACTAGGTGTAAATATTGTAGGTATGGGGATTGGAAGTTTTTTTACAGGATATCTCTCAGACACACTCTTTTCAAATTTTGAATATCCTTTATCTTGGTCTACTTCTTTGATGGCAGCATTTACCTTTCTTTCATTGATTTGTTATCATCTCTCTAGAAAAACTTATGATGAAGATATAAAAAAAGCTCAATTAATTTAGATGCTAACAGGACCCGAAGATTTAACGTTTTCATCAACATCATTTTCAAATTGGGTAAAGTTATCAATAAACATTGAAACCAACTTTTTTGCTTGCGTATCATAAGCGCTTGGATCTTCCCAAGAATTTTTTGGATCAAGAATTTTAGTATCTACATTATTTACATTAAGAGGGACTAAAAAACCAAAATTTTCGTCTTTTCTCATTTCAGCATCCGCTAACTCGCCTGATAACGCTGCATTCAAGAGAGTTCTTGTATCTTTTATGCTAATTCTTTTTCCAACACCATAAACTCCACCAATCCAACCCGTATTAACAAGCCAACAGTTTACATTGTGTTCCGAGATTTTGTTTTTCAGAAGGTCTCCATATTCAATGGGATTTCTAGGCATGAATGGACTTCCAAAACAAGTCGAGAAGGTTGCCTGAGGTTCTTTGCCTAAGCCCATCTCAGTTCCAGCAACTTTAGCTGTGTATCCTGATAAAAAGTGATACATAGCTTGAGAAGGTGAAAGTTTTGATATAGGAGGCAAAACTCCAAACGCATCAGCGGTTAACATAATTATGTTTTTTGGATGATTTGTTTTGCCACTTAGAGTTACATTTGGAATAAATTCTAATGGGTAGGCCCCACGAGTATTTTCTGTTATAGAATTATCATCTAAATCTAGCGTACCATCTGATTTGAGAATTGCATTTTCGATTACAGTTTGTTTCATCTGTGTTGTAGCATATATTTCTGGCTCAGCATCTTCCGAAAGTCTTATAAGTTTGGCATAGCATCCACCTTCAAAATTAAAAAGGCCATCGTCTGACCAGCCATGTTCGTCATCACCCAAAAGTGATCGATTTGGATCAGCACTTAATGTAGTTTTTCCAGTTCCTGAAAGACCAAAAAAAATAGATGAATCTCCATCTGGGCCAGTATTTACTGAACAGTGCATTGGCATAATATTTTTTTCAGGTAGAAAAAAATTTAAAAGAGTAAAAACAGATTTCTTTGTTTCACCTGCATATTCAGTACCACAGATTAAAATTAATTTTTTTTCTAAATTAACTACAATTGCTGTCTCACTATTTGTCCCATGAATTTTTGGGTTCATCTTGAGATGAGGGAAATTAATAATTGTAAATTCACTCTTATAATTTTGTAGCTCAGCTTCTGTTGGCCTTACCAATAAGTGCCTTGCAAATAATCCATGCCATGCAAACTCTGTCATTATAGTGACTGGTAGTGAATTTTTTCTATCGGCACCTCCGAATAGATCGTGAATATAGATTTTTTTATTTTTTGAATATTCTATAAAGCTATCTAAGATTTTGTCGAAGTTTTCACTAGATATTTCAACATTAGTTTTTCCGAAGTGTATATTTGCTCCATGTACTTTATCTCGAACAAAAAATTTATCGTTAGCTGATCGACCAGTTTTTTTGCCAGTCTTAACTACCAGCGCTCCATGTTTTGATAGTTCTCCTTCACTATTTTCTATAGCTATATTATACAGTTTTTCAGATGTGAGATTTCTATAGATCTCTGATGCATTACTAATAAATGCTGAATTTAAGCTATTTTCCATAATCCTAAAACTTGTGTTTGCCAATTAAACATATTTCACAATTTATGTTAAGTTTAAAATGTAATAATTAGTGGGGATAAATATTAATAATATTCAGCCATGATAATGACACAAATAATATTTAAGTTTGAGAAATGAAGGCTACTATAGCATTAGTTGATGATGATCGAAATATTCTCATATCTCTGGAAGAAATTCTTAAAAAAGAAGATTTTTCAATTCAAAGCTATTCAGATGGAATTTCTGCTTTAAAAGGAATGTACAGGTTTCCACCAGATATTGCTGTGATTGATATTAAGATGCCAAAAATGGATGGATATGAACTTTTTCGTAAGATAAGAGAAAAATTAAAAATTCCAGTAATTTTTTTAACTTCAAAAGATAAAGAAGTAGATCGTTTGAAAGGTTTAATGCAAGGAGCAGATAATTATGTCACTAAAGGAGGAAATTTTTCAAAACAAATCTTAGTTGAAACGATTAAAAATACTTTAAATCGTATCAAGCTTGAAACTGACCAACAGAATAGTAGTGATATAATTGTTTATAAGAATTTAAGAATGGACTGTTCAAAGCAAGAGTGTGAATGGAAAAATCAACCTTTACTTGATCCATTAACAACAACTGAATTTAAAATAATTAAAGAATTAGTTATTAAGCCGGGCATTATTAAAACTAGAGATCGTCTAATGGATGTTGCTTATAAAGATGATTTATATGTTGATGATCGCACTATAGATAGTCATGTGAAGAGAATAAGGAAAAAATTCAAGAAAATAGATCCAGAATTTCAATCTATAAACACTTTATATGGATCAGGATATCAATGGAAATAAATATAATTTTCATTAATATTATTTGTCTTGAACAGTTTATTTAGAAAATTTTTATTTTATAATGTATTAGGATTTATAATCTTAGGATTCATATCTATAGTTGTAATAATTTTATCTAACAATTATCAATTAAATAAACGTCTTTCTCTTATTCAAACTCAAACACTTATTTCTTATAATTATATCAATTCGACTAATTTTTCAAAAAACAATATAATCGACTTACCTCTATCTGAACTTTATGCAAGTCTTGAATTAAAAAACTTATCAATCCTAATAATAGATAAAGATAAAAATATATTATTCGATACTAAAGGATATGACATAGAAACGGAATCTTTTCTATCTGAAGAACTAATTTCAGTTGAGACTATAGAGGGCACTCTTCAGAAAAGTGTAGAAAGTGATAACTCAAATATTAAAAGAAACTTTTTTAGTAATGTGAAGTTTAATAACTCTTTTAAAAAATCATTAGATGGCGAGAGTCAAAAATTTTTTATTAATTTTGCAAATGATCAATTACTGCTATTTTCTATATTTCCTTTCATGTCTTTAGATGAGAGTTTATTTATTGTCGCATATGAAGATAATTCTGAAATTAATGAAATTAATAAACAAATAAGACTAAATATTCTTCTAAGTTTTTTAGCAATTATTTTATCTTTGATGATTTTCTCCTTTTTCCTAAATTTTGTCATTTTAAGACCCATTAAAATGCTAGCTTTGTCTGCGGCAAATATTGAAAAGAATTTAAAATCAAAACCAAAAATTGATGAATTAGGAAAAAGAGGCGATGAAATAGGAGACTTATCAAAAACTCTGAACGAAATGTTAGAAAATTTATATGAGAAAATAAACGATGCTGAAAAGTACTCTGCAGATTTAATGCATGAAATAAGAAATCCTTTAGCGTCAATTAAAATGGCCAGTGAAGTTATTTTTGATAAAACTCCTGAAGATTACCAAAAGTTCATCGAAATGATTGAGTCAGATATTTTGAGAATAGAAAATATTATTACTGACTATTCTGCTATGATTAAAGATGAAGTAAGATTATCTACAACTGAAGCCAAAGTATTTAATATTGAAGATTTAATTATTGAAATAGTTCATGAGTATGAGAAGCTAAATAAGACTAATATAGAATTCATATTTATTAACGATAACAGTACAAAAGATAAGTTTAATATTAAGGGTCAAGTATCTTTTTTAAGACAAGCTGTTCAAAATATTATTGATAATGCAGTTTCATTCTCAAAATGTGGAGATAAAATTACAATAAATTTATCGTCAACAAGCAATTATACCAGTTTATCAATTTCAGATAATGGACCTGGAATAAAAGAGCCAATTTTTGAGAAAATTTTTGATCGTTTTTATTCCTTAAGGGATGAAGTAGATGATACGAAAACTCATTCAGGCTTAGGTTTAAATATAGCAAAACAGATTATCGATGCGCATCAAGGCTATATTTCCGCCAATAATATTGAAGACAATAATGGAATAATAGGTGCAAGATTTATCATTAATTTACCTATTGCCAAATGAACTATAACTGCTAAATAAAATATACAATTTAAATTAAGAGATACATATGACTGATACCAATGATTATAAAGTTGCCGACATAGAACTTGCTGAGTTTGGCAGAAAAGAAATTTCACTAGCTGAAACTGAAATGCCTGGCCTAATGGCTTTAAGGAGTGAATATGTAAATGAAAAACCTTTAAAAGGCGCTAGAATTGTTGGTTGTCTTCATATGACAATACAAACAGCTGTCCTTATTGAAACATTGGTTGAATTAGGTGCAGACGTAAGATGGTCATCATGTAACATTTTCTCTACTCAAGATCATGCAGCTGCTGCAATTGCTAAAGCGGGTATTCCAGTATTTGCTTGGAAAGGTGAAACTGAAGAGGAGTATTGGTGGTGTGTGAGACAAACTATTGAAGGAAAAGATGGATGGACACCAAATATGATTCTTGATGATGGTGGGGATTTAACTGCTCTTATGCACAAGGAATACAAAGAATTACTAAAGGATGTAAGAGGTCTTTCGGAAGAAACGACAACTGGTGTTCTTGCACTTAAAAAGATGGAAACAGATGGAACTCTTATGGTACCGGCAATTAATGTCAATGACTCTGTTACTAAATCTAAATTTGATAATCTCTATGGGTGCAGAGAGAGTCTAGTAGACAGCATTAGAAGAGCTACTGATGTTATGATGTCAGGTAAGGTTGCTATTGTTGCCGGTTTTGGTGATGTTGGTAAAGGTAGTGCCGCTTCATTACGTCAAAGTGGTGCTAGAGTTCTAGTAACTGAAACTGATCCTATTTGTGCTTTGCAAGCAGCCATGGAAGGCTATGAAGTTGTTCTTATGGATGAAATGATTAAAGAGGCTGACATTGTAGTAACTGCAACAGGAAACAAAGATATAGTTACAGCTGATCATGTAAGAGATATGAAAGATAGAGCGATACTATGTAATATTGGTCATTTTGATAATGAGATCCAAGTTGATGCTCTCAAAAACTATAAATGGGATGAAATTAAACCTCAAGTTCATGAAATTACGCTTCCTGATGGAAAGAGAATTATTTTATTGGCTGAGGGACGCCTTGTTAATTTGGGTTGTGCTACAGGACATCCAAGTTTTGTGATGAGTGCTTCATTTACAAATCAAGTAACAGCTCAAATGGAGTTATGGAATCACTCAGATAAATATGAAACAAAACTATATGTTCTTCCGAAGCATCTTGATGAGAAGGTTGCAAGACTACATCTAGAAAAAGTTGGTGCTAAGTTGACCAAGCTTTCAAAAGATCAAGCCGATTATATTAGTGTAACACCAGAGGGTCCATACAAACCTGAAGCTTATAGATACTAATCTATAAATCGGTATTATCAGTTAATGATGATCGTCTCTAACGAGAAAGAAACAAAAAATATTGCCAAAAAAATTTCTAGGAGCATCGAGGGCCTTAACCTTGTCCTATGTCTTAATGGTGATTTAGGATCAGGTAAAACAACCTTCACGAGATATCTAATTCGATCTCTTCAAAATAATAAATTAGCCAATGAAATTCCTAGTCCAACATTTACCCTTCTTCAGATTTATGATTATAAATCAGGTCAGATCTATCATTATGATTTTTATCGTTTGGATAAAATAGAAGAACTTTTTGAATTAAATTTTTCAGAATCATTAAGAAATAATATTTGTATAATTGAGTGGTCAAATAAATTCAAGAAAGCTCTTCCAGAAAATAGAGTAGAAATAGATTTTGAAATAATTTCAAATAATTCTCGTAAGCTAAAATTTAATTTTTTAGGAAAATTTCAAAAAGATATCTTTAAATGGCTATAGATAAAAATACCATAAGATCTTTATTAATCAGAAATAAAATTTCTAACTATAAATTAGAAAAAATCAAATCAGACGCGTCTTTCAGAGAATATTACAGAGTTTTAGATAAAAATTTTTTAATTATGTATGCGCCAAAAGATAAAGGGGAGTCCTTGGTTAATTTTGAAAAGATCAATAAAATTTTATCTTCAATTAATCTTAGTGTTTCAAAAATCTACGATACTGATTATCAAAATGACTTATTACTCATAGAAGATTTTGGAAATGAAATTTTTTCAAAAAAATTAAACCATAGTAATGAAAAAAATCTTTATGAAAAAGCTATCCATTTACTATCGATTATTCACAATCAATCAGATTTAAAAGTTCAAAATTTAAAAAAATATAACTTTAAAATCTTATTGAATGAGTCTGAATTATTTATTGAATGGTACTTAGAAAAGCATCTTAAGTTAAATTTAAATGACTCTGAAAAAAATGAATTTCAGAATATCCTCGAAAGACACTTTAATTCTCTAGCATTAAAACAGAACAGTCTTGTACTAAGAGATTTTCACGCAGATAATTTAATATATTTGAATGATAGAGATGGCGTTCATCAACTTGGTTTGATTGACTATCAAGATGCTCTAATTGGTTCGAGTGTATATGATTTTGTCTCTTTAATTGAGGATGTTAGACATCCAATTAAGGATGATCTAAAAAATTCATTGGTTGAAATGTATAGTAAATTAATATCTGTAGATCAAAATGAGTTGAATAAAGGAATCATTTTTTATTCAATACAGAGAAATTTAAAAATCATTGGTATATTCTCACGATTAAAATATCGAGACGATAAAGAGAATTATTTCCCAATGATTGAAGTGGCATGGGGTTTTATTAAAAATCACCTTAAAAATAATGAATATAAAGATCTAAACAATTGGATGAATAATATTATGAACAAATCATTATGATTAAGCACGCAATAATCCTTGCAGCTGGCCTAGGAAAAAGGATGCTTCCTTTGACTAATGAATTACCAAAACCAATGGTAAAAATTAGAGGAAAGCCAATAATTAAATATCTTATAGACGTATTAGATCAAATTGGTATTGAAAAAATTTGTGTGAATGTACACTATAAATCTGAGTTATTATCAGATTATCTTCAATCAATTAAAAATAAAAAAATTTTAATTTCAGATGAAACTAATAAGCTTCTAGATACAGGAGGAGGAATAAAAAAAGCTTTTGATTTATTAGAAGAAGATAATTCATTTGTATTCAATAGCGACATCTTATGGAAAGATGTACATGCAGAACAGTTAAAAAATATGTCAAAAAAATTTAATGCAAAAGAGATGAATGTTTTTTTGGGACTATCACATATTAATATGCTTGAAGGATATGATGGGCCAGGAGATTTTTGTTTTACAGACTCTAAACTTATAGAGAGATATAAACAAGGCAATGAAAATCCTTATGTATATAGTGGTGTCCAGATACTTAAAAAGTCCCTTTTAAACTCAATAAGTGAATCGGTCTTCTCTATAAATAAAGCTTGGGATATTGCAATTAAATCAAATACCTTATATGGATTCAAACTTGATCATCAAATAATGCATATAGGAACACCTAAAATGGTAGAAAGAGTAAATGATGAAAAAAATTAATTTTTTTATTTTCGTATTTTTTTTATTTATTCCTGAATTTGTTTATTCAAATGATAATTTAGCTAATTTCATAATTCGTGATTACAGTGAGGGAGAATTACCAATTGTGGGCAACCCAGATGCTAAATACACTATAGTCGAATTTTTTGATTATAGGTGTGGATATTGTTCAAAACAAGCAAATGACCTCGCAAAACTTTTAGAAGAAAAAAATAACGTAAAAATAATTTATTTAGAATTTCCTATTTTTGGAGGAATATCAGATACTGTTGCTAGAGTTGCATTAAGTATTTGGAATAGTAATCCTGATTTGTATTTTGATGTTCATAACAAATTTATGAATTTAGGTCCAAGAATGAAAAAGGACAATATTATTGATACTCTGAATGAATTAAAGCTTGATGGTGAGTTAATCTTTGCAGAATCTGAAAAGGATATAGATAATAAAATTATTTTGAAAAATAGATCCTTAGCACAAAGTCTTAATTTAAGAGGTACGCCAGCACTCATAATTAATGATAATTTTAGTCCTGGTTATCTAAAATATGAAAACTTAATAACTTTCGTAAAATAGTCTTTTTAAAAATATAATTTTAATATCTGGACTTGAAATATATCAAAAAGATAAATATCTTAAAACTATGATTCAAAAAGCTAAATTTGAAATTGGTGAAATTGTAAAACATAGATATTTTGATTTTAGAGGAGTCATTTTCGATGTGGATCCTGAATTTAATAATACTGAAGAATGGTATAATTCTATTCCTCTCCAAGTTAGACCAATAAAAGAACAGCCATTTTATCATTTATTGGCTGAAGCACCTGGTCAACCTTCTTATGTTGCTTATGTTTCACAGCAAAATTTACTTAGAGATGAAGCACCTGGACCGCTAGCACATCCTCTAATAGATGAATTATTTAATGGCATTAAAGACGGCAAGTATATTACTCGAAGTAAACATAATTAATTATTATGAAAAATTTAGCCAAGCCAATAATTGAATTTGGTCCAGTAGTAGTCTTTTTTTATTTCTTTATAAAAACAGGAGAAATTCAATCCGCTATTCTCCCCCTTATGGTTGCAGCTGGTGCAGCTATAGTAGCATCTCTACTTATTGAAAAAAAGATCAATCAAATGTTACTATTTAGTACAGTCTTGATTTTTGTATTCGGATCTTTGACTATTTATTTCAATGATCCAATCTTCATTAAAATTAAAGTTACAATAGTCAACTTAATTTTTGCAGGAATATTATATACTGGACTTTTATTTAAAAAGCCTCTTTTAAAAAATTTAATGAGTGGATCACTCAAGATGAATGATGAAGGCTGGTTTATTCTAAGTAAAAGATGGGCTGCATTTTTTTTATTTTTAGCGATTTGTAATGAAATAGTTTATAGAAATTTTTCAGATGCTTTTTGGGTAAATTTTAAATTATTTGGTATTATGGGATTGACGTTTATATTTATTTTTTCTCAAGTATTTTTTATTCAAAAAAATATGCAACAATAATTTTTTTTTAAAATGGTTTATCGCCAACAATAGAAATTCTATCCATTACTCTTTCATGACCAAGTCCTCTTCCTGGATAGAAGTCAGCAATTGCATAATGTTGAGTACTTCGATTATCTAGAATTGCAATTGCATTCTCTGTCCACTTAAATCTACACGATAAATCAAGCCTTTCTTGGTGCTTAAAGATATTATTTAATAAATCACTACTTTCATCATCAGGAAGGCCAACTATTTTTTTCGTGTAAGTAGGATTTACATACAAAATTTTCTTTCCCGTTTCAGGATGAGTTCTTATAATAGGATGCTCATTTGAATATTGCTCTCCGATTTTGCCATTACTTTCCATTTTTGAGTAATTCTCAACAAAGAACTTTGACCCATTTGAAGTATGAATTGCCTTTTTATTTTGAATAATTTTTTTGATATCTTCGCCAAGAGTTTCTAATGCTAATTCCATGTTTGAAAAAACTGTATCACCACCTATTGGAGGTATTTTTAAAGATTTAAGCATAATTACTTTGCTTGGTGTAAGATCATAGCTCACATCACTATGCCAGCCTTCTCCCCATTGATTTTTTTCATCCGCAGCCTTGATGATTCTTGTTATTTGAGGATATTTTTCAATACCTTTGACATAAGCATGTTCTTCTATTGGACCAAACATAGATGCAATCTTAATAAATTTTTCTAGAGTTAAGCTTTGATCACGAAAAAAAACCACTTTGTGCTCTAATAAAAGATTATTAACTTCTTCAAAATTTTTATCACTCAGGGAATTAAGATCAAAATTATTTACTTCTGCGCCAAGAGCTCCTGAAACCAAATCTACATTCATAATAAAAATTTATTTAATTTTTTTTTAGTTGTCATTTATTTTCTCATTTTCATTTTCAAAAAACTGATCAATAATTCTATAGGCAACAAATATGAAGACAATTAAACCACCTATAAGTTCCAAAGTCGGAGGTTGTTCACCTAACACGATCCAAGCCCAAATTGGAGTAAGAATAGGTTCAGTTAAAATAAATAATGCAGCCCTATGTGGAGGAATATATCTGGAACCTATCGTTATGAGTAGAAAACCTATTCCAACTTGAAATGCCCCAATGAATATTGATAGAAGTAAATCGTGAGTATTAATATTATATTCAGAAATTATTGATACACTGATGACCAATGCAACTATTCCTGCAAGAAAAGTTGCAGGCATAAAATCAATTTCAGGAGACTTGTTTATAAGTGTTAACTGAAAAGCAAAACAAACAGGAACACCTAACATAATTAAATTACCTAATGCATGATCAGCTTCTATCCCTCCTGAGAACATGATAAATACACCGAACATTGAACCACCAATTGCAATTAGTGTTTTTGTGCTAATTGTTTTTTTAAGGAAAAAATAACTAGCAACCATCGCAAAAAGAGGAGAAGTACTCAGTAAAAAACCCCCATTTGCAACAGAGGTTTTACTCATTCCAAACACATAGAGTATGTTGCTTATACCAACAATAAATGCAATCAGTAAACCACTATATCCAATATTTTTAAAAGCTTCTGATGTTTTACTTTTAAATTTGACAAGTATATAAAACATCATAATTGATGAAAAACCAATTGAGCGGAAAACTGTAATTTCAAGTGGAGTTGCAGACTCCATATATTTTATTAGTGTCCCACCAAAACTTAAAAATATACCTGCTCCAATAAGACAAAGCGCACCAATTTTTTCTTTATTGTAATTCATAATATTCTAATTCATTATAGGATTGATATTAGGGGAGTAAATACAAATGAAATTATTATCAGTTCTGATTATCACTTTATTTTTCTTTTCATGTGGAGAGCAGAATGAAATAAGTGTTTTAAAAACTGATATAAATGATGGACTTAGTGAGGAACATAGAAATGAATTTCGGCGTGATATTGTTGAGGTAACTGATGGGGTTTATTCTGGTATAGGTTTTGGTCTAGCTAATTCAATCATGATTGAAACAAGTGATAGCTTAGTTATTGTAGATACTCTTGGTTCTGAAGAAAGAGCAACTGAAATGTTGGAAGAGTTTAGAAAAATTTCATCCAAACCAATCAAGGCAATAATTTACACTCATAACCATTTAGACCATATTGGAGGCACTACAATTTTTACTCAAGAAGGAGAGCCAGAAATTTATGCGCAGGAGAATATTCTCTATAATATAGATAATATCTCAACAACAATTAGACCAATAATTTTTGAACGTTCCGCTAGACAGTTTGGAATTCCTCTTCCTGAAGATAAAATTGTACATCAGGGCATTGGAGGATTTTTAGAAATTAATGCAAGCGCCACTATTGGATTACTAAGGCCAACGATAACTTTTGAGGATAAATTAGATTTAAAAATTGATGATCTTGAAATAGAACTCGCTCATGTGCCTGGAGAAACTGATGATCATTTGTATGTATGGCTACCTGAAAAAAAGACTGTGATGGTAGGTGACAATTTTTATAGAACATTTGCAAATCTATATGCAATTAGAGGAACAAAATTTAGAAACCCGATGGAATGGGTTAATAGTATTGATAAAATAAGAGCGTTAGATGCTGAATATTTAATTCCAAGTCATAGTAGACCAATTGAGGGCAAAGAAAATATTGCTCAGGCGTTACGAGATTATAGAGATGGTATTCAGTTTGTTCATGATCAAACAATAAGGCATATTAACAAAGGTCTATTGCCAGATGAGATTGTAAAAATAGTAAAATTACCACCTCATTTAGCGAGTTCACCCTACCTTCAAGAATTTTATGGCTCTATTAGTTCTTATGTACGATCAGTTTTTTCAGGATATATTGGCTGGTTTAGTGGAAATATAACGGAGTTACATCCTTTAGATAATACTGTTAAAGCTCAAAAAATAAGAGAGCTTGCTGAGAGAAGTATTTCTCTAAATGATGCAGCGGAAAGTGCACTTAAAAATGGTGAATTTCAGTGGGCAATGGAACTTGCAGATATTCTATTAGCTCTCAATCCTGAGGATGAAGTTTCAAAGAAAATAAAAGCACAGGCAGCAGAGAGTTTTTCTTACACTCAATCAGCTTCGAATGATTATTATTATTATCAAACTGTAGCAGGTGAGCTACGGGGCGAAATCGATGTTTATACAAATAGTAATAAAGTAACCCCAGCTCAGCTTTATGGTACTCCAATGAAAACTATTTTTAATTCAATTCCTGTAAACTTAAATGCAGAGAAGTCATTAGAAGTTGATAAGAAAGTTTTATTTACATTCACCGACTTAGAACAAGTTTATAGAATTCATATCAGACGAGGCGTTGCTGAATTAACTTATAGATCTCAAAATGATGAAGAATTATTAATTAAAACTGATCAACAGTCACTCAAAGAAATTTTTGCTGGATTAAAAAGTGTTCCTAGCATTTCTCTCATGTTAGCTAAAAATGAAATTGAAGTTGAAGGTGGAAAAATAGAGTTTTTAAAGTTTTTATCTCTATTTCAAGGCTAAATGGGTTACAGATCATCACTCATTGTAGGTATTTTAGGCTTAATACCATTTATAATAATTTTTCTCTGCTGCTTAATAACTCCTGCTGATCAAGAGGTGTATAATCTTTTAATTTATTTATTTATTTCTTATGCCGCTATCATTTCATCTTTTTTAGGAGGTATACAATGGGGCTTGATCACTGCTTCAGCTGATAGAGTATATAACGTCCTCTTGCCATTACTAATATCAACGGTTCCTGCATTAATGGGGTGGTCCGCTCTAATCTTTATAACTAATCTTTTCTATTCATTAGTAATCATTATTATTTCTTTCTTAATTGCTTTAGCTCATGATTATTATTTGTATAACACTAAAGCTACTCCTTATTGGTTTTTAAATATAAGAGTACCGTTAACGAGTGCAGTTATAGTACTTTCATTTATGATGTTTTTTTATATTGATTAGTTAATTATTCTTGAAATAAACCAAAATATACCAAAGCTTATTACTAAAAAAAAAATTAAATTTTTAAAAAATATTTCAAAATTTCTTAACTGTAAAAATGAAATTAATTTTAGGAAGATTAAAATTAGTGAAACAAAGATAATTTGTCCAATTTCAACACCAATATTAAAACCGGCTAAGCCATAGATTAAATTATAATTCTGAATTTCAGTTTTCAGAAGAAATGACCCAAATCCATAGCCATGAATTAGACCAAATAAAACGGTAATAATGTATATAAGTATATTTTTATTTCTTAAATTTTTGTATAAACCAAAATAACCTATAGAGAATATTATAATTCCAATCAATGTAGTTTTAGATATTAAAATTGGATTAATTAGACTCAGGGATAATAATAAAATTAATACTGCTATTAATAAAAAAAATATTTCCTTAAATTTCTTTGTTCTTTCCAAGAAATATTCAATACCAAGAAAAAAAATTGTGAATCCAATAAGGGACTCGACAAGCATCATATTTGGAGTTGCATAACCAAGAGTAGAAAAAATAAGAGTAATACTATGACCTAGTGTAAAACCTGTTATCACTATCAACAATTTTCTAATGCTTGAAATGAGTAAGACTAGTCCGGCAATAAATAAAAGATGATCATATCCGTTTAGAATGTGCTCAATGCCAATTTTTATGAAATTAAATATACTTGATAAAAAATTATTATTTTTTTCTTTGTTTCTATTCTCTTCTAAGTTGATAGATTGATCATTATAGAAGAGAGCTTTTTCTTGTATTATGCTGTCTTCTTTATATATCCTTGCAATATGAATATGGCTTGGAATGATATCAAAAAATGCATTGTTAATTATCTTAATTGCTTCCGGTTGTTCGCATTGAAATTTCATTGCAATATTTATTGAACCTTCTTTTGAAGGTATTAAATGCATAGGCTCTATTTGGATACATACATTATTCTCAGATGAAACTTTAACTTTTTTTTCAAGATATTTTATGAATGCATCACTTTCGCTTAAGTTTTGTTCATAAAGAAATTTTTCTATCTCAGGTAATTTTAAGACTCGAGTAGCTTCTATTTCAAATACATTAAATGTACCATCAACGTTAATTCCATTTATATTCCATTTTGAGTGTGACTCACTAAAATAATGTGCATTAGAGGGAAAAATTGAAATAAAAAATATGAATGTTAAAAATTTAATTACTTTTAACATCTAAATCATATCTCTTAATGTTAGCATTTTCTTTTAGATACTGAATATAATCCTTAAAATACTTATCATCCTCTGAATTTTTAAAATCAAATAAAATTTTATCATACAGCCTGTTAAATAAATCGTTATCTACGATATCTCTATTTGTATTTCTAATTTGAATTACTAAGGAACCATTTTCATATTTAAACGGATTAGAAATATCATTTAGATTTAATTCGAAAATATCTTTACATATATTGGTTCCTAACAATTGTATGCAGTCTTTTATGCTAATAAGGCGATCAGGAATTGAAAAAAAAAGCTCTTGATGAAATTGTTTTTTTGTTTCTGCAAATCCGAATGTGCTGATTGCATCAAGCAACAAATTAATATCCTCTTCTCTTTGAGAGTTTAAAAAAATTATATCTAAGTGGATTAATTTACTTAATTGATACTTATTTTTATTACTCTCATAATATTCTCTTAATTCTTTTTCAGTAACTTCTTCTTCATTTTGCAAAAGAACTGAATCAATTACTTGTTGAATAATTGCTTTTCTAATCTGAATATCAAATTTATGAAGCTCGAGTTCTATCCCTTTTTGTAAAAGAAGTTCTTCCTCGATCATTTTCTCAAGAACAATCTCAAGTAATTCCTCATCATTTTCGTCAACTACATCGATTCCAAGAGTACTTATATATTTAATAAATTGATCTTCAGATATGGTCATATCGTTTACTAAAGCGACTGCATTTTGCTGTCTTAAATATTGATTTGAGGACTTAGATTGAAATAATTCTTGAGAAACTAACAAGACTCCAATTATTAATGCAATAACAAAAAGATAATTAATGTTTTTTATGACGCGAAACATATCTCTTGCACTATCATCAATTTTTCTCCATTATTCAAGTATTTCAGGGAAAATACATGACAATAATTAAATATTTTTTATATCTTCTTGTTGCTGTTTTTTTATTTATTTCAACAGGGGTGGTTATATTAGATCGAGGTTTTTTTTCGGAATCTTTGGGGCCTGGTGAAATTCAAGGAAAAATAAATACTTCTGAGTTTGTAGCAAATAAAACTGAAAATTACAAAAATGCCGCAAAGTCTCTCAATACAAATAACGAAAAACAAATTTTATTTGGTGATCTTCATGTTCATTCTACATTTTCATTAGATGCTCATCAAATGAGCTTACCTATTGTTGGTGGAGTTGGGGTTCATCCAGTTGCAGATGCATGTGACTTTGCTCGACACTGTTCTGCACTTGATTTTTGGTCGATCAATGATCATGCAGAAAGTCTAACCCCTAAGAGATGGAAAGAAACAAAAGAGACGATCCGAAAATGTAATCAACTTAATATTGATAAAGAAAATCCAGACTGTGTAGCTTTTCTAGGTTGGGAATGGACACAAGTTGGGGCTAACCGGGGTACACATTGGGGACATCATAATGTTATTTTAGCTGAAGAGGAAGAAGCTCTAGTACCCGTAAGACCTATTGCTTCGCAAAGTATTGCTCGTCAAGTACTTGGAAATGCTCCTGACTGGCCAAATGTATCTTTTGCATTTATTGATATGAAAAATTTTAAGAGATACCTTGATTTTAATAAATATGTCACAGAGATTTTAGATACACCAATATGTGAGAGAGGAGTACCATCGAAAGAGCTTCCAATAGATTGCAGTGAAGATGCATTAACACCACTTGTATTGGCCAATAAAGTAAATGAATACGACAGTGATTATATAATTATTCCACATGGACAAACATGGGGACTGTATACACCTAAAGGTTATACCTTGGATAAAGGGCTAGAACTTTCAAAGCAGTACCCTCATCAATTTGATCTACTTGAGATTCACTCTGGTCATGGAAATGCTGAAGAATATAGATCTTGGCGTGCAGGCAATGTAACAAGAGAGTCAGAAGTTGTTGTTGATACCATGATTAACGTGAGAGACGTAAATAAATTAGATTTTCAAACTGGTACTTTAGTTGCTACGGTAGATGGAAAAGAAAGATCATTTGATTTCGGCACTCAAGTGTGCCCAGAGCCTTCGGAAAACTACACACCCCAATGTTGGAAGTTAGGAGAGATTATATATGAGAGATGTATAAAAGCTGGTGTGAACGAAAAAGAATGTAATGAGCGAAAAGTTAAGACACAACAAATTGTTGTAGATCGTGGTCGTACAGGAGTAAATGCTATCTCAAATTTATCTGAACGGGATAAACTAGACTCAGGTCAGTGTCGTGATTGTTTTTCTCCCGCAATGAATTATGTGCCTGGTGGGAGTGCTCAGTATGGAATGGCTCTTACAAAATTTAAGGATGATGGATCTAAGCATCGATTTAAATATGGATTTATTTCATCTAGTGATAATCATCAGGCTGCTCCAGGTTCAGGTTATAAAGAACTGTTTCATACAAGTGTTGACGGTGTAGGACCACCAAATGAATTATTTGATAAATTTATACATATGAAACCTTATACTATCGGTGCTAAAAATGAAGATCCCGTTGGGGATGCATATATATCTGATGATAAGCCTATTGATTTTGATCTTACTAAACTAACCCTTGGGTTTAATACAATCGAATGGGAGCGACAAAGATCATTTTTTCAAACAGGTGGATTAGCGGCAGTACACTCTGAAGGAAGGTCAAAAGAAGAAATTTGGGATGCTTTCAAGAGACATGAAACTTATGCAACAAGTGGTCCAAGAATTCTACTCTGGTTTGATCTTGTGAATAATCAAGATAGCACAAATGGAAAATCACCTATGGGCTCTCTTGTAGAAATGAGTCAGAATCCTGAATTTGAAGTTAGAGCTATGGGATCATATATTCAAAAAAGTGGATGTCCAGAAGATGCATATAAAGCACTTGGAGAAGACCGTGTGAATGAGCTTTGCTATAATGAATGTTATAATCCATCTGATGAACGTAAGAAGATAACAAGAATTGAGGTTATTAGAGTTTGGCCACAAGAATATATCAATCAACCAATAGATGAAAGAATTGAAGACACATGGTTAGTTCACAATTGTGATACTGACAAAATCGGATGTAGATTCACTTTTACTGATCCAGATTTCTCAACTATGCAATCTGATGTTAGTTATTATGCGAGAGCAATTGAAGAACCATCGCCCATAATAAATGTGAAGGGTGCTCACTGTATTTATGATAACGAAGGAAATTGTTCAGAGTTCAAAATTTGTACTCAAGATTGGAAAAACCCGCGAGACCTCGAAGCATGTACTAGCATTGATGAACCAAGAGCATGGTCATCTCCAATATATTTACATTACAAATCATAATAAGTTCAATAAGTTCAATAATTTAATCACTAATACTAACTAGCATGTTTAATGCCAATTTGACATAAAGTTCATTGACATGATGGCATATGAGTCGAGTTGTTTCTTTAAGTCATCCAAAAGATAGTAGCTTAACTTAAATTTTTTAAACGGAGAAATTAGAATGATAAAAAGAATAGTTTTATATTCATTACTATTCACTTCTTTATTAAGTGTTAGCGCTTATGCAGGAACAGACGATGAAACTGCTTATGCTCTGAACACTCTATTATTTTTAATAAGTGGATTTTTAGTAATGTTGATGGCAGCAGGATTCTGTATGCTTGAATCAGGAATGGTTACATCTAAAAGTGTATCTACAATTGCTGCAAAAAATATTGGTTTATACTCGATAGCAGGACTGATGTTCTGGGTAATCGGTTATAACGTTGCTTATGGCATCCCCGAAGGTGGATATATTGGATCTTTTACACCTTGGAGTGACGCTTCTGCGATTGAAACGGGCTATTCTGATGGTTCTGATTGGTGGTTTCAAATGGTCTTCTGTGCAACAACGGTATCAATTGTATCAGGTACCTTAGCTGAAAGAATCAAAATTTGGCCTTTCTTTTTATTCGCTGCGATTCTAACGGGTGTTATCTATCCTATTGAAATGGGATGGCAATGGGGAGGCGGTTGGTTGTCAGCTGCTGGCTTCTCAGATTTTGCTGGATCGACTCTTGTTCATGCAGCGGGTGGTGCAGCAGCATTAGCTGGTGCGATTGTACTCGGTCCTCGTCTTGGTAGATTTAGTAATGGTAAATTAGTTCCATTTGCTAGTTCATCTATTCCATTAGCAACTCTTGGAACTTTTATTCTATGGTTTGGCTGGTTTGGCTTTAATGGTGGATCTCAATTAGCTCTAGCTGGTTTTGAAAATGCCACTGCCGTAGCTACCATTTATATCAATACAAATCTTGCTGCTTGTGCTGGTGTTATGACTTGTGCAGTTATTACAAGATTAGTTAATGGTAAAACTGATGTCATTATGATGCTAAATGGAGCACTTGGTGGACTTGTTGCTATTACAGCTGAGCCACTTACTCCAACTCCATTAATGGCTATTATTATCGGTGCAATTGGTGGAATAATTGTAATACTTGGTACTCAAGCTCTAAACAAACTTCAGATTGATGATGTTGTAGGAGCTGTTCCAGTTCACTTATTTGCTGGAATTTGGGGTACTCTTGCTGTTCCTCTTACCAATAGTGGTACATCTTTTGGGCCACAGTTACTTGGTACAGCTTCAATTTGTGCTTTTGTTTTTGTAGTTTCATTCATTGTTTGGTCAATCATGAAAGCAACTATAGGCATTAGAATAAGTGAAGAAGCCGAGAAAGAAGGAACTGATATAGCTGAAACAGGTGTGACAGCTTACGCAATCAGAGACTAATTTCCTCCTGACCTAAAGAAACGGTCCTGCAAATTTTCCCCTTAATTTTTTTTGCAGGACCGTTTTTATTTTGATTTTTTATATTTTCCTAATAAAGTCTTCTCCTAATGGAAAATCACAAACATAAATTTGAAAAAAAGAAAGCTGGAGTATTTTTTTTTAAATCCTCTAGTCCATTTGAATTTCATCATATTTTAAATGGTATAGACATAGAGCCTAAAGAGGAAATTTATGGCTCACTTATTTTTCCTGAAAATGTGAAACTTCCATGCCCTGCTGTAATTGCTGTTCATGGTAGTGCAGGACTAAGAGGAAATCATCATGACCATATTGTTAATCTGTTAGAAGCTGGTATTGCTGTTTTTAGAATTCATAGCTTTGAAGCAAGAGGTTTAATTTCAATTATTGAAGACCAAATGAGAGTGACTTTGGCTACAATGATTACGGACTCATTTCGTGCACTCTCTTTGCTAACTCAACATCCTGATATAGATCCAAATAAAATTGGAATTATGGGTTGGAGCCTTGGAGGCAGTACATCTTTTTATTCTGCTTGGTCTCCAATAGTCAAAGCTTTGACGTTAGGAGTTGAAAAATTTTCAGCTCATCTTCCTCTTTATCCCGGAACTCATATTAAACCCGAAATAAATGAATGGACTGAAGCCCCAATGAGAATTTTATGTGGAGATGCTGATGATTATACTCCAACAAGTCTTGTCAAAAATATTCTTGAATATATAAAACCAGCCAAATCAAATATAGACCTCATTACTTATCCAAATGCTCATCATTCCTTCGACTCTATCGATCCAATCGAATTCATTCCTTATGCCATTAGACTTACTGAAAAGTTTGCGGTTATTGATAAAAATTCTAATTTAACATTTTCCTTAGATGATGGAACCGTAATACCTTGTGATGATGCTGAAGGTCGTACGAATCTTATTAAGGCAGTCCCAGGCATAATGGGCGCTCATGCAGGCTGCAATTGGGAAGCTCGACGTCAGTGTCATAAAGATGTTATTTCCTTTTTCAAAAAAGAATTTTTAAACTCATAGTTTATTTAGACTCTAAAGTGTTGACTCTGAGATTGAGCAGTGCAATAATAAGAACAAAACAAGAACAAATTAGTATTTAATCAATGTTATTAACCTTTTATAAAGAGGGTGTGGAATGTGGATTCCCATCTCCAGCCAGGGATTTTACCGAGAGCTCTATAGATTTAAATGAAGAGTTGATTCATCGCCCCAACTCAACTTTTGTCGTTAGAGCACGCGGCCATTCAATGATTGATGCAGGCATCTCACCTGGTGATTTGATTATTGTTGATCGAAGTTTAAAGCCACGTCATGGATCAGTAATAGTTGCAGTATTAGATGGAGAACTCAGTATTAAGACTCTTAGTATAAAAAGTAAAAATGATATTTTATTAAAATCAGCAAATAAAAACTATGAGGATGTTCACGTTTCAGAAGAAATGGATTTTATGATTTGGGGTGTCTGTACATATGTAATTCATGATTTGAAAAAACTTAATTCTTCTTTATGAAAAAAAAAATTTTTGCACTCGTAGACTGTAATGCATTTTATGTTTCTTGTGAAAGAGTGTTCAATCCAAAGTTAAATAACAAACCTGTGGTGGCACTGTCCAATAATGATGGTTGTATTATCGCTAGATCTAAAGAAGCAAAAGCTCTCGGTATTAAGATGGGAGTTCCACTTTTTAAAGTTAAAGACATTGTAGAAAAAGAAAATGTAATTGTATTTTCATCTAACTACACTTTGTACGCAGATATGTCACGGCGAGTTATGAATATAATATCTGAGTTTGCTCCAAGTATTGAAGTTTATTCAATTGATGAAGCATTTATTGAGTTAACCAATATGAATGTAGACTATGAGTCTTATGTTCGTCAGATGAGAAAAGTAATTTTACAATACACAGGTATTCCAGTTAGTATTGGTATTGCCTCAACAAAGACTTTAACAAAAGTAGCAAATCATATCGCTAAAGACGATGAGTCTTTAGAAGGCGTGTGTTCGCTAGTTAAACATGAGAATTTAGATCAAGTTTTAGAAGATACTAACGTCGCAGATGTATGGGGTGTTGGACGACAGCTATCTAAGAAGTTAATAGCGAATGGTATATTTAATGCTAAATTATTGAAAAATTGTGAAGATGCATGGGTGCGAAAAATGATGAGTGTTAATGGATTAAAAACAGTATCTGAATTAAGAGAGATATCTTGTCTAGATTTGGAGGAAACTTCTGCTACTCGAAAAAGCTGTTGTACTACAAGATCATTTGGAAAACCATTGGTAAACCTTGATGATATAGAGCAGGCGGTTACCACGTTTGCTCGTCGTGCGACAGAGAGAATTAGAGGTGAAAATTTAACTGCTTCCACAGTCTCTGTTTTCTTAAGAACAAATCCTTTTGATAGAAATCGTTATTATTCAAATAGTTCAACCACAACATTGAGTTATCCAACTTATGATACAATGCAGATAGTCAAGACAGCCTTACAGTTAACTAAAATAATTTTTCGAGAAAATTATAAGTATAAGAAGGCAGGAGTTTTATTAAGTGGGTTTTATGAAAAAGGTACTGAAACAAAAGATTTATTTTCTGAGGCAAGATATAGATCACCAAAATTGATGTCTGCAGTTGATCAAATTAATGAGCGTTATGGGAGTGATACAATTCAAATAGCAACAGAATGTCAGATAGGTAAATGGAAACAAAAGAGAAAGAATTGTACTCAGAGTTATACCACTCAACTTGATAACGTTTTATTAATTTAAATTTTTAGATAAAAAACTCTCAAACACATTAACAATTTTATCTGGTATTTTAGCACTCCCACCATGTCCACCAGTAAACATAAAGACGTCAGCATCATTATTTATTTTAATGATAGCTCGTACTGAGTCAGGAGAGACTTCTGTATCATCATCGGCATAGGCAATATGAAATGGTATTTTATTTTTTGAAAAAACGTCGTAGATATATGTGTAGTTTTTGGGAAAAAGATTTCTTGAGGCTGAAAGAAGAGCGTATTCAGTTCCAGGTAGACTTAATTGATTAATATATTTTTCAATAAAGTCTTCGTTAATAAATTCTTCATTATTCCATTCAATAGCTCTTTTTTTTATTAATGGTAATCCAAAAAATCGCATCATTATTTCTCCGACAATAGGAACATTTAGAATTTTAAAAATGTAATTATCAATGTGAACAACTGGAACTTGTATTCCTACAGCTAATGAACGATCAATATGATTATTTGAATATTGGACTGCAATGGGTGCTCCCATTGAAACTCCATAAAGTATAAATTTATCAATTTTTAAATGATTAAGAAGTTCATCAAGTTGCAATTGATAAACATCCATAGAATATTTTATTTTAGGACGATCTGAGTAGCCTCGACCAAACTGGTCATAACATATCACCCAATAATTTAATTCACTAAGGCGCTGACAAAACTCTGAGTAGCCTTCAGATGGAAGTGTTCCTCCATGAATTACAATAATAGGTGTATTTTTCTTTGAGCCAAATTCTTTATATGCAGTTAAACCATTCGTTAATTTAACAAACTCATAATTTGAAGAATTTTGATATTCTATGAGATTCCCACTTTCACGGTTCATCAAATTGTACATTAGATATGCTAGAATTATAAAGATTAAGAGAGTAATGAGTACAAATTGATAAAACATATTCATTTTCAATAAAATTTAGATCTAATTGTTAGTTGCTTAAGAACCCTCATTTTGCTAGCATAAATACCCTATAATAAAAATAAAAAAGGTAATTAATAATGAAAAAATCAATATTTGCTTTCCTAACAAGCATCTTAGTATTAATGGGTCTCAATATTCATGCATACTCTCAAGATGTAAAGGTAGGAATTATACTTGGTTTCACGGGTCCAATTGAATCTTTGACACCAACAATGGCTTCTTCAGCAGAACTTGCTTTTAAAGAAGCAACGGACGCTGGCATTTTGGGGGGTGTAACATTAACTCCAATTAGAGCTGACTCAACTTGTATTGATGCTGCAGCTGCAGTGTCTGGAGCTGAAAGACTTGTCACATCAGATAATGTTGCAGCAATTATGGGTGCCGATTGTTCAGGAGTGACAACTGCAATTACAAATAATGTTGCTGTTCCAAACGGTGTAACAATTATTTCTCCTTCTGCAACATCTCCAGCACTAACGACAATTGAAGATAAAGGATTTTTCTTCAGAACGGCGCCTTCAGATGCGCGTCAAGGACAAGTTCTTGCTCAAGTTGTAATGGATAGAGGAATTAAAAAACTGGCAGTAACTTATACAAACAATGATTACGGTAAAGGTTTATCAGATAGTTTCGTAGGTGCATTCAAAGCCATGGGTGGAGAAGTAACTATTGAAGTTCCTCATGAAGATGGAAAAGCTGATTATTCTGCTGAAGTAAGTACGTTATCAGCTTCAGGCGCTGAAGAGCTTGCTGTTCTTGGTTATGTTGACCAAGGTGGGAAAGGCATTATCCAAAACTCACTTGATACTGATGCTTTTTCAAGATTTATCTTAGCTGATGGTATGATTGGTCAAAGCTTGATTGATAACGTTGATGGTGATCTAACTGGTACATTTGGTACTTTACCTGGAAATGAATCAGATGGAGCTGCAATGTTTATTAAAATGGCAAGTGCAAATGGTATTCCTGGTGATGGACCATTTGAACAAGAGTCTTACGATGCTGCTGCTTTAATCGTTCTTGCGATGCAAGCTGGTGGATCTGCTGATAGAGCCACTATTGCAAAAAATGTAATGGGAGTTGCAAATGCCCCTGGAACAGAAATTCTTCCAGGCGAATTAGCAAAGGCCATTAACCTTCTTAAAGATGGTAAAGAAGTAAATTATCAAGGCGCAACGAATGTTGAGTTTTCTGATGTTGGTGAAGCATCAGGATCTTATAAGGAACTAGAAATAGGCTCTGGTAAGTTCAATACGATTCGAGTTAGATAATTTTGCCTGTAAGGCCTAGTTTATCTAGGCCTTACAACCTTCTCAGGGATTACACCTCTAGGCATAAATCTCAAAGTAATTAATAAAATTGCTCCCATAATAAATAGCCTCATATGAGGAGCGCTTGCAATTAAATGCATTTTAATTGGGTCCCCATAATCAAGTCCACTGGTGACTAAGCTAATAAAAGCAATTGAAATAGGTTCTGCTTCTATCCACATAAACCAAATAAAGAATCCACCAAATATTGAACCTAAATTATTTCCACTTCCACCAACAATTACCATTACCCAAATTATAAATGTGAATCTTAGTGGTTGATAAGTCCCTGGTGTAAATTGTCCATCTAAGGTTGTTAACATTGCTCCAGCAATTCCAATAATGGCTGAGCCTAATATAAAGACTTGCAAATGTTGCCCAACAATATTTTTGCCCATAGCACTTGCGGCTACTTCATTGTCTCTTATTGCTCTTAACATTCTTCCCCAAGGAGAATTAAGCGCAAGTTGACTTAAAAAAAATAGAATTGCAAGAACTACGATAAATAAACCTGCATAGCAAAGTTTTACATAAATGCTTGATCCCTCAATTACTAATTTATTTAATAAGTCTTGTTTACTCGATACAGTTTCAATAGCTGAAAGTTTTGATGAATTAAGCCATTCAATAAAATTAATAAACCATTCTGATTCTTGTAGTCGAATTTCATAAGGTACAGGCCTTGGTAAACCTGTTACATTTTTTACTCCTCGTGAAAGCCATTCTTCATGCTTTAAGACTGCTATGACAATTTCAGAAATGCCAAGTGTAGCAATTGCTAAGTAATCCGATCGTAGTCCTAACGTAACTGTGCCTATAATCCAGGCAAGAAATGCAGCAGCAAATGCAGCTGCAACCCAAGAAAATATGATTGGCATTCCAAGCCCTCCAAGGAAACCAGTTTTTGCTGGGTTAATATCCTCAATTAAATCTACTGATGGTCCATAAAAATTACCTAATCCAATAGCCGCCAATAAAATGACAAAAACTATTAGAAATCTTTTTTTGAAAACAGAATTTACATGTTTTGAGATATAAAAAATAGAAATTGATGCGACAATTACTATGAAAAGGCTGATTAACATCCCAGTTCCTGCAATTGACCATGCCTCATAAATTGGTTGATGAGATATTAGTACAGCTACGAGCCCACCTAATGCAGTGAAACCCATAACTCCAGCATTAAACAATCCAGCATAGCCCCATTGCAGGTTAACGCCCATAGCCATTATAGCTGAGACAATGCATAAGTTGAAAATACCGATTGAAACAGACCATGATTGTGCTACCCCAACAATAATCAAAAGTAGTGCCATCACAAAAAATGCAAGCTGCGTTCTGTACTTTTCAATCACAATGTTTTACCTCGAAAAATTCCAGTCGGGTGGATTACTAGAACTATAACTAATATTATAAATGAAATTGCAAATTTGTAGTCAGTAGACAAAAACTGCATCAGTCCACTTGGCTCAAGATTATTTGGTAGTAAGTACATAAAAAACTTCTTATATGCATATGTGAGCATCACTTCTGAAAAAGCAATAATGTAACCACCTGCTACTGCTCCTAATGGATTACCTATACCTCCAACAATAGCTGCGGCAAACATGGGCAGTAGTAATTGAAAATATGTGAAAGGTTTAAAACTTTTATCTAATCCATATAGAACTCCAGCAATAGTTGCCAGCATACCAACAATAATCCATGTAATCATAACTACTCTGTCAGGATTAATTCCTGATAAAAGAGCAAGATCTTCATTGTTAGAGTAAGCTCTCATTGATTTCCCCATTTTTGTTTTTTGTAAAAAATAAAATAAGGCCATCATAGTGATCAACGCTATTACGATTGTTAGAACTTGTGTCGACTTAATGCTAAGTCCCTCAGGAAGACCAGTATACGATTTAAACTCAACTGCTTTTATTATAAATTTTTCTCCATCAAAAAATGTTCTATCTTTTGGACCTATTATAAATCTTACTATTGCATTCATGATAAACATAACCCCAACTGATACGATCATAAATACAACTGGTTGACTTTTTTGTTCTCGATAAAATTTATAGATAACCTTGTCAGTAATAAGACAAAAAGCTGCAGTCAGTGCCATGGCAAAAGGCAGTGCGATTAGTGCTGTAGGTAGTACACCTGCAGTTAATCCCCAAGACTGAAAAAGCCATGTTATGAGTATCGCTATCATAGTGCCAAATGCCATCAGATCGCCATGAGCGAAATTCGAAAATCTCAGAACTGCATAGACAAGAGTAATACCTAGAGCCGCAAGTGCTAGTTGTGAGCCATAAGATAAAGCTGGGACAATTACAAAGTTTGCCAAGAGTATTATAGCATTTATTAAATCGTAATTTTCCATACTTATCCGCCTAAAAAAGCCTTTTTGACTTCTGCATCGTTCAGTAGTTCAGAGCCTTTTCCTGTAAATTTATTTTTCCCAGCGACTAGGACATATCCAAAATCAGCAATATTTAGGGCCTGCTTTGCATTTTGCTCAACAATTATTATTGCCACTCCTGTTTTTTTAATATCAATAATCTTAGCAAAAAGTTCATCCATAACTACTGGAGAAACCCCTGCCGTTGGTTCATCAAGCATTAAAACATTTGGTTTTGTCATTAATGCTCTTCCAACTGCCACTTGCTGTCTTTGACCTCCAGATAATTCACCGGCTATTTGTTCTTTTTTTTCATGAAGAATTGGAAATAATGAATACATTTCTTCAAACGTTTCATCTAGATTATCTTCTCTCAGATAAGCGCCCATTTCTAAATTTTCTCTGACCGTTAATTCATTAAATATATTCATTGTTTGAGGCACAAATGATATTCCAGAGGCAACTCGATTTTGAGGAGAAAAATTAGAAATATCTTTTCCATCAAGAAATACTTTACCTTGGATAAGTTTTAACATGCCTAGCATAGCCTTCATCGCTGTAGATTTACCAGCACCATTTGGACCAACAATTACAGATATCTCTCCTTTATTCACAGAAACACTACAATTATTAAGAATATTTTCGCCACCATATCCACCAACTAGATTTTCACAATAAAAGAAATCGCTCATACTGCTCCACTTCTTCCTAAATAAGCTGAGATTACTTTTTCATTTTTCTTTATATCTTCAATTTTACCCTCTGTAAGAATTTTACCCTCTGACATGACAATGACTTTACTACAAAGTTTGCTGATAAACTCTATATCGTGTTCAATCATACAGAATGTATAACCTTTTTCCTTATTAAGTTTTAAAATAACTTCTGCAATTTCATTCAAGAGAGTTCTATTAACACCTGCTCCAACTTCATCGAGTAAAACAATATTAGCATCAACCATCATTGTTCTTCCAAGTTCTAGTAACTTTTTTTGACCCCCAGATAAGTTGCCAGCCAATTCATAGGTAAGATGTGATAGGTTTAAAAATTCAATAACTTCAGTCGCTTTATCTTTTATTTTTTTTTCTTCATCTTTTATTTTTTTTCGATTGATCCAAGCATTCATTAATTTTTCACCAGATTGAAAACCAGGAACAACCATTAGATTTTCAAGCACAGTCAGTTTTGAAAATTCATGTGCGATTTGAAATGTTCTTAGTATACCATCATAGAATAATTGATGTGACGGTTGTCCTGTAATATCTTTATTGTTAAAAAATATTGATCCACTTGAAGGTGAAATACTGCCACAGATAACATTAAATAAAGTTGTTTTACCTGCTCCGTTTGGTCCGATTAGTCCAGTGATTGAGCCCTGTTCAATCTCTAGTGATACATTATCAACGGCATGAATTCCTCCAAACTGCTTACTAAGGTTTTTTATTTCAAGCATTTTATAAACAATACGCTAGTGATAACAATGGAGCAATTACTTATTAGTATTTGAAGTTTGATTTAAATAAAGAGCAAACAAAATAAGACTTAGCGAAAGTAGCACATTTATTTCAATTACTTCATTTAAGAAAATTGCTCCAGAAAAGTAAGCTATTAAAGGAATCATAAAATTTATTAATGACAAAAAAACAGGTCCAGTTGTTTCAATAATTTTAAAAAACAAAAGATTCGCAATTGCTGTCGCAAACACTCCTTGCACTGATACTGCCAGAATAGCTTTGGAATTAAAATCATTAAGCCAAAAAGGCTCAAGAAATATAGCAAATGGTATTATCCATATGACACTTGCAATTGTTACACCAGTTGCAAGAGAAATAAAATTTATTTCAGGGACGAGTTTAGTTAAAACAGCATTCAAACCATAGCAAGCAGCAGCTAATAAAACAATGAGCTGACTTATGATTTCAATTGAATTACCTTTTCCTATCTGCGTAAGAGTATCAAAACCAAAAAGTATTAATAATCCACAAAATGCAATAATAAAGCTAAGTACTTTTCTAAAATTGATAATTTCATTTTTTAAAATAATGGCACTTAATGCTAATGTAAGTAAAGGCATTGGAGACATTAATACTCCAGCCAAACCTGCATTTATATATATTTCTGCTGAAGAAATTAATGAAAAAGGTATAGCGAGTCCAAAAGCTCCTAGAATAAAATAAAAGAGAATTAGTTTTGGTTTAAGTTCTAATTTTTGTTTTTGCAGTTTCATAACAACATATAAAATTATTGATGCCATCAGAAGTCTTAAAAAAACATTTGTAACAGGGCCAATTTCTTCAACCGCTAGTTTGATAAATAAAAAATTGACACCCCAAATAGTTGCTAATGAGAGAAGAAATATCCAGCTGATAAAACTTGTTTTATTTATTTGTTTCATTTAGGTCGGAGGAGAGTATTATTGTATATCCTGAATGTAAACGTATTAATATATGAGGACTTTATTCATTTTTGTTGCTTTATTATCGATGCTTACAAGCTGCGCTAGCAAGCCACCGGATAATCAGGATAATATTTGTAAAATATTTAGTGAAAAATCATCATGGTACCGTTTAGCTAATAAATCAGAAGAAAAATGGGGGGCTCCAATTCATGTTCAAATGTCAATTCTAAGACAAGAATCTTCGTTTCAAAATAGAGTAAAGCCTGAACGCGAAAAACTTTTTGGCGTCATTCCATGGAAGCGTAAATCTAGCGCGTTAGGATATACTCAAGCAATTGATGGTACTTGGGATTGGTATAAAAAAGAAAATAACAAACCGTTAGCTTCAAGAGTTAATTTTGCTGATGCTGTTGATTTTACGGGATGGTATATAAATAAAACAACATCAATTAATAAGATTAGCAAAAGTGATACTTATAATCAGTACTTAGCTTATCATGAAGGACATGGTGGATATAAAAAAGGAACTTATAAAAGTAAAGAATGGTTAATCGAAGTTGCTCGTAAAGTAAAGATGAGGGCTAATCGATATGAATCTCAACTAAGTGAATGTGAAAATAATTTTAATAAAAAATTTCTGGGTATTTTTTAATGAAATCTAATAAAAAATTAGCTGCTGTTACAATGGGTGATCCCTCTGGTGTTTCAACCGAGATTATTATTAAGTCTTGGAAAAAAACTGCAAATACTTTTTTTGTGATACATGATCCTACTTATATTAAAAAAGTTGCAAATAAGCTCAAAACAAAAGTAAAAATTAAAACTATATCTAAACCAGAAGAAGCCCATGAAGTTTTTAAAAAATTTTTACCTGTTCTACCAATCAAGATTGATAAAGACACAAAATTAGGCAAGCCAAATCATAAAAATTCAGAAACTATTTTTAAGTCAATAGATCTTGCAGTTAAACTAGCCAAAAAAAAAGAAGTTTCAGGAATTGTCACAAGTCCTATATCTAAAGAAGTATTATCTAAATTTAAAAAGAACTTTTCGGGTCATACAGAGTACTTAGCAAAATTAGATAAGAAAAAACAATTTGGAATGATGTTATTAAATAAGAAAATCAGAGTTGTTCCTTTCACAACTCATATTCCATTAAAAAATGTGTATAAATATATAAAACAAAAACCATTATTTGATGCAGTTAAACTTTTAAATCATTCATTGAAAAAAAATTTTAATATTAAAAAGCCAAAAATTGCTGTTACAGGCCTCAACCCTCATTCAGGAGATGGAGGTCTTTTAGGTAATGAAGAACAAAACATTATATTACCAGTCATAAAAAAGATTAAAAAATTAGGGATCTCAATATCAGGCCCCTTATCTCCAGATTCGGCTTTTCAGCAAAAAAATCTAAAATTCTTTGACGCTTTTCTTTGCATGTATCATGACCAAGCCTTAATACCAGTCAAGACAATTGATTTTGAAAACACAATTAATTACACACTTGGTTTATCTTTTGTGAGAACCAGTCCAGATCATGGAACAGGATATGATATTGCTAATAAATTTATTGCTAATGAAACAAGTTTAATTACAGCTATAAACTATGCTACTAAGATTTAATTTTCTATTTTTCAATACTAAAGGTTTGAACAGCATCATTAAAAGAACCAAATAGTTTTTTTGAAAAATCATCTGATGTAGAAGAAGTTTCAGGATGCCACTGAACTCCATAAAAATAACCTTTATAATCTTTTAAACTAATTGCTTCGACAGTCTCATCTTTAGCAATTCCTTCAATTTCAAGTGAGTCTGCTAATTTATCAACTCCTTGAGTATGTAATGAGTTAACTTCAATAGACTCTCGTCCAGCTAATTTATGAAGTTTTCCATCTTCAGTTAGATAAACTTCATGCTGTTTTCCAAACTGAATATCTGGATCTTCAGATTTAGGAGCGCGATGATCCATTCTTCCTGGTACATCATGAATATCTGCATGTAATGATCCCCCAAGAGCAACATTGACTTCTTGAAAACCTCTACAGATTCCAAGCAACGGAATTTTTTTATAAAAGATATGTTCGATCAAAGGTAATACAGTCTTGTCTCTGTTAAGATCTAATGGCTCAACTACTTTATCCTTATTATAAAACTCAGGATAAACATTTGATAGATTTCCTGTAAGCAGTACACCATCAAATCGATTAAGAATTACTTTATAATTTTCAGTTTCTGCAGTTGCAGGGAGAATAACAGGCGTACAATCAGTACTATTTATCAATGCATTCACATAATTTGCACCAGTAGCATGGTATGTTCTTTTTACATCATCACGAGTAAAGACGTCTGCAAAAATAGCGACTAATGGTTTATTTTGCCTATACATAATTATTTAAATATTATTTACCTTACAAATAATTAGCATATATTACTTTATGTATGGTCATCAATATCGAAAATAAAAATAGTAAAGTGAGTGCTCTAAGTTCTTGGCAAGACGTGCTAGCGTTGAATGAGCAACTCTCTTCTGATGAGCAAATAACTCAATCTTCAGTTAGAGCTTTTTGTGAAGACAAGCTTTTACCAAGAATCGTTAATGATAACCGCAATGAACACTTTTCAAGAGAAATTCTCTATGAAATGGGCGAACAAGGTTTACTAGGATCTTATCTCAAAGGCTATGGTTGTGCTGGCGCTAACTATGTTAGTTATGGTTTGATAGCACGAGAAATTGAGAGAGTTGATAGCGCATACCGATCTCTAATGTCTGTTCAAACAAGTTTAGTAATGTTCCCAATCTTTCAATTTGGCACTGAAGATCAAAAAGGAAAATATTTGCCAAAATTAGCTACAGGAGAATTAATAGGCAGCTTTGGACTGACCGAGCCAGATGCTGGAAGTGATCCAAACGCGATGAAAACAAGAGCAAAAAAAGTAGCAAATGGTTATCAATTGTCTGGAACTAAAACTTGGATCAGCAATTCACCAGTAGCAGATATTATGGTTGTATGGGCAAAAGATGATGCGAATATAATTAGGGGCTTTATTGTGGAGAGGAATAGTAAAGGCTTGAGTACTCCAAAAATAGAGGGAAAGCTATCACTTCGAGCTTCAACTACGGGACAAATAGTAATGGAAGATGTTTTTTGTGGTGATGATCAGATTCTTCCAAATGCATCAGGGTTATCTGCTCCATTTGCATGTTTAAATTCTGCTCGTTATGGCATTTCTTGGGGATCACTAGGCGCTGCAGAATTTTGCTTTGAATCAGCAAGACAATATGCACTCGATCGAATTATGTTTGGCAAACCTATAGCAGCTACTCAGCTGGTTCAATCAAAGTTGGTTGATATGCAAACCGAAATTGCTTTAGGTTTTCAAGCAGCTTTAAGAGTAGGAAGACTCATGGATACTGATGAATCTGATGCTAATATGGTAAGCCTTATTAAGAGAAATAATGTTTCAAAGAGTCTAGATATTGCTCGTGTAGCTAGAGATATTCTAGGAGGTAATGGTATTTCAGATGAATATCATGTTATGAGACATATGATTAATCTTGAAACAGTCAAGACTTATGAAGGAACTCATGATGTTCATACACTAATTATGGGAAGAAATTTAACAGGAATACAGGCATTTAAATAATATGGCATACTTAAATAGAACTACAAAGCAATGGCAGGATATTGATACCGCTCATCACCTTCACCCTTTCACAGATTATAAATCATTAGCAAAAGAGGGAACTAATGTAATTGTTAAAGCTGATGGTGCTCATCTAACAAACACTGATGATAAACAGTTTCTTGATGCTATGTCAGGTTTGTGGTGTGTGAATGTTGGCTATGGGAGAAAAAAATTAGCAGATGTAGCTTATAAACAAATGCAAGAACTTCCTTATTATAATTCATTTTTCAAATCAGCTACAGCACCTTCAATTGAACTCGCACAACAGTTAGCTGAAATTGCACCCAATGATCTAAATCATGCATTCTTCTCATCAAGTGGCTCTGAAGCAAATGATACCGTTGTCCGCATGGTTAGAAGATATTGGGATTTAAAGGGTAAGCCTAATAAGAAAACTTTTATTAGTAGAGAGTATGCTTATCATGGTAGTACGATGACAGGCGTTAGTTTAGGTGGGATGACAGCAATGCATGATCAAGGTGGTATGATGCCAGGCTTTGAACATGTAATGCCTCCTTATTGGTATAAGTACGGCGGTGATATGTCACCAGAAGAGTTTGGAACATATACCGCCAATAAAATTGAAGAAAAAATTAATGAAATAGGCGCTGAAAATATTGCAGCCTTTATTGGCGAACCAATTCAAGGCGCTGGAGGAGTAATCATTCCCCCTGACTCATACTGGCCTCGAGTTCAAGAAATATGCCAAAAGTACGATATTTTATTAGTTGTTGATGAAGTTATTTGTGGCTTTGGAAGAACTGGAGAATGGTTTGGTAGTGATACATATAATATTAAGCCGGACATAATCACAATGGCTAAAGGAATAAGTTCAGGTTACATACCACTTTCAGGTATCATGGTGGGCGATAGAGTCACTGAGACGCTGGTTGATGAAGGAGGCGAATTTTATCATGGATATACATATTCTGGCCATCCAGTTGCATGTGCAGTTGCTATTGAAAATATAAAGATAATTAGAGAAGAAAATCTTATAGAAAATTCGCGTAAAACTTCAGTTTATCTAAAAGAACGTATGAATGAAATCGCTGATCATCCACTTGTTGGTGAAGTAAGAATGAAAAGTTTTATTGGAGCCGTTGAACTAGTAAAAGATAAAGATAAGCGAGAAATGTTTGAGGAAACAGGAGTTGTTGGGAGTATTTGTAGAGATTACTGCATTGAAAATGGATTAGTTATGAGGGCAGTAAGAGATGGAATGATTTTCTGTCCACCTTTGATTTTCAATAATAATCACATTGATGAGCTGGTTGAAAAGCTAAAAAAATCTTTAGATCAAACTCATGCTCATATTTCTAAATCATAAGTATAATATTCATTATCTCTGATATAGCCAAGTGACTCATAAAGTGACTGACCTTGTGTATTTGTTTTTCCTGTTGAGAGCTCTATAGAGCCAAAATTATTATCGGATGCATATTGTTTAGCAGCATTCATTAATAGTTTAGCAAAACCTTTTCTTCTATATTCTTCTCTTACAAATAAATCATAAAGAACAATTTTTTGTCTTACGTTCACTGAGTCGAAAGTTGGATATAACTGAGTAAATCCAATACATTTACCATTATCCTCAGCAAAAAAAATCACTGATTCATTATTTGTGAGTCTCTCAGCAATATACTTTTGAGCTATCTCTACATTTGAATCCTGTTTATAAAAAACCCTGTAAAGATTGAAAACTTCTCCAATCATATTTGCATCATTTTTATTTGCACGTTTGACATTTTCTGACATGTGTTACCTCCTAAATGTTCGATAAATGGAAATGACTAAAAAAATAAAAGTAAATGAGGTGATCGTATATATAAATCCCATTGGACCCACTATATCCATTACTCTTCCACCGATAAGTGGACCTGTTAATGAACCAACCTCAAATACCATAACAAGTATTGCTGTAGCCCCAGCAACTTGTGAAGCACTATATCGTTCCCCTAACATTGTTAGTGAAATTGCAAAAATACCACTTGCCGCTCCTCCCCACATAAAACAACTGATTGCCATAATATAAAAATTGTTAATGAAGATTGCGAATATGATTGGGCATATAAATGTAATTAAAACAGCAATATTCATGAGAAGTCGTTTATTTACTTTATCCAATAAAACCCCAACTATTGGCTGACAAATAACACCACCGACTAGAGTAATTGTGACATATTGTAGAGCTAGATCTTGAGAAAAATTACTTTTTATCATGAAGATAGGGAAGAATGAAACAAACATTACATCATCTAATCCACATAGAATAGCAGCTCCAAAAATTGTAGGCGCTGCAATTATAGCAGCAAAAACTGGCAAAGATTTTTTTTCAGGTAACTTAGGATCATCAATTTTAATCGTAATTAGTGGAATAATTGCCAAGAAAGAAAGTGCAGCAATAACCACAAAAGGAAGCCAGCCTTCAATTCCTGTAAGTGATATAACCATTGGCCCAATAGCAAAACCAATTACAAAAACAGTATTATAAATGGTTACAATTTTACCTCTATTACTATCATCGGCCATAGACAACATCCATGTGTCAAACGCATTCCATGCTAATGCTCCAGCAAACCCAATTAAAAATCGAATAATAAACCAAGCTGTTAAACTCTCAAAAATAGGAAACGTAAAGTATAAAAGAATTGTAAATATTTGAGCTATTACGATTGAACGTGCCAAGCCAATTTTATGTATAATGATCGGAGTAATTCTTACAAATAAAATAACAGCTAAGGGTTGTGCGACTACATTTAAACCGATCTCAGTATTTGAATATCCTCGTGACTCGAGAATTAATGAAAGTAATGGAATCAGGGTTCCAAGTTTTATTCCAATAATTAAGGCACATAAAAATAAAACAAGATAGGTTCTATATTGGTTTCCCAAAAAAGATTGAATTGTAGAGGTCATTGAAATTTTTTTTCATTTTGATAGATACTTTTGAAATATTTAATGATTAAGCTTTTGCAAAACTCATTTGTGTATATTTTTGGATCAAATAAAATTCTTTGCCATAATCCATCGACCATTGAATGATATGATTCACTAATCTCAACTGCACTTAAAGAGTTTTGGTTTGTTTTGGTATTTATTTCATCAATTAATTTTTCCATTTGATGAAGATAAATTTCATCTTGTTTCTGACAAACTGATAGATAAGAAGGTCGAAATTTGACTTCACTATAGAATGCAATCCACACTGATATTTTATTTCGATTTGCAATTTTTTTACTGAAATCATTCTCACAAATTTTGAGTAATCTATCGACAGGATCTAAATTCTCATCTTCAAATATTTTTTGCCACGATTTTTTATACTCATCAGATAAAAATTTTAGAGAGCTTAGTAATAAATTTTCTTTTGATTTAAATCTGAAATTAGCATAACCCTGTGACACTTTAGCTTGTTTTGCAACATGTGAGATGGTTGTGTCTGCAAGTCCTCTTTTAGCAATTGTTTCAATCGTTGCATCAATTAGTTTTTGATGATTTATCGAGATTTCTTTATTTTTTTCAATTGATGAAGTTAATTGTTTTCTGCTAACTGTTATCATAACATAATAGAGACTATACAAAGATCTCCTCTAAAGATAGTTTTGTATTGAATAATCATTCAATATTGTTATCATATACATAAATTTTTGTAAGTTTTATGCCAAAAAATACTCATGATATAATTGTCGTTGGTGCGGGCCATAATGGTTTAACTGCAGCTAGTTACATGGCAAAGGCTGGTCTTGATGTTCTTGTTTTGGAGAAAAATGAATGGATTGGCGGAGCTGCTGTTAGCCGAGAATTATTCCCAGGCTGGAAATATTCAAACTGCTCATATGTGTGCAGTTTGTTAAGACCAGAAATCATGAGAGATCTTGAGCTCTATAAATATGGATTGCAAATAATTCCTTATGAAGGAAGTGCTACGATGATGAAGAATGGTGATTATTATGCGCATTACCATGATCATGATATGACGATTAATTCTATCAGACGTCACTCTCATAAAGATGCAGAAGCATACGAACGATATAGCAGAGATGTTCTCAGGCAATGTAAAATAATCAAACCATTGCTAAAGATGACCCCTCCTGATCTTACTTCATTTAAACCAAAAGATCTTTTTGGAGCATTAGAATTTGCCAAGCATTTTGCAGCGAAAGATGAACTAGGTGGCTTAGGGGAAAAAGAAATTTACGACACGATTAGGTTTTATACGATGAGTATTCGAGATTATCTCGATGAATATTTTGAAAGTGATATTACAAAAGCACATTTAGCTGGTAGTGCAATTATTGGAACAGCGTTAGGACCTTGTTCTCCAGGCTCTGCATATGTTCTTCTTCATCATTATATGGGTGAAGTTGATGGATCAGTAGGTTCATGGGGCTATTCACGAGGTGGAATGGGATCTATTACAAAAGCAATGATGGGATGCTTGAACGATAATGGTGGAGAAGTTAAGCCAAGTAGTGAAGTTACAAATGTGATTGTTAAAAATGGACGAGCAATTGGAGTCGCTACTAAAAATGGTGATGAATATTATGCAAAAAAAATTGTTTCTAATTTAGATGCAAAAAGAACTTTTCTAAAAATTACTGAAGAGAAATCTCTTCCAGGAGAGTTTGTTGAAAGAATTAAAAACTTTAAAATAAGAGGTTCTTCAGGAAAATTGAATATCGCTCTTGATGGATTGCCAGACTTTCCAAGTATTCCAGAAGGAGATCCAGGTGGTGGTGGAGATATGCACTTTACAGAGACAATTGAAGAAATGGAAGGTGCGTACGATGACTGGAAAAGAGGTCAATGGTCAAGAAACCCTTACGTTGATATGTGTATACCATCAAAAAGTGATCCAACAATGGCTGCTCCAGGTAAACATTATATGTCTGTATTCATTCAATATGTACCATTTAATCTGGCTAATGGTGGCTGGAATGAAGAGAGAAAGCAAGAGTTCGGTCGTCATATTGTTGATTGTATTTCTGAGTTTTCTCCAAACTTTAAAGATTTAATTAACCACTACGAGGTTAGGACCCCTATGGACTTAGACAGTGAGGTTGGCTTGACTGAAGGAAACATTTTCCAAGGTGAATTAACAATGGATCAACTTATGTTTAATCGACCTGTTCCTGGTTATGCACAATATCGGACTCCACTTAAAAATATGTATATTTGTAGTTCATCCACTCATCCAGGAGGAGGTGTGATGGGAGCGCCAGGCGCAAATGCTGCGAGAGAAGTCCTTCTGGATATGAAAATGCCTCAAAAAGGAAATTATTATTAATGTCTGATAAAAAATATGATGCCATTATAATTGGTGGAGGTCATAACGGACTTGTTTGTGCAAATATACTCGCTAAAAAAAATAAAAAAGTATTAATTTGTGAAGCTCGTGAAAATTGTGGAGGCATGGTTAATCATGAGATTATTAATTATGTTCCCTTTATATCCAACAGCGTTAGCCAATCCATTGGAGGATTAAATCTAAAATACAATTCTAAGGGTACTATTGCTCTTTCAGAGTCAGGGAAACATATTCGACTGATGGGAAATCAACATTTGGACCATGCTACAATTGCAAAATTTTCAACTCAGGATGCTGATCGATATCTCGACTTTCATGACAAGATGTCTGAATTCTCTAAAGCTCTTGGTAAATTTATGTTGGATTCACCACCACGAATTATGAATAATAGTTTTTCTGATTATGCAAAACTTTTCAAGCTCGGTTTAAATGTAAGAATGCTTGGCAAAAAAAGATTTAATGAATTTGCGAGAATGATTGGTTTAAATATAGCGGATGAATTAGAAGACAATTTTGAAAATACTTTACTGCAAGGACTTATCGCCCATGACTCTGTTTTAGGTTCAAACTTAGGACCAAGATCTCCTGGCTCATTGATAAATTTATTATATAGAATGGCTGTTCATGGTAACTCCCTATTTGGAGGTATCTATGAAATGGATGGTGGATCTGAAACATTCGTTTCTGCTCTCTTAGATAAATGTAGCAAAAATAATGTTGAGATAAAAACATCAGCATTCGTAAAACATTGTATCATTGAAGATGATACGGCAGTCGGTGTAGAATTGAATAATGGAGATAAATTTTTTTCTAAAACAGTAGTTTCAAATGCAGATCCCAGATCTACATATCTCTGTTTACTTGGTGCTCAAAATCTTGATACCGATGTTAAAAGAAGAATAAATCATCACCGTTCAAAAGGACGCGTAGCAAAACTTTCACTCCAATTAAATAAAATACCAGAGTTTAATGATTGTGATGATGCAGATTTAAATAGTCGAATGGTAATATCTCCATCTATCGATTACATTGAAGAAAATTTTAACCCAAGCAAATTTGATAAATTATCCTCTGATCCTGTTCTTGAACTCTGTTTGAAGAAGGATATGGATAGTAATCCATCTTTAGATATTCAGGTTCAATATGCACCATATAAAGTAAACGGTGGGTGGGAAAATATTAAAAATGATTATATAAATTCAATTGTCAAAATTATTACAAAGTACTCGTCAAATATTGAAAGCTGCATCGAAAATAAAACATTTATTACACCTGATGATATAGAACAAAACTACCACGTTTCTGGAGGACACTGGCATCATGGTGAGATTCAAATTGACCAGTTATTTATGTTGAGACCAATCCCAGGCGCTGCTCAGTATAAAACACATTTGGATGGTTTATATTTATGTGGTGCAGGCGCACATCCTGGTGGAGGAATGCATGGAATTTCAGGAAAAAATGCTGCAAAGGTTGTCTTGGGAGATTTATAAATGACTAGTGATTTAAGATTCTCAGCATTAAAGAAAACACCATTTCACTCAAGAACGAGTTTAGCTTCACGAACAAATAAATGGTATGCATGGAATGGATTTACTGTTCCCACAGAATACTCAACAGTAGAGCTCGAATATACAGCAGCTCGAAATGGCACTTCCGTTATGGACTTAACTCCAATGGGCAAATATGAGATTACTGGTGATGATGCACATCCATTTGTTGATTATTTAGTGACAAGAGATCTCTCAGAAATGAAAGACAATACAGTTGCATATATTATCTGGTGTAATGAAGATGGAAAAGTTATTGATGATGGAACAATATTTAAATACTCATCGAACAAATTTATGCTTTGTTGTGCTGTAAAGATTTACAATTGGCTAAATGACTCTGCTGTGGGTTTCGACGTGGAGGTTAAGGATGTAACAGATACCATTGCCGCTCTTTCTCTACAGGGACCAACTTCATGTTCAACCTTAAAAAATTATGGAGCAAATGAATTAGAATCACTAGCGCCATTTGAAATGAAGGAATTTACTATCAATGGGTATGAAGTTTTAATTTCCAGAACTGGTTTCACTGGAGATTTGGGTTATGAAATATGGACTGATCCTGAAAATGCTGAATCAGCCTGGGATAGTATTTTTGAAGCTGGTAAGCAACTTAAAATTAGACCATTTGGAATGCATGCTCTAGAAATGACGAGAATTGAAGCAGGCTTTATTCAAACAAATACAGATTTTATGGCAGCTGAAGATGCATTGAGACCAGTTAGAATGAGATCTCCTTATGAAATTGGTATGGGATGGTTAGTTCATTTTAAAAAGAAGAATTACTTCGTTGGTAAAAAAGCACTTAAGTTAGAAAAAGAAAATAGCTCAACAGAAAGATGTTTAGTTGGTCTCGACATTGATGGAGATAAGCCAGCTCATGGGTCAGTAATTTATAATGAAAAAAAGGAAGATATTGGAATTGTAACAGCAGCTATGTGGAGTCCAACAATGAAGAGAAATATAGCTCTTGCTTCTTTAAGACGTCCGTATGGAATTAAAATTAAAGAAAATATATTTGCAGAAATCTATCATCCTGAAGAAATTGAATATCGTAAGATTTGGGCAAAATGTAAGGTTGTAAAAAGGCAATTTTATAATCCCGAAAGAAGAAATAAGGTCCCCGCAGACCTTTATGAGTAGCCAAAAATCAGGATTTATAAACCAATTCAATTATTGAACAGTCATTCAATTTAGGTTATAATGATTTATGCCAAAATCAACATCACAGACTACACCTAAAGATTTACTCAACACATTAGACGATAGAATTTTGCACCCATGGCAATATTTAGAATATCGAGGTGAGGATGACCGCACCTTTATAGACAAATCAAATGGAATTTATCTTTATGATAAAACTGGTAAAAAGCTTATCGATGGTCCAGGAGGAATGTGGAACGTAAATGTTGGTCATGGCGTTCAAGAAATTGCTGACGCTGTTTATGAACAAATTAGGAAAATGCCTTACGCAAGTCCATTTACAGAGTCGACAGAAATTGCACATGATTATGCCTCTAGACTTGTAAAATATGCACCTGGTGATTTAAAGAGAGTTTTTTTTACTTCGGGAGGATCATCTGCAGTTGACTCGGCTTTACGCTTTGTAATGTTCTACAATAATGTATGTGGTCGAAGAGAGAAGAAGCAGATTATTTCAAGACACGACGCTTATCATGGCAGTACTTTTTTAGGCGCTTCTTGTTCTGGTAAAGAAAGAGATAAAAATAATTTTGATTTTGCAACTAATCTCGTTCATCATATTTCGTCACCTAACCCTTTTCGTAAACCTGATGATTTAACTGATGAAGAGTTCTGTGATTTAAAAGTTCAAGAACTAGAAAATAAGATTTTAGAAATAGGTGCAGATAAAGTGGCTGCTTTTATAGCTGAACCAATTTTAGCATCAGGTGGTGTTATTGTGCCGCCTAAAGGATATCAAAAAAAGACTCATGCGGTTTGTAAGAAATATGATGTTCTTTATATTTCTGATGAGATTGTTACAGGCTTTGGAAGATTAGGGCACATATTTGCATCAGAAAAATATTTTGATTTCACTCCTGATATTATTCTTCTAGCAAAGGGTATTACTTCTGGATATGTACCTTGTGGCGCAGTTGTTATTTCAGAAAAGCTAATGTCACAGCTAGACAATAAAGAAAAAGTAATTTTTTCAAATGGATTTACAGACTCAGGTCATCCAGTCAGTATGGCAGCAGCTACTGCAACTCTTGATTATATGGAAAAAACAAATTTGTTAGATCACGTGAAAGAGGTAGGTCCATATTTTCAGAACAAATTGAGGGAGTTAACAGACCTTCCAATTGTTGGTGAAGTAAGAGGTGAAGGACTAATGGCTGCAGTGGAATGTGTAGGAAATAAAGACAAAAAGGATCCTTTAAATCTATCATATGAAATTGGCTCTCGAATTAATGAGCACTGTCAACAACTTGGGTTAATTGTAAGGCCTTTATTTAGTACATGTGTCATGTCTCCATCTTTAATCATTACTAAAGAACAAATTGATGAACTAGTATCAATTTTAAGAAAAGGAATTGAGCTAGCAACTGATGATATAAGAAAAGAAGGTCTTTGGTCATCAGCTTCAAATTAATGAGCTCTTTTAATCAATACAAACAAAGCTATCAAGAAGGCAAAACCCTTCCTCAGGATTTCTATACTGATGAAAGTATTTTTTCTAAAGAGATGAAACAAATCTATTTTAAGCAATGGCTCATGGTGGATCATGTTAGTCGTATTCCAAATCCAGGAAATTATTTTGTATTTGAGGCTGAAAAGGAGTCAATAATAGTTATTCGTGGCAGAGATAATAAAATCAGAGCCTTCTATAATGTATGTACACATCGAGGATCAAGAATCTGCCTCGATCAAGAGGGCTCAAAAAAACTTTTAGTCTGCCCTTATCACGCATGGAGTTTTTCATCAGAAGGAGAATTAAAAGCAGCTCGATATATGCCGGATGATTTTAAAATGGAAGATTACGGACTTAAAAGTTGCCACATAAAAATATACGAAGGATTAATTTTTATTAATCTCTCACTCGAGGATCCTATAGACTTTGATGAATTTATATCACCATTAAAAGAATTAGTCAGTTTTCATGGTACTGGTAAGTCAAAAATTGCTGCTCGAAAAAAATATCCAACGGACGCTAATTTCAAATTAGTCTTAGAAAATTTTCAAGAGTGTTATCATTGTGGAAATGCTCACTCTGAGCTAAGTGCAGTACATGAAAAAGATTGGATATATACGATGGGTGCAGGATTGGGGACTGCGCCAGAAAAAGATACAGAAAGATATTTGGAAAAGATTCAACCATGGGTTGAAGAATGTAAAAGACAAGGAACACCGTCTGAAACATATCTAGAAACTAAAGAAGGCTTAAGAAAAGGTCTAAATCGTTATGTCGATCGTACTCCCATTGGAAACGGACATTTGTCTCAAACAAAAAGTGGAAAACCTGCATCAAAATTAATGGGAAAATTCAAAGATTTCGATGGGGGTTTATCACAGGTGAGCTTTAATCCTTTTAGCTGCTGCTACTTTACTAATGACTTTGGAGTCATGTTTGTATTCAAACCCAATTCAATTCTAAACTCAGAAGTGGAATTAATTTGGCTTGTGAATGAAGACGCAAAAGAAGGCCAAGATTATAATCCAGACGATGTGACTTATATTTGGGATGTTACGACACAAGAAGATACAGCAATAATCGAAAATAATCAGAAAGGATTATTGTCCCAATCATTTTCACCAGGTGTATTATCTCAAAATGAGTCAGCAGTTACATACTTTTATAATTGGTATTTTACAAATATGCAGTTACCATAGTCTACTAGAATTATAGACTTCTTGAGTAAGTGAAAATGAAAATATTTTTATCAGTCATTATCCTATTTTTAATAAGCACTATTTCCTTTGCAGAGTTAGTTTTTGAAAATAAAAAAAAAATTGGCGGTCCTAAATCTGATTATGTATTAGAACGCAAAGAATTTAATTTTAATACTTCAGTAAAAGATATAATAAAAAATTGGGTTATCTCCAAAAAAAATGGTGAAATAGTTCGCTATGGCATACAAGATTAGATATTTAAAATGTATAGCCGTCCGATAGTTAAAGACGATTTTGAAGTTCCAAAAGAATTAGTAACTAAAAATTTCATACTAAGTCCGTTAACAGTAAAACATTTAAAAAGTGACTATGAAGCAGTCATGAAAAGTGAAAATCATTTGTATAAACTTATGGATGATAGTGACTGGCCAAAAAGGATGACTATAAATGAAAATCTTGCTGATTTGGGTTGGCATGAAGTAGAATTTTCTCTTAGACATTCATTTGCTTACACGGTTCTTTCTCCAAAAAATAGAGAAGAAGTAATTGGGTGTTGCTACATTTATCCATCAGATAATCCTGATTTTGAGGTTCAAGCATACTATTGGATAAGGCAAGATCTTCTTAGTAGTGGTTTAGAAATAGAATTAGGCAATACCTTTAAAATATGGTTAGAAAAAACTTGGCCATTTAAAAAGATAGAATTTCCTCGAAGAGATATATGATTAATTGGTTTTTCAACAATTTGTGTCTATGATATTCTTAATTTATTCATATGAAACAATTATATAACAAAGCAATCTATGATTTTAATTCTCCCATTAAAAGCTATTGGGAGGAAGTAAGTCATTTTGATCAAAGTCTTTTCCCCAAGCTAGTTGGTGATCATTCATGTGATGTTTGTGTCATTGGTGGAGGGTTCACAGGTATTAGCACAGCTTACCACATTGCAAAAAATTATGGAGGAGATGTTAGACTTCTTGAAGCTGGTCATTTTGGTTTTGCTAGCAGCGGAAGAAACGCTGGTTTTTGCTGTCTTCCAGCAACAAAGTTATCAATTAGTCAGTTAATAAAAAAATATGGAATGGATGAAACAAAAAAATTTTTTGCCTCTCAAATTGAGGGAGTAGACCTTTTAGCATCATTAATTGCAGACAATAACATTGAATGTGAGAAAGTTGGGACAGGAAATCTTGATGTTGCGCACCATCCTGATAGTAGTGAAGAGTTAAAGGAGTGGGGCAACGATTTAAAAAATTATTTTGGGATTAATACTCGATGGATTCCAAAAGAAGAGTTTGATGAAACTGGACATCAATCAACAGAACAATTTGGTGCTGTATTCACAGAGGCTGGATTTGCAATGAATCCAATGGCATTTTTGGATGGATTTGCACACGCCGCTGTTAATGTGGGAGCTAAACTTCACGCTCACTCAAGAGTAAAGAAATGGCAAAGAAACGGTCAACATAAACTTATTACTGAAGAAGGTTCTCTGATGTGTGATAAGGTTGTAGTTGCAACAAACGGTTATACAGATGAGTCTCTTCATCCAAGCTTTGCAAATAGAATGGTGCCAGTATTATCAAATATTATTGTTACAAGAGAGATGAGTGAGGACGAATTTAAATTACAAAATTATAAAACTCTTAATCCAATCTGTAATTCTAGAGAGATATTATATTATTATAGAAGAATGCCCTCAAATAGAATGTTATTTGGAACCAGAGGCGATACATTTGGGGATGAAAAAAGTGCTTTAAAAATGAGAAAATATATGACTAATCAATTTCGAGGAGTATTCCCAAATTGGAACGATATAGATATTGAACATTATTGGAGAGGTACAGTTGTTATGACCAGAGATCTTGTTCCTGCATTTGGTAGTCTTGAGGATGACAAGTCAGTCTTCTTTTCATATGGGTATCAAGCGAATGGAAATAATACCACTGTGTATTGTGGAAAAAAATTAGCAGAAATGATTTATGAGTCAAACAGTGGTGAAACTAATATTTCAAAAGTATATCAAGGACTCTCTCCAAAAATTCCATTCGGATTTTTAAGACTTTGGTATTTAAGAATCTACCTCTGGTATTCTAATTTTACAGATAAAAGTAAAAAAGAAATTTAAATTGCATCTCTTATTTTTATAAATTAATATTTTTTTATGTTACAACTATGGAAGAGGTTATATGCAAAAAGTGAGGTAGCAAGAGCATATTCTCTTCTCTCTCCAGCTTTAATTTTAGTTATTTTAGCGATGGCTGTGCCAATGGCACTGATGTTGAGCTTTAGTATGTTTACACAAGTCAACATGATGGAAATAGATTATACTTTTACATTTCAAAGATATATTGATTTCTTTCAAAAAAATTTGCTGGTTACGCTTTTAATAAAATCAATCAAAATATCATTTCTCGTAACCCTCATTACACTTATCACGGCATACCCTGTTTGTTACTATATTGCCTTTTATGTGAAAAAGAACAAAATGTTATGGCTTGTGTTGCTGACACTACCTTTTTGGACATCTTATTTATTAAGAGTCTTTTCATGGAAGATCATTCTTGGAACAAAAGGGGTAATTAATTCTTCACTAATTAATGCTGGACTTCTTAATGAACCCCTTACATTTTTAATGTATTCAGAGACTGCTGTAGTTATTACTCTTACTCATGCATGGGCAGCTTTTGCATTATTGCCATTATACGTTTCATTAGACAAAATTGACTTTTCACTAATTGAAGCTGGTAGAGATCTTGGATTATCAAGATTTGAAGTTTTTTGGAAAATCACATTTCCACTATCATTACCTGGAGTAATAGGAGCAATACTAATTATATTTATTCCAACTGTTGGAGATTATGTCACTCCAGCTTTGCTTGGAGGAACTGATGGCCGTATGTTATCAAATATGATCCAGGCTTATTTTGGGAAAATTAATAATATTCCTCTTGGAGCGGCTTCAGCTACTATCATGCTTGCAACTGTTGCTGTCATAACAATAATTGTTTCAAATGTTACAAAACGACTTACACAAAGACTAACATAAACATGAATGAAAAGAATAATACACTATTGATTTATACCCTTCTTTATTTTGGGTTTCTGTATGTACCAGTTTTATTCTTGCCTATATTTAGTTTCAATGATGCAAACTTCATGTCGTTTCCACTTGCTGGATTTACGACTGAGCATTACGAAGAGATGTGGTCACAAAAAAATCTCCATAAAGCTCTATGGGCAAGTATAAAAGTCGGTATAGTAGCGAGCGTCATTAGTACGACGATTGCACTTTTTGCTGCTAAGGCCTTTGCTCGTTATAAATTTAGAGGACAAAAAATTTCTTACGGAGCTATCATGATGCCATTTTTGATTCCTGAAATTATCCTTGCCGTAGCAATACTTATTATTTGGGTCAACCTTGGTTTCAAACTTGGGCTCGTACCAGTCACAATTGGCCACACTTTATTTTGTACTCCTTTTGCAATGTTAATCCTTATTGCTCGCATTGAAGGATTTGATTTTTCTCTTGAAGAGGCCTCAAGGGATTTAGGAGAGAATGCATGGGGTACATTTTATCGAGTATCGTTTCCATTGTACCTACCAGGAATAGTTGCAGCCCTTCTTCTCAGTTTTATAATTTCTTTTGATGAATTCATTCTTGCTTTCTTCTTGACTGGTAGCGATGCAACATTACCCATGTATATGTGGGGTCAAATGAGATTTGTACAAAAATTACCTCATGTCTTAGCTTTAGGGGCAGTAATTATTGTGTTTACTACTTTAATTGTTTTGTTAGCATTCTGGTTGAGAAATGTTGGGCAAGGAAAAGGAAAAAAAGATATAGCTATAAAATTATAATAAACTATGAACAATTCATTTATACAAATTAACAATATTTCAAAACACTTTGCGGATGTAAAAGCAGTTGATGATGTTTCATTTGAGATTAAAGAAGGAGAATTTTTTTCACTCTTAGGGCCTTCTGGGTGCGGTAAAACAACTTTATTAAGATTGCTTGCAGGATTTGAATACCCTACTTCTGGCAATCTTTTAATTGATGGAACAGATATTACTGCATTACCTCCAGACAAAAGACCTACTAATATGGTTTTTCAGAATTATGCAATTTTTCCTCATCTCAATGTTGAAAAAAATATTCAATTTGGATTAAGGAAACTTGGTTTAAGTGGCGATGAGATAGAGAAGCGAGTTAAAGATGTCCTTTCATTAGTTAAATTAGAAGGGTACGAGGAAAGATTTAGTAACCAATTATCTGGAGGTCAAAGACAGCGTGTTGCACTTGCAAGAGCTCTAGTTAGACAGCCAAAAGTGCTATTATTAGATGAACCCCTTGGTGCTTTAGATAAAAAGTTAAGAGATGAAATGCAGTTAGAATTAAGAACTCTTCAAAAAAATATTGGAATTACTTTTGTCTTTGTTACTCATGATCAACAAGAAGCTATAAGTATGTCAGACAGGGTTGCTGTTATGAATAATGGAAAAATCCAACAGCTCTCAGCACCTAATGAACTTTATAAAAACCCAGAAAATATTTTTGTCAGTGATTTTATTGGTGAAACAAATTTTCTAAAAGCTGAAACAAAATCAAATGATGGAGAATTTATAAATGTTTCAATAGAAGAATTAGGTGAATTTAAAATTAAGAACAATTTAAATATAACATCAAACTCATCAAATGTAGTTTGTAGTATTCGTCCAGAATCAATGATGATTTCTAGGGAAAAATCAGATTGGGATGTTTGTCTTGATGCTGAGATTCGTCAAACTTCTTATTTAGGCGAAATGACTAGGTTTTATGTCGAAGCTAAAGGAATAGAAAAGCTAATTACTGTTTCTTCTCAACATTTTGATAATCAATCATTTGAAGATAATAAATGCTTCGTTAGCATGAGTTTAGAAGATATTTCTTTATTGAATAAAAAATAGCCTGCCCCCCAAAAAGAGAACAGGCTATTTAATAAGTTCTTACGAACCTCTGATCAACCGCCAGCAACCATTTCAGCCCATTGAGCTTCCATGTAGTCAGTCACTTCATCTGAAGGCATCACCGAGAACATTCCATTTGAAAGGTGTTCCTCAGGATTTGATGCTACTCCACGTTCAGCCAATTCGTCAGCAGTAATTGTGCTAAAACCTTTTTTATTTGAATGACCATAACCCCATTCGCTTAGCAAGTAAGCTGAAGTTTCAGCACTAGTAGCTCCATTAATCATGGCATATGCTTTATCAAGTTGTGCACCTTTAACAATAGCTAGGCCGCATGCCCAGGTCATTGTTCCGTTAGCAGGTTGCATCATCTTTGCTCCAGCATTCCACGCGATTTCATTCCAGCCAAGTGCTACATCTATTTCTTCATTACCTAATGCTTCGATCATTGAAGAAGTATCTCCAAAGAATGCACGTATTTGTCCGTTGTCTCTCATTTCACGGAATTTAGCGATGCCTTTGTCAATAGCAGCTTTGGTCAACTGATCTTTTTCTCTAATATCGATACCAAGATGGTGCATCATCAAAAATAATGAGTCAGCAGCTGAGTCAAGTATTCCCACTTTACCTTTCACTCTTGGATCTTCCATTAGATCAAAGCTTTCATTATCAGCATTCATCCATGTAACTCTGTCAGGCATATAGAATAAGGTTGTGTCACCCCAATCTACAGGTGCGAAATAGTGCTTGCCATCAACCATTCCACTTGGAAGGTCTCTAACTTCAGGAAACATATCATCCCAGTTATCGATACGAGATGTATCTAATGGCTCAAGTACTCCCGCTCTTACCCATCGAGCAATTTCACCTTGGCATGGCCAAGCTAGATCAACTTCAAAACCAGCTTTTAATTTTTGCAATCCTTCTTCAGCATCACCAAATGTTGAATATACTGGAGATCCATTTTCTTCAGCATATGAGCCAAAAAGACCATCGTCATCATACCCACCCCATAAGAAAACAGATCCTGGTCCAGGCGTAGACTTTCTAACTATCTCTTCTTCTTTTTGAGAACATCCCACTACAAGTGCTAATAGTGAAGCTCCCAATAGAAAAGTAAATATTGATTTTTTCATTATTAATTTTCCTTTTTTTTATTAAATCTTCAAAAATTGTACACGTATGCGTGTGTTGGTCAATATATTAAAGTTAAATTGAAGGACAATTTTTATTGGAATTTAGCCATGGATCTAACATTTCGTAGTTACATCCGCCTTGGAACACTAGTTCGTCAGAATAAGATCGACTAATAATTTGGATTCCCGTAGGAACATTGCTTGAGCTGAAACCGGATGGAACAGATAGGACAGGTAATTTTCCTAACATATTAAATGGATGAGACATAACCCAAGAAAAATCTGCACATTGCTGGACTTTGTTATTAATAGTGACATCATCACTTACAATATCAATATCAGCCTTAATTGCAGGTAAGGCATTTGTGGGACAAATAAATAAATCATAACTATCTAGTATTGGGCCAAGTTCTGAATACATTTTTCCGGTAATCTCAGCACTCTCTACCACATCATATCCTACATAAGCACCAATTTTCTCATGATAAATCTTTTTATTATTTTGTATCGCGTTGAAATGCATCTCAGGAACCTCTGCAAACATTTGAGCATAATTTGTAAGTTGTTCTTTTTCAGAATCTGAAAGTTTAGAAATTAATCCATAAAATGAATTTGCATAATGACTAAAGCAAACAGAATTAACTTCATCTTGTTTCCAATTTAATTTTACTTCAGTTATGGAAGCACCTAACGCCTCAAATTTTTTGAGTGCTTCTAATGTATTTTTTTCAACTTCACTATCGACTTCAAAAAAACCAAGATCGAGTGAGTAAGCAATTTTCCAATTTTTTATATTTTCATATTTTGTAGGAAGAATTTTTTTAGGTCTCAGTGATGCAATGTCTTTTTCATTAGGGCCACACATTACATTTTGCATAATGGCGCAGTCGGAAACTGTTCTTGAAAGCGGTCCTACGACACAATATGGATCATGATTGTAAGGATAGCTCATTGGATTTCTTCCATATGGAGGTTTGTATCCAACTACCCCGCATGATCCTGCAGGAATTCGAATTGATCCTCCAATATCACTTCCAGTTGCAAGTGTCGCACAGCCAGCAGCTAAAGCAGCAGCGCTCCCTCCACTAGAACCGCCCGGTGTCATCTCTAAGTTCCAGGGATTTCTTGTGACACCATTAACTTTAGAGTGACAAAAAGATGTTAATGAAAATTCAGGATTTGTTGTTCGTGCATGAAGTATAGCACCAGAGTTTACTAATGACTCAACATCTATATCTGTACTTTCTGCTATCGTATCTTTAAAAATTAAACTTCCATTTTTATTTGGTTGTCCAGTTATGTTGACTTCATCTTTAATTGCTAGAGGAATTCCTTCCAAAGGCAAAGAAGCTTCATCTTTTGAATACTTAGATTCTGAATTTTTAGCCTCTTCTAATGCGTCTTCAAACCGAAAGAAATTAAAAGCATTTATTTTTGGATTTACTTCTTCGATTCTTTTTATTGTTTCTGTTAAAAGCTCTACAGGAGATAATGATTTATTTTTAAATTTTTCTATGGCTTCTGAAGCCGATAAATAACAAATCTCTAAGTCTAAATTACTCATATGATTATTTTATTTTAATTTATTAATTAATAAAATATATTGAAATCACATCATGATTGAACAAAATATAAAAGACATTATACAGAGCCAAGACCCACGAGTGGGAATGGATCAGCTTTTCTTCACAGATAAAGCTGTATTTGATCTAAGTTATGATGCGGTATTCAAAAAACAATGGGTATTCCTTACTCATATGTCATATTTTAATGATAACGCAATTTTTACTTACCAAATTAATGGTGGGTATATAGAAATAAAAAAACTTGAAGATAATAGTCTAACTATTTCATCTTCAATAGCTGGCTGTCATAGTCATTTAAAAATTTATGAAAGCTTAGTTTTTGTTAATTTCTCTGAGATTCCCCATTCGTTTGATGAGTTTATAAAACCATTAGAACCATATATTAAAATGCATGGTCTCAACGATGGTAAAATTGCATTCCAAAAAGACTTTATATTTAACGCATCTCATCTTGCCACTATTCATAATTTTAAAGAATGTGCTCATTGTTGGGGAGGTGAGTTTACTCATAAAGACTATCTAAGTGTTCACGGCGAGGCATACTGTAATTCGTATGGAGCTGGAGTTGGATCTGGAATCGAATCTCCTGAATTTAATCAGCGTATTAAAGATTGGACACTAGAAACTCAAAAAAAAGGTTTATTTGTTGGAGAATATAGTGAGGAGACAAATAAATATTTTAGAATCGCTGAGCGAACTCCATTACCTGAAGGCATCATGTCAGAAACTATGGATGGAAGTTATTCATGCTCTTCTTTAATGGGAGATTTTAAAACAATTGGTCCAGATCATGGTTATACCGCTATTGGTTTCAGTCCATTTAATAGCTTTGTTGCCAATAATGAATTTGTAATTCTTTTTTTATTCACGCCTGTTAGTCAAAGTAAAACAATTGTGACTCAATATTGGGTAACTCATAAAGATGCAGATGTTGATATTGATAAGATGATTTTCCTTTGGGATCAAACGTCAACTGAAGATTCACAACTGTGTGAAATGAACCAGAAAGGCATTGAAAGTCGAGCTTATCAACCAGGGAAGTATGGAGAGCTTGAGACTAGCCTTGTTGAATACCAAAAGTTTTATTTAAGTCATCTGCAAAATTATATTAACAAGCTGGCTTAAGTCAGAATCATAAAATGGAAATAGCAACACAAGCTGAATTTGATGAAATATTAAGTCAGCACAATAATATTCAATATGTAGATGCAATCTTTACTGATTTATGTGGCTATGTTCGGGGTAAACGTTTTCCGGTTTTAGAGGCAGATAAGATTTTTTCAGAAGGAGTTCTTCTTCCATTTTCAGCTTTTTATCTTGATGTCTTAGGAGGAGTTACAAATACTCTAAATTTAGGATGGACAGATGGTGACCCAGATGGAGTTTTGGTTCCTGTGAAAGGTAGTATCAAGCCTGTTCCATGGGATGAGCGTTTTTTACAGGTCCTTATCACAATGAGAAAAGAACAAGAAAACTGGGGTGTCATCGAGGATCCATCAGATGTTGATCCTAGAAATATTTTAAAAAAGGTTATGACTCATTTTAAGAGTTTAGGATTAAAACCAGTTGTTGCTTTTGAATTAGAATTTTATCTTCTAGATAAAAATAGAGATATGAACGGAAAACCAGTACCAGCTGGAGGAGCAAATAAGACACATGTTTATGGGATTCCAGACCTTGATCTTTTCGGTCGATTATTTGATGACATCAACAAGAATTGTAAAATGCAGAATATTCCTGCGACAACGGCCTCGAGTGAATTTGCTGCTGGACAATATGAAATTAATCTCAAGCATACGGACGACTTATTAAAAGCAGCTGATGATGCGGCGATGTTAAGAAGAATTATTAAAGAAACTAGTGAAAGACATGGCTATGAAGCTACTTTTATGGCAAAGCCATTTTTAGAAGAAACTGGAAACGGAATGCATCTACATTTATCTGTTTATGATGATAACGAAAAAAATATTTTTGCTACATCTAGTCGTTATGGGAACAAAAAATTACATAATGCAATAGCTGGGTTTCAATCAACATTTTATGATAGTTTTCCAATCTTTATTCCCAACAGAAATGGGTACAGACGTATTCAAACAAAGAATTTTGTTCCTGTTAATACAAGCTGGTCATGGAATCGAAGAGATGTTTCATTAAGAATTCCAGCAGGTTCCAATGATGCAAAAAGAATTGAACACCGTGTTGCCTCAGCAGATGCTAATCCTTACCTTGTTTTAGCATGTATACTGGCTGGATTACATAATGGTCTCACTAACGAATTAGAGCCATCAAATAAAGTTGATTTTGATAATACTGAAGGTGCTGATAAAGAAGCTGATAGTGATATGCCAAAAAATATGGAACAGGCTTTGGCACGGTTTCAATCATCTAAACTATTAAAAAAATATCTTGGAAAAGAATACCTTGAACTTTATACAGCGGCGAAACAAGGTGAGTCAGAGCACATCGAGTCTAGTTTTGTTCCAAGAGAAGAATACGATCTCTACTTATAGGTATGACAGAATTATTATTTAATAATGATGCCTATTTAAAACAGTCTGAAGCTGTCATCACCCATATTGACCAAAATTCAATCCAATTAGATCGAACAATTTTTTATGCTGAGTCTGGAGGACAACCAGGTGATCAAGGAGAAATTATATTGGGTGATCAAATATATAAAGTCATTGATACGCAAAAAGGTAAAGCTCCAAATGAAATTATACATCTTGTTGATGGCGAAATTGATCAGAGCATCGTCGGAAAAGAATGCGAATTAAAGATAGACTGGGGATTGAGAAAAGATCATATGAAAATGCATACATCATGTCATATTCTCTGTAGCTTAATTGATGCTTTGATAACAGGTGCTTCAGTTGGAGCACAAAAAAGTCGAATTGATTTTGATGTTGATCCAAGCTTGCTTGATAAAGAAGCAATGAACCAACAAATTGAAGAAATTATTAAAAAAAATATTCCTGTATTCACTAAACAAATAACAGGAGATGAGTTTAGAGATAATCCTCATTTAGCTAAAGGAGCTGCAGTAAGCCCACCTGTGATAGATAATAAAGTTCAAATTGTTCAAATTGGTGAAGATAAAATTCTAGATATACAGGCGTGTGGCGGCACTCATGTGAAATCAACTGGAGAGATAGAAGGATTAGAGATTGGAAAAATTGAAAATAAAGGTAAAAGAAATAGAAGAGTTAACATACGTTTTAAACAATGACAGATATTCTTATAAGAAATGACAAAGACTCAGTTGCATCACTGAGCTTAAATGATCTTCCGGCTAATAGTCTAAGCATGCCTATGATGGGTGAAATTCAGAATCAATTAAGTTCTATTGATAGGGATGATTCTATCAGAGTTGTAATCATTAAATCTGAAAGTGATAAAATATTTTCTTCAGGACATAATCTTAAAGAAGTAAAAGGATTCCTTGATAAGAATGACACAGACTCGCAAATTGAACTATTTTCAACATGTTCATCCATGATGAAACAAGTTCAGGCTCTAAGTAAACCAGTTATTGCTCAAGTCAGAGGCATTGCAACTGCGGCTGGGGCTCAATTAGTTGCTTCATGTGATTTAGCATATGGATCATTGGATTCAAAATATGCTACACCTGGAGTAAATATAGGACTGTTTTGTCATACTCCACAAGTTGCTGTTTCAAGAACAATTGGTAGAAAACCAATGATGGAAATGCTTCTTAGTGGTGAGCCAATTTCATCTGAACGAGCTGTTCAAGTAGGATTGATTAATGCCGCAGTTGATAGCTCTGAATTAGAAAGTACTGTTGCAAAATCATGCAATGATATTTGTAATAAATCTGCAGCTGTTATTGCTATGGGTAAGAAAAGTTTTTACCGACAAAGTGAAATGCCTTTAACAGATGCTTATGATTTTACCAGTGCTGAAATGGTAAGAAATCTTACATTAAATGATGGCAATGAAGGCATCTCATCTTTTCTTGAAAAAAGAGATCCAAATTGGTCTAACGACTAACGTCTAATTACGTACTTTTCAGGTACAATTTCTTTCTTTAAAACTTTTTCTCGTCTTAGAATTATTAATGATGAAACAATAATAAAGAATGCACCAATATATGTATTCCAAGCAGGTATTTCATTCCAAATGAAATATCCAAAGATGATACCATAAATCAAACTTAAATATTTTAATGGTGTCACTATTGAGACTTCGGCATTTTTATAAGCTTGAGTTAAGGCAAGATTCCCAATTCCACCACTAATACCAACAAGAGCCAACATTCCAAAATCAAATAATGATAAAGGCCACCAATACCATCCACCAAATGGAATAGTAAATAATGATGCGATCATTGCAAATATTGTAAAATAAAGTGCGATTAAATAAGTAGGCTCTGTTTCACTTAATTTACGTATTGAAATAGCAACAACAGAAAAAAATATACAAAATAAAATTGGGTAAATCATATAATAATTAAATTCAGACGAAGTAGGATTAACAATAACCAATACACCCATAAATCCGATTGCAATTGCTGTCCATCGTCTGCTTCCAACTATCTCTCCGAGTATAAAGATTGATAATAAAGTACTGAAAATGGGTGATGCAAATGTGAGTGAAACTGTTGTTGCAAGTGGCAAGTAATGCAAACTTGTATAAACACAAAATAAAGCTGTAGTCCCGGCAAAAGCTCTAACAAAATGTAGCCCAGGTTTCTTAGTCGTTAGAAGATGCGCCCAACGATCCCTTGGTATTGTAAAAATTAATGGAATTAATCCCCCGAGCATTCTCCAGAAAATAACATATCCAACACTGTAATCATCAGTTGTCCATTTGACAGCTAGATCCATCAGTGCAAATCCTGTTACACTCACGATCATAAAAAATGCACCAATTTTTATATTATTATCCATATTCAATTCGATCTAAGATTGAGATTACAAAGACTAAGAATTAGATTAACATAAAAACCATGAACGTTTGGAAATATTTACTCGCAGCTTCTCTAGGAAACATGATAGCTGGTCCTTTAGGAGCTATAGCCTTTACTGCAGGTGCTTTTTTTCTTGGTAAAAAAAATAATTTTAGAAATCCTGGAGCAGCATTTAATAAACAACAAGGAATTTATGCATTAGGACTTGTTGTTCTATGTGCAAAGCTTGCTAAAGCAGATGGTCGCGTGACAAAAGATGAAATAGCGAAGTTTAAAAAAATTTTTAGAATTCCTAATGAAAATATGAAAGAGGTTGGTGCTATTTGGAATGAAGCGGCGCAAAGTTCAGCAGGTTTTGAGCCGTATGCCGAACAGTTGAGTGCTACATTTAGAAGATCACCTCAGATGTTGGAACAAATTATTCTGGGACTATTTGAAATTGGATATGCAGATCATGATTTATCAAATCCTGAATTACGATATATAAAAAAAGTTAGTCAAATTTTTGGAATAGATCAGCAAACATTTAATAGACTTAGAAATTCAAGACCAGAATTTAATAAAGAAGATCCATTCAAAGTTCTTGGTGCAAAAAAATCACAATCAACTTCTGAAATAAAGAAAATTTATAGAAATCTAGCGCGGAAAAATCATCCCGATAGTCTTAGATCGTCAGGCATTACTGATCCTAGTTTGATAAAAAAAGCCAAAGAAAATTTCCAAAATATTAATGATGCCTATCAACAAATACTAAAAATGAGAGGTGAGAGTTAGGTTTTTACTGATTAAAGTGTTTTTTTTAGTTATTTTCCAAAACTCAATTAAAGGTATAATTATTTTATGGAATTTTTAATTTTATTAGCGCTTATAGGCGTTGCTTATTTGGTTTATTTAATTCGTCAAGATTTGAAAGATCATTCAGTAAGAATAGAATCTCAGATGCAAAGAATTACTGAAGTTGTTGTTAATCTTGAAGATAAGGACTCAGAAAAATAAATTATTTTTTTTTCCAAACGTTTCGTTTTCGGTTTCTAATTAATGGAGGATATACACCTGTTTGAAAAAACTGTCTCACAAACCTCCATTGAAGCCAGAGTATTTTTTTAAGTACCTGAATCATAATTACTTTTATACCTTAATAACGCTTATTAATAGAGACCTATACACTAGTTTTTAATATAAAATATACTATATTCCTGATATGACCAAAGATATATCAAATTGTAAATCATGGCTTGAAGCATGGAACATTTATTATGGACCAGAGAAAGAAATGGAGCCAGAAGATCCAAATGCAATTTGTGTCAGCTCAGTAGATGATAGTGGTATGCCTAATGGTAGGTTTGTTTTATTAAAAGAAGTTACTGAAATAGGATTTTTATTTTATACAAACCTCGATTCTCAAAAAGGAATAGAACTTTTTACAAATAAAAAGGGAGCCTTAACGTGGTGGTCACGTAAGCAAGGGAAAAGTGTTCGTGTACAAGGAGAAGTTGAGCAAGTATCAGATGTTATTGCAGATCAGTATTGGAAAAGTAGAAGTGTTGATGCGCAAGTGAGTGCTTCAATTTCTAAACAGAGCCAACCTTTAGCTTCAAGAGAGCAAATGGAAAAAGAATGGGATGACTTTAAAGAATCATATGAAGGAAAAGATATTCCAAGGCCAGCTAATTGGACAGGCATATACATTAAGCCATTTAAAATTGAATTCTGGCAGCATCACGGAGAGTATACAACTCGATTACATGATCGAATTGTCTTTTCAAAGAATGGAGATGATTGGTCAATTGATAGACTTTATCCGTAAAAGATTTTGTTGATGATTAAGTTTATTATTTTAGCATTTTTTTTAATGAGTCCTCTTGCTTCTGCATCTGATAAAGGATCAGAATCAGGGCTTCCTATACCAAGATGGGTTTCATTAAAGGGTGATGCAAACTTAAGGTATGGCCCAACTACTGATGCTAATATTATTTATCGCTATCAACACAAAGGTTATCCGATGGAAATCTTAAGAGAAACTGATGGTTGGCGATATGTTAAAGATCCACAAGATGGCGTTGAAGGATGGATGAGGTCCTTTTTATTCTCAGGAAAAAGATATGCAATTACAAAGACAGAACCTTTTTCATACGGATACGACAACACAAAAAAGAATCAGATTTTGGTAAAATTAAACCGCGGTGTTCATACCAGTATTAAGCACTGTGATTCTAAATGGTGTCTTTTAGAAATGACGCTTCAGGAAGAAGAATTAGATTTTTGGGTGGAAAAAAAGAACTTATTTGGGGTTTATTCTAACGAAATTATCAAGTAAGCGATTTGAAAAAAGATTAATTTTCTGATAATATTTAAGTCCAAGCGTACATAACTCACCATATATAGGAAGCGGGATCGGCGCCATTTTATTGATAATTTAATAAAAGGGGTAACAATGATTTTTTCTAAATTCTTAAATGCTACGAATTGGCATAAGCGTCCTTATAGTGAAATTTTAGATGAGGTTCGTGAAATTTCTGAATATCTTGATCAGAACAGTAACTTCACTCAATTATGGTTAAGTGAACATCATTTACAAACAACCAATAATTGGACAATGGAATGTGTTCCAAATCCAATATTACTTGGTGCAGATCTTGCATCTCGTACAAAAAATATTCGTATAGGATTAGCAGCAGCCATTGCAACGTTTTGGAATCCATTAAGATTAGCCGAAGATGTTGCTCTTTTAGATAACCTAGCTGGTGGCAGACTCGATGTGGGACTCGGACGTGGTGTTTTTGGAAAAGAAGCAATTCATATGAATATTGAAGCTGATTTAAAGGATCAGCCAAAAAACTTTAGACTGTTTGTTGAAACATTAGAGATATTAAAAAAGGCTTGGACTCAAGATTATTTTTCTCATAAAGGTGAATTTTACGAATACCCTGCTCCTGATTTTAAGTACTCAAATCCATTACTAAATGAAACTTCAGATGTCGTTGATCCTGAAACAAATGTTTTGAAAAAAATTAGTATTGTGCCAAAGCCATATCAAAAAGAACTTCCTCTTTGGCAAGTTGTAGATAGTCCAAGCTCAATTGAGTTTGCTGCAAAGAATGGTCTTAACTGTTTGATGTGGTTACCAACGATTGCATCTTTAAAATCTCGCTTTGAGATTTATGCAAATGCAAAATCTGAAGTTGAGCAACGAGATGTACCAATGGGTGAGGGTATTGCCCTTGTTCGTGATTGCTTTATTGCTGATACAATGGAAGAAGCTAAAGAATTAGCTGGTGAACATTTTTTAAGATATCTAGTTTCTGTTTGTGGAGGTGGTAGAGGTGTTAGTATTTTTGCAAATCCTGGCGAAGAGTTTCCAAAAACAGATAATCCTATTGATATTTTAACGTATGATTGGATTCATCCAAGAAATCAACTTGTGGGAACAGCTGAGTTTGTGACTGAAAAAATTCATGAGCTAAAGTCTGAGTTAAACCTTCAGCATCTAGCAATCTGGTCAAATCCTCCAGGGATGCCTCATGACGCATCAATGAAATCGTTAAAATTATTTAATGAAAAGGTTGCACCGCATTTTAGTGATGACAAGTTCATAAAGAAAGTTTCTTAGTGTCCTCAAAAAAAATGACCGGTGGCGAAGCTGTCGTCGAAACCTTAATTGCTAATGAAGTTGAATTAGTAACAGGATTGATTGGCTCATCGACTCTAGAAATACTAGACGGACTTTATAATAACGCTGATAAAGTAAGATATATTGGATGTCGGCACGAGAGCAATGGCATGATCATGATGGATGCATATGCCAGATATACTGGGAAAAATGGAGTTTTTTTGAGTGGTCAAGCTGGACCTGGAGTTAGTAATACAGTAACAGCAATGGCTCAAGCCAAAGCTGCTTTTTCACCAGTTGTTAATCTTGCTGGTGCAATAGCATCAGATCACAAGGGTAAAGATGCTTTCCAAGAAATTGATCAGGTAAGCTTAATGCAAGCAGTATCTAAAAAAGTTTTTGAAGTTAAAGATGTTGAATCAATTCCAGATATCTTAAACGAAGCGATGCAAACAGCATTAACCCCTCGGTCAGGACCTGTGCATGTTGATATGCCAAGAGATGTACTTGGTCAATCTGATGACTTTAATGAAGCGTCACAGTTTCAATCAATTGATGCTCCCACTGCAACGGAGGATAATTTACAGCAAGCTGTAAAACTTTTAAGTGAAGCACAAAAGCCAGTTATTTTAATTGGAGCTGGAATTAAAAATTATGGAATGAATGCTTCAGAGAGTGTTTTGAAATTAGCTGAGTTATTAAATTCACCTTGTACAACATCGCCAGGACACGGAGATGCAATTCCATACGGTCATCCATTAAATGCTGGATCAGCTGGACCACGTGGTTCAGGACTGGGTACACAACTTTTGAAGGAAGCTGATGTTATTTTAGTCTTGGGAAGTCGCTTAGGATTTAATACAACATTCTATTCATATGATAATCTGAACAAAGATGCTTCAATTATACAATGTGAGATTGATCAAAATTCTATCGGTCGGTATTTTCCAGTTGAAGTAGGTATTCATGCAGACGCTAAAACAGTTGCAGATCAACTATATAATCTTCTTGAGAAACATAAAGCTAAGCAAGAAGTGGAAGCATGGGCAGATCAATTTAAAAGTAATAAAAAAAACTACCTTGAACAAAGAGATGCAGATGCAGATATGGACAGTGTTCCAATTCTACCATCAGGATTGTTTAAAGGATTAAGAAATGCATTACCAAATGATAGTGTTGTGACATTAGATGCTGGTACGATGTGTCTTCAATTAACTGATGCGTTACATTATCATCAGCCAAAGAGTTTATTTTCTCCACTTGATTTTGGATTAGTCGGATTTTCTTACCCAGCTGGATTGGGAATTAAATTAGCAGCACCGGAGCGACCAGTAGTGTCATTTCATGGAGATGGCGGTATGTCGATGGTACTTCCTGAAATTTCAACAGCAGTTGAAAATAATATCAATACCGTGTGCGTTGTTATGAATAATGGAACATGGGGGGCTGAAGCGGCGTATCAAAAAGATTTCTTTGAAGGCCGATTTATAGGTGCTCATATTACAACTCCAGAGTTTGATAAGGCGGCTGAGTTGTATGGATGTAAGGGTATAAAGGTTGAAAAAGCAGGAGAAATTGGGGAGGCGATTCAAGCTGGAATAGAGGCTGAATGCCCAACAGTAATCGATGTTCAATGCTCACCTGATGCATTATATTCCTTTAGACAGGACTCATTTAAACACAAAGTTAAACAGTAGGATAATAATACGATGCTTGAAATAAGGAAGATGTGTAAGTTTGTTGATACAACGTATATCGAAGACTTTAAAAAATGCGAAGAGCCAGTAGAACTTATTTCGGTTGCAGCAGTCATTACAAATCCATGGGTTGATCAAGGTTATGTTGAAGATTTAAAACCAGCAATCTTAGATATTGCGCCGAAGCTTGGTGATTTTTTAGTTGCTGAATTATTAAATGAGATTGGATCACCAGATAAAGTTCTTGCTTATGGTAAAGCTAGTATGACTGGTATGCGAGGAAGCATTCAGCACGCAAGTGCGCTCATACACACATTACATTTTGGTAATAAGTTTAGAGATGCAGTTGGTGGAACATCTTACCTATCGTTTACTAATGTTAGAGGACTTGCAGCTTCAAAAATGTCTATTCCTATGATGCACAAAACTGATCCTGGTTTAAGACAATTTTATTTAACTCATGAGTTTACAATTCATGATGCACCAGGACCTGCTGAATTGGTTATTGCCATTGGTGCAAGTACAACTCCTCAAGCCCATCATCGTATCGGTAATCGTTATGAAGATGAAAAGGAAATGGGTCTGAAGTAATTCATGTCATTTCGTGAAGGCCTTGATGATCAAGGAACGTATTATCAAATAAATAAAGTAGAGGGAACGACGCCAATCTTATTTATTCATGGCGTTGGACTTGATCATAGTACCTGGGAACCACAAATAAAATTTTTTAAAGATCAAACGACAATTACCTATGATCTAATTGGTCATGGATTATCAACATGTATTTTAGATGACATAAGCTTTGAGGATTTTTCAAATCAAATTGAAGGATTGTTACAAATTTTAAAAATTCAAAAGGTTATAATTATTGGATTTAGTCTCGGGGGTCTCATTGCAGCTCATTTTTCATCAACAAGAAAAAACCAAGTTTTGAAAACAGTTTTGTTTGGAACTATTTTTAACCGTACTGAAGAGCAGAAAAAAAATGCAGCTGAACGTTTCATTGATGTCAAAGAAACTTATTTAAATGCACCAAAGCAATTGGATCGCTGGTTTAATCAAGATTACTTATCGTCTAATACTGAAATAGTTAAAAAAATCACTGATATTTTATCTAACAACAACCATGAGGACTTTCTAAAGTCATACAAATTATTCGCGTATTTTGAGGATAAATTGATTGATTTTAATCAAATAGAAGCTGAAACTCTTGTTTGTACAGCTAATGGAGATGTAGGGTCTACGCCTAAAATGTCTCATCAACTGGGCGATATTATTGAAAAGAGTCAGGTCGTTATTTTTGATCAAGGTAAACATATGGTTGGAATTGAATGTGCTGAAGAAGTGAATAAAGTGTTTAGTAATTTTATTGAAGGAATGTAATGAGCTTAATAGAATACGATATGTACATTGATGGAAGTTTTGTTGGAGCTGAACATAATCAACGATTTGAAAGTTTAAATCCTGAAAACAATCAACCATGGGCAACATTTCCTGATGCATCAGAGAGTGATGTTGAACGTTCTGTTCGATCAGCAAAGATTGCCTTCAATGATTATTGGTCAAAGACCACAGTTGCTGAACGTGCTAAATATTTAAGAGCCATTGGTGACAAGATGTTTGAAAATGCCGAGCTCCTTGGCAAAACAGAATCTATTGATAGTGGTAAGTTACTAAAAGAAACAAAGTTTCAGTCTGAATATATGAAGGAATATTTTTATTATTATGCTGACTTAGCAGAAAGCATGAATAATGAAATGCCTATACCAAACATTGATAAGCCTAATATGGAAGTTGTCGAAGTTCGTGAACCAATTGGTGTCATTGCATGCATCATTCCATGGAATTCTCAAATGTTTTTAATGGCTACAAAAGTTGCTCCTGCCCTAGCCGCAGGAAATACAGTTGTTATGAAATCATCTGAGCTAGCTCCAGCACCTTTAATTGAATTTGCAAAGTTAGTGCACGATACTGGTCTTCCAAAAGGAGTCATTAATATTATTAGTGGAGGTGCAGAAGTTGGAAGATTATTAACATCTCATAAAGATGTAGGCAAAATCTTGTTCACTGGTGGAACTTCAACTGCTTCACACGTGATTAGAAACTCAGCAGAAAACTATGCATCACTGACGCTAGAATTAGGAGGAAAATCTCCAGTTGTTGTTTTTGATGATGCAGATGTTGAGAATGCATTAAATAATATTACAACCGCAATCTTTTCTGGTAATGGGTGTAGCTGTATTGCGGGTTCAGTTTTAGTTTTACAAGACACGATTTATGATACGTTCCTTGTTCAATTAACTGAACGTGCCAAGAAAATAAAATTAGGCTCACCATTAGATGAAGACTCACAAATGGGTCCGTTAAACAATGACAAACAAGTCGAGTTCATTGAAAAAAATATTAAACAATCTATTGAACAAGGTGCAAAAGTTATTTGTGGGGGAACTAAAGCTCCAGAATTTTCTGAGGGATGCTATTTCTTACCAACAATCATTGAGTGCCCTGATCGGAGAATAAGTACTGCAAATACTGAACTTTTTGGACCAATTTTATCAGTAATTAAATTCAAAACTGAAGAGGAAGCTCTTCAGATTGCTAATGATAATGATTATGGCCTGTCGTCAGGAGTATTTTCAGAAGATCCAGAAAAATGTGACCGAGTGAGTAAGGCTCTCGATGCTGGTATCTGCTTTAAGAACTGTTATCGATTTATTTCATATGCTGCAAGTTTTGGTGGACGTAAGAATAGTGGTTATGGTCGCGAAAGTGGAGCTGATGCAATTTCTGATATGCAAATTAAAAAAACAATATGGACTTCAAACGCAAGAGTTACAGAAGATCCTTTTAAAATAAGATAATTAATATATTTCAAATTGAAATCTCTTTTTTAAAGTCTGATTTATTCAGTGAATCTTTTCTAACATCCTTTATGATTCTTCCTCTTTTCATAACATATATATGATCAGCTAAGTCAAATGCAAAATCAAAGTATTGTTCAACTAAAAAAATTGTCATTCCCTGATCACTTTTTAAGTATTTAATTACTTCACCGATTTGCTGAATGATATTTGGTTGAATACCCTCTGTAGGTTCATCCATTAATAACATTTTAGGCTTTGAAATTAATGCTCTTGCTATAGCTAGTTGTTGCTGCTGACCTCCAGACAAATCTCCTCCCCTTCTTCCTATCATTTGTTTTAAAACAGGAAACAGTTCAAATATTTTATCTGGTATAAAATGCTCTTCTTTATCAAGACAAGCAAAGCCAGTTTCTAAATTTTCTTTTACTGAAAGTAGAGGAAATATCAGTCTACCTTGAGGAACATATCCTATGCCTTTCTTTGCAAGTGTGTATGAATTAGTATTTGTTACATCACTTCCATCAAAGTAATAATTGCCTTTATTTACGGGATAAATTCCTGACAAAAATTTTAATAAAGAAGTTTTACCAACTCCGTTTGATCCCATTAAACAAGTTATTTCATTATCTTCAGCATTCAGAGATACATTATATAATATCTGAGAAGAACCATAATAAAAATCGATATCATCTACTTTAATCATTTATCACCTTCCAAGGTACACTTCTACGACATTTTTATCTGATGAAACGCTTTCAATAGAACCTTCAGCAAGTATTTTTCCTTCATGCAGAACTGTTACCTCACATTCAAGATCCTTTACAAATTCCATATCATGCTCAACAACAATAACAGATTTGTCTGATGACAATTTTCGAAGTATTTGTACAGTTTTCTTCCTTTCGTTAACTGTCATACCAGCAGCAGGTTCATCAATAAGAAGTAATTTAGGATCTTGAGTTAATAACATACCAATTTCTAGCCATTGCTTTTGTCCATGAGATAATTCTCCAGCAACCCTATTTTTCTCAATATCTAAATTTATCTCATTTAATATTTTTTCTATTTTTTCATATTCCTCATTAGAAATTTTTTGGAATAACACATTGAAAGGATTTCGATTTTTTTTTAGGGAAATAGTTAAATTTTCAAATACTGATTTTAATTCAAAAACTGTAGGTCTTTGAAATTTTCTTCCTATTCCAAGTAGCGCGATCTGTGATTCATTTTTACTAAGAAGGTTTTCTTCCCAAAATGTTTGGTATTTTTGATCACTTTCTAGCCATACCTCTCTCTTACCGAATAAGACTTTGCCTTCATTTGGTTTTGTTTGACCTGTAATGATATCCATAAATGTTGTTTTTCCTGCACCATTTGGACCTATGATTGCTTTAAGCTCACTTTTTTCGATGGAATAACTTAAATTGTTAATTGCTTTAAACCCATCAAAAGTAACCGAAATTTTTTCAACTTTTAATAAAGTACTCATTTTCCACTCACGAAAATTTTTTTTACCAAACCTAATAATCCATTTTCACTAAAAATTGTTATAACTACAAAACCAAATCCCAATAAAACAGTCCACCAATTCACCCACTCAATATTCAATATACCAAAAGATATATCTGGAGCTTGTCCTCCAGTGAACCAAGATGAAAACAAAGAAACCGTTGCTGCTCCAATCATTGCTCCATACAATGTTCCTCTTCCACCAATAGCAACCCAGACTGCAAGATATATAGATGCTATCGGAGCTAATTCTGCAGGATTAATAATTCCAGCTTGAGGATAATATAATGCTCCGGCAATACTTGATACAATTGCAGTTAAAACGAAAACAAATAGTTTATATATTTCAACATTATATCCAAGAAACCTTACCCTTGTTTCATTATCTCTTATAGATGTTATTATCAATCCAAATTTACTATGTATTAAAAGATAAAAAATTAAAAAAATTATTAATAAAAAAATACAACTGATCCAAAAAAACCAAATTGAGATAATCTGTTGACCTAAATATTCAAGGCCAGGAATATTTTGTAACCCGGATAAGCCATTGTTACCTCTTAACCCACTATCATTTTGAAATAAGTATAGTGATAACGCTAGCGTCATAGCTTGAGTTAAAATTGATAAGTAAACTCCGGTTACTCTTGATCGAAATGCAAGCCAGCCAAAAATAAATGCTAAAACACCTGGCACAGCTACTACAAGAAATAACTGGATTAATAGATTATCTGCAAACATCCATATGGCAGGTATCTCATAACCACCAACCACACCAAATATTTGATTACCAATTGCAGCTGATAACTCGGTCTCAGTCAAGGGCAATAACTCTGAAACGGAAGACTCTATTACAATTATAGAAGTTCTTTCATACATGAGCCACATCCCGATCATATATCCGCCCAGCCCAAAAAAAGCAAAATGTCCAAGAGATAATATACCGCAGTAGCCCCAAACAATATCCATTGCAAGCGCAATGATGCAAAGGCAAACGGTTTTTCCTAACGTCTTAACGAAACTTGTTGAGATTAAGCCATTACCGTATGGCTCACTTAAAAAAGTTACAAAAAGAGAGAAGATAGAAATAGCGATTATAAATATCAACATATGCCTATGTGCAATATTACTGATATAGTTACTCATCAGCAGCTCTACCTTTTAATGCAACTATCCCTTTCGGTCTAAATTGGATAAAAAGAATTATAAAAATTATCATATAAGTTTGGGCTGCAAGAGTGTTTGATGGGTTAAACCATTCAATAAATTTTTGAAGAAAGCCAATTAATGATGCTCCAGCCAATGTTCCCCATATATTTCCAACACCCCCAACAACAACAGTCATAAAGCTCTGAACAATATACTCTGATCCTAATTCAGACGTTACTTTTGAAAAAAGACCGATAGCGATACCAGCTATGCCCGCAATACCTGAACCAAATCCAAAAGTTATCATATTTATTCTCTCTGGATTAATTCCCATATTGGCCGCCATAATTGGATTTTGGGTTACAGCTCTTGTTTCTAAGCCTAGTCTTGTGCGTTTCATTACATAAAGAAGAAGAGCTAAGAATATCAAACTTAAGATAAATATTGCTACCCTAATATAGCTGATTGAAAGATCATCACTTAGGCTAAGCGACCCATCAAGCCACGAAGGTGAAGTAAGAGGTCTAGCTTGGGTTCCGAATATATTTTTTGCTATTTGTTGAAGAGCAATGCTGATACCAAATGTGGCTAAAAGAGTATCCAAAGGTTTTTTATAGAGATGTCGTATAACCAATCTCTCCATAATGATGCCTGCAGTAAATGTAACAAAGAATGCAAGTGGTAAAGCTATAAGTAAAGATAATGTATGATTACTAATGAATTGTTGAACAACATAGCCTGTATATGCTCCCATCATTATGAATTCACCATGCGCCATATTTATAACGCGCATGACTCCAAAAGTAATTGCTAAACCTATAGCGCCAAGAAAATATATTGATGCTAAACTTAACCCATCAACAAATAAATCAATATACTTATAGATCTGTACTCTAAGGTTAATACTCGATAGTACTCTTAATGCAGCATTAGTAACATTCGATGAGTCTTCTAGATATAAAGAATAAAAAACAAACTGACTCACAACTTTTTCAATCTCATTTTCAGAAACGTATGGAGAAACTAAATTTTTTGCAGCTAATTGTTCATAAGCTCTAGAACGGGTTTTGTCATCGTTCAATGAATGAACTGGAAACTCACCGACTTTGTTGTCTTTAATATTTTGTTTTAAAGAAAGTTTTATATTTTCCTTCGTAACTCTTTTTTTTTTAACCAGATTATTCTTAAAAAGTAAATCATAAGCAGAATTGATAGATATTTCATATTTTTCACTTTTTAAAATACCTATCCTACCTGCCGATCCATTACTTTCTTTGGTGGTTAATCCTGGCACTATTACTCTGGCAATATTTTTGTTAGCTGGCAAAGTATCTGCCACTAAAATATCTGACGAATTCAAAAGCTGATTAAGTGAAGCTCTTATTGCAATATTAGTATTATTCTCAAAAGAATTTATTACGTCTAATTTTTCAACTTCTGAAGATGAATATTTAATGACTGCAAATCTTAAAAGATTATCAATCTCATCTTTTAATTCGCTATTCTGTTCTGAGTTTGAAGCCTTTTTTAATAGCGGTAAATGATCAGGTTCTATGTTTCTACTTAAGCTAGCTATACTTTTTTTTCTTACGGTTAGATCTGGATTAAATATTTGATATTTTACAAGTAAAGTGTCTATCTTGGCTCTTACGCCACTATTTGGCTTGATTTTTTTAATTTCTTTTTTGTCATAAATTCCAATTTTAGTGATCCCATCAATTTCAAATGCTTCAATTAAATCTCCCTTTTCTTTTATGTAAATAATTTTTCGAGTTTCTTTTATAAAATAAAGATTTTTTAGTTTCCATAATTCTAAGAAATTAGATACTAGAGGATCCTCAAATTTTTGAATATTATTTAAAACAGTGTCTACAGTTTTTGAAGAACTTTTTATAATCAATTCAGCGTTGTTATTTATAAATGAATCAAATTCATTATGGTGAGCTAAAACTGAAAAATTAAACACCAACAAAAAAGGGATCAATATGAAAAACTTTATTTTCATTTTTAAAAACGCCGCAAAGAGCTGGACATTCTCTACGGCGCTTTAATCCTATATTTAGTAGTTTGATTTTTGTTGAACGCAAATACCTAAATTAGTATTTATCATTCCACAGTCTTTACTTTGCCAATCAGATTTAAGAATCGCTGACTCTGGAAGATGATCAGTCCAAGCATCTCCAGGTACTTCAGCTGTTTGACTTATGATATCAAACTGCCCGTTTTCTAGAATCTCACCAATAAGTACTGGTTTTGATAAATGATGATTCGGCAACATCTCAGCTATACCGCCAGTAAGATTTGGAACTTTGACTCCATACATCGCATCTCTTACTGCATCAATATCTGTCGTTCCAGCCTTTTCAACAGCCTTTACATACATATTAAATCCAATAACGTGAGCTTCCATTGGATCATTTGTTACCCTTTCAGAACCCATTTTACTTTTCCAGCTTTTAATGAAAGCTGTATTTAGATCTGACTCTGCAGATTGAAAATAGTTCCATGCTGCTAAGTGGCCAACTAAATTTGTTGTATCAAGCCCTGATAGCTCTTCCTCGCCAACTGAAAATGCAACTACAGGAATATCTTCAGCATTAACACCAGCGGCTGCGAGCTCTTTGTAGAATCCAATATTTGCATCACCATTAATTGTAGATATAACTCCTACTTTTTTACCATCTGCCCCAAGTGCTACTACATCAGCAACAATCTTTGACCAGTCTGAATGACCAAAAGGAGTATAATTTACAAATATATCTGACTCAGAAATACCTTTATCAATAAGGTATTGATTCAATATTTTATTTGTAGTTCTTGGATAAACATAATCAGTTCCAAGAAGTGCAAATTTTTCAATTCCTAATTCTTCTAAATAATAGTCTGTAGCAGGTATAGCTTGTTGGTTTGGAGCTGCTCCAGTGTAGAATACATTTTTAGAACTCTCTTCTCCTTCATACTGTACGGGGTAAAATAGAAGTCCATTTAGTTCTTCAATAACTGGCAAGACTGATTTTCTTGAAACCGATGTCCAACATCCAAACATAACGTCAACACCATTTACAGTAATTAATTCCCTAGCTTTTTCAGCAAAAAGTGGCCAATTTGAAGCAGGGTCAACAACCACAGCTTCTAATTTTTTTCCAAGTAAACCACCTTTTTCATTTTGCTCTTCGATCAACATTAGCATTGTATCTTTTAATGTAGTTTCAGATATTGCCATTGTACCTGACAGCGAATGTAGAATACCCACTTTAATTGTATCTGCGTAAGACGAAACACTAAAAAGAATAAGTGAGATCGATATTATAATTTTTTTTAACATTATTAATCCTTTCATTTTTTATAAAATAATTTTTCACTAAAATGATCAATGTATCTAATATTTAATATTGCCAAATTGTTATGTAATTTCTAAGCTTAATTTTTATGATATAAAATTTCTGTTTATAATTGTTATGTAATTTCTAAGCTTAATTTTTATGATATAAAATTACTGTTCATAAATTACTTATAAAAACAAATGACAATAATTTGTAAACTTTTAGTTTTACGATTATGATATTCGAATGAATTTAGAACTTCAAAAATCAATAGGAGTAGTAGATATTAATTTTATAAATGGAAGTTTAAAAAAAAACTTTCAACAAGGATCTTCAAAAGTATTATTTCCAAAATCTTATTCTGAATTGGAACAGCTAGTATTGATCAATACTTCAGGCGGTGTAACGAGTGGTGATAAATATAAAACTATTATTAATCTTAAAAACTCAAAAATTTTTTCAACAACTCAAGCAGCTGAAAAAATTTATTCAGGCAACGGTGTTTCAGCGACATTAGATTACTACATTACTCTTGATAATAGTACTTTGTTCTGGATACCAAATGAAACAATTCTTTTTAATGAATGTAATCTAAAGCGTAATATACAACTTAATCTTGAAATAAACTCTAATTTATTTTTCTGTGAAACTGTTGTTTATGGAAGATCAGCCATGAATGAGACTATTGAGACTGGTTATTATTCAGATCAGTGGAAAATATTTAATGGAAAAAAACTCTTACATTTTGAAACTTCTGGTTTTGATAATAATATAAGCAAAATAAAAAATAAAAAATTTACTTTAAATAATGAATGTGCAGTGAATACTATAATGTTGTTCGGTTCAGAAATGCTTAAATTTGAAGGTATTTTAGAGGAAATTCTTCATAATAATGAACATGTTACCTCAGCAATTTCGCAATGGAATGAGAAAATCTTAATAAGAAGCATTTCCAATAATAATTATTATCTAAAAAAATTTGTTGATAAAATAATATTAATAATATTGAACAAAAAAATTCCACAGATGTGGGGAGCCGCATGAAACTTTCACCAAGAGAAATTGATAAGATGATGATTAGCTTAGCTGCAATGGTAGCTCGTAATAGATTGAATAAAGGAATTAAATTAAATTATCCTGAAGCAATTTCGATTATTTCTGATTTTGTAGTTGAGGGAGCGAGGGAAGGGAAATCTGTCGCTGAATTAATGGAAAGTGCAGCTCACGTTATTAAAAGAGATGATTGTATGTCAGGAGTACCTGAAATGATAAATGAAGTTCAAACAGAAGCAACATTTCCAGATGGCACAAAACTAGTTACAGTTCATAATCCAATTAGATAAAAAATGATACCAGGTGAAATTATAACAAAAAAAGATCAGATTATCTTAAATAGAGATGTAGCAAGTATAAGCATGAAAGTTTCAAATACTGGTGATCGTCCAATCCAAGTTGGAAGTCATTATCACTTTGCCGAAGTTAATGTGAGTCTTGAGTTTGATAGAGATCGAGCATTAGGAAAAAGATTAAATATACCATCAGGTACAGCTGTTAGATTTGAACCAGGTCAAACAAGGGATATTGAGCTCATAGATATTCAAGGATTGAAGAATATTTATGGTTTTAATAAAAAAGTTATGGGAAAAATAATATGAAAAAAATATCACGAGAATCCTATACAGATATGTACGGTCCAACTAAAGGAGACAAGATCAGACTAGCTGATACAGAATTATTTATTGAAGTTGAGAAAGACTTAACTTTATATGGAGAGGAAGTTAAGTTTGGTGGTGGAAAAGTTATAAGAGATGGGATGGGTCAATCCCAGCTTTCTCGGGAAGAAGGAGCTGTTGATACTGTTATAACAAATTCTTTGATTGTAGACGTGAAAGGTATTTTTAAGGCAGACATTGGCTTAAAAGATGGAAAAATTAATCATATTGGAAAAGCAGGAAATCCTGATACTCAACCGGGAGTAGATATTATCATTGGTCCTGGAACAGAAATCATTGCTGGTGAAGGTAAAATTGTAACTGCAGGAGGCTTTGACAGTCATATTCATTTTATCTGTCCCCAACAAATCGATGATGCATTACACTCAGGAATTACTACAATGCTGGGAGGTGGAACAGGACCTGCACATGGAACGCTAGCGACGACTTGTACGCCTGGGCCTTGGCACATTGGTAGAATGTTACAGTCTTCTGATGCTTTCTCTATGAATTTAGCTTATGCGGGAAAAGGCAATTCTTCATTGCCGTCAGGACTTGAAGAACAAGTATTGGGGGGTGCAGCTGCGCTTAAACTTCATGAAGATTGGGGTTCAACTCCTGCAGCAATTGATAACTGTTTAAATATTGCTGACAAATATGATGTTCAAGTAATGATACATACTGATACTCTTAATGAAAGTGGATTTGTTGAGAATACAATTAATGCTATTAATAAAAGAACAATTCATACTTTTCATACTGAAGGTGCTGGAGGGGGTCACGCCCCAGATATAATAAAAATTTGTGGGGAGCCATATGTTTTACCTTCATCCACTAATCCAACCCGACCTTTTACAGTCAATACAGTCGAGGAACACTTAGACATGCTTATGGTTTGCCACCATTTAGATAAATCAATTCCCGAAGATGTAGCGTTTGCAGAAAGTCGAATTCGAAGAGAAACAATGGCAGCGGAAGATATTCTTCATGATATGGGGGCTTTTTCAATTATTGCATCTGATAGTCAAGCCATGGGAAGGGTTGGTGAAGTTATAATTCGAACATGGCAAACTGCTCATAAGATGAAAGTTCAAAGAGGAAGACTAGCTGAAGAACAAGGTGATAATGATAATTTAAGAGTAAAAAGGTATATTGCAAAATATACTATTAATCCTTCGATAGCTCATGGAATATCTTCTTATGTTGGAAGCTTAGAAAAAAATAAAAAAGCTGATATAGTAATTTGGGACCCTGCATTTTTTGGAGTCAAACCGGAAATGGTTATAATGGGAGGTAGCATTGCATGCTCACAAATGGGTGATCCAAACGCTTCTATTCCAACACCTCAACCAGTTTTTACAAGACCAATGTTTGCAAGTTTTGGTAAATCGTTAGAAAAGTCTTCCTACACATTTGTAAGTAAAGAATCTTTAGAATCAGGAAATCTTAATCATTTAGAAATTAAAAAAGATATCTTACCAGTCTTTAATACTCGATCTATATCCAAAAAAGATATGATTCTGAATGACGTTTGTCCAAAAATTGATGTTAATCCTGAGACATATGAAGTTAGAGCAAATGGTGAAATAATCACTTGTGAGCCTGCAGAAGAATTGCCTATGGCTCAGAGATATTTTATGTATTGAATATGGACATTTGTAACTCAATTTTAAGTCATTTAGATCTATCTGCTGATACAGATACGATCTCATTAACTTATGATGAAAGATTCATAAGGCGTAAAAAATTAATCTCTGATAATGGTTATGAATTCCTTGTCGATCTCGAGGAGATGAAATCTGTCTTTAACGATCAGGCATTTAAATTAAGGCATGGAAAAATAATAAAAATAAAATCAAAAGAAGAGCGTCTTATTGAAATAAGAAGTAGTAATCTAAATAGGTTAGTATGGCATATTGGAAATCGACATATACCATGCCAAATTGAAACCGACAGAATATTAATTCAAGAAGATGATATTATTCAGGATATGATCCATAGACTTGGCGGGGAGACAAAGCTTATTATCGAACAATTTAATCCTGAGGGTGGGGCGTATGGAATTGGAAGGACACATGGCCATAAACATTAACAGCAATAAATTTTCTTCTTTTGAGCCACATCAAATTTTACAGGCGTGGTTTTCTTCATCATTTCCTATCGGATCGTATGTTTATTCTCATGGACTAGAGGCGATGATTGAAAATAAATTAGTAACAAATAAAAAAGATGTCATTGATTTCATTGAGTCCACGCTTTTTGTAGGGACCTGTCGGAATGAATATATTTTTCTCAAATCGACTTATAATGGCACTGATGTTAACGATCTAGTTTTAGCCAATTGTCCTTCTAAAGAACGGCACATTGAAACTCTTCAAATGGGAGACGCATTTAGAAAGATTATGAAAGAGAGTTGGAATTTTAATATTGATAAGAAAACTTCATTTCCCGTTTGTGTAGCTAAAGCAGGTTTGAGATTTAATATACCTTTTAGAGAATTATCAGATTTTTATATGCAATCATTTATTACAAATTTAATTAATGTTTGTGTAAAACATGTACCTCTAAGTCAAAAAGATGGTCAAGATTGCCTTTTAGCTTTTCTTGGAATGCTGAAGGAATTTAATGTTACAGCTCAAAAATATAATCTTGATGATCTCAGCGGTTTATCATTTTATGGAGATATATATAGTATGAAGCATGAAAAACTATCCTCGAGGGTTTATGTAACATGAGCAATTTTCATGGTCCATTAAAAATAGGTATTGGAGGACCTGTAGGTGCAGGTAAAACTAGTCTAACAGAAGCGTTGTGCCGCTATCTTTCACCAAAGTTGTCGATGGCTGTAATATCAAATGACATTTATACAATTGAAGATGCAGAATATTTAATGAAAGTCCAAGCTCTTCCTATAGAGCGAATTAAAGGAGTTGAAACTGGTGGCTGTCCTCATACAGCAATTCGTGAAGACGCATCAATAAATTTACTAGCTGTTGAAGAAATGAAAGAGAAGTTTCCTGATCTCAGTTTGTTATTAATAGAGTCTGGCGGTGATAACCTTGCTGCTACTTTTAGTCCAGAACTAGTTGATTTATCAATATACGTAATTGATGTTGGAATGGGCGGAGACATTCCTCGTAAAGGAGGACCTGCAATAAAGAAGTCAGATTTACTAGTAATAAATAAGATGGATCTTGCAGAATATGTCGATGTGAACTTAGAACAAATGAAAATAGATGTTGAAAATGCCAGAGATGGTATGCCTTTTATATTTGGTGAGATGAAACATAATAAGGGTATAATCGAAATTTCAAATTTTTTAGAATCTGAAGGTGGCTTATCAACATTATCTTAATGGCAGAAAAAGTATTAAATATTTTTGGAGAAGAAATGGATGCCTGTTGTTTCGATCCTTTGACAGGATGGAAGCGTGATGGTTATTGTAATACAGATGACTTTGATCATGGAAGTCATGTTGTATGCTGTGAAGTAACTGATGCTTTTTTAACATTTAGTAAAGAAAGAGGAAATGATTTATCAACGCCTCGACCTGAATTTAATTTTCCTGGTCTGAAAGAAGGAGATCGTTGGTGTCTTTGTGCCATGAGATGGCAAGAAGCGTTTGAAGCAGGAGTTGCTCCTCGTGTATTTTTAGAAAGTTGTCACCAAAAAGCTCTAGAGTTTGTGAACTTAGAAGATCTTGAACAACACGCAATGCATCGACTAAATTAAAATTTATCCATGTCAAAATTTGTATACTACAATATTGCCTTGTCTATTTTGGCCTATGGTGTTTTTTTCTTATATAAAATCAATTTTATATTAGCAATAATAGGTGGACTTATAATGATATTTCTATTTATCAAAATTACCCAAAAAATATTTAATAATTAATGCTCTGATTAAATTAAACTGTAGATAACAATAAAGTGAAGTATTGCAGCAATAATAACAAGGGTATGAAATACTTCATGAAATCCAAAAACATCAGGATTTAGTTTTGGAAATTTAAATCCATAAGCAATAGCTCCCATTGAATAGATTACTCCTCCTGTAACAACTAAAACTATTTTACTTGTACTGAGAGATAAAAAAATAATAGACATAAAAGGAAGTGCCATATACCCAGCTATCAGGTAAATAGATGCACGAAGTATTCTATGAATATTTCCAAAGAAAATTGATTGTAGGATTCCGATAAACGCAACAATCCATATAATTGTTAATAAGGTTAAGCCACTCTTTGTAGGAAGAGCCAGTAGACACACTGGTGTAAACGTTCCAGCAATCATGAGAAAAATTCCAGTATGATCGAGCTTGCGCAGAAACTTCTTAACTTCAATAGTTGACTTTCTACGATGGTAAAGAGCGCTAAAGCCAAACATTGACAATAATCCAACCGAATAAATTATCATCGATGTTGCTTCTGTATAATTTGTTGATTTCAAAATAAGAGGAATACAAGCAATGATTGAGACAAAGAACATCACGTGGTGCATGACGCCACGAAATCGTGGCTGGGCAAGTATTTGACTCATATATTAATGGTATAATTTTTTATCCTAATTCATAGAGAATTATTGTTTAACAAATTCATATCAGCTGATATGATTTTTGTTATGAACAGTGGATTCGCAGAGATCGTCATCGGTACCCCAATAGACTTGTTTTTCCATGGTTTAGCTAAAATATATGGCCGTAAATCTTATGAAGAAGCAAAGAGACATTTTCAAAATAAAAGTAAGATTTAAAAACCTCATCCCACCTGTATTACCCGTCAGAATTCAAAGAAGACAAAGAGTTGAATTTATTGACATGGCTATGTTTTTTAAATCATCAGAAAAAATCCACTAAAGTGGTATAATCAAGTGATTCTATTTTAAATTTATGAAATACGTATTTTACGACTTTGAAACCACTGGGTTAAGTTCAGCATTTGACTCAATTGTACAAGCTGCAGCGATTAGTACAGATGAGAACTTTAATATCATTGATCAGTTTGATCTTCGTGGACAGATGAAAAAAGAATATCCTGTGCCTCATCCAAAGGCATTAATTGTCAATGGGTGTACGATTGATCAATTGCGCAATCATGAGAACACAAATTTTGGTTTGATCAGTGAAATACAACAAACATTATTGTCCTGGGGTGAGCTGACATTTATTGGTTATAACAGTATTGCGTTCGATGAACACTTTCTGCGTCAAGCGTTATATCAATCAGCATTGCCTCCATACTTAACAAATACAAATGGAAACAAACGAGGGGATGCTATGAAGTTATTACACTCGGCTGCAGCAGTATTTCCAAATGCTTTCGTTCGTCCCTTAAATGATGATACGGGAAAGATTACTTTTCAGTTAGAAAAGTTTGCAAGCTCAAATGGTATTTTACATAGTAAGGCCCATGATGCCTTATCAGATGTTGAGGCCACACTTGGTGTGTGTAGGTTGATCAAAGAACGATGCGGTAGTGTATGGGATAGTTCATTGCGTACTGTTTCAAAACAAGATGTCTTTGAATATATTAATCAAGATAAGGTATTTTGTGTGAGCCGGTTCTTTAGAGGAAAAGAATATACTCATGGCTTAGCGTATATTACAAAAAATCCAAGCTATGAAAATCAAATTTACTGTTTTGATCTTAAATTTGATCCAGATATGGTTTGTTCATTAGATCGCGCTGAATTAAAGAAAATGTTTAAGGGTAAAAATAAATGTTTTCATTTGGTTAAAGCAAACGAGCAACCAATCTTATTGGATGAGGAATTCCTGTATCAGACTGAAGAATATAAGGATGAAAAACCTGAAGAGATTCAGGAGAGGATGAAAAAAATTCGTGGCAATAAAAACTTTATCGAACGGTTTGAAAACCTAATCCTTGATATGAGTGAAGAGAAATCATATTCGGACGATCAAAGTGAAAAGCCAGTTGAAGAGCAAATCTATAATGGGTTTCCAGATAATAAAGATAATTACTTAATGAAGGATTTTCATGAAGCAACCTGGGATAAAAAATATGATATCGCTGAAAAGATCAGCGATATGCGAATTAAAGAGTTTGCAAAGCGAGTGATATACAATGAAAAGCCTGAAATTTTGCCAAAAAATGAGCTTAGTCGACGTGATCGCGAGGTCGCTGAGCGCGTGTTATCGATGGATAAATGCAAGTGGAATACAATTGCTGAAGCGCAAAAAGAAATTGATGATTTAAGGGAAAAAGAAGATCTATATGATCTCGATCGTCTTCAAGAAATTGATGATTACATCCAAGAGCTTGAAGATTATCATAAAAGTAAATTGAATGGATAAGTGTAATGTTTGAGTCTATGTCTTTAATTATGTTGTTGGTTGGAATTGTGATTGGGTTCGCGGCTGCCTTCTTTATTTTTAATCGAAAGACTTCTTCTGATACTCAGATGCCAAACGACTTGGATGATGTCAAAGCACTAGTTCAAAATCTAACTAATCAAATTGCAGCGCGTGATGGAAAAGATGATGAACGCTATGATGTGATCAATAAGATTACAACTGCGTTTACAGGTGGTACGAAAAAGCAAGGTATGATGGGAGAGATCTTATTAAATAATATACTTAACCAAGCAGGATTACGTGAAGGACAAGATTTTGAATTGCAAAAGAAATTTGATGATGAGGTCGATGGTGAGTTAAAGAGAAAGTATCCTGATGTCATCGTTCACTTGCCTGATGAGAGGGATCTTATTATAGATAGCAAAGTATCACTAACAGCATGGAAAGATTATTGTGAAGCTGAAACTGAAGATGAAAAAAATGAAGCGCACAAAAGACATATTACATCTATTCGTTCTCACATTAAAAAATTGAGTGAAGCCAATTATCAAAAGATTTATGAAATTAAATCACTTGATGCCGTGATTATGTTTATGCCCTATGAAAGTGCTTTTGACTCAATGATGGATAAACTAGAAGATATTATCGTTGAGGCAAACAAGTACAAAGTCATCCTTGCAAGTCCATCGACATTGGTTTCTGTATTAAAGATCGTTGATAATATGTGGTCGATTAATGAGAGAAATAAGAATGCAGATCAGATTGCAAACACAGCTCTTGAAATCTACAGTCAGGTCGAAAAGGTCTACAGTGCATTTGACTCAGCTGGACTCGAGCTTCGAAAGTCAATGAACTCAGTGGAGACGGCAAAGTCTCGATTAAGAGATGGCAAAGGAAGCTTGGTGTCCCGAGTCGAAAAAATGATCAAGTTAGGCGGTCTAACACCAGATAAAAGGCTCCCCGAAAATAATGAAAATTTAGACACAAAAATAAAAAAAATTAAGTAAATTCAGTAAGTTATTTGTTTATGACTAGGGTTTATAACTTGACTTTTTATTCGTAATACATACATTTAAGGCACCTAAGGAGGGTGAATCAATATGGCTACAATAAATGTAACAGACGCAACTTTTGAAGAAGAAGTATTAAAATCAGACAAACCAGTTGTTCTAGATTTCTGGGCACCTTGGTGTGGACCATGTAAACAAATTGGACCATCTCTTGAAGAGATCTCTGATGAAATGAAAGATAAGATTACTGTAGCTAAAATCAATATTGATGAGAATCCAGTGAGCCCAACGAAATACGGTGTAAGAGGAATACCAACTATGCTTGTATTTAAAAATGGTGAAGCTGCTGCTCAAAAGGTTGGCGCTGTTTCAAAGCCAGCTATTGTTGAGTGGATTGAAGATTCAATAGCTTAATTATCTTTTAAGACTTGTCCCGCTAAATACAGCGAACCGCAGATTAGGATCCGTGCATCTGGATTTTTATATGCTATGTCCTGTACTGCACTTTCGATATTCTCACTGGCATAAGTATTTTGACATTGGTCTTGGACCATATTCTTAAGCGTTAATGAGTCTAAAGTATTTTCTTCACCAGGTATGCTGATTGTATGAATGCTTTCTATATCAGAGAATTGTTGGATGTATTCTGCAGGATTTTTTGTATTCAACATTCCGATAACAATGCAAAGCTTTTTCTCAGTTAAAGAGCGAAGAGCTTCATTGATGTTGGCTGCGGCATCTAGGTTGTGAGAGCCATCTAGATACAATTCATTTTGATCAGAAATAAGGTTATTTAAAGTATTATTTTCTAATTTTTCAAAGCGACCAGGAAAATATACTCTTTGATGTAAGTTGTTTTCAAGAAAAGAATAAACATTAATATCTTCAAGTTGAAAACAAGTTGCCATGGCAAGACCTAAATTTTTAATTTGAAATTCACCCTGATGGCTTAAGTTTTCAAATCTAATTTTATGCTTTTCATCCTCGTAAACTAAATGATCTCCATCTTTGTTCATTGTATAATGTTGATCATACATAATTGTTGGTGCTTCGATTGATTCAGCGTACTCAAGTAAAACTCTTCTTGCCTCATTAAATGGTTGATAGCCAATAACAACCGGAACATTTTTCTTGATAATCCCTGCTTTCTCAGCTGCTATTTTCTCAATGGTGTCGCCTAAAAAATCATGATGGTCATGAGAGATTGAGGCTATGACAGATATTAAAGGTGTCATCACATTACTTGAATCAAGCCGTCCGCCTAGACCCGTTTCAAGCAGTGTGTAATCAGATGAGTATTCAGCCGCTAGTTTAAAGAATCCTGCAGAGGTAATTTCAAAAAAAGTAATAGGGTCCAAATTATTTGCATCCTTCACATCTGATAGGGTTTGATGAAGAGTTTCATTTGAAATAATTTGATCTTGTATTTCAAAGCGTTCATTAAATTTTACTAAGTGAGGAGATATGTAAGCATTAATTGATTTTTGATTGTACTTTAATATTTCTTTCACAAAATTAAGAGTTGAAAACTTACCATTGGTTCCTGCGAAATGGATAATATTTTCAATTTTATCTTGAGGGTTTCCAAGTTTATTGAGTAGGGTAAATGATCGATCAAGAGATAGATCTATCTTTTTAGGGTGCAGCTCTAATAGAGAGTCTAAGAGCGCATTAACGCTGTCGTCACTGATGGTCAATTATGCTGCTCGCTTAAGAAGTATCGACATGATCTGAGCCAAGCTATCTCGTATATCTCTTCGATGTACAATTTGATCTACAAATCCATGTTCTAATAAATATTCTGCTTTTTGAACATCTTCAGGCATTGTTTCACCTGTTGTATTTTTGGTTACAGATGCACCTGCAAACATTATGGATGCATTTGGTTCAGCAATTGTAACATCTCCAACCATACCAAATGACGCTGAAACACCACCACTAGTTGGGTCAGTTAAAACAACGATGTACGGAAGCTTTGCATCTTTCACCATATCAACGGCAATTAATGTTTTTGGAATTGCTTGAAGACTAAATTGGTTAGTCTGCATTCTCATGCCACCAGAGCATGTGAACACAACAAGTGGTGTGTTAAATGTTACGCTATGTTCCGCCGCCTTCACCATGGCTTCAGCACCAGCTGGTCCAACTGATCCACCCATGAATCCGAATGACATTGCCGCAATAGTAGTTGGAATTCCCTTGATTTTCCCCGATCCTATGAGAAATGCGTCATCCATACCGGTCTTTTCTTGAGCTTGGTTAAAGCGTTCTCTGTAGGTTTTTGAGTCTTTAAAATTCAACGGATCAGAAAAGTTTGAAGGGTATTTTATTTCTTCGTATTGTCCGTCATCAAATAAGTTTTTAAGTCTCAGCTTTGGATGTATTTGTAAGTGATTATCGCAATTAGGGCAGACATAAGAAGTTTTTTCAAGCTCATCAGCATAAAGCATTGTCATGCATATTTTGCATTTTTGCCAAGCATTATCAGGAATATCTAAGCTTTTTTTCTTACCTGGAAGAATCTTTTTAATTTTATTTAAAATCCAATTCATGCCATTAATTTTTCTTTCAATTGTTTGACTATATTACCAATATTTGTGGCAGGATTCTGACTTTCATTAACTGAACGTGAAATTTCTTTACAAAGAGCAGATCCTACAACGATTGCATCAACATCTTTTATTGATTGAATGGTATCAAGTGTAATCCCAAATCCAATTATAAAATTTTTTTCAGGTGCCATTGATTTCATTAAGTTAAATTTGTTAAGTATTTCATCTGATGAAACTTTTAGTTTTGATCCAGTCGTTGATAGTTGTGAAATATAATAGCAGACATCGTGACTATCATTTAAAATAAGCTTTAGGCGTTCTTCAGAGGTTGTGGGTGATAATAGTTGTATAAATGTAATATTATTTTTTTTGCATTCATCTGCAAAACTCATATTTGTTGGCCATGGATAATCAACGCATATGATTCCAGATACATGACTGGCAACACATTTTTCAATAAAATTTTTCTCTCCACAAGACATGATCTTATTTTGATAAGTCATAATTATGACATCTTGTGAGTACTCATCTTTAAAAGATTTTATAATAGAAAATACATCATCAGTTTGAATTCCATTAGACAATGCTCGATATGTACTATCTTGAATTGCCGCTCCATCACCTATATTTGCAGAATGTCCAAGCCCACACTCGATAATATCTGCACCAGATTCTGCTATTGATTTAAATATTTCTAAAGAGACATCTTTTGATGGATCGCCGCCTACAGTATAGGTTAATAGAGCAGGGAGACCTTCTTTTTTTAATTCAGAAAACTTTTGCTTTAAAGTATCAGAACTCACAGTTTATACCCTAAGCGTTGAGCAATTATCTGTGCATCTTTTGCAGAATCTCCACAAGAATCAACACATATAACAGTGTCTTTACTTAACTTTGGTGCAATTTTTATTGCTTCTGCAAATGCATGAGCTGGTTCCAATGACGGACTTACAAAACCTTCAAGCTTTGATACAAGTTTGAATGCTTCTATGGCTTCTTCATCAGTTGCAGATGTGTAACGAGCCCTTCCAGTTTCTTTTAAGAAGCAATGAAGAGGTGAGACACCTGGATAATCGAGTCCCGCACTAATCGATTCAGTTTCTTCTATTTCTCCATCACTATCTTGTATTACGTATTGAATGGAACCATGAAGCACCCCAAGTTTACTGCTGTTCGTTAATGGTGCCGCATGTTTCTTTGAGCCTTCTGGCCCTCCCGCTTCTACACCTATTAGTTCAACATTGTTATGATCTATCCATTCATTCCAGAAACCTGCAGCTGAACTTCCTCCTCCAACACAATTGATAAGCTTCATATCTTTTGGTATCTCACCAAACTCATCAATAACTTGTTTTTTCATCTCTCTAGATATTTGAGCTGTTGACCATGCACAAATTTTTACAAAAATTGTAGGACCAACGGTGCTACCAACACACATGTGTGCAGTTTCATTTTCAGCAGTCCACCAGCGCATACACTCTGATACTGCATTAACCAATGTCTGAGAGCCAGATATTACCGGAACAACCTCCGCTCCATAAGATCGCATTGAAAAGACGTTGATTTGTTGTCGTTCAATATCTTTTGCACCCATAAATATTTTCGCTTTCAATCCAAAGTGCGCAGATACCATACTAAGCATTTTTCCAGCATAACCTGCACCCGTGTCACCACCGATAAAAGTTTTTCCTAAGTGTTTTGCTATGAGTGCATGAACAACTGCATTGTATGCCTTGTGTGCCCCACCTGTAGCTTTAGAAACAAGTTTGCAATAGATTTGAGCTCCTCCAAGATGTTTTGTTAAATTGTTTAATTTAATAAATGGTGTCGGAGCTCCTACAAAGTTTTTAAAATAATGATCTCTTTCAGCGATGAATTTTTCATCATGCCTTAATTTCTCAAATTCTCGCGTTAGTTCTTCTATAGGATAATTTAAAGACTCGGCTATTTGACTTCCACCAAATTTTCCTCCCCAATATCCATGCTCATCATGCTGGTCGATTAGAGGTATGCCTTTTTGTAATTCAATCATATCTAATGCTTAATTAAATTTATAAACTTCTTTAATTTTTCAGTATCTTTTACTCCAGGATTTGATTCAACTCCACTTGAAACATCAAAAAAATTAGTAATTCCTGTATTTACAGCCTTCTCAATGTTGTCCAAAGTTAACCCGCCAGATAGGAAGAATTGCTTATTAATTAGAGATTTATCAATGATTGACCAATCAAATTGCTTAGCATTACCTCCTGGCATTTCAGATGAACTAGGTTTGTAATCAAACAAGAAAAATTCTGATAGGTCACGATAATTAGTTGTTTGTTCTAAATCATCAATAGTATTTATTCCAAATGCCTTGATTATTGGAGAGGTACATCTAGTTTTAATTTCAGTGACGCGCTCAACTGATTCATTTCCATGGAGTTGAATATAATCAACACCCAATTTATTAATTTCTAAAATATCGTTATCTGAAGGGTCAACGGTCACAGCAACGGTTCTAATCTTGTCTTTTATAACATCAATTATTTCCTTACAGCTATCATAAGAAATATAACGCTTGGATTTAGGATAGAAAATAAACCCTAAATAATCAGCGCCAAAACTTATTGCAGAATTTGCGTCAGTAATAGAGGTTATGCCACAAATCTTGATCTGAGAATTTATCATTGAATTTCATTTGATAATTCTTCAGCTGCTTTTGCTGGATCAGCAGACTCTGTTATTGGCCTACCAATAACTAAAATATCTGCACCATTAATGATTGCTTCATTTGCGGATAATACTCTTTTTTGATCATTGCTTTCATCCGAAGATCTTCGAATTCCAGGTACAATTAATTTAAGCTCAGGAAAATTACTTTTAATCTCCTTTGCTTCAAGTGGACTACAAACTAATCCATCCAGACCACAATCATTAGCTAGTCCCGCAAGTTTATTTATAGAGTCTAGGACAGAGTCTCTAAATCCAATCTCATTAATTTCTTGATCATCAAAGCTCGTTAACATGGTGACACCAATAATGTTTGTTGTACTGTTCATCTCTTTTTTTAAACTCATACATTCAGTCATCATTTTTCTTCCACCAGTACAATGTATAGTGGTGAACATTGGATTAATTTCTAAAATATTTTTTAAAGCTGAGGTTACAGTATTTGGAATGTCATATAATTTTAAATCGATAAATAGTGGTAATCCTAAATCCTTTATTTGTTTAATTCCTGATATTCCACATGAAGTAAAAAATTCTAGGCCAAGCTTTATTCCGCCAACATATGGCTTAATACTGACCGCTAACTCTTTAGCTTTATTAATATCACTTGTGTCGATTGCACAGAAAATAGGATTATTACTCAAAATTTATCTAGTGAGAAGACTTGGTTATTCTTCGTTTTGTTCAGGTTGTGATGCATTATTTTTAGAATTCAATTTTACTCGCAATTCTTTTCCAGTCTTAAATCGAGGAATGAATTTTTCCTCAACTTCTACTGCTGCGCCCGTTCTTGGATTACGACCAACTCTAGATTTTCTATGTTGAACACTAAAAGCTCCAAAACCTCTGAGCTCGACCCGTTTGCCCTCTGCTAACGAATTTGTAATCTCATTAAATATTGTATTTACAATACGTTCGACATCTCTCACGAATAAATGAGGGTTTGCTTCTGTAATGTTTTGGATTAATTGTGATTTTATTAAACTCATACCTAAATTATAGGCAAAATAAAATTTAATGTAAATATATGATTTAACTGATTTTATTCTTCAGATTTCTTGTCACTGATCGCTTTTCCAAGGATATCTCCCAGAGATGCACCTGAATCTTTACTTCCATATTTTTCCATAGCTTCAGCTTCATTTTGTTCTTCTAGAGCTCTTATTGATAGAGCAATTTTCAGACTTGATGCATCTATTTGTGTTATCATTGCATCAAGCTTATCATTTTTAGCCCAACGCTCTGGACGAGCATCGCCTTTTTGAATAGCAAGATCGTTCTTTTTAATTACCACTTTTGGTCCATTTTCACTAATAGCAACTTTAACTCCATAAGAGTCTGTATCAATTACAGTACAAGTTACAATATCTCCTTTTTTCTTATCTTTTAGTTCGTCAAATGGGTTGCTATCCAGCTCACGTATTGATAATGCAACTTTTTCATTTTCATTTGAGATAATTTTGGCTTTTATTTTATCGCCAAGGTTATATTTTTTTACTTCTTCTTTTGCATCATTTCCAGATAGTTCCCAAGAAAGATCTTTTGCAAAAATAGCTCCATCAATCTCATCTTCGAGGCCACAGAAAATAATTCCATCTTTAATAGCAGTGATTTCAGTATCAACAATCGTACCAATTGGATTCGCATCATTAAACTTAATCCATGGATTATCAGTCAATTGCTTAATTCCTAAGCTTAATCTCTTTTTCTCATAATCTATTTCAAGAATCTTACATTCAACTGATTGTGAACGAGCAAATAAGTTTCCAGGCTTTGAATTTTGTTTTTGACTCCATGTTAACATATCTTTATGGCATAGCCCTTCTACACCATTTTGAATTTCAATAAAAATTCCATAATCTGTTACGTTGGTTACAATTCCTGTTACTTGATCATCAACTTTAAATTGGTCTTTAACTGTTTCCCAAGGATCACTCTCAAGTTGCTTCATGCCAACTGATACACGGTTTTTCTCAGGGTCAACTTTAATAATTTTCACTTTTACTTGTTGACTAATTTTTAATACTTCACTTGGGTGACCAATCCTTTTGTATGTAATATCAGAACTATGCAATAGTGAATCATAGCCACCAAGGTCAATGAATGCTCCATAATCAGTAATTGCTTTAACCGTTCCATCAACAACATCTCCAAGAGCCATTTGAGAGAAACGTTCTTCACGAGTTTCTTTATGAAGTTCTTCTAGGACGCTTCGTCTGCTAACTACGATATTGTTGCGCTTAGCATCCATCTTAAGTATTTTAAATTTTTGAGGTACATTTAGAAGGTGAGAAATGTCTCTAATTGGTCGAGTATCAATTTGTGATCCAGGTAGGAATGCGGTAATACCAATTTCACATGATAATCCACCTTTAACTTTCCCGGTAATAACGCCTTCTACAAGCTCTCCTGCTTCAAATGATTTTTCAATCTCACCCCAAATTTCTCTATTCTTAGCTTTACTTCTAGAGAGAATACATTCCCCGTTATGGTTTTCGATTTTATCTAAATAAACATCAATCTCATCGCCAACTTCAAGTTCTTTTTTATCTTTTAAAAAAATAAATTCTCTTTTTGGAATACGACCTTCTGTTTTTCCACCCACATCGACTACAACTGCATCATCTTCAATTTCAGAGATGATACCCTTGATTATAGAACCTTCTTTAAGATTTGATGACGATAGTGATTCAGATAGGAGCTGGTCGAATTCGGATGAACTAGGGTTTGTGTCAGCAGTTTGATTCATAAATAGTTTTAATTCTTTTCGTTTAAAATCTTAAGTATTGCATTAAACGTTTGGGGTATATCGTAATTAGTATTGTCAATCAAGTAGGAATCTGCGGCTGGTATCATCGGAGCAACCTTCCTGGTCATATCTCTTAGGTCACGTCTATCAATTTCTTTGTGGATTGATGACAATTTGGCTTTTTTACTTGTTTTTTTGACCTGGTCATATCTTCTTTTTGCCCTAATTTTTGAGGAAGCCCACATAAAAAACTTCACTTTTGCTTTTGGAAAAATGACAGTTCCAATATCTCTTCCTTCAATGATTACATACTTAATTCTTTTTTTTTGGATTTTTGGAAATCTTCTCTGATAGTTTATGAGAGTTTTTCTGAGCAATTTATTTGATGAAATTTTTGATGAAATTAAATCTATCTTTGCTGTGTACAGAGCTCTTTCACTATAAATGCTAATATCTAATTTTTTAGCAATCTGGATAATCTTATTTTCTTGAGATACGTTTATTTTATTCTTAATCATTTCATAGGCTACAGCTCGATAAAGTTGACCGCTAAACAAAACAGGAGCATTCATTTTTTTAGATAATTTTTTTGCAATTGTTGTCTTGCCCACACCTGCGGGACCATCTATTGCAATTACACTACAAACCATTTTCTACTTTTAATGAGTTTAAGTGTTTATTAAAATCTGGATAACTTATATTAATACATTCAAGGTCATCGAAACTTAATTGCTGATCACATATTAAACTCATAATCTTAAAAGACATCGCAATACGATGATCTCCAAAAGTTTTTATCTTTATACCACCATTTGGATTAATGGTTGATCCAGTTATAGAAATATCATCTTTTTTTACTGAACAATTAATTTTTAGTTTTTTAAGGTTTTCGTAAATACTTTTTATGCGATCACTTTCTTTATATCTTAATTCTTCAAGACCATTCATTTTCGTAGTTCCTTTTGCAACTGATGCAGCAATTGAGAGTATTGGATATTCATCGATTAAATATGGAGATAGTTTTTTTGAAATATTGACAGCTTTCAATTTACTATATTTAACTTGAATTGAGCCAATTAATTCACCCGATCTTGTTTTTCCTTTTTCAACTTTTATCTTAGCACCCATTTTTTTTAGAATACTGATGTACTCTATTCTTGTTTTATTTAAGCAAACATTTTTCAAAATAATATTTGAATTTGGAACTATAAGTGCAGCAACAATGAAAAATGCTGCAGAGGAAGGATCTCCTGCAACAAAAATATTTTTTGCCTCTATCTCGTATGGTCCATTAAAGACCAATTTAGTAGCATTATCTTTTTGCTTAATTACTTTAAACTTTACTTTTAGATACTTTAATAAAATTTCAGTATGATCTCTAGTTTTTCTAGTTTCTATTATTGATGTTCTGCCCATTATATTTAAAGCAGCAAGTATTAACGCTGTTTTGATTTGTGCTGACGCTTTTGTAATTCTGTGATGAAGTGGCAAAGGATCTTCCGTACCATTAATGGTCATTGGAAAATAATCTTTATTCGTCAATATAGTTTCAGCGCCAACTGTATTTAGAAAACTTGTAACCCTTGTCATAGGCCTTTTACTTAGAGATTTATCTCCAATAAAAGTACAGAAAATTGGATTCGTACTTACGGCTCCAAGCATTAGTCTTGCAGTTGTTCCTGAATTTCCACAATCAAGTGCCTCAGATGGTTGAATGTATCCATTTGTACCATTACCAATCACGATCCAATCCTCTTTAACCTTCTTTATCTGAATGCTTAGGGCTTTAAGTATTTTTATTGTACTGAGAGTATCATCTGATTCTAAAAGGTTTGTAATTTTTGCTTTTCCAAGAGCCATAGATGATAAAATAAGCGATCTATGTGATATTGACTTATCCCCTGATATTTGTAAGGAGCCTTTTAGCTTATATTTTGTTTGTTTTTTCAATTTTATATCTTGAGGTATGTTTTAATTATATTATACAATATCACCATATTCATAACCAACTATTATATAGAAAGTCATCAAATGTCTAAACCAGAATGGGGTAAAAAAATAGTATGCCCAGAGTGCGAAACAAAATTTTACGACTTGAATAGAAAATATCCACTTCCATGTCCAAATTGCGGCCATTCTATTGAAAATGAAATTATTCCTGTTACTAGTTCGGCGGCGAAAAAGGTTTATGAAGATGATTTAGAGTCTACTGTTGATGATAATTTAATTGGAAGTGACGCCTCAGAATCTATGCTTGAAGATGACGCGGATGCAGAAATCGCAATGGATGACGAAGAAGATACTATAAGTTTAGACGATGCAGATGTAAATGATATTGATCCTGAGTTAGATGGCCTTGACATCAACAATGAAGACGAAGTATCACTAGAAGAAAAATAATTTCATTTCAAGTTGGGGCTATAGCTCAGCTGGGAGAGCGCATCGCTGGCAGTGATGAGGTCGTCGGTTCGATCCCGACTAGCTCCACCATTAAACTTTGAAACTTTGACCTAAATAAAATTTTCTTGCATCTTGATCACTTATGATATGATCACTCGTTCCTTCTGAAATAATTTCACCAGCATGCATTATGTAAGAATACTCGCACGTATCCAGAACTTCACGTGATTGGTGGTCTGTTATAAGCACACCAATATTTCTATCAGTAAGATGTTTGATTAATTCTTTAATATCATTAATTCCTATAGGATCCACGCCTGCGAAGGGCTCATCCATTAAAATAATTTTTGGATTTGATGCTAAGCATCTTGCAATTTCTGTTCTTCTTCTTTCTCCTCCACTTAAATTATAAGGCATTGCTCGGCGTAGATGAGTAAGAGAAAACTCAGTAAGAAGTTCTTCCAAAATATTTTTAATTTGATCTGAAGAATTTTTTTGTGTTTCAAGAATTGAAAAAATATTATCTTCTACAGATAGACCTCTAAATATACTTGGTTGTTGAGGTAAATAGCCGAGCCCAAGGCGTGCACGCTTATACATTGGAAGTGAAGTAATATTGCTATCATCTAAATATATTTCTCCTCCATCTGGGTTAATCAATCCCATAGTCATATAAAATGTCGTTGTTTTACCTGCACCATTTTGCCCAAGAAGACCAATCGCCTTACCACGTTCGACATTAATTGAAACATCGCGAACGATAGTTTTTTTTGAAAGAGATTTTCTGATATTTTTTATTTTTAAACCAGTATTTGATGTAGCAAGTTCAGGTTTATTTTTATTTTCACTCATTATTATTGATTTTGACTGTTACCTTATTATTTTTGCTACTTTTCATTATACTTGTAGAATCTACCAAATCCACATTTAATTCATTTCCCTTCATGATATTTTCACCTTGAGTTAAAGTAATATCTCCTTTTGCATAGATTTTTTTATCGATTACAAAATATGTTATATTTTCTGATATGATTTCTTGATTCTCTCTCACTAATTTAGTGTTACCAAAACTTTTAATTTGATCAATTTGATTTTCTATTTCTGTATATAAGATTAATATTTTATCAGACCAAAGTTTTATTTCATCATCAAAAGCATAAACATTGCCAACAAAAGTAGTTGTTAAGGGTTCATTAGTAATGATTAATTCCTCAGATTCAATCAATATTTCGTCTGTGTATGAAATCTTTAAAAATGAAATTAAAGATATGAAAATAAAAAGAAAAAATTTATTCATACGATTTTTTTTTTAAAATCTTGCTCTTAACATTTCCATAATATGTGATGTTTGAAAACTCATCGTCTATTATGGATTCATCGGCTGATATAAATATATTTGAGTCCTGATATCTTACATTCTTCTTAAGAGTAATGATCTTGCCATTTGTACTCACACTAGCTATTTCAGCAAAAATTTTTTCGTCAGCCTCTGTATATATTTCAATATTATTCTCAAGAAATATCTCGCCACTTGATTGATTAAATGTACCTTTATCTGCATTTAGGTAGATCCAAATATCTTTATTTGTTTTTAATTTAGCCTCAATAACAAAAAGATCTAAAAAATTTTCTCTTTGGAGCCCCTTTTTAGCTTTTATTTCATAAGGACTCCCATCGATACTTTTGGTGGTAAAAATTGGGTTCTTAATTTCTATGGTATTCTGAACTTCTTCTCCATTAGATTTAAATCCAAAAAAAAGTAAAAATATAATGAGTAAATGTAAAATAATTTTTTTTTTCTTAAAAATCATAATTAATTCTGTATCAATCGTAAGCAGTCATGGATATGAATTATACCTATAGGTTTTTTAGTAGATTTATTTTTTGATATAAATAAACAAGTAATTTTATTTTTAGTCATAATAGATAAAGCATCCAATAATGGCATTTCATCTAAAATTATTTTTGGATTTTTTGTCATTATATCTCTTGCCTGTTTATCAAGGAATCTAGCATTTAAACCCCTTCTCAAATCACCATCTGTGATTATACCAACAATTTTCTTCCCTTTATCAATCACTCCTACGTGCCCAAAAGATTTTTTGGTCATTTCTATGATTACATTTTTCATTTTTATATTTTCATTTACAAGTGGAAGTTTGCTTTTAGTGTGCATGATATCTTTTACTTTCATAAGACTCAGACCTAGTGTTCCACCTGGATGTATTTTTTTATAATCTTCAATTTTAAATTTTTTTAATTTCATTAGAGCTACGCAAATTGCATCACCCAGCACAAGTGTCATTGTTGTTGAGGTAGTTGGCGCTTTACCAACGGCACAAGCCTCCTTAGCTATAGGGAGTAAGAGAGGGTAATGAACAGATTGCATCAATTCACTTTTGATATTTGAAGAAATTCCAATCGTTTTAATCTTATTTTTTTTTGAAAATGAAATAGCATCCTTAAGTTCTGAGCTATTTCCTGAATTAGAAATTATAATTAATATATCCTTACTGGATAGAATGCCTAAATCACCATGAGACATTTCGTTAGAATGACAGAATTGAGCTGCAGTTCCAGTAGAGCTCATTGTGCTTGCTATTTTATTTGCTATATGACCAGATTTTCCGATACCAGTAATTATCACTCGACCTTTAGTTTTAGATAATTCTTTTATTGCAGCAACAAAATTACTATCAAAAGTTCTTTTGACTAATTTTACTCCACTTATTTCTACGTTTAAAACATCGAGGGCAGATTTAATAATTGCGGAAGATGATTTCATATTTTTATGATGAATGTGAGAAAATATCATTTTCCCATCCTCTAAGATCCAAATCTACTCTTGTTGGTAAAAATGATAGACAGGCATCAACTAATAGTTGCCTATTTTCTCGAATTAGCATTTCATCTAATCTATCTTTAATTTGGTGAAGATATATTACATCGTTAGCCGCATAAGCAATTTGCTCTTTGGATAAATTTGAGTTTCCCCAGTCACTACTCTGTTGCTTCTTTGAGATCTCAACTCCGAGTAATTCTTTGCATAAATCTTTTAAACCATGATTATTGGTGTAGGTTCTTGCAATTTTACTTGCGATCTTTGTGCAGTATACATTTTTGACATCTATTTTCAGAGCATGTTTTAGAGCAGCCATGTCAAATCGTGCATAATGAAAAATCTTTTCAATTTTCTCATCATTTAATAATTTAATTAAGTTTGGAGAGTCAGTATTTGAATTTTCAAACTGAACCATGTGACAATCAGTTTCACCATCAAAGATTTGTATCAAACACAAACGATCACGTGCTGGGTCTAATCCCATTGCCTCAGTATCTATTGCAACATTTCCCTTAAAAACAATTCCATCATCCAGATCATTTTTATATAAATGTGTTTGCATTGTAATGAAATTATCCTATTTAAATTTAAAACAAAAATGTATATTTATTCATACTAATTAATTATGAAAAATAAAGTAATAACAGTCTTTGGGACAGGTTTTATAGGTAAAAACTTAATTTATCAATTGCTGGAAACAGGAAATGTTGTTCGTGCAGTATCAAGAAATCCATATTTACAAGGTAAATTAGGACCTATGGGCAGTTCAAGTAATCTTGATATTTGTTATGGAAATATTGTTAGGCCACAAACAATTGAGAAATACATAGAAAATTCTGACATAATTATAAATCTTGTGGGTGTTCTCCATGAATCTGGAGGAGAGTCTTACTTTGATAGTCATGTAACTGGTATAAAGAATATTGCTGAGCTTTCTAGTAAGTATGAGGTTGATGAGTTACTGCATGTTTCATCAATTGGAGCTGATACAAATAGTGACTCAAAATATCAATCAACTAAAGGACAGGGAGAAAAAGTTTTATTAGAAAATTTTCCAAAAGCAAAAATAGTTAGACCATCAATTGTATTTGGACCTGATGATGGATTTTTTTCAGTACAATCTAAAATTGTAAAATTATCTCCTATCGTGCCAATGTTTGGAGGAGGAAATAATAAGTTTCAGCCTGTATATGTGAAAGATCTAATTGATGGAATAATTAGACTTTTAAATTCTAAAGATGATCAGGGTAAAATTTATGAATTTGGTGGGCCAGATATTATGTCAATGAAAGAAGTTTATGAGCTAATATTAAAAACCTTAGAGATAAAAAGACTTTTAATTCCCGCGCCAACTGTGGCAGCAAAACTTATAGCAACATTTGCTCAGTTACTACCTGACCCAATAATTACCAGAGACTTAGTAAAAATACTAAAATTTGATAATGTAGTGAATGAGAAATCTAATACATTAGCATCATTAAATATTAGTGCTCAGTCAGCCAAGGTTATAGTGCCTACCTATTTGAAGTAACAAATTAGACAATCGAATATACTAAAAGAACACTTCCCAAAAAAATCCTATAAATTACAAATGGTACCATCGAAAAGTTTCTAACCCAATTCATAAGCAGACTAATTGAAAGATAAGCAGTTGCAAATGAAACAATAAGTCCAACAGTGCCCATTAGTAAAACCTCAGAAGATGGACTTTTTATAAATTTGTAGGTTGGAATGAATGCAGATAGTAAAATAGTAGGTATTGAAAGTAGCATAGCAAATCTTAGGGCTTCAACTCGGGATATATTTAAGAACCTGCCACCACTATAAACAATTCCTGATCTTGATGTTCCTGGAATTATTGCTAGAACTTGAAAAATTCCAATAATAAAACTTTCTTCAATTTTAAGCTCATAAATAGTTTTAGTTTTTTTATCATTTTGAATATCAGCGTAATAAAGAACAACTCCAAAAATAATTGTTGAAAGTGCAATAACTTGAATATTTCTGAAATAGTCAACTAACCCCGTCATGAAAGCGAGACCTCCAAAGATTACGATAGGAACAGTAGCAATAAATATTTGAATAGCAGTATTTCTTCCTTTACTCTGAGAATCAATTATCCCACTCATTATTAATAAAATATCTGATCTAAAGTAAACTATAACTGCAAGCAGAGTCCCTAAATGAAGGCTGACATCGAGAGCAATGTTTTTATATGTAAATTCGATGAAATCTGAGGCAATTATTAAGTGAGCTGAAGAGCTTACTGGTAAAAACTCTGTAATTCCTTGAATAACTGCTAACAGGATAACTGGAAAAAAATACATAAATTTAATGAAAAATAGAATGTTATTGCCAGTTTGCCAAATAAAAGTTGGTTAAAATACATATATAGGTCATATGTTATCACTTTATTAGAATCCGTAATAGTCTATAAAAAAATTAAATTAAGATTAATTATAAAAAATAAGTCATATTATATGACATAAAATTATACTATGCTTAAATTTACAGACTTACATCAAAACTACCCAGAGAAATTTGAGTCTAAAGACCGTAAGACTAATTTTAATGAAATATATAAGGGGTATGTAAAGGATAAGGCCGAGGAACAATCAAGTAGATGTTCTCAGTGTGGAGTTCCATACTGCACAGTTCACTGTCCTCTCCATAACCATATTCCTGACTGGCTAAAACTTACAGCTGAAGATCGATTAGAAGAAGCATATCAATTATCAGCAAGTACAAATAATTTGCCTGAGATTACTGGAAGGATTTGTCCTCAAGATCGTTTATGCGAAGGTAATTGTGTTATTGAGCAAAGCGGCCATGGTTCAGTTACGATAGGATCAATTGAAAAGTATTTAACAGATAACGCATTTGAAAATAACTGGATTAAACCAATACAACTTGAGCAGCATCAGAAGCGAAATGAAAGCATAGGAATAATTGGTTCGGGGCCAGCTGGATTGGCAGCCGCAGATGAACTTAGAAAAAAAGGATATGAAATTTATATATATGATCGTTATGATCGTGCAGGGGGCCTGCTTATTTATGGTATTCCAAATTTCAAATTAGAAAAAAATATTGTTGAAAGAAGAATTAAATATTTAGAAGACTCAGGTATTAAATTTCATTTAAATGTAAATATTGGTAAAGATATTTCTTTTCAAGAAATTAGAAAAAAACACGAAGCTATTTTGATTGCTACAGGTGTTTATAAACCCCGAAAGCTTGACGTTAAAACTAATTATCCCAACATACATCCAGCTTTAGATTTTCTAACTGCTTCTAATAAAAAAGGTCTTGGTGATAAAGTCGAGCTATTTGATGATGGTACTTTAAATGCTGAGGGTAAGGATGTTATCGTTATTGGTGGTGGTGACACTGCGATGGACTGTGTTCGGACAAGTGTTCGTCAAAATGCAAAATCAGTCAAATGTTTATATCGAAGAGATAGAGAAAATATGCCTGGTTCAACTCGGGAAGTTTTAAATGCCGAGGAAGAAGGTGTAGAGTTTATATGGCAATCTATCCCTAAGTCATTTCATGGAGATAGTAAAATCAAAGAAGTTATATGTGCAAAAACAAAATTGAGTGAACCCGATGGTTCAGGAAGACAGGTGCCCATTGAGATTGAAAATTCAGAATTTAGCCTAAAAGCTGATATCGTCATTGAAGCCTTAGGATTTGATCCAGAAGATTTACCAAAACTGTTTAATGAAAAAGAACTTCCTGTAACGAAGTGGGGTACCATTAAAACATCTTTTAATACTCTAATGACTGAGCTAGATGGTGTGTTTGCTGCTGGTGATATTGCAAGAGGGGCATCATTAGTTGTGTGGGGTATTAGAGATGGTAGAGATGCTGCTGAGTCAATACATAGCTATGTAGAAGCAAAAAAACATCAAATTGTAAAGGCTTCTTAATGGGTTGGTTAGACCGATATAATAAGAATAAGCAAAAGCTGATTGATGCAAATCTATATGATTCGATGCAAGAACATGATGCTTGTGGTGTTGGTTTTATTGCTTCAATAGATGGAAAACCCAACAGACGTGTTGTGACAAGTGGGATTGAAGCACTCAAGGCTGTATGGCATCGCGGCGCAATTGATGCTGATGGCAAAACAGGAGACGGCGCTGGTATACACATAGAAATTCCTAAAGCTTTTTTTGAGGAAGAGATAAAAAAAACTGGCCATGAAATGATGCAGGGAGATTTAGGAATGGGAATGATTTTCCTTCCCCGTAATGATTATTCAGCCCTTGAAAAGTGTAGAACAATTGTCGAATCAGAGCTGATTGATCATGGTTATTTTATATATGGATGGAGACAAGTACCTGTTGACACTAGTGTGATCGGTAAAAAAGCAAATATGACAAGACCAGAAATTGAGCAGGTCATGTTTGTAAATAATAAAGAAAGAAGTGAAAAAGAAGATCTAGATAAAGAACTTTTTTTAATAAGAAGGCGAATAGAAAAAAGAATATTAAAAATCCAAATTAGTGATTTTTATATATGTTCTTTAAGCTTTAAATCCGTAATATACAAAGGGCTATTTTTAGCTGAAGAATTAGAGGTATTTTATCCTGACTTACAGGATAAAAATTTTGTTTCTTCATTTGCAATTTTCCATCAGCGATATTCAACAAATACTTTTCCTAGCTGGGCGCTCGCACAACCATTTAGAGCTTTAGCGCACAATGGTGAGATTAATACTATTTCAGGAAATTCAAATTGGATGCGTAGCCACGAAAATAGGATTGCATCTGAGTTATTTGGAGAGGATAGTGAACAAGTCAAGCCTATAATCATAAGAGGAAGCTCAGACTCCTCTGCGCTTGATGCAGCTTTTGAATTATTTGTTCGTGCAGGAAGGTCGGCCCCTTTAACAAAAACATTACTAATGCCAGAGGCATGGTCCAAAAGAAGTAAGCTTTTACCATCTTCCCATTCCAACATGTATGAATTTGCAAATGGAACTATTGAGCCTTGGGATGGCCCTGCAGCAATTGCAGCATATGATGGTGAATGGGTTATTGGAGGTATGGATAGAAATGGATTACGGCCGATGCGATATTGTATTACGAATAGTAATTTAATTGTAGCAGGGTCTGAGGCTGGAATGGTTCCAGTTAGTGAAGAAGAAATTATTTTCAAGGGTAGGTTGGGACCAGGTGACCTGTTAGGCGTCAACCTTAAAGAAGGAAAGTTATATGAAAATTTTGAATTAAAAGACAAGCTTGCTAATCAGTACCCATATCATGAATTTGTTAAGAAGATCATTAGAATTGATAAGAGAATAACATCAAAAAAAGAAAATAAGCTTTTTGATTTTAAATCATTGAGACAACGAAAAATTGCCGCAGGTTATACAATGGAAGAATTAGAGTTGATCTTACATCCAATGGTTGTTGAGGCAAAAGAAGCTACTGGATCAATGGGAGATGACACGCCAATTGCGGTATTGTCAGATAAATTTAGACCTTTATCTCATTTTTTTAGACAAAAATTTAGTCAAGTTACTAATCCTCCAATCGATAGCTTGAGAGAGCAGTCAAGGATGAGTTTAAAGACACGGTTTGGCAACTTAAGAGACGTTTTGGACTCAAATTCATATCAAGATAATGTTTTTGTGATGGATAGCCCAATCATTACTAATAGTATTTTCGCAAAAATGATGAAGTTTGGTCAAGAAGTTACTAAAATAATAGACTGTTCATTTGATTTAAAAAGAATTTCTTTAAAGGAAACAATCAAAAGAATTCAGAACGAAGCTGAGGCAGCGGTTCTTAGCGGAAAACAGCATGTAGTATTAACGGATATAAATACTGATCGCGATAAAGTTTCAGTACCGATAATTCTTGCAACTGCCGCTGTGCACACTTTTTTAACCAGAAAAGGAATAAGGTCTTTTGTTTCAATTCATACTCAGTCAGCTGAATGTCTTGACACCCATTACTTTGCTGTACTGATTGGAGTTGGTGCAACAACTGTAAACCCTTATCTTGCTCAAGAGTGTATAAGAGAAAGACATGAAAAAGGACTGTTTAAAAAATTAAGTTATGAAGAATGTGTTCAGAGATATAAAAAAGCTGTTGATCAGGGTCTTTTAAAAATTATGTCAAAATTAGGTATTTCAGTTCTATCTGCTTACAGAGGTGGATTTAATTTTGAAGCTGTCGGTTTAAGTCGCTCAATGGTCAATGAATATTTTCTTGGTGTGCAAAGCCGAATATCTGGTATTGGTTTAACTGGAATTGAATTCAAGATCAGTCAACTTCACTCTTACGCGTACTCTGGTGAGGTAGATACATTACCTATAGGAGGTATATACAGATATAGATATGGAGAAGAAATTCACGCTTATGATGGAAAACTAATACATTTACTGCAAACAGCTGTCTCAAATGACTCATACGATTTGTATAAAAAATATTCGCTAGCTCATAAAAATTTTTCACCAATAAACATCAGAGATTTATTAGAATTTAAATCAATTAAAGAAAAAAAATCTCTAGGTGATGTTGAGTCTATTACATCAATAAGAAAGAGATTTGGGAGTGGAAGTATGTCTCACGGAGCTCTTTCTAAAGAAGCCCATGAAACTCTAGCAATTGCAATGAACAGGATAGGCGGGTCGTCATGTAGTGGAGAAGGCGGAGAGTCAATTGAAAGATCAATTACTCGAAAAAATGGAGATAATGCAAATTCAAGAGTTAAACAAATAGCATCTGCAAGATTTGGAGTGACAGCTGAGTATCTCAATAATTGCGAGGAAATAGAAATAAAAATTGCTCAGGGAGCAAAACCTGGTGAAGGAGGGCAACTTCCAGGTTTTAAAGTTACTGCAGAAATAGCCAAATTAAGACATAGCACGCTAGGTGTGACTCTTATTTCACCACCACCTCACCATGATATCTACTCAATTGAAGATTTAGCTCAACTGATTTTTGATTTGAAACAAATAAACCCTAATGCAAAAGTTTGCGTAAAACTCGTTGCTTCATCAGGAATAGGAACTATTGCAGCGGGTGTAGCAAAAGCAAAAGCTGATGTGATTCTTATTTCTGGTCATAATGGCGGAACGGGAGCTAGTCCACAAACGAGTGTCAAATATGCAGGCATTCCCTGGGAAATGGGACTTACAGAAGTAAATCAAGTTTTGACATTAAATGGTTTACGTCAAAATGTAACTTTGAGAACAGATGGAGGCATAAAAACAGGCAGAGATGTGGTGATGGCGGCACTTATGGGTGCTGAAGAATTTAATTTAGGAACAACATCTCTTGTTGCAATGGGCTGCATACTCGTGCGCCAATGTCACAGCAATACATGCCCTGTTGGAGTTTGTACTCAAGACGATGATTTAAGAAAAAGATTCTCAGGAACAGCAGAGAAAGTTGTTAATTTATTTAGCTTTATCGCTGAAGAAGTGAGAGAAATTTTAGCTGAACTTGGATTTGCTAGCCTGAATGAAATCATTGGAAGAACAGATTTACTCTATCAAATTTCACGAGGCTCTTCTCATTTAGATGATTTAGACTTAAATTCTATTTTAATTCAGGCTGAAAAGGATCCAGATGTAGAATACTTTAATCATAAAAGTATTAATGATGCAGGATCAACTCTTGATGAAAAAATTATTGTTGATGCAACAAAGTTTTTTGAAACTGGACAAAAAACAGAGCTTCACTATTCAGTGAAGAATACTGATAGAACAATCGGTGCAAAATTATCTTCTGTTATGTATCATAAATTTAAAGATACTAATATTAATGATGATCAATTAACTCTTAACTTAGAAGGTTCTGCTGGACAATCTTTAGGTGCATTTGCAGTAAAAGGACTTAGTATTAAAGTAGAAGGTGATGCAAATGATTATGTTGGTAAAAGTTTATCTGGTGCTAAGATTATTATTAGACCACACAAAAATAGTCGACTTAATACAAATGAAAATACTATAATTGGCAACACATGTATGTACGGATCAACAAGTGGTTCTCTATTTGCCTCTGGACAAGCGGGAGAGAGATTTGCTGTAAGAAATTCAGGTGCCACAGCGGTAGTTGAAGGGTGTGGTTCGAATGGATGTGAATACATGACTGGAGGAAATATAATAATTTTAGGGCCTACAGGAGATAATTTTGGTGCTGGAATGACAGGGGGAATGGCTTTTGTTTATGATAATGATGAAAAATTTAAGCATAGAGTAAATGAAGAGACTCTTATTTTTGATAAAATACAGAGTAAGCACTGGGAAAATGTATTAAAGGAGTTTATTGATAAACATTATAATGAAACAGGTAGTAAGCATGCAAAACGTATTCTAGATGATTGGGATACTGAAAAGCTTAAATTTATACAGATATGTCCGAAAGAAATAATTCATACCTTGGAACATCCTTTAAGAGAAGATTTAAAGAAGAGGAAACTTCAATAAGTTCTAAATCCAAAGAAAAAAATTTAATTGAAAGCGCTAGTCGTTTTGGATTTGATGAAGCAAAGATTTTAAATATTAAAAATACTCAAAATCAAAAAAAAGAATTAAAGAATTTTCTCAATAAAAATTATCATGGAGAAATGAGGTGGATGGAAGATCGATCTGAGATTAGATCAAGTCCAAAAAATCTTTGGAATGAAGCAAAATCAATACTGGTCTTAGCAAGCAATTATCATTTTCATGAAAATTCTTTATCTTTATTAAATGAAAAAGATATTGGCATTGTATCAGTTTATGCAAGAGGAAGAGATTATCACCTGACAATTAAAAAAAAATTAAAATCTCTATCAAGATGGATTGTTGATAACTATGAATGCGATGTTAAGTATTTTGTTGATACTGCTCCAATTATGGAAAAACCACTCGCTATGAAAGCAGGAATTGGTTGGCAAGGTAAGCATACGAATATTGTTTCAAAAGAATTTGGATCTTGGTTATTTTTGTCTTCAATTTTTTTAGATATCGATCTAAAGAGTGATAATGAAATGATTGATCACTGTGGATCTTGTCAAAGATGTATTGATATTTGTCCTACTAATGCCATTGAAAGTCCATATCAAATTAATGCAAGCAAATGCATTTCATATCTTACAATAGAACATAAATCTCATATTCCCGAATTATTTAGAAAAAAAATTGGAAATAGAGTTTATGGATGTGATGACTGCTTAGCAGTATGTCCTTGGAATAAATATGCAAAAAAAACAAACAATAAAGATTTTTTTCCTCGTAAAGAATTTGATAAACCTAAACTAAAAAGTTTTTTAAAATTAGATGATGATGGTTTTAGAAAATTATTTTCAACCACAAGTATAAAGCGTATTGGAAGAAATAGATTTTTAAGAAATGTACTTATTGCAGCCGGTAACTCGGGAGACGATAATTTTGTTGATGATATCATTCCCCTTTTAATTGATGAATCTAATCTTGTAAGAGCTATGGCTGTTTGGTCTTTGTTTCAATTATGTGACAAGAGTAAATTTAAAAAATTAAAGAATAGTTATTATCATTTAGAAAGGGACAAAGATGTGATTAATGAATGGGAGCTTACTTAAGTTCGTCTATCTTGTTTTCAATATAATCTTGTCTTGATTTTATAGACTCAAAACCATTTTTCATTACTTTAGATATTTGAAAAAGAAAAAATAAAATTACTATAATTAAGAATAATGAGATAAATTCAATTTCCATATCATAATAAAATAATATTGAAGTGAGATATTAAAATAGTAAAAAATAATAATTAAATTTATAGCTAATTAATATGAGGAAATTATTTATATATGGGTTTGGATATACTGCTGAATATTTTGTGAGTCAATTTAATGCTAATTTTTCAAAAATTGTTGGATATACAAGAAACAAAGAAGTTATTGCAAATGGTAATAAATTTATTGATCTAATTAATCATTCGAATATATCTGAATGTTTATTAAATAATGATTTTACACATCTCTTAATTACAGTCCCTCCAGATGATAATGGAGACTCTTTTTATCTTAATTACCGAGATTTATTAAAAAATAAAAGTAAATTTAATTGGATAGGTTATTTATCGGCGACTAATGTTTATGGTGATCATGGAGGAGAGTTTGTTGATGAAAAATCAAAAACTTCTCCATCGACTCAAAAAGGAAAAAATAGATTGCTTGCAGAAAATCAATGGCTTTCTTACTGTAAAGATTTGAATTTTCCAATTCATATATTTAGAATAGCTGGAATTTACGGACCCAATAGAAATATAATAAAAAGAATTTATGAAAATAAAATTTTAGATATGGGTTCATCTAGTCAATTTTTTTCACGTATTCACATAGATGATCTTACGAACATACTTAAAGCCTCAATGTTTAAACCTAATCCATTTAGTATTTATAATGTAGCTGATGATCTACCATCAAGTTTAAATGATCTAATTGAATATGTTTGCTCTGAGTTAAATATTTCTGTACCACTAAAAATAAATAATCAAAATGAGAATAAACAAAGCCCTTTCTACGAAAACAAAAAAATAGACAATAGTTTAATAAAAAAAGAATTAGGCATAAAACTTAAATACGCTAACTATTTTGAAGGATATAAGAAAATAATAGAAAGCATTAATTAAAATTATATTTTTCCATGACAATGTTTATATTTTTTACCTGATCCACATGGACAAGGTGAATTCCTAGGAATTTTTTTTGTAATAGGAGCATTATTTTTGTTAAATTCGTTATTAGTCTCATTGTTTTCATTAGTATTTGGGTTTGGTTGAAGAACCATTCTTGAAAAGACTTTGGCGACATCAACTTTTAAACTAGATAAGAGCTCTTCAAATAGGCCAAATGCCTCATTTTTATATTCATTAAGAGGATCTCTCTGACCATAACCCCGGAGTCCAATTGTTTGTCTTAATTGTTCAAGATTGTTAATATGATCCTTCCATTTATCATCTATTATTTTTAATAGAACCATTTTTTCTAGGCTATTAATTGCATCAAGTGGAATATTATTTATTCGTCTTTCTGAGTTTTCATTAATAACGCTATAAATTTTTTCTTTTATTTTTTCCTGATCATCATTACTTTCGCTTATAATATTTTGAATGTCTAAGCTCGCCGTGAAATGGCTTTTAATTTCACTTTCAAGAGACACAATATCCCATTGGTCAATAAAAGTTTTTGGTGGCGCATAATCATCAACCAATGCATCTGCAACATCATATTGCATTTCATTTGTGATAGTGGTTATATCGTTAGAGTTCATCAGCTCGTATCTTTGTTCAAAAATTATCTTTCGCTGATCATTTAATACATCATCAAATTTCAGTAATGTTTTTCTAACATCAAAATTTCTTCCTTCGACTTTTTTTTGAGCTCTCTCTAAAGCTTTAGAAATCCAGGCATGTTGAATAGATTCACCCTCTTTAAGACCTAATGATTTTAGGAGAGTATCCATTTTTTCTGAACCAAAAATGCGCATAAGGTCATCTTCAAGACTGAGAAAAAATTTAGTTTCACCTGGGTCACCTTGTCTCCCAGATCTTCCTCTTAATTGATTATCAATTCTTCTACTTTCATGGCGTTCACTGCCAATTACATAAAGCCCACCAGAATTGATAACTTTATCTTTTTTTTCAATAAATTCATTTTCAAGAGCACCTGAAACTGAATTTTCTTTTTGTAATGACCGGTTATATTCAAGATTTCCTCCAAGTTGAATGTCGGTTCCTCTACCTGCCATATTTGTTGCAATAGTAACTGAGGAGGGTGATCCAGCGTTTGCAATAATATCCGCTTCCTGTTCATGAAACTTTGCATTTAATACAACGTGCTTAATATTGGCTTTCTTTAATTTCTTTGAAATTGTCTCTGATTTCTCAATGCTTGTTGTTCCAATTAAAACGGGTTGAGATCTATCATTACACTCTTTGGTTTGTTCAATAATAGCATTATATTTTTCGTCTGCGGTTCTATAAATTTCATCTTCATTATCTATCCTTGAAATTTTAGTATTAGTTGGAACCTCAAATACAGCTAAGCCATAAATATCGCCAAATTCTTCTGCTTCGGTAAGAGCAGTGCCAGTCATTCCAGAAATTTTATTATAAAGTCTAAAGTAGTTTTGGTATGTTATTGAAGCAATTGTTTGACTTTCATTTTGAACATTTACTTTCTCTTTAGCTTCAATTGCTTGATGAAGTCCATCTCCATACCTTCTTCCTTCCATGGTTCGGCCTGTAAATTCATCAACAATAACTACTTGTCCATCCTTAATGATATAGTCTCTGTCAATTTCAAAAAGCTTATGAGCTCTTAGAGCCTGATTGATATGATGTACTATTGTTACATTTTCAGCATCATATAAAGCTCCATTTTTGATAAGATTTTGTTTTTTCAAAATCTCTTCAGCTCTATCATTTCCTAGATCAGTTAAATTCGCAGTTTTTGATTTTTCATCAATTTCATAATCGGCCTGACTTAGGAAAGGAATAATCTTATCAATGGTATTATATAGAGCTGTCTTGTCTTGAGTTTCACCAGAAATAACTAGTGGAGTTCTAGATTCATCTATGAGTATACTATCAACCTCATCGACAATGCAGAAGTTATGAGGTCTTTGTACTAGGTTTTTTGATTGTACTCTTAAATTATCTCTTAGGTAATCAAAGCCAAATTCATTATTAGTTCCATATGTAATATCTGAATTGTACATTTCTTGTCTGTGCTCTATTCCTGATGAATCGCTCGTTAGACAACCGACAGTTAGGCCTAAATAATGAAAGATTTTTCCCATCCACTCAGAATCCCTTCTCGCTAGATAATCATTAACAGTAACAATATGAACACCTTTTCCAGATAATGAGTTTAAAAATGCCGGCAATGTTGATACTAATGTTTTCCCTTCACCGGTTTTCATTTCAGCAATACCTCCGTTATGAAGAATCATGCCACCAATTAATTGAACATCAAAATGTCTTTGACCTAAAGTTCTTTTTGCCGCTTCTCTTACAAGAGCAAATGATTCAATAAGAAGAGAGTCAAGTTCCTCACCATTAGAGTGTCGCTCTTTTAGTTCAGAGGCATACAATTTTAATTCATCAGGTGATTTATTTTCAAATTCTTGTTCAATATTATTAATTTTCTCTACTTGGTGAGTAAACTCGCGTAATTTTTTTGTATTGTCTTGTCCAAGAATTGTGCTTAAAAAAGAGCCTAGATTAAACATATTAAATATTTTTTTGATATTATTTATTGATTAATTAAGTTTTTATACCTTGATATACTAATGTCAATTAGACTAAAAAATAAATAGAATATTTGAATTATGCCTAGAAATTTCTCATTAAAAAAATCACCTCTTGCCCCTATTCGTGAGCCTAAGTTAATGCCGGTGCAAGGTTTAAATCTCTATACATTTTCTGCGCGTCTTTATAATAAAAAAAGAGATGATATTGCAATTTTTATATTTCCTAAAAACTCGTCTGTTGCAGAAGTATTTACAAACTCATCAATAAGATCTTTTACTTTAGATTGGAATGAGAAAATTTTAAAAAATAAAAAGATTCACGCACTTTTTGTTAACTCTGGAAATGCCAATACATTTACAGGTAATCATGGAAAACAATCAATAAGATTGATTGTTAATCAAATTAAGAAAACATATCTGATCAATGACAATAATATTTTTGTAGCTTCAACAGGTGTTATTGGTGAGAAGTTTCCTGTTGAACAGGTTTTAAAAACAATTACTAAACCTAAGATGACTAAGGAATGGATGGATTCTGCAAGAGCAATTATGACTACAGATACTTTTCCAAAAGGGATGTCAGTAACTTCAATGATTGAAGGAAAGAAGGTTACAATCACAGGTATTTCTAAAGGTTCAGGTATGATTAAGCCCAATATGGCTACAATGTTAGGTTTCATTTTTATCGATGCAGATCTAGGATCAGAAATTTTAAAAAAACTTTTAAAAGAAAATATATCTTACAGTTTTAATTCAATTTCTGTTGATGGTGATGAGTCAACAAATGATACAGTTATTCTTGCTTCAACTAGGGCAATAAAATTTAAGAAACCAATAAAAAATGTTAGCGATAAAAGAATTATTGATTTTAAGAAAAAGTTAAAAAAAGTATTTATGAAACTATCGGAACTCATTGTAAGAGATGGAGAAGGTGCTACTAAATTAATCGAAATTAATGTTTTAAATGCCAGAAATGAAAAAGACGCAAACACATTTGCAAAGTCAATTGCAAATTCACCTTTAGTGAAAACTGCTATACACGGCTCAGATCCTAATTGGGGAAGAATTATAATGGCTTTAGGAAAAACTTATATAAATATCAACACTGAAAAGCTCAAGATTTATTTTGGTAAATATTTAGTAACAAAAAATGGCACAGCTAACTCCAGAGTGAATGATAATATAATTTCTCAATACTTAGGAAAAGACAATATTAAAATTACGGTTGATTTAGGTTTGGGAATTAAGTCATCTAGAATAATTACCTGTGATTTAAGTAAAAAGTACATAGATATAAATGCATCATACAAGACATGAAAAATGTATTTTGCTCTTGTGGTATTTTACTAAATCAAAAAAATCAGACGCTTATTCTTAGTAGAAAACATAAAGAGTTTTTAAAGTCATACTATGAGTTTCCAGGTGGAAAAGTTGAAAATAGCGAAAACTTTTATTCTGCTTTATCTAGAGAGTTGTATGAGGAGCTTGGGATTAATGTACAAGAAAATAATCTTAAGCCATTCCAGTTTATTCAACATAGGTACTCAAGATTCAATTTAATTATGCACTCTTTTATTATTAGAAAATGGAACGGTAATATATCAAGCTCAGAAAATGTGAACTATAAATGGATAAGTTTAAAAAAATTATCAAAGGCAAAACTTTTACCGGGCAATAAAAGTCTTTTAAAATCAATTAAAAATCTCTAGTTATCTTTCCAAGAACATGAAATTAAAATTTCAAAATTGATATTGCCATTTAAGGTTTTTATAAATTCTTTCTTAAGTTCTAAATAAAATTTTTTATTTAAAGGACGGTTTGAACGCGTGAGTAAAGCATTAGTAAAAGCCATTTTTCTCATATGGATTATAAACTGCTCTAGAGAATCATACTGATATTGAAATTTTTCTTTTTGGATCACAGTATTATTATAACCTAATTGATTAAATAAATTTCCTATATCTCTAATGTCAATAATAGGATGAAATCTCTGAGATATCCCATTAAAAAAACCAATTTCAAGTTTATTCATAAGGTTTTTGAAATTAAATAAATTTTTTTCTGAGAAAAAAGAACACAATAATAATCCTTTTTTTCTCAAAATTGGTTTAATATTTTTTAAGTCTATTTCAATTTTATCTCTAAAATTTAGTTCAGATAATATGATTATTAGATCAAATGAATTATTTTCTTCCAAGAATAGACTTTTAAAAGTCAATACTTTCACATTTTTTGATGATAATTGACTTATAATATTCTCATTATTTGAAACAATACATAGATCATTAAATTTAGTACGTTGTTCATTGATAATTGATAGATAAATCTCGAAAATTAATTCATCTATGTGATTTTTTGAAGAAACAATTGATAATGACCTAGATAGTTTTTTCTTTACTATTTCATGATTAAACATTTTATTGCTTATATATATTTTTTTTTTATTATATAAGAAGCTATGTCAAACAACATAATTGTTTATTCTTCGAACTTTTGTAACTATTGCGTTCAAGCCAAAAAACTGCTTGAAAAACTGAATCTAAGTTATAATGAAATAAATATTCAGAATTTTCCTGAAAAAAGAGATGAAATGCTATTGAAATCAAATGGAAAAAGAACCGTTCCACAAATTATTGTGAACGATCATCATGTCGGTGGTTTTAATGAATTAAACAAACTTGTTCAAAAAGGCGAATTAGACTCACTCTTATTTAATGAGTAAAAAATTTAAAGTTGCTTGTATACAACTAAATACTAAGCAATGTTTAAATCGAAATTTGAATCATCTTGTAAACTATATCTATAAAGCCATCGAAAAAAGAGCTGAACTTATAATTACACCTGAAACTTCAAATATAATGTCCTTAAAGAAAAGAAATCTTTTAGATGTTATAAAACCCGAAGAAGAAGATATTTTTTTAAAATCTATTAAAAAAATTTCAAAAAAAAATAAGGTTTGGATTTTAATTGGATCATTAGTAATTTTAGATAAAAAAAATAAAATACGAAATCGATCTTATTTAATAAATAAATATGGAAACATCGTTTTGTTTTACGATAAAATTCATATGTTTGATGTAAAAATTTCAAAACAAGAATTTTATATTGAATCAGAAACTTTTGATTCAGGAAAAGAGATTAAGGTAGCTAATTTACCGTGGGGGAAAATTGGTATGAGCATATGCTATGATTTAAGATTCCCTAATCTATATAGAAAACTCTCACAAGCGGGATCAAAGTTCATTTCTATTCCATCAGCTTTTACAAAATACACTGGCCAAAGGCATTGGGAAATTTTGTTAAGATCAAGAGCTATTGAAAATGGTGTATATATTTTTGCACCAGCACAATGTGGGCAAAATTCAATTAACAGAAGTACTTACGGTCATAGTCTTATAATTGATCCGATGGGAAAGATTATTGCTTCAGCAAAATCTAAACCAGGAATAATTTATGCAAGAGTCGATGAGAGCTTAAGTACCCAAGCAAAAAAAATGATTCCTAGTTGGAATATTGATGAGAGATATTGAAAAATAATGAATTCATACCCATATTAATAAAATGATTGTTCTAAATATTTTGTGCAATGAGTGTTTCAATGAGTTTGAGGGTTGGTTTGATACTCATTCTTCTTGTCAAACTCAAATTAAAAAAGATCTTGTTGAGTGCACCCAATGTGGCTCTACAAATGTAAAAAAAGGTCTTTCAGCTCCTAATGTTTCATTAAATAAAGGCTCAGATATTAATAAAAATAAGGTAATGAATGAGCTAAGATCAAAAATTAAAGATGTTCAAAGTTATGTTGAAAAAAATGCTGAGTACGTTGGTGATAATTTTACTTACGAAGCAAGACGGATTCATTATGACAAAGTAAAAAAGAAACCAATTTATGGAACTGCTTCAAAAGAAGATATTAAAGATTTACAAGATGAGGGAATTGATGTTTCAACAATTCCATGGATAGAAAAAAAAGAAAATTAATTTTTTTTACCTGTCACAATAAAGTTTGCTTTCATACTTTTCGACACATTCCAACTATTTAAGAGTGGATTAAAATTTATACCTACAGATTCTTTAACTTCACAATTATTTTGAATTAGAAATGAGTAAACTTCTTCAGGAGTAAGAAATTTATTCCAGTCATGTGTCCCCCTCGGTAAGAAATTGAGTATATATTCTGCAGTATATTTTGCAAAAATAAGAGAAAATAAAGTTTTATTTAATGTAGCAATAAATATAAGTCCATTTTTATTCAATAGTTCACAACTTCTTTTTATAAATGCTTTTTGATTATTTACGTGTTCCACAACTTCCATGTTTAGTATTGTGTCAAAACTTCCTTTAATATCTAACTCCTCAACTGTGGTATGGATATAATTGATATTTAGATTATTGTTTTTTGCATGTATTGATGCGGCCTCAATATTTTGTTTTGATGCATCAATTCCAGTTACATTTGCACCGAGTCTTGATAATGGTTCACATAACAAACCACCACCACATCCAATATCTAAGATTGATAACCCCTCAAGTGGTCTTTGTTTTATATTGTCAGATATGGAATAGTTTAATTTTATATTTCTGATGATGAAATCTAACCTTGATGGATTAAATTTGTGCAAAGTTTTAAATTTACCATTAGGCTTCCACCATTCATTAGCAAGCTCAGTAAATTTCTTTACTTCTTGGGGATTTATGCTGCTGTGTTCCATTTTAAAGCTAACTTATACTTGATTAAAATACCTATATAAAGTAATCCTAAAGCAACTTAAAACTATTATAAGCTTATCAGATTATAAACTTATTTAATCGTAAACTAAAAAATGTCCACACTAGTATTAAAATTTGGGGGTACTTCAGTTGCTTCGACAGAACTAATTAAGTCAGCCGCTAAAATTGTTAAAAAAGAGTATGATAACGGTCATAATATTGCTGTTGTAGTTTCAGCTATGGCAGGAACTACAAACAATTTAATTAATTACGTTAATGATTTTCATAGCTCTAAATCGGACTCGGGAGAATTTAACGCTGAATATGATGTCGTTGTTTCTTCTGGTGAACAAGTAACTTCAGGTCTAATGTCATTGGCTCTTAATGAAATTGGCGTACCTGCAATATCATGGTTAGGGTGGCAACTTCCAATAATAACAAACGGACCACATCGTAATGCTAATATAAGAAAAATTATTCCTGATAAAATTAATGAATGCTTCAAAGAAAGAAAGGTTTCTGTTTTAGCTGGATTTCAAGGTTTATCATCTGAGTCTCGTATAACTACAATTGGAAGAGGTGGATCAGATAATACTGCTGTTTTTTTAGCCTCATCATTAAAAGCGGATCGTTGCGATATTTATACAGATGTTGATGGTGTATATACATCAGATCCAAAAATGACAGGCAAAGTAAAAAAGTTAGATAAAATTTCATATGAAGAAATGATAGAAATGGCTTCTCAGGGTGCAAAAGTATTACAAACTTCTTCAGTTGAGTCAGCAATGATTGAAAACGTCAATGTACAAGTAAGATCAACATTTTCTCCTGATCAAGAAGGGACTCAAATATCTTTTGATGTTGATGAAAATCAAGCAAAAGCAGTAACAGGAGTTGCATATTCAAAAGATGAGGCAAAGATAACAATAATCGATCTGGTTGATCAGCCTGGAATTGCCGCAAAAATATTTAGATCTTTATCAAATCAATCAATAAATGTTGATATGATTGTGCAGAATAATTTCATTGAGAGAAAAAAAACAAATATGACTTTTACAGTTCCAATGTCTGACTTGAATAAATCTTTAGATGTAATTTCGTCATTGAAAAGCGAGATGAATTTTTTACAAGTTCTAAGTGAAGATAACCTGTCTAAGGTTTCAATTATAGGATCAGGAATGAGAAATCAGCCTGGTATAGCAGCAAAAATGTTTGAATGTCTATCTGCACAAGGCATTAATATAGAGGTAATATCAACTTCAGAAATTAAGGTAAGCGTTCTTATTGAAAAGTCAAAAACCAATGATGCGGTCAATGCACTACATGATGTTTTTGAATTAGATAAGCCTTAAGAAACAATTTTCTTATAATAGAAAATTATTGATAATTTATGACATACAATACTGATAATACTTATTCGCGTAGAAAAACAAAAATTGTACGCATTGGAAAATTAGAAGTTGGGGGAAACTCGCCAATTTCTGTTCAATCGATGACTAATACTATTACAGAGGATGTAGATGCAACAGTTGCACAAATTATTGATCTTGAGAATGAAGGAGTAGATATTGTTAGAGTATCATGTCCAACAGAAAAATCATCTTTAGCTCTTAAAGAAATTATTGATCAAGTTTCTGTTCCAATAGTCGCAGATATACATTTTCATTATAAGAGAGCGCTTGAAGCAGCAGACTCAGGCGCTTCATGTTTAAGAATAAATCCAGGAAATATAGGCCCTGAAAAAATAAAAGAAGTTATTTCCGCAGCTAAGTCAAATGATATAAGTATGAGGATTGGTGTAAACGCCGGATCATTATCTGAAAAAATTCTTAATAAATATAAAGAACCTTGTTCTGATGCTATGGTTGAAAGCGCATTAGAAAATATTCAACTTCTAGAAGAAAATAATTTCAATAATTTTAAAATTAGTGTTAAAGCTTCAAATATTCATACAACAGTAAAAGCATATAAAAAATTATCTGAAAAATGTGATTATCCTTTTCACCTTGGTTTAACTGAGGCTGGTACATATCTGAGTGGTACAATCAAGTCTGCAATCAGCTTAGGTCAATTACTTATGGATGGAATTGGCGACACAATAAGAATCTCCCTTACAGACAATCCAGTAGAAGAAGTTAAAGTAGGATTTGAAATACTTAAAAGTCTTGATTTAAGAACCAGGGGTGTAAAGATTGTTTCATGTCCTTCGTGCGCAAGACAGGGATTTCCTGTTATAGATACTGTTAAGATTTTAGAGCAAAAATTAAGTCATATTAAAGAGCCGCTCACAATTTCTATTATTGGCTGTGTTGTTAATGGTCCAGGTGAGGCTTTAAAAAGTGAGATTGGTCTAACCGGTGGGGGTAAAGATACAAATATGGTTTATCTTTCCGGCGTGGCGGATCATAAAATTAATAACTCAGATATTGTCGATCACATTGTTCAATTGGTTGAGGATAAGATTTCAAAAAATGATAAAAACTGAAGAATTAAATAAATTTATTGATCGTTATAAGCTTCTTGAGGATCAATTAAATGCTTCAATTGGCGACAAAGAAGAATATATCAAAATATCAAAAGAATATTCAGATTTAAAGCCAATTATTGAGAGTATAAGAGAATATCAAAGTATTCAAAATGAGATCTCAGATTTAAATGAGCTCATTAATGAAAATGATGAAGAAATCTCATCAATTGCAAAAAAAGAATTACAAGAATCTCATGAAAAATTTGAAATAAGTGAAAGAAATCTTAAGGCTGCCTTAATTCCAAAAGATCCTCTCGATGAGAAGAATGTAATTCTTGAGATAAGGGCAGGTACAGGAGGTGATGAGGCCGCTCTGTTTGCAGGCGATTTATTTAAAATGTATCAAAAGTTTTCTGAAAATTTTAAATGGAAATTTGAAATCATATCTATTTCTGACTCAGACCATGGGGGAATTAAAGAAAGTACAATTAAGATTTCAGGACAAGGTGTTTATTCTCTCTTGAAATATGAGTCGGGAGTTCACCGAGTTCAAAGAGTGCCTGAAACTGAATCTCAGGGAAGAATCCATACTTCTGCAGCAAGTGTAGTTGTCTTGCCAGAGGCAGATGATGTTGATATTGAGATAGAGGAAAAAGATCTAAGAGTAGATGTTTTTAGGTCCAGTGGACCTGGGGGACAGTCAGTGAATACCACCGATAGTGCTGTTAGAATTACTCATCTACCTTCAGGCATTGTTGTACAACAACAAGATGAAAAATCACAACATAAAAATAGAGCAAAAGCAATGATCGTTTTAAAAACGAGACTTTATGATTATGAGCGAAAAAAACAAGCAGATGAAAGAGCTGACAAGCGAAAATCTCAGATTGGTTCTGGCGACAGATCAGAACGAATTAGAACATATAACTTTCCACAAGGAAGAGTAACTGACCATAGAATCAATTTAACACTATATAAATTAGAACAAATTCTAAATGCTGATGGTTTAGATGAAATAATTTCTAATTTAAATATTGCAGCTCAGGGAGATCAAGCGTGATCATTTCTGAGGCTTTAAATTATGGGATGAAGGCTCTATCTGTCTCTGGCTTAAGTCAATCAAAGTTAGAAGCAAAATTACTAATAAAAAATCAATTAGATTTTAATGATGAAGATTTAATAAAATCACTAAACCACTATATATCTCTAAAAGATTTTGAGTCTTATAAGCTAAAAATTCTTAGGAGGATGAATCATGAGCCAATAGCCCATATCACTGGACAGAAAGATTTTTGGAAAAATACTTTTTCTGTTTCAAAAGATACACTTATACCAAGACCAGACTCTGAAGCTTTGATAGAAAGTGTATTAAAATATTTACCTCAAGATGAAGATTTTAACTTTCTTGATCTTGGTACAGGTTCTGGCAGTCTAATAATTTCAATTTTAGAAGAGTTTAAGAATAGTCAAGGTACCGGTATTGATATTTCTAAAAATGCAATTTCAATTGCCAATAAAAATAAAAAAAATATTAATAATGATTTGAATCTTTCATTTATTGTTCATGATTTTTTTACTTATGATACAAAAGGATTTGATATAATCATTTGCAATCCACCATATGTACCTAAAAATAAATTAAATGAAATCACTGAAGAGGTATTTAATTTTGAACCACATTTAGCTTTATTTCCAAAAAAAGATACTAAAGATTGTTATGAAAAAATTATTAGCAATATTAAATTAACTAATAACAAGAATTGTTATGTATTTTTTGAAATTGATTATAGGGATAATGTCTTAGTATCTAATATATTGAAAGATAAAGACTTTTCAGTCTTAGCGGCTGAAAATGATTTAACTAATAGACCTCGTTGCATTGTTGCTAAGATGAATTAATTTAATACTTGATTATTTCAATGACTGAGACTAGTTTAACGCTGTTTACAATTTTAGATTGTACTATTTTCCAAAATTACAGGATTATTTTTCTAAAGTGAAATATAAAAAAAGAGCTCCTTTTAAAAGAGCAAACAATCATAGAAATAGTAATGAGAGCTTTGGTAATGGCTCCATGAACAATAGTTCAAGAGTTACAGGAAGCTTGTCTACTGTATTAGAGAAATATAGAAACTTGGCTAAGGATGCTACTTCTTCAGGAGACTATGTAGGAGCTGAAAATTACCTTCAACATGCTGAGCACTATAGTCGAATGATAAACGAGAGAAATGCTCGTACAAATGGAAATTCAAATGGAAAAGCTAACGGATCTCATAAAATAGATGAAACTAATGATACAGAGTCTCCAAAAGCAAAATCAACAGAAATAAGCAAAGAAACAGAAGAGTCTAAATCTATAAATTAGTCTCATTATTTATTTCTAAGTCTATTCTTTTCTTAACTTTTTCAAATTTCTTTAACTGACTATCATTTAATTTAATTCCAGATGGAAGCCTCATTGTCATTGGATTTATTTTCTTATTGTTAAACCAAACTTCGTAATGCAAATGAGGACCAGTAGATAAACCGGTAGATCCAACAAATCCAATTGTTTGACCTTGACGCACTTTAACACCCTTACTCATTCCTGAGGCATATGAATTTAGATGAGCGTATGCAGTTTTATAACCATTTAAATGTTTTATTCTTATATATTTTCCGGCACCGCCATTAGTTCCAATAACTTCAATTCGACCAGTTCCAGCAGCCATAATAGGTGTGCCGGTTGGGGCAGCAAAATCCACTCCTTGATGTAATCGGTTATATCCTAGAATTGGGTGTTTTCGCATTCCATAGGCTGAAGAAAGTCTGGCCCCATTAATTGGTGTCTTCATTAGAGCTTTAGTTGCGCTTTTACCATTTGAGTTAAAATAATCTATAAGCTCTCCTTTATCATTGGTAAAACGATATAATTCAAATGATTGATTATGGAGTTTTATTTTAGCAAAATTGATTACATCAGACTTAACATAGTTTTGTTTTTCATCTTTGTAATAATCAAAATATAAAGTGAGTATATTTTCTTTTCTAATATCTCTCTGGAAATCAATGTCAAAACTAAAGAGTTTTATGAATTCCATTATAATATTTTCTGGAATTTTTTTTGCAGTCATTGATTGATAAATACTATTGTTAACCTCAACTTCAACGAATTTTGAGCTTTTAAAAATTTTTAGCTCATCAACCTTTAGCTCAATTTCATCTAAGGCAAAATCGATGTGAATACTGCGCTCTTTACTTGGGTAAATGATTATATAATCAATATTTTTTTTACCATTTATTCTACTGGAATTAATTTCGATTTTAGTTCCAATTCTGATTTTCTTTAAATCAATTTCTTTAGATACTAAATTTATTACTTTTACTTTTTCATTAATGTTTAAATTAAACTGATCAAGGAAATTTGAGAATGTTTGACCGTCTTTAATAAAATAGACCTCTTGATACTTATAAGAAATTTCAAGGGAGTCTTTATTAGCAAATATTAATGTTTGGTCTCCATCATTAATATTGCTTGTATTTGAATTAATATTTTCCGAAAAATTGTAACTTAATAAAAATGCACAACCAATTACACCAAGAAGAAGAATGGCAATAAATAGAGTCTCTCTTTTTTTGAAAAAAAACATCATAATTAATTTTTTGGTATATATAATTTCAAATAAAATACTAAAAAGATTATTTATTAATTTTCAAATTAATTAAGTAATTGAAAAATATACGTTTTCTTACCTCTATTTAATCGCAAATTTGAGCCATTTTTTGCGTATGTTGCTTGACTTATGGCGGTTATCCTTTAAAAAACACTTCACCCTTGTTCGGTGATGCTTCTGAACTTGCGGCACATAGTCAAGTTTTTGGCTTTAAAATAATAGCAAACTTATTTTTCTTTTTTTGATAAAAAGATGAGGGAATTTGTGCGCTTTTATGCTGTTGGAAAAGTAAATTGAAAGAGAAACGTGGGCGGTAATTTCGCAGTACAGAATAACCGTACACGTCTATTGGGTTACGTAATTAATTTTATGTAACACCGCCAATAATTTGTGTGCGTCATTTTTAAACTTGAGAGTTTGATCATGGCTCAGAATGAACGCTGGCGGCACGCTTAACACATGCAAGTCGAACGAGATCTTCGGATCTAGTGGCAGACGGGTGAGTAACGCGTGGGAACCTGCCCTTTAGTAGAGAATAACTTGGGGAAACTCGAGCTAATACTTTATACGCCCTTCGGGGGAAAGCTTTATGCGCTATTGGATGGGCCCGCGTTAGATTAGTTTGTTGGTGAGGTAATGGCTCACCAAGGCTACGATCTATAGCTGGTCTGAGAGGATGATCAGCCACACTGGGACTGAGACACGGCCCAGACTCCTACGGGAGGCAGCAGTGGGGAATATTGGACAATGGGGGCAACCCTGATCCAGCGATGCCGCGTGAGTGATGAAGGCCCTAGGGTTGTAAAGCTCTTTTGTCAGGGAAGATAATGACGGTACCTGAAGAATAAGATCCGGCTAACTCCGTGCCAGCAGCCGCGGTAATACGGAGGGATCTAGCGTTATTCGGAATTACTGGGCGTAAAGCGAGCGTAGGCTGATTTGTAAGTTGGATGTGAAATCCCAGAGCTTAACTCTGGAACTGCATCCAAAACTACATTTCTTGAGTTTGGTAGAGGAGAGTGGAATTCCTAGTGTAGAGGTGAAATTCGTAGATATTAGGAGGAACACCAGTGGCGAAGGCGACTCTCTGGGCCAATACTGACGCTGAGGTTCGAAAGCGTGGGTAGCGAACAGGATTAGATACCCTGGTAGTCCACGCAGTAAACGATGAATGCTAGATGTTGGAAACATTAGTTTTCAGTATCGCAGCTAACGCATTAAGCATTCCGCCTGGGAAGTACGGCCGCAAGGCTAAAACTCAAATGAATTGACGGGGACCCGCACAAGCGGTGGATCATGTGGTTTAATTCGAAGCAACGCGAAGAACCTTACCGGCCCTTGACATACCAATCGCGAACTTAAGAGATTAAGTTTTTCACTTCGGGTGGATTGGATACAGGTGCTGCATGGCTGTCGTCAGCTCGTGTCGTGAGATGTTGGGTTAAGTCCCGCAACGAGCGCAACCCCTACCTTCAATTGCCAGCACGTTATGGTGGGAACTTTGAAGGAACTGCCGGTGATAAGCCGGAGGAAGGTGGGGATGACGTCAAGTCCTCATGGCCCTTACGGGCCGGGCTACACACGTGATACAATGGTAACTACAAAGAGCAGCGATGGAGCAATCTTCAGCAAATCTCCAAAAGTTACCTCAGTTCGGATTGTACTCTGCAACTCGAGTACATGAAGTTGGAATCGCTAGTAATCGTAGATCAGCGCGCTACGGTGAATACGTTCCCGGGTCTTGTACACACCGCCCGTCACACCATGGGAGTTGGTTTTACCTGAAGCTGGTTTGCTAACCGTAAGGAGGCAGCCAACCACGGTAGGATTAGCGACTGGGGTGAAGTCGTAACAAGGTAACCGTAGGGGAACCTGCGGTTGGATCACCTCCTTTCTAAGAGTTTTTTTGAGTTCTTCGGAATTTAAAAAATTTATAACTTAGTAATTATATGTGGATTACCGTCCGCGTTTCTCTTTCATTGTTTAAAACTATGAAGCCTACCGTTTTGTCGGGCTTGTAGCTCAGTTGGTTAGAGCGCACCCCTGATAAGGGTGAGGTCGGAAGTTCGAGTCTTCCCAGGCCCACCAATTTTATCGGTGGTTTCTCTTTTGGGGCTTTAGCTCAGCTGGGAGAGCACCTGCTTTGCAAGCAGGGGGTCACCGGTTCGATCCCGGTAAGCTCCACCAAGTTTTAAGCTTTTCCATTTACATCGTGAAGTGACATCAATACTAAATTAATAAAATTTTTATTGAGAATTCAAATATCAAAAAGTAATGCTGCAAGAAATGTTAGTTCGTTTCTTGTACATAGAATAATCAAGCGTTTAAGAGCATTTGATGGATGCCTTGGCATACACAGGCGATGAAGGACGTAGTACGTTGCGATAAGCTTCGGGGAGTGACGAACACACTTTGATCCGGAGATTTCCGAATGGGGCAACCCAACTCTTCTGAGTTATTGCTAACTGAATACATAGGTTAGTAAAGCGAACCCGGCGAACTGAAACATCTAAGTAGCCGGAGGAAAGGATATCAAACGATACTCCGTGAGTAGTGGCGAGCGAAAGCGGATCAGGCCAATGGTTAAAATTGTACAACCAGAATTATCTGGAAAGGTGAACCACAGAGAGTGATAGTCTCGTATGGGTAATGACAGTTTTAATCTTCGAGTAAGACGGGACACGTGAAATCTTGTCTGAATATGGGGGGACCACCCTCCAAGCCTAAGTACTCGTGTATGACCGATAGTGAACTAGTACCGTGAGGGAAAGGTGAAAAGAACCCCGACGAGGGGAGTGAAATAGATCCTGAAATTGAATGCTTACAAGCTGTCGAAGCCCGCAAGGGTGACGGCGTACCTTTTGTATAATGGGTCAGCGAGTTAGTTTAAAGTGCAAGCTTAAGCCGTAAGGTGTAGGCGCAGCGAAAGCGAGTCTGAATAGGGCGATAGTACTTTGGATTAAACCCGAAACCGAGTGATCTAGCCATGAGCAGGTTGAAGATAAGGTAACACTTATTGGAGGACCGAACCAGTTGACGTTGAAAAGTCTTTGGATGACTTGTGGTTAGGGGTGAAAGGCCAATCAAACTCGGATATAGCTGGTTCTCCGCGAAAACTATTTAGGTAGTGCGTCATACGAATTCCATCGGGGGTAAAGCACTGGATGGGCAAGGGGGGAGAGATCCTTACTAAGTCCAACCAAACTCTGAATACCGATGAGAAATATATGGCAGACAGACTATGGGTGCTAAGGTCCATAGTCGAAAGGAAAACAGTCCAGACCAACAGCTAAGGTCCCCAAGTTATTGTTAAGTGGGAAAGGATGTCGGACGACCAAAACAGCCAGGAGGTTGGCTTAGAAGCAGCCATCCTTTAAAGAAAGCGTAACAGCTCACTGGTCTAATTAAGTTGTCCGGCGCCGAAGATGTAACGGGGCTAAACAATACACCGAAGCTTTGGACACAATTTATTGTGTGGTAGCGGAGCGTTCCGTACGTTGTTGAAGGGAGACTCGTGAGAGCTCCTGGAGATATCGGAAGTGAGAATGCTGACATGAGTAGCGACAAAAAGAGTGAGAAACTCTTTCGCCGAAAATCCAAGGGTTCCTGCGCAAGGCTAATCCGCGCAGGTTGAGTCGGCTCCTAAGACGAGGACGAAAGTCGTAGTCGATGGGAAACAGGTTAATATTCCTGTACCGGATGAGATGTGACGGATGACGTAAATTGTATTTCCTTATAAGGATTGGAAATGCAGTGAAGTTGTTCCAGGAAATAGCCTCATCATTGAGACCGTACCCGAAACCGACACAGGTGGATAGGTAGAAGATACCAAGGCGCTTGAGAGAACTATGCTGAAGGAACTCGGCAAAATACCTCTGTAACTTCGGGAGAAGGAGGACCTACGTTTGGGCAACCAGATGTAGGTGGCACAGAAATGGGGGTAGCAACTGTTTATTAAAAACACAGGACTCTGCAAAGCCGCAAGGCGAAGTATAGGGTCTGACGCCTGCCCGGTGCCGGAAGATTAAAGTGAGTGGTGCAAGCTACAAACTGAAGTCCCGGTGAACGGCGGCCGTAACTATAACGGTCCTAAGGTAGCGAAATTCCTTGTCGGGTAAGTTCCGACCTGCACGAATGGCGTAATGATTTCCCCGCTGTCTCCAGCATAGACTCAGCGAAATTGAATTCTCCGTGAAGATGCGGAGTACCCGCGGTTAGACGGAAAGACCCCGTGCACCTTTACTATAGCTTTACATTGGTGTTAGAAATTGCATGTGTAGGATAGGTGGTAGACTTTGAAGTAAGGGCGCCAGCTCTTATGGAGTCATCCTTGAAATACCACTCTTGTAATTTTTGACATCTAACTGAGGTCCATTATCTGGATCCAAGACAGTGTATGGTGGGTAGTTTGACTGGGGCGGTCGCCTCCCAAAAAGTAACGGAGGCGTGCGAAGGTAGGCTCAAGCTGGTCGGAAATCAGCTGTTGAGTGCAATGGCATAAGCCTGCCTGACTGCGAGACTGACAAGTCGAGCAGAGTCGAAAGACGGTCATAGTGATCCGGTGGTTCTGAGTGGAAGGGCCATCGCTCAACGGATAAAAGGTACGCCGGGGATAACAGGCTGATACCGCCCAAGAGTTCATATCGACGGCGGTGTTTGGCACCTCGATGTCGGCTCATCACATCCTGGGGCTGGAGCAGGTCCCAAGGGTTTGGCTGTTCGCCAATTAAAGTGGTACGCGAGCTGGGTTTAGAACGTCGTGAGACAGTTCGGTCCCTATCTGCCGTGGGTGTTGAAGAATTGAGAGGAGTTACTCCTAGTACGAGAGGACCGGAGTGAACGTACCAATGGTGTACCAGTTGTCGTGCCAACGGCATCGCTGGGTAGCTAAGTACGGACGGGATAACCGCTGAAAGCATCTAAGCGGGAAGCCTCCCTCGAAACTAATTCTTCCATGAGAGTCGTGGTAGACCACCACGTTGATAGGTCAGGTGTGGAAGTGCAGCAATGCATGAAGCTAACTGATACTAATAACTCGATCGGCTTGATTTTCTATGTACTAGAAATAAACTGGTATATACAAGCAACACTTAAGATAGATGATTAATAGTTTTATTATTTGGTATTGATTTCATGTTTTGTTGACCTGGTGGTTTTAGCGGAGAGGTTACACACGACTCCATTTCGAACTCGAATGTTAAGGGCTCCAGCGCCGATGGTACTGTGTCTTAAGGCACGGGAGAGTAGGACATTGCCAGGTCTACTAAGCATGAAATAAATGTCACTTTACTATCTATACATAGCCAATATGATGTTTAGAATAATTTTTAATTAATAATAATTTTTTTAATTAGAAAAATATTATTCATTATTTTTCAATTAAGCAAATTATTTTGATTATTCTTGAGCATAATAAGTTTAAATCGTGCAAAGAATAACTAGGCATATAAAATCTTTTATTTTGATTAAGAAATTCTAAATGACAACTCTTATCACAGGTGGCACAGGTTATATCGGCTCCCATATCGTGTATAGTTTAACTAAGCGTGGGGATAAAATAGTTGTTGTTGACAATTTATCAAAGTCAAAAAAAATCACTTTAGATAAAATCAAAGAATTAACAAAAAAAAATATCATTTTTTACAAAGTGGATATAAGTGATCGTGATGAATTAGAAAAAGTTTTCCAGGAAAATGATATAAAAAACGTTATTCACTTGGCTGGATTTAAATCTGTAAGCGAGTCAATTATTAAACCAGCTTATTACATGAAAAATAACTATGAAGGATCAATTAACTTATTAAAGGTTATGAAAAAATATAATGTATTTGAGTTAATTTTTAGCAGTAGTGCCACAGTTTATGGAGAGCCTTTTGAGTTGCCAATCACAGAGAGACATCCACGAAATCCTGTAAATCCATATGGCTTATCAAAGAGTAAAGTTGAAGACTACATGTATAATTTATCTAAAGATAACGAGGATTGGAAGTTAATCAGTTTGAGATATTTTAATCCACTTGGAGCGAATCTTCAAAAATTTTCTGGAGATTTTTCATTTGAAGAACATGAAAATATAATGCCAAGATTACTAAAAGCCTATCTTAATGTCAGTGAATATTTTGAGATTTATGGAAATGATTATGATACGAAAGATGGATCTGGAATAAGAGATTATATTCATATCGAAGATCTTGTAAATGGACACATTTGTGCTTTAAATTTTTTAAAGCAAACACGCGGATATGAAACTTTCAATTTGGGAACGGGAAAAGGATACTCAGTATTTGAATTAATTACTTGTTTTGAAAAAATTACTAACAAAAAACTATCAATAAGAATATCTCCTAGAAGATCTGGAGATGTAGCTAAGTCATATGCTTCATCAGAAAAAGCAAAAAAACATTTAAGCTGGCAACCAAAGAAAAGTCTGGAAAATATGATTCAAAGCGCGATTACTTTTGCATTACAGAATGAAAATTTTAAATGAACAGATTTTATTTATATTTTAGCAAGGATGGAATATTTGTCACTTTACAATTAGCTCTTCGGGACTATTCTGTTAATCATGAAAATTTGTGTTGTTGGAACAGGTTATGTTGGTTTAAGCCTTGCGGTGCTATTGGCTCAAAATTATCAAGTTACAGCCTTAGATATTTCTGAGCAAAAAATTAAATTAATTAATAGTAAAAAGTCGCCATTCAAGGATCCAGAGATAGAGGACTATCTAAAAAATAAGAATTTAAAATTAAATGCTACTCTAAATAAAAAGACAGCTTATTCTAATGCTGATTATGTTGTAATCGCTACTCCTACAAATTATAAAGCTGATATTGGATCGTTTGATACTTCTTCTGTTGAGCAAATTATATCTGATTCTTTATCATATAATCCTGATACTACAATAATTATTAAATCTACTATTCCATTTGGATTTACTGACTTAATGAGGCAAAAATTTGATAAAAGAGAAATTATATTTTCACCTGAATTCTTAAGAGAAAGTAAAGCTCTTTATGACAATTTGTATCCGTCAAGAATTGTTATTGGAGATGACACAGAAAAAGCAATACAGTTTGGTAAAATCCTAATTAGTAGTTCGTTAAAATCTGAAACTGATATTAAATTGTTTTGTATGAACTCTAGAGAAGCAGAAGCCGTTAAATTATTTGCAAATACTTTTTTAGCTGCGAGAATATCTTTTTTTAATGAACTAGATAGTTTTTCTGAAGTCAAAAATTTATCATCAGAAAAAATTATTATGGGAGTAAGCGCAGATCCAAGAATAGGTAATTACTATAATAACCCTTCATTTGGCTATGGAGGTTATTGTTTGCCAAAAGATACCAAACAATTACGAGAATATTTTAGAGACATACCAAATAATATTATAAATTCAGTAGTAGATGCTAATAAAACAAGAAAAGATTTTATTGCAGACTCAATTTATAAAAAAAAGCCTAAAACTGTAGGTATATACAGACTAACAATGAAGCATAATTCAGATAATTTCAGGGCAAGCGCTATTCAAGGAATTATGAAGCGGATTAAGGCTAAAGGAATCAATATGATTGTCTACGAGCCATTAATTACTGAAAAAACTTTTGATGAATCAGAAATAATTCATGATTTGATTGAATTTAAAAAGAAATCTGATTTAATTGTTGCTAATAGAATTGATAGTGAAATCATAGATGTTAAGGAAAAAATCTATTCTAGAGATCTCTTCACTAAAGATTAAGCTAAATTGATTACCTATTATAGAAAACCTTAGCCTTAAAATATATGAAAGACTTATCTATCTAGTCCTATCTCTAAGTCCTGATCCAAGGATAGTATTACTGATAATTTTTATATCAATATAAATTGATCTTAACTTAAGATATTCTTCGTCAGTCTTAGCTAATAATTTTGGATCACTCATATCAATATCATTTATTGCGGCCCAGCCAGTAATGCCTGGATGTAAATCGAAGATATTTCGTTTTGCTCTTTGCTCTATTAAATCTAATTGATTTGGTAGACATGGTCTTGGACCAATTAAACTCATTTCGCCCTTTATAAGGTTTATGATTTGTGGCAGCTCATCCAATTTGTATTTCCTTAATACTCTACCAACATTTGTAACATTAGATTGTGCGATGTTATGAGTTGCTAAACTTGGAGTATCTGTTTTCATAGTTCTAAATTTATAACATATAAATTCATTCATACACTTACCCACCCTTTTTTGTTTATATATAGCAGGTCCATCAGAAGAACATTTTATAACAACAAAAATGAGAATTAACAGCCACCAGAAACCTATTAAAACGAATATTATAAAACTAATATCAATAATCTTATTCCATGTTCTATAAAAAAAATTGATATTTTGATCATTTGCAATGATAACAGTTTTACTGTGTATATCCGTATACTCCTGAATAAGAAAATCATAAATTTTACTTATACTTATCGTTGCCTTAAATGATGAAATAATTTTAACAAACAATTGTCTTATATTTTTAGGAAAACTATTTAAAAATGATAGTTTATTGGAGAAAACTTCTCCATATATAGCAGGTAATAGTATTGAGGTTACATTTAGTTCAGCATTTCTATCAATATGATCTAAAAGATTTCTTTTTGAAATTGTATAGTGATCAGTCTTATTAGATTGCAAGCAATGAACAGTAGAAAAGTTATAAATTTTTTTTACACCACTTTTTTTAGCTTTTTTGAATACATCTAATGCTAAATTAACATTTATATGGATATAATCATTTAGAGACTTATTGGAATGATTATTATTTAGTGCACTTAGATGTATGAGAATATCATAGTCTTTTATTGACTGATCAATTTCTCCATAATCAGAATATTTATGATTTGGAAATAACTTTTTCAGTTTTGCTTTGTCTCTTCCAATTAGCAGTAGTGTATCTCCATTTGAAGAAAAGCAAGGAACTATTTGTTTTCCAACAAAACCAGATGCACCAGTAATAGCAACTTTCATTTTAAAAAATCATATTTTATCATAATACTCCCTAATTTTCTTATATTCAGGAGAAATAATTACATTTGAGACTTTATGATATTGTTTAAAATTATCAAATAAATACTTAATAATTGTGATTATAAATTTTGGAGCAAAATTAGATATTTTATTATAAAAAAGATATAAGAATAAGGGGTATACTTTTTCTCTTGATTGAAAACTATTATCCTTTTTTTTTGATACGTTAACTTTTTCACCAGAAAATAAGTCTATCAATTTATTTTCAGTTGTATCAATTAATTTAGATAGCTTGCTAATTTCTAAATGGTCTTTATTAAATAATTTCTCATATTTGAAAAAATAAACTTTATTCCTATATTCTTGCTCAATATTATTTATTAGTTTTTCATAATTTAACGAATTTCCAAAACTATCATTTTTTTGAAATTGATATGTTAAGAATTTTTCATAAGTTATAATATTAATATGTCTATAATAGGAGTATCGATCTAAATACATTCGATGAAGAAGAGTATCAGGATTTCTTATAGTAATCATTATTTCAACTGACTCAAAGTATTTATGAAAAAACTCAAATGCCCTGTTGCAGACAGTATGAAGCATTACAATCTCAACCTGATTATTTCTAATTTCATTAACTTCTATGTCAAAAAAAAATTCTGCCGAAAGAAGATATGTAGTGTTTTTATTTGTTATATTTTTGAATTCAGATACTATTTTTTTTTCAATATTTAAATCATTAAATTTACTATTGCATATGTAATTCCGAATCCGTTCAATATTTATTGTATTTTCATCATCTATTTCTTTTTTTGGATAAAATTTCCCTAAGTATTGTAAATTAGTTAATGTTGGATACACATTTTCTTGTAGAAATGTAGTACCCGTTTTTGGGTAACCTAAATGAAGTATAATTCTATCACTTAATTTAGGAGATGAATATTCCATATTTTTAGGATTATCTATGTAAATTAGGACTTTATTGTAGTCTTATAATAATAGATATTCACTAGTAATAAATATCACAATTATTTAATGATATTTTATATATTGTATATTTTAGTCTATATTTAATTTAGAAATAAATAAATCTATATGAAATTCATTGAAATTTTTAATCTTCTATTCTTAGATAAAGAAAAGTTATATATCTTTTTTCTGCTAATTGGTTTTTTTTGTGTTTCAATTATAGAAATTATTGGTATTGCAAGCATATTGCCATTCATCAGTATTGTACTAGACCCTGATTTAATTAATACTAATCATTACCTATCGAATTTTTATAATTTCTCTGGATTTGAAAATGAAATTGATTTTATGATTTTTCTAGGTATTTGTCTTATCATAATTCTATTCTTTATTAATATTCTTTATGCTGTTGTTCATTGGCAGTCTTCATTATTTGTAAATATCATGAAACAAAAAATCGCAAACCGCCTTCTTTTGAATTATTCTTCTCAGTCATATAAATTCATTGTTAGTAATAATGTGTCTACACTTATAAATAATATAACTGTTCAAACTGATAGAGTAATAACAGGCATGTTGCTGCCTATTACTTTAGCAACCGCAAAATTAATAAGCGCCTTAATAATCATCATATTTTTATTTATAGTTAACCCAGGAATTGCTGCAATTGCAATTCTTTCTTTTTTAATATGTTATATGCTAATTTACTTTTTCATCAGAAACTTCTTATCTCGTGTAGGAAACACAGTTAATAAGAATTCTAAAGAGATATTCAAGTATGCCTCCGAAATATTTTATGGAATTAAAGACATCAAAATAAATGGAGGATTTATATTATTTCATAAAAATTTTTATAAAGCATCTTTGAATTATGCAAATAGCAATGCTTACAGCGCCATACTTTCTGTAATTCCTAGATATCTTGTAGAGTCCTTGGCTTTTACAGGAGTAATTACATTAATTATTTATTTCTTACTCAAAGGAGGTGATTACAAAAGTTTTATTCCTTTACTAGGTCTTTATGCAATTGCAGGTTATCGTATATTGCCATCTTTACAAATGACTTATGTTGGTATTACACAAACAAGATATAATTATCCTTCTCTCATCCCTATTTTAGATGGTTTAAAACTTAAAATAGATGACGATGATAAATACCCAAATAAATTTAATTTTTCTAAAAATATAGAAATAGAAAATATCTCTTTTGCTTATGATAAGAGATTAGTTCTTGAAAATATAAGTGTCAAATTTAATAAAGGTGAGAAAATTGGTATTGTAGGATCTACAGGCTCTGGAAAAACTACTCTTTTAGACCTTCTTTTAGGCTTATATGAACCCAACATTGGAAGAATTAAAATTGATGGATTGCAACTTGATAAAAAGAATACTAATGGATGGAAAAAGCATCTAAATTTAGTGCCTCAAAATCTTTTTTTATTAGATGAGTCAATTAAAGAAAATATTTTATTTGGATTAGATAAAGAAAAAGTTGATGACAACAGGCTTAATAAAGCAATAGAAGATTCCATGTTGACCCATGTAATTTCTAACCTTAAGCATGGTATAGATACAATTGTAGGTGATCGAGGTTTAAAGCTTAGCGGTGGAGAGCGCCAAAGAATAGGTATTGCAAGAGCACTCTATAGAGACTCACCTTGTCTTATATTAGATGAGTCAACAAATGCTTTAGATAGAGAAACAGAAGATAAAATACTTTCAAAAATTTTTCAGTTAAAAAAAACTATTATTATTGTCACCCACAGACTTGAAATTACTAAAGATCTTGACAAGATTGTTCTTCTTGAAAATGGAAAGTTAGTTGCCTTTGGAACCTATGATTATTTGATAAAAAATGAAAAGCGATTTAAAAAACAAATATCTAATAACGTCCAATGAAATAGAATATTTCTTTTGTAAGTTTTTTATAAAAAATGATTATTTACTTGTTTTAAAAAAAGCTTTTCTATATAGATTAGGTCTAAATTTATACCGCGGGGTGGAGCAGTCTGGTAGCTCGTCAGGCTCATAACCTGAAGGTCGTAGGTTCAAATCCTACCCCCGCAACCAAATTAATAATAATTATAT
>CACPLH010000002.1:0-100618 GCA_902634765.1 uncultured Pelagibacteraceae bacterium
TTTAAATCATTTTCTTTAGCTGAATATGCACTTATAGCATCTGGTACGGTTGGGTTAGAACTTTCTTATTTTAATGTAATATATGTAAGTGCTTATAAATTCAATTTCATTACATATCACTTACTTAAATTACTTGTAAAATCAAAATTTGGTAATTTAATAAATATTATATTAGGAAAAATGATTATTCCTGAGCTTATTCAAAGAGACTGTAATCCAAAAAATATAAATCTAGAGTTAGAAAAGATAATAAAAAATAATGATTATCGAAATTCAATAAAGGAAAATGTAAGCCATGCTTTAGAAGAATTATCCCTTAGTGAATCATCTAGTGAAATTGCTGCCCAAACTGTAATAAAAGTATTAAACAATGAAAGATAAGCAGTATCTTGATATTCAAGCTAAAGCAATTTGGTATGTCGAAAGATATGCTACATCAAGTGAAAATCTAAGGAAATACTTAGTAAGAAAAGTTAGAGACAGTCACTTAAGTATTGGTTCTACTGAAATAATTGATGAAATTATTAGAGATTTTCAAGAACAAAAAATAATTAATGATAAATTATTTGCGGAAGGAAAACTGAGGAATTTAATTTTACGAGGATGGTCAATAAATAAATCAATATATAAATTAAAGCAACTTGGCATATCAAGCCATGATATTGAAACATGTATTGATGAAATGAAAAAAGAAAATAGTGAATTAGATTTGTATGCTGCTGCAAGACTTGTCAAAAAAAGATCTTTAGGAGCATTTCGTCGAGTAGAATTTAATGATAAAGTAAAAAATAAAGAATTTGGAATTATGTCCCGAGCGGGTTTTTCTTATGGCATTTGTAAGAAATTGCTTGTTGATATGAAAAAAGAAGAAATAGAGGATATTTATGAAAGATAAAACTGTTATTATTACTGGCGCAGCAAGAGGATTGGGGCAAAAGTATACAATTGAATTTGCTAAATTAGGATCTAATGTTGTTTTTGCAGATATAAGCTCATGTGATGAAACTGAAGATAAAATAAAAAAGATAACTTCAAACTATTTAAATTTAGACTTAGATGTTACAAATTTTAACAGCTGTTTAAAATTAGCTGATAACGCCAAATCTAAATTTAAAAGTATTGATGTTTTAATTAATAATGCAGCCTTGTATGGAGCACTTAAGAGTTCACGTTTTGAGGATATAGATGAGGATCAATGGGATAAAGCAATGAATGTAAATGTTAAAGGCGTATGGAATTGTATTAGAGCTATTATCCCTACTATGAGAGAGCAAAAAAGTGGATCAATTATAAATATAGCTTCACTTGCTGCTTTATATGGAATGCCCTATGCAGCTGATTATGCTGCTTCAAAAGCAGCAGTTTTAGGTTTAACTAGGGTGGTTGCAAGAGAAGTCGGTAAAGATAATATAAGGGTTAATTCAGTTGCCCCTTCCATGGTTTATACGGAGTCTGCAAAAGAGTTTTTGGGTGAAAAGGCTGAAAGAGGATTTGAAGTTATTTCAAAAAGCCAAATTTTACAAAAAACATTGGAAGTAGATGATATATATGGAACTGTATTATATCTTGCGAGTGACCAAAGTAAATTTGTTACAGGTCAGACATTGATGGTTGATGGAGGTAGTGTCCTTCTTTAAATGAAAAAAAAGAAAGAAACAAAAAAGAATCCTATTGCAAAAGATCTAAGAACACCAAAATATCGACAAAAGAAAATACCTAATAAGAAAAGAGAAATTATTAATAAAAAATATAAATATGAAAACTGTAACTGAGGCAATAGAGTCTAGAAAATCAATTAGATCTTTTTTAAGTAATCCTGTGAGCAATGACTTAATAAGTGATCTATTAGAAAAAGCATCTTTTTCTCCTTCAGGAGGAAATTTACAACCCTGGAAAATTTTTATAATTAATGATGAATCTATGAGATCTTTTCTAGAATTTCAGAAGTCATGGAACGAACCAGAGGTCCCCGAATACTCAATATATCCACAAAAACTTAAAGAACCATATAGGACATCTCGGTATGAAATGGGAGAGCTTATGTACTCATCATTAGGCATAGATAGAGAGGATAAGGCTTCAAGAGCAAATCAAATGATGAAGAATTTTGATTTCTTTAATGCACCAGCAGGATTATTTTGTTTCATCGATAGACAAATGAACCAACCTCAGTGGTCCGATTTAGGAATGTTTCTACAAACATTTATGCTTTTAGCTCAAGAAGCCGACCTGGATACATGCGCACAAGAGTCATGGTCATTAAAACATAAAATGGTCTCAACATATCTAGGGGCTGACGAAGAATTAATGTTATTTTGTGGAATGGCAATTGGATATCAGGATCCTGATGACCCAGTAAATCATTTTAGGACAGAGAGACGACCTTTAGATGATTGGGCACATTTTATTAAAAAATAATAATATTATTCGACGGTATCAATAGATTCCTCTGCATCAGGATAGAGTTCCATCAAAGTCGCTGTTGTACGGCTGCTTACCAAAACAGTACTTCCTTGTTCTTCAAGTGGTACAGCCTCTCTAACTTGCATTCTAAACAAACCAAAAACTCCAAGCAAAGCATGAATTAAAAAAAGATATATCCAGAAACCATTAGCTCCTATAAAGTCAATTGATAAACCACCAACGATAGGACCTATTGTAAGGCCTATTCCGCCAGCTAATTGTAAACCTGAGCTTGCAGCTACCATTTCATCCTTTTCAAGAAAATCATTTGTATGAGCTATCGCAAGAGCATAAAGAGGAACCGTTAATCCTCCAAAAATAAAAGTGGTAATTATTAAAGCTATAAAAGAGCTTCCGATCAAAACTGCTAAGACGGCAAAAATTGATGCTAGAAAAGCTACAATTACAATTACTGTCCTTCTGTCATATTTATCTGAAAGATAGCCTACGAGATATTGATTTATTGCTCCACCGATGACAAATGTAAACATAAAGATCGAAATTTGCTCGATTGATAAGCCATTTTTTAACCCGTAAATTGATCCAATTCCCCATAACGTTCCATGGGCTAACCCTGTCATAATTGCTGTTACCACACCAAGTGGAGACGCTTTATAAAGTTCTTTCACAGTAAAAAATTTCGCAACAGAAAAATCAGGTTGTTTACTGACAACAATTAAAATTGGCACCAAAGATATAGAAATTAAAATTGATACAATCATGAATAATGTAGCTGTTTCAGGGTCCGCAATATTCAAAAATAATTGTCCAAAAGCACTGCCTGCCATACTAACGATCATATAAACAGACAAAGCTTGACCACGATGTTCATTATCAGATAAGTCATTCACCCAACTTTCAGCTACAGTATAAAGACCAACAAAACATATACCTGAAATAAACCTCATTAAGAACCAGCCTAAAAAACTAACATGTAAAGAGTGAATTAATATTGAAATTGAAGCGATAGATGCTAAAGCTGCAAACGTTCTTACATGGCCAACATTTTTAATTCGTTGAGGTATGTATAATGCGCCTAATAAGAAACCAGCGTAATAACCTGTTAAGATTATACCTGCAGCAGAAGCAGAATATCCTTCAAGAGATGCTCTTATCCCAATAAGACTTCCCTGAAGCCCATTAGCGAGCATCATCATGCCTACCCCAAAAAAGAGTGCCCAAGTTCCCTTTAGTAAATTATACATTATGTTGTAAAGAAATTAGTTCAAAGCCATCGTCTGACAGACTTCTTATAGTCTAAATAAACTTTTCCAAATTCTTTTTCAAGATATATTTCTTCAGGAATGATTACTAAATAATTAATTAAAAAATACGAAACTACTGCACTGACAATATACCAAATAGAATTAAAGGCTAAGCCGCAACTTAATAAAATTATGATGATTGCTAGGTAAATTGGATTTCTTGAAAATCGAAATGATCCTCCGACAAATAATTCATTCTGTACAGCCTTAGGATGAGGGTTCTGATCATTTGCAGTGAAAATTGTAAGTGTAAAAATTGCCAAGACAAAAGAAGCTAATGTAATAGTTATACCTAGAATTAAAAATAAATAACTTCCATTTCCCATAAATGGCATTGGGTATATAAAGACTTCGATTAAGCTAGATATTAAAAGCCCAAACATTAGGGCGTAAGGGGGGAAAAACTTAACTCTTGCGCCTTTTCTTTTCTTTTCTGTCATAATTATTGTAAAAACTTCTGATTTAAGTTAAACCCACCATAAAATTTTTTACAAGTATAATCTTATGTTTAAAAAACGTTTATCTATTGAGCAAGTTGAAGAGAGCAATGAGTTAGCCCCAAAGTTTGATGAAAATGGACTTATAGTAGTGACAACTATTGATTCCGAAACTAATGAAATTTTAATGATTGGCTATATGAACCAAGAATCTCTCCAAAAAACAATTGAGACTAAGGAAGCACATTATTTTAGTAGAAGTCGAAATATAATATGGCATAAAGGGGCTTCTAGTGGTTATGTTCAAAAAATTGATGAGATTCTAATTGATGATGATCAAGACGCTCTTTGTATTAAAGTAAATATTGGAGAAAATGGGGCAAGTTGTCATGTAGGTTATAAGTCTTGTTTTTATCGTAAAATTGACTTAGAAGATACTGCAAATAAGCCGGGTCTAGAGTTTACTACTGAAGAAAAAGTTTTTGATCCGAACGTGGTTTATGGAGATGCTCCTAACCCAACTAAATTGTAGAGGTAATATAATGGCAGTTCCTAAAAGTAAAATTTCAAATTCTAGAAGAGGAATGAGAAGATCTCATATTAAATTAAACACTAAAAATTTAATTGAGGATAAAGATTCTGGTGAAATAAGGCTTTCTCACCATGTTGATATGACTACTGGAATGTACAATGGTAAAAAAATATTTACCCCGAAAGCTGAAAAATAGTTTAACCCCAACAACCGCTATCTCGAATATTTATAGTACCATCATGGTAAACAAGTCCATTTTCAATATCTTGCGATAAAAAACAAGGTCCATCAAGATCAACAAATTTTACGTTATTGCAAAGAGTTAAGGCGGGCATCATGGACAATGAAGATGAAACCATGCAGCCCACCATAATGATCTTATTGCTTTCTAGAGCTTGTTTTTTTATTTCTAAAGCTTCAGAGAGTCCTCCAGTTTTATCTAATTTTATATTAATAGAATCGTATTTATTTGAAATTAGCTCGAAATCTTTCAAGCAGTGAAAAGATTCATCCGCACATATTGGAATTGGACTCTGATAATTAAGAATTTCATCATCTTTATGTGCGGATAGTGGTTGTTCGATTAAGTCAACACCTGTCTCTACAAATAGATCCATATTTTCATCAAGTGTTTTAAAATCAAAGGATTCATTTGCATCTAATATTAATGTTGAGTTTGGAGTAACTTTTCGAATACCTTTTAAGCATTCTTCTAGGTTATTTTGATCCAGCTTTACTTTCAACATTGGGAAATTTAAATGTTTCATTGCATCATCAATCATCTTATCAGGCGAATTAAGTACGATTGTGTAACAGGAATGAATAGAATTAGGCATTTTTTCACCAAGTAAAGTCCAAATATTCCTTTTTTCAATTTTGCATTTTAAGTCCCAAAAGGCACAATCAATAGCATTTCTTGCAGCACCAGGGTTAAGATGAGTAGATAAATTGTTTAAATTTATTTTTTCAGACTCAATATCTGATTGAAGTTCGATAATTTGATTTTTTACTGAGTCAATCGTTTCACCATATCGGGAATAGGGTACACACTCTCCTGACCCTTTTTCGCCATCCTTTATAATATGAACTTGTAAAGTATCAGCAGTAATTTTTGCTCCTCTAGAAATATTGAAAGACTTATTAAGACTCCAAACTCGCTCTTGTATTAAAAGCTCTATCATTGTTATTTATTAATCATATTAATGAAGTCTGAAAGATCATCTTTTAATGGATCCAAACATGGCATTGAATGCTTATCAGAAATCATTTTTTTCATATCTTCAGATTTATTTAATATATTTGATGTATTAAGTGCGATTCCAGCACATTTAATGTCAGGGTTTGTTAATTTGCCCAATTCTATCGTCTTTGAAATAACTTCCGAAATACTTGGTAGTTTATTTTCAACTCCTCTCATATTTGACCTTGTAGGCTCATGACAAACTATAAATTTATCAGGTTGACTCCCATGTAGTAATCCCAATGATACACCTGCGAATGAGGGGTGAAAAAGTGAGCCTTGACCTTCAATAATATCCCAATGATCTTCTTCATTATCAGGAGAAAGCCATTCAACTGCACCAGATATAAAGTCAGAAATAATGGCATCTATTGCAACTCCATTTTCAGCTATCAAGACTCCAGTTTGCCCAGTTGCTTTGAAGGAGGCTTTCATTCCATGTTCTTTCATAGCTTTTTCAATAGCAAGAGCAGTATACTTTTTCCCAACGGAGCAATCAGTACCAACTGTTAAAAGTCTCTTACCTTTTCTTTTGACTCCAGATCCAGTTTTAAAAGTCTTTTCATTGAATCTAAGATCGTGCAATTGAACATTATTCTTTTCTGCAGCTTCTCTAAATTCTCTTATAGAAGATAAACGAGTATGCATGCCACTTGCGATATTTAATCCAGCATTAATTGCTTCAAGAATTGTACTAATCCATGTTTCAGGCATTACACCGCCCGCATTGACAACTCCTATGACCATTGTTTTGCAACCTTTAGCAACCGCTTGTTCAATGCTCATTTCTGAAAGATCAAGCTTCGCTTTTGCATTTTCAAAAAATATTTGACCCACACACCATTCAGGCCTCCAAAAACTAATTCCAGCGGCAGTTTTTATTGCTAAATCGTCTTTTGCCTCACCCAAAAATAACAAATACGGCTTTGATATCATGTATATATCCCTATTATTAACCTGTGAATAACTTGTTGATAGATGTTAAATAACTCAAAATTCAATATTTTTCTCTTAATTATCATTAGATTCTATAAAATACCTTTCGCAATGTAACGTTCATGCATTTTAGGGGCTCGACCGGCCCCCAAAAAAGCATCAAGGTAGGTTTAACTTGCTTTGGTGCTTTTTTGATATAAATTCCCCAAAATCATAAATACTTTTAAATAATCTTGAGAATTTCACAATGGCAAAGATCAAATACATTGAACACAATGGAAAGGAACATGAAATAGAGGTCTCAAATGGTCTTACAGTCATGGAGGGGGCAATTAAAAATAACATACCCGGAATTGATGCGGATTGTGGCGGGGCTTGTGCATGCGCTACATGCCATGTTTATATAAATCAAGATTGGGTAGAAAAATTAAGTCCTAAAGAAGATACTGAAGAAGATATGTTAGATTTTGCATTTGATGTAAAAGATAATTCACGACTTAGTTGTCAAATTTCAGTTACTGACGAATTAAATGGATTAATAGTGAATTTACCTGAAAAACAGTTTTAGTTATCTAGAGTGTCACACGTAAGAGAGTCTTGATTTTTATATAATTCATCGATATTAGACTCATTTCCTAAAAATCTTCTAATCAATACTGCTCCTTTATTTGATGGAGAAAATATAGCATACCCATCATTTATTCTAGTTGGTTTTGAATTTGGTCCAAAAAGATAGACTTTAACATTACTGTCATCAATATCCATATCGTTAATTATTGCATAGTTATCTGAATTTGAAGAATAAAAAGACATAGCCCAATAAGTGTCCAGTACATCAGAAGTTATAATTACTGGAGAATAGGTGGCGTCGTAGGAGCAGGCAGAATAAAGTAAATCAGGACTAGGTCTTATTATGTCTCTGTAATTTGAGTCAATCTTTTTACCATGCGTTATTTTATTTACGGACATGGACGTATTATTTCTATCTATCTGCCACATTTTAAAATATGGATAATAATAAATAAATGTTAAATGCAAAGTGGTACCTAATATGAATAATAAAAGTATTTTACTTAATAATGACTTCATTCTGAACATCGTACTTTCTCTACTATAGGTAAATTAACTCTTTTCAAATTTGAAAAAAACTCTTCACCAGGATTATAAACTCTTAATGCAATACTAAAGTTTTCGTCAGGATTTACCCTTAGCCAGTTTTTATCAGAAATTTCTGTAATAAATTCATTATTGCCTAGAAAATAAATATCATATCCTCCAGTAGGATTGTAGTTTATGGTTTCACTATTGTAAGAATATAATTTCTCAGAATTTTCAATTAAGAAGCCATCTTCAGCATATGGATTTATACTCCACCAACGGGAATCGATATCTTCACCGCTCAATTTATAGAGACAACTGCCTGAGAGAGGCTGCTCTTCAATATCAATCTCAGTCAAAAAGTAGGCTTGCTCAGGTTTTTTACTTGCTAAGGTACCCTGAGTTGCTACCGCAGCCCTCGTATAAATGTTACGATCTGGGTCTCCAGGTGATGGAATGATTCTCCAAATATCATTTTTAATTGATGCAATTTCAGGATAAATTTTCGCTGCAATTACTGTTTCAAGAGCAGCAATGGCTACTATAATTAGAAAGTATAGCAAGTATTTACGAGCAAAAATCATTGTAAAATCATTAATTAATACTATTTAATAGCATATAATCATAGATTAACAAATGCCTGATCAAATAAAGACTGACTGCTTAATTGTTGGAGCTGGACCCGTTGGACTGTTTGCTGTATTTGAACTTGGCATTCTTGGAATAAATGCTGAAGTCATTGACAACCTAGATAAGATTGGAGGTCAATGCGCAGAACTATATCCTGATAAACCTATTTATGATATTCCTGGTTTGCCAGAATGCACTGGCCAATCTTTAATTGATAACTTGCTAAAGCAGATTAAGCCATTCAAAACAAACTTTCATCTCAATCAGAGAGTAGACTCAATAAAAAAGATTGATGATCAATGGCTTGCAATTACCTCTACTGGAACCGAAATACTTACTCCAAATATATTTATTGCAGGAGGAGTAGGGTCCTTTGAGCCAAGAAAACCACCAATTGACGGAATTAATAAATTTGAAAATAAAGGACTCTCTTACTCGGTTATAAATAAAGATTATTATAAAGATAAAAAAATTGTAATTTTTGGTGGGGGAGATTCCGCACTAGATTGGACTGTTGAGCTAGCAAAGATTGCAAAAAAAATAATTTTAGTTCATAGAAGAGACGAATTTAAAGCCGTTGAGCATACAGTTAATCAAATGCGTGAACTTGTTAAAAGTGGAAAGGTGGAGCTTCTTACTAAGTATCAAATTAATAATATTTTAGGTGATGATAATATATCTTCCGTTGAAATTAAGAGTAATGAAGGAAACTTGGAAACAAGAGATTGCGATGAAGTACTTATTTTTCATGGATTGAAAATGGAACTTGGACCAATAAATGATTGGGGGCTAAACCTTGATGAAAAGCAAATTTCAGTAAATACAGAAGATTTTGAAACTAATTTGCCTGGAATTTTTGCAATTGGGGATATCTCTAATTATCCTGGCAAGCTCAAGCTTATATTGTCTGGATTTCATGAAGCTGCATTAGCAGCACAAGCAGCATTTAAAAGAGCCCGACCTAATGAAAATCTTGTATTTAGATATACAACATCGTCAAAAGATATTCAGGAAAAACTTGGAGTAAAATAGTGTTCGGCAAACTATACACAAAGCATGTGTGTCCTCATATTATAAATTTTGCTATGCAAAATAAGGTTATTTCTAAGCAAAGAGAAAAGATTATACCTTCAGCTAGAGGCAGAGTTCTCGAAATTGGTATAGGATCTGGCTTAAATTTTTCACTTTATGATAAATCAAAAATTAATGACGTATTCGCTGTAGAGCCAGATAATATTTTACTTGAGAAAGCAAAAAAAAGAGCACTGGACAACAATATTGATTTAAATATTGAAAAAATTTCAGCTGAGATGCTCCCATATGAAAACGAATTTTTTGATACAGTAATTAGCACTTATACGATGTGTTCTATCTCAGATTTAAATTCTGCTTTAAAGGAAATAAGAAGAGTTTTAAAAAAAGATGGAATATTTTTATTTTCTGAACACGGTAAATCTCCTGATGATAATATTTATAAATGGCAGAAAAGGTTAAATCCTATTCAAGGAGCTTTATTTGGTGGCTGTCAATTAGATGTCGATATACAAACAACATTGAATACATCCAAATTTGAATTTCATAATATTGAAAGTATGTATGTGCCTGGGCCTAAATTTTTAAGCTATCATTATTGGGGAACCGCATTAAAAAAATGATAAACAACGCTAAAATGAATTCTGTTTTGAATTATGTATTTAAGAATGCCAAGCAAGACGACCCGCAGTCAGTATTAAATACAATTGACTCCTTTGTTTCAGAAAATAATACTTTTTTGATGAATGTTGGACCTGAAAAAGGAAAACTGTTGGCTGAGGCAATAAAAGATCATAAACCTTTAAATGCATTAGAGCTTGGCTCATTCCTTGGATACTCTGCAATAATTATAGCTATGTTCTTACCAGAAGCTGGTTCTTTAGTTAGCGTTGATCATGATAAAGACTCAGTAGCTGCGTCAAAGGAGATATTAAAATATGCAGGGCTAGAAAATAAAGTTCACTTTATAAACTCAACTTCCGATGAAGCAATAAATGCTTTAAAAGTGTCATTTGATTTTATATTTATTGATCATGAAAAAAATCGTTATTACAGTGACTTGTTATTAATGGAGAATTTAAATTTGATAAATAAAGGTGGAATCGTTTTTGCTGATAATGTTGGTATTTTTGAGGACAAAATGAAAGATTATTTTTCTCATGTTCGAGATTCAGGCGCATATACATCAAAAAATATTGGAGCACGTTTAGAATACCGGGATAATGTTTATGATGCAGTTGAAATTTCAAAATTTAATTAGATAATAGACTTATGAATAGTTTTTATAATGTATTAGTAATTGGAGCAGGAATTTCTGGTATTGGAGCAGGACATTATTTAAAAAAAAATTGTCCAAATAAGAGCTTTGCTATCATTGAAAATAGAGATTCTATTGGTGGGACATGGGATTTATTTAAGTATCCAGGAATAAGGTCGGACTCCGATATGTTTACTTTAGGGTATGCTTTTAAACCATGGATAAGTGAGAAAGCTATTGCAGATGGACCATCAATTCTTGAGTATTTAAATGAGACGGTTAGAGAAAATAACCTTAAAGAAAATATAAATTTTAATAAAAAAGTGATCTCGGCACATTGGAGATCAGAAGATGACTTGTGGAAAGTTGTAATTAGAGACAATATTTCTGAGGAAGAAAAAGAAGTTACATGTAATTTTTTATTTATGTGTACAGGTTATTATAAGTATGAAAATGGCTATACCCCCGATTTTCCAGGTATTGAAAATTTCAATGGCCAAGTTATTCATCCTCAGCATTGGCCTGAAAGCCTGAATTACGAAAATAAAAAAGTAATTGTAATTGGTAGTGGAGCAACTGCAGCAACAATAGTTCCAGAATTATCAAAAAAAACTAAATACGTAACAATGTTGCAGAGATCCCCTACATATTTTGTTTCTTATCCTGATATAGACTTATTAGCTAATCGATTGAGAAAGATTTTGCCAAAAAGTCTCGCTTACACGATCATTAGATTAAGGAATGTATTCTTTCAACAATGGCTTTATACGATATGTAGGAAATACCCCAAGTTCATAAAAAAAAGATTATTAAAAGCTGTTAAAGAAGTATTGCCTGACGCAAATATAGAAAAAGATTTTAATCCTCGCTATAACCCTTGGGAACAAAGAATGTGTCTTGTGCCAAATGGGGATCTGTTTGAGTCAATTAAGAGTAATGGCGTAAAAATAGAAACAGATGAAATTGAACACTTTAAAAACAATGGCATCAAACTAAAGTCATCCAAAGAACTTGAAGCCGATATAGTTATTACAGCTACTGGTCTAAATCTTCAGCAGTTTGGAGGAACAGAAATATTTGTAGATAACAATAAAATTAATCCAGCTGAAACAATGACATATAAAAGTATGATGTTTAGTGGAATTCCTAATTTTGCTAATTCTTTTGGTTATATTAATGCATCTTGGACTCTAAAAGCAGATTTAACATGTGAGTTTGTTTGTAAACTTTTAAACCATATGGATAAAAATGGTTTCAGTTCTTGCGTTCCTAATCCAGACCAGTCAGTAAAAGAACAGGAGGACTGGCTTGCTTCTGAATTTTCGTCTGGATACATTCATAGAGCAATTCATCTTTTCCCTAAGACAGGAGATAAATCTCCTTGGACGAATAATCAGAATTATTTTAAGGATTTTTATGAGATTAAGTTTGGCAAAGTAAATGATGGTGCAATTTCATTTAAACAAGAAAAAATTGCTTAATTACTGATTTGTCATTTTTCTTAGTTCGTACTTCAAAATTTTTCCTGTAGATGTTTTTGGTAGCTCAGTAAATATTACTTTTTTAGGACATTTAAATCCTGCAAGTGTTTCTTTACAAAAATTAATAATATCTTTATCGCTTACACTGTCATTTGTGTCCTTAAGTTCGATGAATGCACATGGAGTTTCACCCCATTTTTCGTCAGGCTGCGCAACAACTGCAGCAAATAAAACTGAAGGATGCTTATAAAGTGTATTTTCAATTTCTACTGAGGAAATATTTTCACCACCTGATATAATTATATCTTTACTTCGATCTTTAATCTGAATGTATCCGTTTGGATACATAACAGCTAAGTCACCTGAGTGAAACCATCCTTGTGCCATAGACTTATCAGTTTCTTCTTTATTTTTTAGATAGCCTTTCATAACACAGTTACCTCGGATCATTATTTCTCCAATATCTTCACCATTATTTTCAACAGGTTGCATCGTTTCAGGATTTAAAACCGCAAGAGATTCCATCATAGGAAAATTAACACCTTGTCTTGATTTTAATTGAGCTTGTTCTTCCGCAGATAATTCGTTCCATTCTTCTTGCCATGCACATATTGAAACATGACCATAAGTTTCTGTTAAGCCATAAACATGATTGACTTTTAATCCCATTTTTTGAACTGCTTCAAGTGTCGCGGCTGGCGGAGGGGCGCCAGCAGTTACAACATTTACCGTATGATTAATTTCTTTTTTCTCTTCAGCTGTTGCTTGTGCTAAAAAATTTAAAACAATCGGAGCACCGCCAAAATGAGTGACTTTATGATCAGCTATTGCATCAAACATATTTTTTGCAGACACATAACGCATACATATACTTGTGCCAGCCAATGCAGTTAGTGTGTAAGGGTTCCCCCAGCCATTACAATGAAACATAGGTACAATCCACATATAGGTTGGATGCATAGGCATGCTCAAGGCTGTTACTGTGCCAAGAGACATCAAGTAAGATCCTCGATGATGATAAACAACTCCTTTTGGAAGACCTGTTGTACCAGATGTGTAATTAAGAGCTATTGAGTCCCATTCATCTGAAGGCATAATAAATTCAAAATCTTGATCACCCTGACTAAGAAATTCTTCATATTCATATTTGCCTAATCTATCACCTGATCCTTCAGGGAGATTAGCTAAAGAGTCGACTATATCAATTACAAGAATATCTTTATTTAATTTTTCTAAACTTTTTTTAACTGTCGGTGAAAGTTCTGTATCAGTTATAAGAGCTTTGGCTTCACTATGTTCAAGAATATAAGCTATTGTTTCAACATCTAATCGAATATTAATTGTATTTAAAACTGCACCAATCATTGGAACCGCATAGTGAGCTTCATAAATTTCAGGCGTATTAAATGACAAGATAGAAACAGTATCATTCTTTCCAATGCCATTTTTTGATAGTGCGCTAGCAAATTGCAAACTTCTTTTATAAGTTTGCTCCCAATTATAAATTCTATCCCCGTGTACTATTGATGTTTTATGAGGATAAACCTCAGCTGATCTTTTTAGAAAACTTAATGGAGTAAGAGGAACAAAATTAGCATCATTTTTATTTAAATTTGTATTGTACATATCAGTCATTAAAATAGCCCTTCAATTTCTCCATCTTTATTCAAGTGTATTGCGTCAGCAGCAGGAACCCTTGGAAGGCCAGGCATTGTCATTATCTTATCACAAACAACGACAAGGAACTCTGCTCCGGCAGCAAGTCTGATTTCACGAATTGGGACAACATGCCCTTTAGGCGCTCCTCGTAAATTAGGATCAGTTGAAAAACTATATTGAGTTTTAGCAACACAGATAGGGTAGGAACCATAGTCTTTTTGAAGTTCATCAAATTGGCTTTTAATTTTTTGATCAGCAATTATATCATCAGCGCCATAAATTTCAGTTGCAATAGTTCTCATTTTTTCCCAAAGAGTAGTTTCGCTAGTGTATAAATGTTTAAGATCTGCCTCTCCACTTTCAGCAACTGAAGCAATATGTTCAGCGAGGTCAGTTGCACCAGCGCCTCCATCAGCCCAATGCTTACAATTAAACGCTTTGACTCCCAAATTTTCACAGCAATCTTCAACTACTTTGAGTTCACTTTCTGTATCTAAAATAAAATGATTGATAGCAACTGATACAGGAACATTAAATTTTTTAATATTTGCGATGTGCTGTTCTAAATTAGCCAATCCTTTTTTGACAGCTTCAACATTTTCACTCTTTAGTTCCTTTTTATCTACGCCACCATGCATTTTAAGTGCACGAACTGTTGCAACTAGTACAATTGCTGATGGATTTAAATCTCCTTTTCGACATTTTATATCAAGAAATTTCTCTGCACCAAGATCAGCACCAAATCCAGCTTCAGTAACAACATAATCGCTTAATTTTAAGGCTGTTTGTGTAGCGATTAATGAATTGCATCCATGTGCAATGTTTGCAAAAGGACCACCATGAATGATTGCGGGATTCTTTTCAAGTGTTTGAACTAAATTTGGTAGAAATGCATCTTTAAGTAAAGTTGTCATTGCTCCGTCTGCATTTAATTCTCTTGCTCGAATTTCTTTTCTATCTCTAGTGTAGCCAATAATAATGTTTCCAAGTCTATTTTGTAAATCTTCTAGACTTGTAGATAAGCAAAAAATTGCCATTACTTCTGAGGCAACAGTAATATCAAATTTTTCTTCACGAGGAAAACCATTTGCAACACCACCTAAATTGACATTCACTGCTCTTAATGATCGATCATTCAAATCAACAACACGACCCCATACAATCCTTCTTACATCAATTTCTAATTTGTTTCCCCAGTAAATATGATTATCAATTAATGATGAAAGTAAATTATGAGCTGATGTAATTGCATGGAAATCACCAGTAAAATGTAAATTTATTTTTTCCATTGGAACGACTTGAGCGTAACCTCCACCAGCTGCACCACCTTTGACGCCAAAGCAAGGTCCAAGGCTAGGCTCTCTTAAACAGACAATTGATTGTTTGCCAATTTTGTTTAATGCATCATTAAGTCCTACGGATGTAGTTGTCTTTCCTTCTCCTGCTGGAGTTGGAGAAATAGCAGTTACAAGAATCAGTTTACCATTTTCAGCTTTATCAAGGTTTTTAAGCTTAGCTGTGTCAATTTTTGCAATATAATGACCAAATTTTTGCAAAGACTCTTCTGTGAGGTTAAGCTTCTTGGCCACATCCTCAATTTGCACCATAGAATTTTGTCTTGCAATTTCAATATCTGAGAGAGTGGCCATAAGTTTCCTTCTTAATTTTTTAAAGAGGCGATCACCTTAGAAAGTTTCAATATTATTGTCTATGAAAAAATGTGTTGTCAGAAAGGAAAAATCTATCTAAATTTCTCAATTGAGGAGACCATAGAACCTTGCAAAATTAAGCCAAGCAATGGTTCTTTAGAGTCGCGTGGCTTAAGCGTATACATTGTTGGATTTATGGGGAATGTTAATTTTTCATTAGAAGTTACAACACGTACTGTGCTTGATGATCTTCCCAAAATTAATGATATTTATGTAACTTTTTTACCAGGGACTGATTACAAAGATGTGATTAAACAGTCAGTAAATCTTGTTAATTCAGGTTATAATGCAATCCCTCATTTTCCTGCACGATCAATCAAAAATTTAGACATGCTGAAAGAATTTGTTTTACAAATAAAAGAGGGTGGAGTTAAGCAGGTTTTAATTATAGGAGGTGATCGAGATATTCTAGGGGACTATCATTGTTCACTTCAATTAATTGAAACAGGTTTGTTTGACGGACTTAAAATAGGTATTGCAGGACATCCAGAAGGCTCGCCTAACATGGATAACGATACTATTGAGGAAGCAATGAAGTCAAAAGCACCATTTGCTGATTATATTGTTACTCAATGGACTCAAGATACAGACGCAATAATCGACTATGTCAATCGTATGCCTCTTCCTGTGCACATAGGTGTAGCAGGACCAGCTTCAATAAAAACATTAGTTAAGTTTGCTGGATTTGTTGGCTTAAAAAACTCACTTAATTTTGCAAAAAAAAATGCAGGCAAAATTTTTGACTTATTGAACGTTCAGACACCTGATGAGGTCATTCAAGAAGTTAAAAACAATGTAAACAATTTCCACATTTATGCATTTGGTGGAATAAAAAAAACAAAAGAATGGTTAGAAAAGGAGAACTATTATGTCTAAAAAAATAGAGCATAACACTACAGTTGATCAAAGCGATAGACATGTTCCTTATAACTTGAGACAAAGTGGACCAACTGCAGTACAGATGTTAATCTCTACTCGTGTAAGAAAGTCACCCTATTGGCACAAGTCAATTGAGCATGGATGCTGGAGAGCAACTGTCTACAACCGTATTTATCACCCGCGTGGATATGTAAAGCCTGAAGATGGTGGTGCAATGGTTGAGTACGAAGCAATCAAGAACCATGTAACAATGTGGAACGTTGCTGTTGAAAGACAAATTAGAGTAAAAGGACCGGATGCAGAGAAATTTACCGATTATGTAATCACTCGTGATGCAACTAAAATTTCTCCAATGCGAGCACGATATGTAATTCTTTGTAATTACAAGGGTGGAGTTTTAAATGATCCAATATTACTTCGAATTTCTGAAGATGAATTTTGGTTCAGTTTATCTGACTCTGATATTGGTTTATATTTACAAGGTGTTAATGCTGATAAGCGTTTTAATGTAGAGATTGATGAAATTGATGCTTGTCCCGTGCAGATTCAAGGACCTAAATCTTTAGCTTTGATGAAAGACCTCATTGGTGATCAAGTTGATCTTGATAATATGCCATTCTATGGATTAGCTGAGGCTACCGTTGGTGGACGAAGCTGTGTAATTTCTCAATCAGGTTTCTCAGGAGAAGCTGGTTATGAGATATATCTTAGAGATGCAACAAAGTACGCTGATGATATGTGGGATGCTGTTGTTGAAGCAGGTAAAAAACATAGTCTTATGGTTATTGCGCCTGCACACCATAGAAGAATTCAGGCTGGAATTCTTTCATGGGGTCAAGATATGGACAACGAACACAATCCGTTTCAATGTAATTTAGGTTATCAAGTTTCACTTTCTGGAAAAGGTGAGTGGGCTAAAAAAGGTGACTACGTTGGAAAAGAAGCTCTAGAAAAAATGGGAGCAGATCTTAAAGCTGGAAAATCTCCATATAAACTTCAATTAGTAGGCATGGAAATTGGTGGGAAGCCAATTGAAGAGTACGCGCCTGATTTTTGGCTTGTATCTCCAGGCGAAGGTGGAGACCCATGTGGGTTCATTACATCTCCATGGTTCCATCCAGAAAAAGGTGTGAATATTGCAATGGGATATGTTCCCTTTGATGGCACTTTAAATGCTAACGGTTTTCCTAAATGGGAAATTGGTAAAAAATTTAAAGTTCATTTGCCTGATATTTATGCTGACACTCCAGGAGAGCCAGTAGATGCAGTTACTGTGGAAATTCCATTTACTGAGTCACATAATGCAAATACAAGAGAAGTAGTAAAAGGCTAACTACTATTTATTTGGCGTCTTTATTGATTTAAAGGCGCCAATTCCTTTTTAGTTTTTAGAAGATTGTTTGTTTTCAACATAGAGTTGGTGATAACAAATCTTACCATTTTTTTCTACAAAATCCTGATGATATTCCTCGGCTTCATAGAACTCTACTGACTCCCTTAAATCTGTTGCCACTTCTCGATCGTACTCACCAGACTCATTTATTTCTTTGATTTTTTTCTGAGCTATTTCTTTTTCTTCGTTAGAATTATAAAAAATTACAGATCTATACTGAGTTCCTACATCTGGACCTTGACGATTTACAGAAGTTGGATCGTGAATAAAAAAGAATTTATCTAAAAGCTCAGAAAATGTTACCACAGAGCTATCATAGTCAATTTTTACAACTTCAATGTGGCCAGTTTCACCAGTACATACTTGTTCATAAGTAGGGTTATTAGTATGACCTCCTGAATAACCTGAGATAACTTTGTTAACCCCATTCATTTCTTCAAAAAGAACTTCCACTCCCCAAAAACAACCTGCTCCTAGCACTAATGATAATTCCATATTATTTTTATATATGTTTGATGTTTAATTTTGAAATAATATAGTATTTTCAAATCTAAAGTCACTAAAAATAATGAATATTGGTAAAATTAGAAAAGTAGAAATTTGGATTACGAATCCAATCTTGAGTGAAGATGGATGGTCAAATGTAAAATCTTTTTTATTTTTACGAACTACAAATTCTGATGGTGTAGAAGGATGGGGAGAAGCATTCGTATTACCATATCGCGAAAGAGGTGTTGCGGAGCTTATATTAAGTCTCGCTTCTTCAATTAATGAAATTGAAACTTTAAATCCTCATTTATTCAGTGAGAAAGCAATTGAGATTTGTGACAATCATTACGGTCTTGATTTTTCAGCAGCATCAAGCGCAATTGAAATGTCTCTTTGGGATATGCTTGGTAAAATTAACGAAAAACCACTCTCATCACTTTTTTCAGGAAATTCAAAAGATACTGTTCAAGTTTATGTTAACACTTGGAGTGATCAAATACCTGATGACGCTGCATTAAATCATCGTGTTAAAAATTTAATATCTGAAGGCTATAAAAGTATAAAAATTTATCCTTTACAAAATCGATCACCAAAAGAAGGGTATGAGTGTATAGGAAAACTAAGTCAAATTACTAGTTCAAATGTAGATCTAATGCTTGATCTTGCAGTTCCAAAAAATCCCAATCATTCATCAGAATTATTAGAACTTATAGAAAAAAATAATACTGATATTTATTGGATTGAAGAACCATATGATGGATTAGATATTACTAATCTTTCAAACTATAAGGCAAAATCACATATTCCTATTGTGACAGGTGAAAAACAATGTGGTGTTACTCACTTCAAAGAAGTTTTAAATAGAAATTCTGCTGATATTCTTAATCCAGATATTGCGGGCGTTGGTAGTCTAGTTGAATTGAATGAAATCGCAGATTTGTCTGATAAAGTTGGAGTAAGAGTTTCACCTCATTGTTGGAATTCAATGGCTATAGCAGCCTCAGCAATGATGCATTTTTGTGCGAGTAGAAAAAATTCTGAAAAAGCTGAGATATATCCTGACTATATTTCAGCATCAAAAAATTACTGTGATCCAGGATTTAATATAATTAATGGCGAGTCAAAATTAAAAAAACTTCCAGGCCTGGGGGTCTCTATTAACTCAAATGATTTAAGCGCAAAAAGTTTTTACTATGATGAATTAAAATTGAACTAAATTAAATGACAAAAAAAGAAAACTACTTATTTGATAATATTTTTGCTCCATATTGCGATTCTGATAAAGTATTTTTGATTAATGACGAATATGAGATTTCCTACTTAAAATTTAATAAAATTGTAAATCAAATAGCTAATACACTAATATCTAAAGGCCTTAAGGCAGGTGATAGAGTGGCGGTTCAAGCAGAAAAATCAGTTATTCAAATTGCACTTTATGTTGCAACGATTAAGGCTGGCGGTATTTATTTGCCACTGAATACCGGTTATACAACAAATGAACTTGATTATTTTATAAATGACTCATGTTCATCTATTGTTATCGTTGATTCAAGAATAGAAAATAAGTTAAGAGAATTGCTCGATAATCAAAATATTATATTTCTGACATTAAACAGTGATGAGAGTGGGTCACTTAACGAATCCTTAGTTCAGCAAGATGAGAATTTTGATCCGGTAGAGAGAAAAAAAGATGATTTAGCCGCAATATTATATACTTCGGGAACAACTGGAAAATCAAAAGGGGCAATGCTTAGTCATAGAAACTTAGTTTCAAACACAGCCGTATTGAAGGAAACTTGGCGATACTCTAGTGATGACACACTTCTTCATATGCTACCCATTTACCACACCCATGGATTATTTGTTGCCTTTAATCTCCTGGCTTATGTCAATGGCTCAATTATTTTTCTACCAAAATTTAGTATCCAATATGCATTAAAATGGATGAAAAAATCTACATCGATGATGGGGGTTCCAACATTTTATACAAGATTATTGAGTGATGAAAAATTTAATCAAGACCTTGTCAAGCATGTGAGACTTTTTATATCAGGTTCCGCTCCTTTATTAGCTGAAACGCACATAGAATTTGAAAATAGAACAGGTAAAAAAATTTTAGAGAGATATGGCATGACAGAAACTAATATGAATATTTCCAATCCATATGATGGTGAGCGAAAGCCAGGAACAGTAGGTTTGCCATTGCCAGGTATTGAATTACGCATAGCTGATAAATTTGGCAAAGAATTAACAAATGGTGAAATTGGTATAATTGAACTTAGAGGGGAAAATATCTTCAAGGGGTATTGGCAAATGCCTGATAAAACCAAAGAGTCTTTCCGGGATGATGGCTTTTTTATTACAGGAGATATGGCATATATTGATGATAATAATTACGTAGTTATTGTAGGAAGAGATAAAGATTTAATTATTACGGGAGGCTTAAACGTATACCCAAAAGAAGTAGAGGAATTAATTGATGAAATTGATGGAGTAGTTGAGTCTGCTGTAATTGCTGTTCCTCATAAAGATTTTGGGGAAGCAGTAGTATCGGTTGTTGTTAGATCTAATGAGAATCTCTCTGAAGATGATATTAAAAATAATCTAATTGAAAAAATAGCAAAGTTTAAACAGCCTAAGGAAGTATTTTTTGAAAATGAATTACCGAGAAATTCAATGGGCAAGGTTCAAAAAGTTGAGCTGAGAGAAAAATTTAAAAATATATTTTTAAATTAGTCTTTTGAGTTTGTGTATGCACAAATTTTGTTTCCTTCAAGATCTCTAACATATGCGTAAAATACATCTCCATCGTTCGGTCTAAGGCCAGGATCACCTTCATTTTTTCCACCCAAATCTAATCCAGTTTTATGAAATTCTACTACTTGCGCTCTGGTCTTAGTCAAAAAAGAAACCTGAGTTCCATTGCCATAGGTTGCCGGCTCACCATTTGCAGGTTTAGTAACATAGAACTCAACATCATCATTGCCATCATTTGCATAACCAATGCACACATCATCAGTATAAATAGCCTTTATATTTAAAACGTTTAACAGTTTATCGTAAAATTTTTTTGCAGACGTTAAATCATTTGTGCCTACCATTACATATCCATTCATATTATTCCTTTCGTTAAAAATTTCCTGTAACTATTTCATCTAACATACTGATCATATCAGCTTTATATTCTTCATTAGTGGCAGACTCAGTTTCTAAAACTGAAAAAAATGATGCAACAATATTTGTTTTAAGATTAATCATTAAGAACTGCCCACCATATCCTGAATGGCCAATCCAATCTCCATTTTTCATAGTTTGATTTGCATAATAAACGAATTTGTCCTTTGAAAATTCAAAATACTTTGGACCTTGAGATAATAGAGTATCATTAATAAATTTCTCTGATCCCACACTTCTTCCCATCACGCCTTTTCCTTTTCTTGAAAATAATAGTCCCATTCTCAAAAAGTCTCTTGTAATCAAGCATCCTCCACCTGACAACCACGGCATACCCTCTCTATCAGTTGCCATGTAAAGAGCATCTTCGAAACCTGCTGCTTCAGTGATTGATAAAATCCAATCTCTTAGTTTTATTCCACTTATCTTTTCAATAATTAAACCTAAGACATCTGTATTAGCTGATTTATAAAAAGCTAAATCAGATTTATTTTCCAATCCAATTCCATCTTTAGCTTTAATTTTGTTTAAAAATTCTTCTTGATTTTCATTTTGATCAAGATTTTCAGGAAGTCTCCACCCTCCAACTGACTCATGAAGAAATGAAGATGAATAAGGATCAGTATAATCTTCAGTATAAGCGTTAATAACATTCATATTAAGAACATCTTGCACTGAGGCGTCTGCATAACCACTTCCAATTTCTGGCAAATAAAAAGAAATTTTTTTATTAAGATCTATGAGATTATTTTCAATCATTTCTCCAATACATAAATTCACAAACAGTTTTGTAATAGACATTATTGTTTGTGGTTGAAATTTAGAAAAATCATCTGCATATTTCTCAAATAATATATCTTGGCCTTTACCTACAATTAATGAACAAAATGATTTATTTTTAGTCATTTTTTGAACTGAAGATATTTCGCCTATGTTGTTATTAATATTGCTTCTTAATGTAAGTACAGCATCAGACCTAAAAAGTAAGCCATACCGATTTATTCGATGTAAATCTCTATAACCTTTCCTTCGAAATTCTGGTAAGTTCCATTTGGCTTTATTATCTCTAATTGTAGCTAAAGTTGGATTAAGAATACTCTCTATATCTTCATTCATATTTTTTTTAAATGTATTTAGGTGGCTTTACTGTTGAGTGATTAAATATACTCTCATATTTTTTTCCAAATGACATTACTTTTAGATCACTCGCTTTTTTACCAATAATTTGCATTCCCATAGGAAGACCAGAATTATTAAGGCCTACAGGAACTGATAATGTTGGAAGTTGAAACAAACTTGCGATAATACTTACCTCCATCCATTTGTGATAAGTGTTAAGTCGATACGAACCAATTTTTTTTGGGAAATTGATATTTATATCAAATGGAAATACCTGAGCAGATGGAATGGCTAGGAAATCATATTCTTCAAATAATTCATTTATTTTTGAATGATATTTTTTTATGTTATTTATAGCCTGATCGACTTGATGATCGGCAACTTGTCTTCCTTGATCATATTCCCATCTTGCACTATAGCAAAGATCATCCATATTGATATGATCCATCATTTTAATGTCTTCATAACTTATTTTTGATCTAATAAGTTTCCAAATACTCCATAGATCTTGAGAAAATAAATCTGTATTAACCTCGTTAATTAAAATGTGAAACGGGTTTGTCATAAGTGTATTTAGTGAATTATTGCACATTTCTAATATTCCATTTTCAAATTTATAATTGTCATTTAAATTAGAAAGCCATCCTATTTTTATTTCTCTAAAATCTTCCTCACTCATTGATGCGTTTACAAATGTATTCTCCAAATCAAAGGAAAAAGGATCTCTCTCATCTCTACCAGATACAGCATCAAGAAATATACTTAGCTCATGAGGTGTTCTTGCTATACCACCCAATGTTGACAGCAATGGGTATTTTATATTTGATGATTTAACTCTTTTTTCAGGAATTAATCCTGGAGTAGGTCTAAAACCATAAAGATTGCAATAAGCAGCTGGATTTCTGACTGATCCCATCATATCAGTTCCGTCTGCTAATGGTAACATTCCAGAACTCACCGCGGCAGCAGCACCACCACTTGAGCCACCAGCAGTTTTAGTTAAATCATATGGATTATGAGTACTGCCAAATAGACGATTTGAGGTTTGTGATCCGTATGCTAATTCAGTAGTATTCGTTTTTCCAATTATTATCGCCCCTTCTTTTTTTAGCCTTTCTGAAATAATCGAGTCTTCATCTGGAAAATTATTTTTGTATTCCCTGCAACCAAAACTTGTAGGAAGTTTTTTGACATCAGTTATATCTTTTATTGCTAATGGCATACCATGAAGCAGGCCAATTTTATTGCCATTATCAAATAATCTGTCTTTTTCTTTAGCTTCTGAAATAATTTCAGTCTCATCTCTTATAGAAACGATTGCATTCAGATCTTTATTATAATTTTTTATCTTATCGAGAAAAAATTTTACTACATCTTCAGATTTTAACTCTTGTGATTTAATTTTTAAAGAAATTGACTCGATAGATTGTCCTTCAAGCATCAATTAGAATTTAACCATTGTGCAAAGTCTTAGTTTCTAGGTAATCTTCAATTCCCATATCTCCACCCTCGCGACCATTTCCTGACTGCTTGTAACCTCCAAATGGAGAACCATAATTAAATCCTCCACCATTTACATGTACTGCTCCAGCACGCAATCTTCTTGAAACTCTATCAGCTCTTTCTTTACTTCCAGTTTGTAAGTATGCAGCGAGTCCGTATGGAGTATCATTTGCTATTTTAATCGCATCATCTTCATCATTGAATGGAATAATTGCCAGAACGGGTCCAAAGATTTCTTCTTGAGCAATTCTCATGTCGTTTGAAACATCAGCAAATATTGTTGGTTTAACAAACCATCCCTTTTCAAAGCCATCAGGTCTTCCTATACCACCAGTTATTAACTTTGCTCCTTCATCAATTCCTACTTGAATCATTGTTTGCACTCTATCGTATTGAATTTTATCAAACAAAGGTCCCATATGATCTCCTTCATTGCTTGGGTCATCGACAGCAATGCTTTCAGCAGATTTTTTTGCTAAATCAACGACTTCATTATAGCATGATTTTTCAACAAGCAGTCGAGTAGGGGCGTCACATGATTGACCTGTGTTAGCCATACACTCTTTAACTGATGCATCTACTCTTTCAGCAAGGTCACAGTCAGCAAAAACTAAGTTTGGTGATTTTCCACCAAGCTCAAGAGTAACTTTTTTGACAGATGGAGCTGACTCTTTGGTCACTGAAACACCGCCCCGTGTTGATCCAGTAAACGAGATCATCTGGATATCAGGGTGCCTTGATAATGCAACTCCAACTTCTTCACCTGTTCCATGTATTAAATTAAATACACCAGCTGGAACACCAGCTTCATGAAGTATCTCTGCATATACTGCAGCAGATAATGGAGTATGTTCTGAAGGCTTAAGAACACTAGTGCAACCTGTTGCGATTGCAGGTAAGACTTTTAATGTAATTTGGTTTATAGGCCAATTCCATGGAGTAATAAGACCACAAACACCGATTGGCTCTTTTATTAAAATATCACCATTGCTTAACGTAACTTCTTCCTCAAGTTTCTCTAAAGATTCAATAAAGCCATCTAAATGGCCAATACCCGAGTCTGCCTGAGTGTCTCGCGAAAAGGTCATTGGAGCGCCCATTTCATGACTCATAGCCACTGCTAATTCTTCATATCGATCAGAAGTAACAGAACGAATTTTTTTTAATAAATCTAATCTTTCATTTTTTGATGTTTGGGAAAAGCTGTCAAAAGCATTTTTTGCAGCATCAACAGCAGAATTAACGTCTTCTGCATTTCCTAAAAATACTTTTGCAATTTCTTCTTCATTTGCAGGATTAATTACAGGCATTGTGTTTGATGATTTAGGAGTTACCCATTCACCATTAATATAAAATTTTTCTACATTCTTCATTCTTTATCCTTTCATTATCTTGCCTGTGTAATACTGGTTCTTACCAATTCAAGCATTTCATCATAGTTGGCATTCCTAGGGTTAGTTCCAAACGCTGTATCGACCATTGACTTCTTGGCAATTCTTTCTGCACAATCTTCAGGCACTCCAATTTCAGCAAGCCCCTTTGGAATGTTAATTCTATCAAGCAATTTTTCAATATTAGAAATAAATGATTCAGCTGAATTACCTTCAAATTGCATAGCCTCATTCATTCTTTTAACTTTTTCATCCATTCCAGGTAGATTAAACCTTAATACAGCGGGAAGAATGATAGCATTTGTCAGTCCATGGTGGGTATCATATTCAGCTCCAACCATATGAGCTATAGCATGTACAATTCCAAGCCCCTTGATAAAAGAGATTCCACCGAGGCAAGAGGCAACTAGCATAGCTCCACGTGCGGCCAAATTATCAGGTTCTTCAACAGCTAAATACAATGACTTAGATATTAAAGATAGACTTTCCAATGCAGCTCCATCACATAATGGATGGAATCCTGGAACACAGTATCCCTCAATTGAATGTATCATTGCATCCGCTCCCGTCCATGCAGTAAGGTTTGCAGGTAAGCCTACTGTTAATTCAGGATCAAGAATAGTTAGTGATGGTTTTAGATCTGGATGCATAATGCATAATTTCATACCTTTTTCGATATGGGTTATCATTGCTGTGCTCTCTGTTTCCGCTCCAGTACCTGCAGTCGTAGGAATAGTTATAAGTTTTGGAAATTCGTCCCCTTCCTTTATTTTTGCTGGCGTTAGCTCCCATTCAAAATCCCATAATGGAATATCATTGTTTGCTGTAAGGCAGATTGCTTTGCCACCATCCATTGCGCTGCCACCGCCAATTGCTATTATTGCGTCATGATTTCCCTCTTTAAATACATTGCATCCTCCAGTTATTTCATCTTCTTTAGGGTTAGGAGAAATTTCAAAATATAAATCTGATTGAATATTAGATTTTTCAAGAAAGTTCAGCATGGACTCTATAAAAGGTAAGTCCTTACTACCTCTATCAGTCACGATAAGCGGTTTTTTTATATTTAATTCTCCACAGTTCTTGCCAATTTCAGATATTCTTCCTGGACCATATGAAATTGGAACTGGAAAGCCCCAGTCTTGAGGTTCTAAAATTTCAGATGTATTAATGTTAAAAAGATTCGGCATAATAATCCTTCAAAAGGTATAGATAAAAATTTGCTTTTAAATGACACAATATAAGATTATTAATTTTAAAAAAAATATATAGTTTTACAATGATTAAATTGAACAAATTGTATATTGCAATAGCAGCTACGCTTATAGGAATTCTTTGTGTCGACTCTTATGGAGTAATCATAAAGAGTTTAGGACAAATATATCCCATTACACAGTTAAACGTATTCAGAAATGGTTTTGCAATCTTACCCTTACTTGCTGTTTTCATTATTACAAAAGAATTCTCAAGTTTGTTTAAAAATTTAAATTCTAGATTCATAATAATATGCTGCGTGCGGGGTATTTGTTTCGCGCTTATGCATGTTTTTTATTTTGCAGCAATAATTAATATGGACTTTGCTACTGCATCCACTTTAACCTTTTCCTCTCCATTTTTTATCGCGCTGCTATCAATCTTTTTTCTTGGTGATAAAGTTGGCATTTATAGATGGTTAGCAATTGTTATTGGTTTTATAGGGGTTGTCATGATTATGCGTCCCGATACAGATTTATTTTCAATTTATTCAATCTTTCCAATATTGGTCGCACTACTATTTTCTATAGCAATGATTGTTTTAAGATTTATTCCTGATAGTTATTCAACTTCAAAAATACAATTTTATTCTCTTCTATTCTCTATAATAGGCGCAATTCTATTATTCTTAATTTCAGATGATCATGTACCAGTGGAAAATTATAATCATTTACTATTAATGATATTAACAGGAGTGCTTGGAGGCATTGCAGCAATACTTTTTATATTTGCCTATCGTTTAGTGTCCCCAAGCAAACTTGCTACATTTGAATATGTGGGAATCCCATCTTCATTTTTATTAGGATGGTTATTTTTTAATGAATTACCAATCTCACAATTATTTCCTGGAGTAATAGCAATTGTTTTTGCGGGAATGATAATTATTTGGAGAGACACATTAAAAGAAAAATTACCAAGAGAAATAAAGCAATAGTATTTATTTACTTGAAGTCATAGATTTCATAATAATTGTGCGATCAATTTCACCGATAAGTTTTCCTGTAGCACTATCAATAACGGGAAATGTATTATCGTTTTCACAACACATATCCATTAAACCATCTATTTTTGCATTACTTTCAATACAATTTTTTCCTTCATTGAAAGTTTTTTCAGTTTCAGAACAGATTTCTTGACGACAAATTTTACCTGCGCTAAGCACTTTATATTTTGGAACATCCTCAGTGAAGTCTTTTACATATTGATCAATTGGATTTGCTACAATTTCTTCAGGAGTGCCAACCTGTGAAATTTCTCCATCTTTCATAATTGCTATATTATCTCCCATCTTAATTGCTTCTAAGAAGTCATGTGTAATAAATACCATTGTTTTTTTAAGCATTTTTTGAATACTCAGTAGCTCATCTTGCATCTCCCTTCTAATCAATGGATCAAGAGCTGAAAAAGGCTCATCAAAAATTAAAATTTCAGGGTCTACGGCAAGAGCCCTTGCTAATCCAACCCGCTGTTGCATCCCTCCAGACAATTCTCTAGGAAAATGTTGATCCCAACCATCGAGGCCTACCAATTTGAGGGCTTCGATTGATTTTTCTATTCGTTCTTTTTTCCCAACTCCTCTAATCTCTAACCCATAACCAATGTTTTCAATAACTCTCCGGTGAGGAAACAAGCCAAAGTGTTGAAACACCATACTCATTCGGTGACGTCTTAGTTCTTTTAGGTCTTTATTATTCATATTAGTAACATCAATACCATCAATTTCTACTAACCCTGAGGTAGGCTCTATTAGTCGTGATAAACATCTTACAAGAGTAGATTTTCCACTTCCGGAGAGACCCATAACAACAAATGTTTCACCTTTTTGTACTGAAAAACTTACATCTTTGACTGCTACAACATGACCAGTTTTCTCTTGTACTTCACTTCGTGATAGATTTTCATCAAGATTTGATAAAATATTCTTTTCATTTGGCCCAAAAAGCTTCCAAATATTCGAACAAACTATTTTCTGGTTATTTTCCATAATTTCAGGATAATATATCAAACAATTTGCGTAATACTATAGTTTTTGTTAAATGGCGCTATACCAGGATTTAAATAATCAAAGTTTACAATCAAAATTTAGTGGATACTTTGTACCCGCTATTATTCTTTTAAGTATTATCATTTCATTGATCTTAGTTTCATTTGGAGAAGATAAATCTGAGTTTCCAGAGTTTATCACTGACGCCTTTACCTTTACTGCATGGGTAAATCAGGGAGAAGATTTTTTAAAAGCCAATATAAAAGAGTATACTCGAGCGATTTCTAGTTATGTAAAAGAAGGCTACTTTTTGCTCGAAGATTTCTTAATCGATTCTTCATGGCTTTTTGTTACTGCACTTTTAGTTATTCCATCATTGGCATTTGGAGGAATTAAACTAGCTACCTTTATTCTTTTTGGAACAATGTATTGGGGAATGGTAGGATTATGGGAGTCAGCAATGGAAACTCTTGCATTGATGGGCTTATCAGTTTTTTTATCAGTTGTTATAGGTGTACTTCTTGGGGTATGTTGTGCATTAAGCGATCGGTTTGAACGAACCATGAAACCTATTTTAGATATCATGCAAGTTATGCCAGCTTTTGTATATCTAATTCCTGCTATGTTCTTTTTTGGAATTGGTGGCGCTCCCGCTATTCTTGCGACAATGATTTATTCTATGCCTCCTATAATTCGCCTAACTAATCTTGGAATTCGACAAGTACCAAATGAAACTATTGAAACTGCTACTTCCTTTGGATCAAATAGGGGACAAATTTTATTTAAAGTACAAATTCCACTTGCGTTACCAAGTATTATGATGGGGGTAAATCAAACTATTATGATGGCATTAGCTCTCGTAGTTCTAGCAACATTTATTGGAGCGCAAGGACTTGGTTCAGATATTTGGGTTGCTATCAGAAAACTTGATGTTGGCGCAGGAATGGAAGGTGGACTTTGTGTGTTGTTAATGGCTATAATGTTCGATCGTTTCGGAAAAGCTGTAAGCAGAGAAACTGTAACATTGCCTGCAGATAGTCAAAAATTTTATATATTGCCTCAAAATTGGGATATATATCCATTAGCTAGACTTTTTGAAAAGCCTTTTACCTATATTCACTTTACTTTTGCATTTATTTTTTCTGGTCTAGTCAGGATCTTTGCTTATTTTTTTGAGCAAGTCTTATCTCTTATAAGCAAAAAAATAGCTATTGCTTTTAGTCAGTTCATAAATTTGCATTATTTTTTCATTACTGGATTATTATTTTTAATTGGAATTTATTTATACGACATTCATGTAACCCCGATTGGAACATTTCCTGAAAGCTGGAATTTATCGATAAGAGACCAAATATCAAGTGGGGTGAGCGCACTAACTGTTAATCCCACATTTATAGCGATAACCAAAACCATACGATCTTCAGTAATCATATATTTATTGAGACCATTTGATATGTATCTGACTTACCTTCCCTATTGGTTTACCATAGGTACACTTGTCATTGTAAGTTGGGCATCTGTTGGATTTCGGTTTGCAATCACAACTCTTGTATTATTACTTTTTATCGGAGCATGTAACATATGGACTGAAGCAATGATTACTTTGTCTTCAGTTTTAATTTCTGTACTGCTCTGTTTTTTAATTGGTGTTCCAATCGGAATTTTAGCTTCATATAGTCAGCGTTTTCAAAGCATCAATGAAGTGATTTTAGATGCGATGCAGACCCTTCCTTATTTCTGTTATCTAATTCCTGTTTTAATGTTTTTTGGTGGAGGAGCATTTTCAGCTCTTCTCGCAACGATTATTTATTCAATTCCACCAATTATAAGACTAACAGTTTTAGGACTTTCACAAGTCTCCAGTACATATTCTGAAGTTTCTACTTCATTTGGGGGATCTCTAATACAAACACTGAGAAAGATTAAGTTTCCTCTTGCCATTCCAAGTCTTGTAATGGGGTTTAATCAAACTGTGATGATGGCTTTCGCTATGCAAATTGTAACACCACTGATTGGTGGAAAAGGTCTAGGATTAGAGGTTTTTAATGGATTAGCAAGATCTGATACTGGACGAGCTTTAGCTGCAGGAATAGGGATCTGTCTGCTAGCAATGATAATTGACAGGATAAGTCTTGCATGGACTAAGAAACAAAGGGATGCTTTAGGCATATAATTGCTCATTTTAATAATAATTTCATATAATTATTACTTACATTTATACATTTACATTATCTTAATTTTCAGGCTAAAATAATTCATTAATTAAAAAATAAAAATTAAGGGGTTATAAAAAATATGAAAAAATCATTTTTCACAAATGCTTTTTTAGCTTTGATAATGTCTTCTTTTCTTGTTCTATCAGCCGGTACTGCCAATGCAAAACGTTTGACTGCTGCTGTAGCTGACTGGACAGGTGGTGAAATTACATGTCAGGTTGCTGTAAGCATTTTAGAACAAGAACTTGGATATAAAGTTGAGAGAATTGTATTTCCGTCGGGTACAGGCCTATGGGAAGCAATTGCTGCAGGCGATATAGATTTCGCATGTGAAAGTTGGCCTGGATACGCTGAAGCTGACGATGTGATGCTAAATGCTCCATTATATTATGATGGTGAAGTGGTTCAGGAATATTCTGGAACAGGTGAAGTAATTGCCTTTACAACAGGTATCATCGGAGCTTCTGACTACTATGTTCCAAAGTATTTTATGGATGCAAATCCTGATTTTAATGGTTGGGAAGATCTAAATAAATTTAAAGCTGAATTTGCTACTGTTGAAACAGGCTCTAAAGGTAGACTGATCGGATGTCCAGTTGCTGGATGGAACTGTCATGACCAGAAAAGACTAGATATCATGGGTATCGATTTTGAAGCAGTTGAGCTTGGAACTGAGACGGCGCTTTTAGCTGAAGCGCAAGGTGCTTTTGATCGTAAAGAACCATTTTTAATGTATCTTTGGGAACCTCATTTTTTCTTTGGTAAGAATGAAATGGTAGGTGTTGGACTTCCAACTCACCAGTCTTGTGATAGTTTTACTGAGGCTAACAACTGGAAAGATTGTGGAATGGGATCTTGGCCCGCAAGTAACTGGCCAAAAGATTATACCATGAACTATATGAATCCAGAAGTGATGGCAAAACCTGAAAATGCTGAAGCTCTTGCGTTCTTCAAGAAAATGAAATTTCAGAATAGTGATCAAGCAAAAATGCTTGTAAGAGTAGGCGATGATGGATTATCAGTTGAAGAAGCTGTTCAAGAATGGAAAGATAGTTCGAGTGATTGGAAGAATTGGCTTCCATAAGCTTAACTAATCTTTAAGTTTAAAAAAGGCCCTGTATATTTACAGGGTCTTTTTTTTTAGTTTATTTAAAAATGGAAAATCAAAAGCACAAATATCATTATACAATCAGTTTTGCATTGTTGATTGCTGCAGGAATGTGGGGACTATTTTGGCTGCCTCAAAGAGCTTTAGAATCTGGAGGTTTAACTGGAGGTTGGGCCACTATATCACAAATGGTAATTCCATTCCTAATACTGCTTCCGATATCAATTTGGAGGAAATCAAAAGGACAATCCTTTGGATTAGAATATCCATTGATTGGACTTTTATTTGGAGGAGGTATTGCTTGTTATGCAAATAGCTTTCTACTAACTGACGTCGTAAGAGCGTTAATTCTTTTCTATATCACTCCAGTTTGGACAACCATTTTTGAAATGATTTTTCTGAGACAATTACCACGTATTTACAGATATATTACTCTGATATTGGCATTATCAGGTGTTTGGATAGTATTTGGACAAGATGGAATAATACCGGTTCCAAAAAATTCTGGTGACTGGATTGCTCTTTTTGGAGGAATTTTAATAGCTGCTTCAGCAGTAAGAATGGAAATTAAGAAACCAGAGGGGATATATCCTATATTGTTTTCATTCTTTTTTTATGGAGGCTTATTTACTTTAGTTCAGGCATTCTTTTTACGAGACTATCTCGGTTCAAGCCCATCATTTGATGCGTGGATCACAATGATGCCATGGCTGCTTTTAATTGCTGTTTTATTTCATATCCCTACAAATATTGTTATTTTAGGTGCTCCAAGTAGGATAGGGGCTGGTTTATTTTCAATAATTATACTTTTTGAAATTGTCGTTGGATCGTTTAGTGCTGCAATATTAACTGATGAACTCATTGGATGGCGAGAAATATTGGGAAGCTCATTAATAATACTAGCTGGGTTAGCAGAAATTATTTTTGCTTCAAAGTCTGATAGTATTGAGAATTATAATTGATTGAGTAACTTTATATGCTCTACAGTTGTTCCACAACAACCTCCAATGAGTTGAGCTCCAGCATCTTTCCATTTTTTAGCTTCGATTAAATAATCTTCTGGGGAAATAACACTGCTCATATCATAATTTGGAAAATTAAATACAGCGACTTCTGGATAAGCCATAATAGGTACATCATAAACTTCTCTGAGTTCTCTGATGCTTTCTTCTATTACACTGATATCACAATGCATAATACCAACAGCATCTAATTTATGGTGCTTAACATTATTTATCATTTTCTTAAAAGTATACTCATAATCAGTTGTTAGAGCTATGAGACCATCTGGAATACTCCTTGAAGAAAATCCGGCCCATACTGGCAAACCAACTTTACTAGCAGAGTCGAAAACAATCTCAATCCTATCTGGCCGATACATAAGTTCTAAAAAAATAAAATCACAACCATTATCAGCTAGGAAAAAAGCAAGTTCGTCAAAATTTTTCTGAAAATACTCAGGAGTAAGTTTTTTTCGATAATTTTCTCTCTCTTCTTGATTTTTAAAGGCATCTTCATATGGAATTTGATGAGACAGAGAGCCTCCTATAAGAACATCATCTCTACCAGTTTCTTTCCGCGCATCAAGAGCAGCATTTATTGCACTTAAGTTAATTTCCTCAAATTTATCATCAACTCCCGCTACTTCGAGAACCATTCTGTTAGAAGCGTATGTATTGGTAGCAATAACTTTAGCACCTGCTTCAATATAATCTTTATGAATTTGTTTGAGTGTATCACCTTCAAGAGACCCGGTCGCACACCAGGAGTTATCCATTTTAACCCCTCTATTTTCAAGCTCTGATCCAGTAGCACCATCTAATAAAATAGTCTCTCCAGATTGAAGTAGTTCTAAAAAGTTTTTATATCGTTGATTCATGGCTTGCTCTTTTATGATTTAATATTATGTTATCATAAATTTTAATTCATTAAAATTGTTGAATAAATTTACAATCAGTTTTAAAAGATTTCATCATAATAGGATAAAAAAAAATATGTCAAAAGGAATTATCTATACACCAAGGGTAAGAAAGTCACCATTTTTTGAGGAAACATTAAAATACGGTGCAACAAATTTTACTACTTATAATCATATGACCATGCCTGTAGGCTATACGACTCCAGAACAAGAATATCAGTCTCTTATTAATGATGTCACTCTCTGGGATGTGGCTGCAGAAAGACAAGTGGAAATTGTAGGCGAAGATGCTTCTAAATTTGTTCAGTACATGACACCTCGAAATTTATCTACGTTCAAGGATAATTTCTGTCGATATGCATTCATGACTGATGAGAATGGAGGAATTATTAACGATCCATTAATATTAAAATTTAATGAAAATAAGTATTGGTTGAGTATTGCAGACTCAGACGCAATTTTATGGTGTAAAGGAGTCGCATTATCTGGAAATTATAAGGTAAGTATTTCAGAACCTGAGGCATGTCCATTATCATTACAAGGTCCTCGTTCAAAAGAATTGATGCGAAAAGTAACTAACGATGACCCAAAAATAATGGGATTAAAATATTATCAATTTATAGAAGCTAACTTATTTGGTATTGATTTAATTATCGCGCGGAGTGGGTGGAGTAATCAGTTTGGATACGAAATTTATATAACGAGAGAAATAGATGGACCTACCTTGTGGAATTCCCTAATGGAAGCTGGTAAAGAGTTCAAAATTGTACCTAGTTGTCCTAATCAAATTGATAGAATTGAAGCGGGCATGATATCTCACCAAGGTGATACATCCCTGGATGAAAATCCTCTTGAGTTGAACTTACCTAAGTTTTATGACTTGGATCAGGAATCAGATTTTGTAGGCAAAGAAGCTTTAAAAAAAATTAGAGATGAGGGAATAAAAAAACAGTTTACTGGATTTAAAATTTCAGGAAAAAAGATTGGTTATAATATGGCTAGAATTCCTCTTTATGATGAGAAATCTGAAAAAAAAGGATTTATTACAAGCTGTATTTATAGCCCAAATTTTGGATGTAATATTGCCTTGGGATACGTAGATATTGATCTAGTATCATCAACTGATATTTTTAATATCAACCATGATGGCGAAGAGAGAGATGTTGAGGTTGTTCCTTTGCCATTTAGCTCAAGACTAGAAAAAATGGAATGACATTTTTAAAAAGTAAATTTCATAAATTTATTTTTATCTTTACTATTCTTATATCTATTTTTTCAGGATGGTTTTTTTCAGAATATATTATTAAACAAAAAAATGACGAAACAAACTATATCAACGCTAGTTTTAATCTAATAGATCATCATGGCAATGAGGTTTCTAACCATGATTATATAAATTTTAATAAAGTATTTTTTTTTGGATTTACTCATTGTCCAGATGTTTGTCCAATGGGAATTAGTGTTTTATCAAATGTTATTGACGAATTAAGTGATCTATCAATTAACAAATTTTTATTTATTAGCGTAGATCCTGATAGGGATACGCCAAAAAGAATGAATAAATACTTATCAAATTTTAATAACGAAATTATTGGTCTTACGGGTGACTATGAGTCGTTGAAGCCTGTTTGGGAAAACTTCTTTGTCCATGTTAAAAGTGACATGACACAAGACAAGGAGCCCTATTCTAATTTTGATAATATAAAAAAACAAAACTCACATGACAATCATAATTCAGATAATCATTCGCTTAGTGAAGTGTCAGAAAATAATTATATTGTGCAACACAGTGCGTTTTATTTTATATTTGATCGTAAAGATAATCTAAAAACAATTTTACCATTTGGATCAAGTTCTGAAGAAATACTAGCTGAATTATCAAATCTATAATTTATTTATGAAAAAAATTATAAGCTATTTTATTTTACTAATTTTATTTTATGCATGTTCAGAGAGAATAGAATATAAAGAATTAGCCTCAGAAAAAGCAAAAGAAATGAATTGTATGGATGATATAGAGCTTCTTGTGAAAAATGATAAAGTTGAATTGTGGGCTTCATATAGTCAATCTGAAGACGGGTTACTTTGTGTTTATACATGTAAAAATGATGTTTGTTATTATTCAACTGAAAGAGATTAAAAATGAAAAGTAATACATCTGACTTTTATATTGTAATAATTCCAATTGTAATAATGATTTGCCTTGCTTGGACGTACTTATTTATTTTCTCAAATGAAATGGACATGGACATGAGTTCAATGGACATGAGTTCAATGGATATGAACAATGACATGAGTATGGACTCTCAGGACATGGACATGAGTTCAGTTGATATGAACAATGACATGAATATGGATTCATCAAAAAAATTTTCTTTATTCGCAATGCCAATGGATAGCAACTGGTCTATTAATGATTTTATTGTAATGAATCTAATGTGGATAATTATGATGTTTGCAATGATGTTTCCATCATCACTAATGTTCCTTTTTCTTTTCTATTCTATGAGAAGCAATATGGCTATTGTAAAAAATCCAAAATCAGAAATTGTCTTACTGTCTTTAATGTACTTTTCTATATGGACTTTATTTTCAATTGCAGCTTGTTATCTTCAATATATTTTTCATAATTATAGTGTAGTAAACATGATGGGAATGTTAACAAGCAACAAGGCTGCCGCAATAACATTAATTGGCGCAGGATTATTTCAGTTTTCTAGTTTTAAAGATGCTTGTTTAGAAAAATGTAGAAATCCACTTGCATTTATTATGGGCACGAAAATTAGTTCCAATTACGATGTTTTAAAGCTAGGACTTTTACACGGCCTGTATTGCCTTGGATGCTGTTGGGCGCTTATGCTCATTTTATTTGTCAACGGTGTTATGAATATGCTCTGGATTGTGATCCTTACAATAGCCGTTTTATCTGAAAAAATAATTCCATTTGAGAAACTTACTTCTAGATTTTTTGGCCTAATTCTAGTATTTTGGGGTTCTTATTTAATTTTTATTTAACCTATGACCGCAAATCCTTTTAATCTTCATTGGGAAATTAATGGCCACTTTCTATTGAACTGTAATTGTGATGTTTTTTGTAATTGTCCTATGTCCTTAGGGCGTGCAGTTCCTAATTCACCGAATGGAAAATGTTTTTCCTGGTGGGGAATCATTATTGAAGATGGTTGGGCTGAAGAAAAATGGTCTGGTTTTAATCCAATGAAGAGAGAGCAAAAGGGTATTATTGATTTAAGCGGTTTGAACGTTGCAATTTTGCTTGAAGTTCCTGGGCCATTATCTATGGGAGGATGGACAGCGGGTTTATATTTTGATGAAAAGGCGTCTGATGATGCAGCTGATGCATTATTAAAAATATTTTCAGGTAATGCAGGAGGGCAAACTGGATGGTTTTCATCTATGATTTCTAATTTCTTGGGAGTTAAGAGAGCATCTATCACTTATAAAGAAACAGAAACTGGTTGGACTTATACAATTCCAGATATCTTAGATGGTAGAATTGAAAAAGAGCCAGGTCTACAAAGAGGCGAAGACATCAAGGTTTCCAATCTTAAATATTGGGTTGCCCCCGAGATTATTGTAGGTCGAGGTGGAAAAAGAAGTAAAATTAAAGACCATGGACGTAATTGGGATTTCACAGGAGGAAGTGCAGAATACTGCGCCGTTGAGTGGTCAGGTCCATAAAAATTAAGGAGAATTATGAAATCTAGAGCAAAAGCAGTTGTGATAGGTGGAGGTGTTGTAGGTGTAAGTACTTTATATCACCTCGCTAAAAAAGGGTGGTCAGATGTTGTTCTGTGTGAGAGAAAAGAACTAACCTCAGGTTCAACTTGGCATGCCGCTGGCCTCCTACCTCTTTTCAATATGAGTTACTCAGTTGGACAGCTTCACAAATATTCAGTTAAGTTTTATCAAGAACTACAAAAAGCGACAGGTCAAGAAGTAGGGTTTAGTAATGTTAGTAATATTCGATTGGCAGAAACACAAGATCGAATGGATGAATATAAACAATATGCTGGGGTTGCTCAAACTATTGGAGTTGATGTTAAATTTCTATCGCCAGATGATATAAAAGAAATCTGGCCTTTATGTAATACCGATGGTCTTATAGGTGCAATTCAACATCCTGAAGATGGATATATTCAACCGAATGATTTGACTCAAGCACTAGCAAAAGGAGCGAGATCGCTAGGTGCTGAAATTTATCGTCAAACAACTGTAATTGGCTTAGAGCAGCAGCCGGACGATTCATGGATTGTTAAAACTGATAAAGGCGATATTCATGCAGATGTAATTATTTCATGTTCTGGAAACTTTGTAAGACAAACTGGTGAAATGGTTGGATTAGATATCCCAGTTATTCCTGTTGAACATCAATACATTGTGACTGAGCCTCATCCAGAAATTGTAAAAAGAAAAGAAGCTGGTCTCCCTGAAATGGGTGTGTTGAGAGGGTCTGATGGCTCTTGGTATATGAGAGAAGAAGCTGGGGGATTAATTTTAGGACCATATGAAAAAGGTGCGCCATGCTGTTATGTAGATGGACCTAGCAATGATTGTGAATATGAACTATTTCAAGAAGATTTGGATCGTCTTGGACCTCATATTGAACATGCGATTAATAGAGTTCCCATCTTTGGTGAAGTGGGTATTAAAAAAGTTTATAACGGTGCAATTTGTTATACACCAGATGGTAGCCCAATTGTAGGGCCTGCATGGGATAGAAAAAATCTTTATTTAAATGATGGACATTCTTTTGGCATTACTGCTGCTGGTGGAGCTGGATGGCAATTAGCCGAATGGATTGTTGATGGAGAACCAACCGTTGATATGCTTGGTGTTGAACCTAGAAGGTTTGGGGATTATGCTTCAAAAGCTTATCTTATTAAGAAGAATGAAGAAGCTTACGCAAATGTATTTACAATTCATTACCCTGATGAAGAGCGAGATGCTGGAAGACCTCTAAGGCAAGCACCTTGTTATGATCGATTAAAAAACTTAGGTGCAGTTTTTGGACAAAAATTTGGCTGGGAAAGAGCAAACTGGTTTGCTCCTGAAGGTGTTGAACAAGTTGATGACTGGTCTTTCAGAAGATCTAAATGGTTTGAGCACATTGGAAACGAATGTAAAAACGTCGTTGAAAATGTAGGCCTGTTAGATATGAGTGCATTTGCAAAATGTAGAATAAGTGGCCCTGGCGCCGAATCTTTTCTTGATAACCTCGTTGCAAATAAATTGCCAAAAAAGATTGGAAGAACAAACCTTTGTCACGCTCTTAATACAAAAGGTGGTGTTCATTCTGAATTTACTATTATGCGTGAAAGTGAAGATAGTTTTTATTGCGTATCAGCAGGAGCTTGGCAAAGACTAGATCATGATTGGATCAAAAAGCATATGCCTAATGATAGATCTGTTTCTATGGAGAATCTTACAAACAGTATGGGAGTTTTGGTTGTTGCTGGACCAAAATCTAGACAATTGCTTGAAAAAATATCAAATGATGACTTTTCGAATGAAGCGTTTCCATGGCTATCTGGAAAAATGATCAATGTAGGTTTGGCTGAAACATTGGCCTTGAGAGTAAACTTTGTAGGTGAATTAGGATGGGAACTGCATATGCCTATTGATTCACAAAATACAATTTTTGATGCGCTAATGGAAGCTGGTGAGGAATTTGGAATCAAACCTTTTGGTATCCGAGCGATGGACTCGCTTAGAATAGAAAAATCTTATCGATTAGTTGGTACTGAATTATCGATTGAATATGCAGCCTATGAATCTGGTTTAGATCGGTTTGTACATCCGAATAAAGGTGATTTTATTGGTCGAGATGCACTTGTTCAGTGGAGGGAAAAGGGTTTTGATAATAAATTTGTTACGTTAGAAGTTCATGATGTAACCGATGCCGATGCTTTAGGTAATAATCCAATATACCAAGATGGCAATGTTGTTGGGAGAGCAACTGGCGGAAATTATGGTTTTAGAATTCAAAAATCAATTGGTCTTGCAATGGTAAATCCAAAATGTGCCGAACCTGGCACAAAACTTACTATGGATATTTTAGGTACTATGCATGATGTTACTGTTATTGAAGAAAGCCCTTATGACCCAACCAATGAAAAGCTTAGATCATAGAAAAATCTCTAATGTCTAAGGCGTTAGATTTTTATCTTGATTTATGTTCTTCTGGGGCGATTGAAAAAGACCAAAATCAAATCGATTTACTAACAGAATTAGAGATATTTCTATCTAACTCTGACGAGAATTTTTTTTCAAAAATTTTTAAATTTTCATCACAAGAAAATTCTTTAACTTGTTTTTATTTACACGGCAATGTTGGATCTGGAAAAACTCTTTTAATGGATTTAATTTCAAAAGTAATTTTATCCAAGAAGTTTATGAGAATTCATTTTCATGAATTCATGATTAAAACTCATAATTCTCTCCATGAATTAAGAGCTAAGAACTATTCAAAAGATGACTTGATTGCAAGTTACGCAAAAATGATTCAATTAGAAACAGACATAATTTTTTTTGATGAATTCCAAGTTACAAACATTGCTGACGCAATGATACTAAGCCAGCTTTTTACTGAATTCTTTAATAGGAAGATAAAAATAGTTTTAACTACAAATATATTTCCAGATGATTTATATAAAGATGGTTTGCAAAGAGATCTTTTTTTACCCTTTATCGAGCTTATTAAGAAAAAATCAAAAATCTTTGAACTAAATACAGGTAAAGACTATAGGAAATTAAATCTAAAAAATGATGAAGTTTACTTTTCTCCTATAAATTTAGCTACATCTCATAAAATAAATGATTTGTACATTAAACTTTCTGAGAACAGTGAAGAAATTAATAAAATTATAAACGTAAAAGGAAGAGAAGTTGTAATAAAGAGATTGGCTAAAAGAGTATCTAGGTTTTATTTCGATGAGATATGTGGACTGCCTTTGGGCGCCGAAGATTACCTAAGCATGATAAGCTTTTTTGATACAATTATTATAGAAAATATAAAAAACTTTTCTAATGAAAGTATAAATGAGCAACTTAGATTTATAAACCTTGTTGATGTATTATATGACAATAATATTAATTTAGTACTTAGCAGTACAGTGAATATTAGTGAAATAGACTCCGCTTTTCATTTAAAAGAAAAATTTAAAAGAACACGGAGTAGACTTGAAGAAATGAAATCAAGAAAATATAGAGACACATCATGAAAGTTGCAGTAATTGGAGCAGGAATAGTTGGCTTGTCTACTGCAAATTGGCTGAAGAGATATGGTCAGGATGTGACACTTTTTGATAGAGAAGATCCAGGCAGTCAAGCCAGTTTTGGAAATGCAGGAACATATGCAAAATATGCCAATATACCAACTAATTCATCATCATTTTTTTATCTTTTTCCATATTTATTACTAAATAAAAATAGTCCCTTATTTTTTAAAAAAGGAAAATTTATTCAATCCTTGCCATGGCTGATGCAATATTTAAGCAATTGCAGACAGTCGAAAGTTAGAGATACATCAAATAAACTAACTACATTACTTTCATTAGTTGATGAAGGATACGAAGATTTATTTAATGATGCTGATATTGAAAATTTAATTTCACGCGAAAGTATTTTTTATGTCTGGTCAAATAAATTATTTTATAATTCTGCAAGGAAAGATTTTGAAACTCGAGAAAAAACTGGGGTAAAAATAGAAATTATTTCTAAAAATGAAATCAATGATGTTGAGCCAAATATAAATAATATTTTTTACAAAGGGGCTTTATTTAAAGGATCATATTTTGCAAAAAATCCAAAAAAAATCAGTGAAAAACTACTGCAGCTCTTTATTGAAAAGGGTGGAAATTTTAAAAAAGAAAAGATTGAAGAAATTAAAATTCTAGACACAAATAAAGTAAATATTCACACAAATGAAAATACTTATATTTATGATCGCATCGTTTTATGTGCAGGAGTATGGTCAAAAAAATTAACCGATAAACTTGGTGAGAATATTCCATTAGCAAGTGAGAGAGGTTACCATTTGATGTATCCTCATCCTGAAAATTCAATCTCAAGACCAATTGCTTGGCAAGAAAGAGGCGTATATTTTACCCCAATGCAAGACGGTCTTCGAGCAGGAGGTGTGGTGGAGTTAGGGGGCAATTCAAATGAAATAAGTTCCAAGGTCGTGACTTATTTAAAAAGAGCTACAAAGGCCGTTTTTCCTAACATAAACAATCATTTAAGTGAATGGGTTGGCTTTAGACCTTCAGTGCCAGACTCTCTGCCGGTCATTGGACAATCAAAAAAAAATCCTTATATTTACTACTGCTTTGGGCATCAACATATTGGATGGTCTCTAGGCGGTATCTCTGGAAAACTTATCGCACAAGAAATTTGTGCTAATAAAACAGATATAGATTTAAAACCTTTTTCTGTAGGAAGATTTTAATTATGAAATATTCTGCAATTAATTTAGTTCGGAATGCCTTTTCCTATCATGAAAATTGGCAAAAAGCATGGAGTAGTCCAGAGTTAAAAAAAGAATATGATGTAATAATAGTTGGTGGTGGGGGCCATGGATTGGGTACAGCTTACTATTTAGCAAAAGAATTTGGAGTTAAAAACATTGCCCTTTTAGAAAAAGGATGGATTGGTGGAGGCAATACTGGAAGAAACACTACAATAATTAGATCAAATTATTTATGGGATGAAAGCGCTGCACTTTACAACCACGCTGTTAACTTATGGGAAGGGTTATCTAGTGAACTTAACTTTAATGTAATGTTTTCTCAGAGAGGCTTATATCACCTTGCACACTCAGTTCATGATATGCAGGAGATTACTCGTCGAGCATATTCAAATTACTTAAATGGAATCGATGCTGAAATACTTAATCAGGATCAGGTAAAGAAAAATATACCTCATATGAATGTGAATGGAAGATATCCAGTCTTAGGAGCAATACTTCAACGAAGAGCTGGAACTGCAAGACACGACGCAGTTGCATGGGGTTATGCTCGAGCTGCAGAGAATTTAGGAGTTGATATTATTCAAAACTGTGAAGTTACTGGAATAGATGTTTCCAATGGAACTGTTACAGGACTGCAGACAACCAAAGGATCGGTTAATGCAAAAAAAGTAGGTCTTGTTCCAGCTGGACACAGTTCTGTACTAGCTAATATGGCTGGTTTTCGATTACCAATAAGTTCTGTTCCTCTACAGGCTTTGGTAAGTGAGCCGATAAAACCAATTTTAGACTGCGTAATTATGTCTAATACAGTACATGTATACGTGAGCCAATCTGACAAAGGAGAGCTTGTTGTTGGAGCAGGTTCAGATTCCTATAATTCTTATTCTCAAAGAGGTTCATTTGATATGATTGAACATATTATGGGACCATTAACTGAATTATTTCCAATATTTTCTCGATTAAAAATGTTACGACAATGGGGAGGAATTGTAGACGTTACTCCCGACAGAAGTCCGATAATAGGAAAAACTCCTATTGAAAATTTATTTATTAATTGTGGCTGGGGTACAGGAGGCTTTAAAGCAACACCTGGTTCGGCACATGTATTTGCTGAAACTGTTGCGAAAGGAGAGCCAAATAAAATTGCTGCTCCATTTTCGATTGAAAGACATTTTAGTGGCGCTTTAGTTGATGAAGCTGCAGCTGCAGCGGTGGCTCATTAGTTATATGTTTGTTATTAAGTGTCCATATTGTGGTGAAAGAGATCAAACTGAATTCTCATGTCATGGAGAAGCTCATATTGCAAGGCCAGAAAACCCAGAAACCCTTACTGATGAAGAGTGGGGAGAATATCTTTTTATTAGATCAAATAAAAAAGGCATCCATTATGAAAGATGGACGCATGATCATGGTTGTAGACGATGGTTCAATGTAATGAGAGACACTATTTCTGATGAAATACTTGCAACTTACAAAATGGGTGAGGAAAAACCTAAATCATAATTATGAGTAATCAAAATAGAATATACAAAGGAGGAAGAATCGATAGAGATCAAGCTATTAATTTTAAGTTTAATGGTAAAGAATACATTGGATATCAAGGAGATACACTTGCATCTGCATTGTTAGCTAATGATGTTCATTTAATAGGTAGAAGTTTCAAATACCATAGACCAAGAGGAATACTCACTTCTGGCTCTGAAGAGCCAAATGCTCTGGTACAGCTTGGTTTAGGAGCAAGGACTGAGCCTAACATGAGAGCTACTGAAATTGAGATTTATGAAGGCCTTGAGGCCTCTAGTCAAAATTGTTGGCCATCAGTGAATTTTGATATTGGCAGTATCAATAACTTTCTATCAAGAGTTTTTCCTGCTGGTTTTTATTATAAGACTTTTATGTGGCCACCAAGTTTATGGCTATTCTATGAACACTTTATTCGAAAAGCAGCTGGACTTGGAGTTGCTCCAACAGCCAAGAATCCTGATCGATATGAGCAAAAATTTCACTACTGTGATATCCTTGTAGTAGGAGGAGGCGCCTCAGGGTTAATGTCAGCTCTTGCAGCTGGAAGATCAGGCTGTGATGTTCTACTTATTGATGAAAAGCCTGAGCCAGGAGGATACTTAAGAAATACATCAGCAAAAATTGATAATCTAAATTCAAATGACTGGACAAACGAAATTTTAAAAGAATTGGAGTCTTATGATAATGTTACAATTCTAAATCGAACAGCTGTAATGGGATATTATGACTATAATTATCTTACAGCTCTTCAAAAAGTTACAAATCACTTACCTTATTTATCTGATAAAATGCCGAGGGAGAGATATTGGAGAATAAGAGCTAAAAAAGTTATTTTGGCACAAGGTGCGTTTGAGAGACCTCTTGTATTTTCAGGAAATGATCGGCCGGGAATTATGTTAGCCTCTGCAGCCAGAACATACCTTAATCAATTTGGTGTTTTGCCCGGAAAATCAGTTATCCTTTTCACAAATAATGACCATGCCTATGGAACAGCAATTGATTTTGCAAATAAAGGAGCAAAGGTAACAATTGTAGACAATAGAGAAGATATTCCTTCTGAGTTGAGTGATAGATGTAATAAAGTAAAAATTAAAATTTATCCATCTCATTCAATAATTAATACCCAAGGGTACCAAAAAGTTAAAAAAGTTGAGATACAAAAAGTTGATCAAGATAATAATGAACTAACTGGCAGTCTAAGAGAAATTGAATGTGATCTTGTTCTAATGTCAGGTGGATGGAATCCTTCGGTTCAACTATTTAGTCAATCAAGAGGTAAGCTTGAATATCATAGTAAATTAAATTCATTCATTCCAAAAGATTTGATTAAAAACCAAAAGGTTGTTGGATGCAATAATGGAGACTTTAATTTATTAGAAGTTTTAAAAAATTCTTATCAAGCAGGTTTAGATTTTGCAACTGAACTCGGAAAGTCTGCAAATAAAAGTTTAGAAATTGAAACTGCATTTGAAGACTTGGAGTTTACCGAAGCGAAGGTTGAACCATATATGATTGGAAAAAAGAAAGTTACTCATGGATCTAAACACTTTGTTGATTTTCAACATGATGTAACAGCAGCTGATATTTTTCTAGCGCAAAGAGAAGGATATATAAGCGTTGAGCATACTAAGCGATACACGACTACTGGAATGGGAACCGATCAGGGAAAAACGTCAAATGTTAATGCTTTAGCTTTAATGTCACATATTCACGATAAGCCAGTTGACAATATCGGTCATACTACCTTTAGACCGCCTTATTCTCCACAAACAATAGGAGCCATTGCAGGTAGAAACGTTGATCATTTATTTGATCCTGAGAGAAAGACAGCTATTCATCAATGGCATGTTGATAATGGTGCTGAATTTGAAGATGTAGGTCAATGGAAAAGACCACACTACTTTCCTCAAAAAAATGAAAACATTCACGATGCTGTAAATAGAGAATGTAGGGCTGTAAGAAATAGCTTAGGTATTCTTGATGCCTCCACATTAGGTAAAATTGATTTACAGGGACCTGATGTCGCAAAGTTTCTAAACCTTATATATACCAATGCATGGTCAAAGCTTGAGGTAGGTTCTTGTCGTTATGGTTTAATGTGTAATGAGCATGGAATGGTATTTGATGATGGAGTCACAACCAGAATTTCAGAAAATCGATATCATATGACCACCACTACTGGTGGCGCTGCGAGAGTTATGTCATGGTTAGAGGAATTTCTTCAAACTGAGTGGCTTGATATGGAAGTTTTTTGTACTTCTGTTACGGAGCAATGGACTGTTCTCAGTATTTCTGGCCCTAACTCAAGAGAGTTTTTATCAAGTCTTACTGATATAGATATTTCAAAGGGAGCCTTTCCTTTCATGAAAATGAAAGAGGGTAAAGTGTGCGGAATTGATGCAAGAATATTTAGAATTAGTTTTACGGGTGAATTGAGTTTTGAAATTAATGTTCCATCTAGATATGGTTTATTCGTTTGGAATGAGTTTATGAAGCATGGAAAAAAATATGACATTACTCCTTATGGCACTGAGTCAATGCATGTCTTAAGAGCGGAAAAAGGCTTTATCATTGTTGGACAAGATACTGATGGCAGTGTTACTCCTAAAGATATAAATATGGATTGGATTGTTTCTAAGAAAAAAGAAGATTTTCTTGGTAAGCGTTCTTTTTCAAGGTCAGATACAAGACGAACTGATAGAAAACAACTTGTAGGTCTTTTAGTAAATGACAAAAAGACTGTCTTGCCTGAAGGCAGTTATGTTGTTGATGAAGCAAAACCGAGGCCACCAATGGACATGATTGGCCATGTAAGTTCTAGTTATTATAGTCCAACATGCGATCATCCCATTGCTCTTGCATTAATTAAAAATGGTTTAAACCGTATGGGTGATGTTGTGAAAATTCCACTAATGAGCGGTAAAGTAATCGATGCAACAATCACAGACTCAATATTTTATGATAAGGAAGGGGCTCGAAATAATGAGTAATACGAATTCCCCTTTGCAAAGTAAAGATCAAATAAAATCATCCAATATTAATCTTGAATATATGGATTTTATTGGAAAAATTAATTTAAGGATAAGAGATGCTGACACTGATGTTCTCAATAAGGTTTCAGCTTACTTGGGTTACGAGTTACCAAAAAATTCTGGTGAAGTAAGTACAAATGATGAGTCTAGAACTGCATGGCTTGGACCAAATGAATTTTTAATTCAATGCGCTGAAGATAAAAAAGACAATTTTATTGAGGATCTTAATAGAAATTTAAATGATTGTTTCTATGCTTTAACGGACGTGTCTGATTATTACATAACTATTCGATTGAGCGGGAAAAAAAGTATTGATGTTTTAGAAAAAGGCTGTCCTTTAAATTTTAAAGAATATTTAAAAAATAAAAATACGTGTGCTCAGTCTTATATATCCAAAGGAACAGTATTAATTGATAGATTATCAGAAGATCAAGTTTTTGATATCTTGATTAGATGGAGTTTCGCGGATTATTTGTGGGATTGGCTCTCAGACTCCTGCTCTGAGTTTGTAGACTAGGAGATGGAAGGAATTAAAACTTCACTAATCAGGGTATTATTGAATGGAATACTAAAAAAGTGCCCTAATTGCAGTAAGGGAAAAATTTTCTCGGGATATTTAAGCATCAATAAATATTGCAGCCATTGCAATGAGCACTTATCAATTTATCGAACAGATGATTTTGGACCATGGCTATCAATAGTATTAGCTGGCCACATCGTAGTACCTCTTGTTTTAAGTGCTGAACAAACTTTTGCGCCACCTTTATGGCTTCAGGCTATTATATGGATACCTTTTTCATTGTTTGTTGTTTTATATCTTCTTCCTATATCGAAAAGTATATGCCTTGCAATTATGTGGCGATTAAAAATGAAGAATCAAGAAATAGATGATCATGTTTAGTTGCACAATCTTTGATTTTTAAATTTAAAGTCATATATATTCAACATGAGAATTGCAATTATAGGCACAGGAATATCTGCACTTTCAACTGCCTTCTACTTAGAGAAAAATATTGATATCGACTTATATGACTCTGAAGATCGACTTGGTGGCCATACCGATACTCATTTAATAAATTTAACAAATAAAGAAATTCGTGTTGATACTGGCTTTATAGTTTGCAATGATCGAAATTATAAGAATTTTTTTCAACTTATAAATAAATGTAATGTTAGTTTGAATGAATCCGACATGTCTTACAGCTCATCAATTAATGATAGAACTTGGTGTTCAAAAGATTTTTTCAAACCAAGTTATTATTTGTCTTTTTTTAATATTAAATTTTTATTTAATATTCTTAAGTTCAATAAACTTGGAAGAAAAGATATCAATGATGAATTACCAATATCTGAATGGCTAAATTTAAATAATTTTTCTAAAAATTTTGCTGAAAATTATATTTATCCTATGTCAGCCGCTATCTGGTCAATGAATCCTAATCAAATAAGCGACTTTCCAACAAATCGATTACTTAGTTTTTTTAATAACCATGGTTTATTGGATATTTTTAATCGTCCAAAATGGTATTCAATAAAAAATGGAAGTTCATCTTATATTAAAAAAATTTTAAATAAGACAAGTGTAAAAAATATTAAATTATCTGAAGCTATTAGTATCAAAAGAGATGAGGATAAAATTACTATAATTAATAATGACTTAAAAACTGATTATGATTATGTCATTTTTACATGTAATACAAAGCAGATTAGTAAAATTTTAATTGATCAAACTAAAGATGAAACAGAGGCCTACTCATACTTTGAATACTTAGATAATAAAGTTGTACTTCATAATGACACTTCTTTAATGCCTGAAGATAGATCTAAGTGGTCATCTTGGAATTCAATTAAAAAAGACAATGATCAATATGTAACTTATTGGATGAACAATTTACAGAAATTAGATACTAATGAAAATATTTTTGTAACACTTGGAATATTTAATATTTTAAATTCAAATAAAATTTTTCGTGCAAAAAAATATGATCATATTGTCTACAAAAAAAGAACTATAATTGGTCAGGAAAAGATTGAGTATTTACAGGGTAAGAATAGATTATTCTATGCTGGTGCATATTTAGGTTATGGTTTTCATGAGGATGGTGTAAAATCTGGAATGAGAGTTGCTCAAATGATAAATGATTTAAAAGGATGATACAAAGTTCTATTTATTACGGTGAGGTTCTGCACAGCAGAAACCGTCCAAAAAAACACTCATTCAAATATAAGTACAGATCACTATTCAATAAAAATATTTATGACTTTAAATTAAAAAAATTTAATAAACTTAAATTTAATTTTTCATCATATGATTTTCATGAAAAGATTATTAGTGAAAAAATAATTAAGTGGTTTGTAGGATATATAGAAAAAAACTCACTAAGTTTAGATCATATTTCATTAGATTTGCTAAAAACACCAAATTTATTTCTTAAGAGATCCTTTAATCCTGTATGTTTTTGGTTTCTGAGGAAAAATGGTAAAACAATTTCATATATAGCGGAAGTTACAAATACATTTAGAGAGAAACAGGTTTACTATATTCAAAACCAAGGTAAAGAAATTGAAAACAATTTATGGCTAGAGGCAGATAAGAGGATGTACGTATCTCCTTTCGCTGATAAGGTTGGCAAATATAGATTTCAACTAGATGATCAATCTTTGACAATCAAAATTAATGAATTTGACCCAAGTAATAATCTTGAAATAGTTACAAGGCTATCAGGAACTATAATGAAGTATAATAGGCTTAATTTTTTGTATTTCGTATGTTCTTTATACTTGAATTCACTTTCTGTACTGCCTAAAATTCACTATCAAGCTTTTCGTCTTTGGAGAAAAAAGCTTAAAGTATTTAGTCATAAAGGAAATGGTTATGCTGAGTAGTATTCTTAAAAAAAATATTGAAAAAGGCTTGAGTAAAATTCAAGTCAATAAAATTCAGGTTACTTATCCAGATAAATCAATATCAGTCTTTGGAAACTCAGGACCTACTGTCGACTTAAAAATTAATTCTTGGAAAATGCTCTGGCTTGCTATTACTCGAGGTGACATTGGTTTAGCAGAGGGTTACTTTGAAAATCATTGGAGCACAACCAATCTTCTAGATCTGATGGAGTTCTTTTCTCTAAATGTTGACTATATAACTGAAATTTCAGATGGAAAAAATGTTTTTAAAATATTTACTTATATCTATCATCTTAGAAATAAGAATAGTATTTCTGGAAGTAAGAAAAATATTCTAGCTCATTATGATTTAGGAAATAGTTTTTATCAGAAATGGCTTGATAGTACGATGACTTACTCATCAGCTTTTTTTGACAATAAAAAAATGTCATTAGCTGAAGCACAAGAAAATAAATATCAAAGGATAATTGATAAATTAGAGCTTAAGCCGGGACAATCAATCCTTGAGATAGGTTGTGGTTGGGGCGGTTTTATGGAATATGCATCAAAAAAAGGTTTTAATGTTAAAGGTATTACCATATCTGATGAGCAACATAAATTTGCAACAGAGAGACTTTCAAAAGTAGATAATAATCCTGAGGTAGTCTTAAAAGACTATAGGCTTATTGAAGGAAAATTTGATGCCGTTGTCTCAATAGAAATGTTTGAAGCTGTAGGAAAAGAATATTGGAATAGCTACTTTAGCAAAGTAAGAGAGTTATTGAATAAAAACGGTAAAGCACTTATTCAGACAATTACAATCGATGATGCATTATTTGATAAATATGCAAGAACAACAGATTTCATACAAACGTATATTTTTCCTGGAGGCTTATTGGCATCAGACGGTGTTTTCAAATCAATGGCTGATAAATTTAAGCTTAAAACACTCAATACAAAGTCATTTGCTCATGACTATGCAAAAACCCTTGAGATATGGTTTCATCAGTTTAATGATAATTGGGATGATATTTCAAAGCTTGGCTTTAATGATAGATTTAAAAAACTATGGGATTTTTATTTAGCCTATTGTCGGGGAGGATTTTTATCTACAAGAATAAATGTTTCACAATATTTATTTGAAGCGAAGTGATAAACAAAAGTTTTTTATTCACTGTTTTACTAATTAGCTCTCTCTTTAACATCTCCAATGTATTTGCTGATCAAAATGACCCCAGGTTGGATATTCTCTTTCTAAATGTGAAAGACTCTCAAAATGAAGCTACTTCTTCAATTTATATCACAAGTATCTGGAGGATATGGAGTGAGACAAATAATCAAAATTCTCAGCAATTATATGATCTGGGTAATCAACTATTAAAACAACGTAAATATGAGCAGTCATTGGTTATATTTACTGACTTAGTTAATAAAGAGCCAAATTTTGCAGAAGGATGGAATAAAAGAGCAACCCTTCATTTTTTGATGGGTAATTTTAATGAGTCTATTCAAGATATTAATAAGACATTAGCTTTAGAGCCTCGTCATTTTGGAGCTTTAGATGGCTTAGGTCAGATACAATTTAAATTAAATAACTTTTATGAGTCTATTCAAACTTATGAAAAGTTATTAACAATAGTTCCTCATAGTTCCAGCGCAAAAAAAATGTTAAAACTTATGAATGCACAATTCATCTAGATTCGGTAAAATTCTTTTTCTATCACTTATATTTATCTTATTAACAATAGCTATGACTATGACAGAAAATACTAAAAGAACTCCAGAACATCACTTAGAAAATGGAACATTTGTAAATACAAACGGTACTGCAAACAATAAAAAATTGAAAGAGCTCTGGAAATGGATGACAGGGAAAAAAGAAACAAAGGCTATCCCAATTGAATTTGAGATGGTTGATCCAGACTTAAAATTGATCAATCAAGATAAATCATTTTCTATTACTTGGATTGGCCATGCTTCTTTTCTATATCAAAATAAAGAACTTAACATATTAACTGACCCTCATCTTACTAATAGAGCATCACCAATTAATTTTGCTGGACCACAAAGGTATACAAAACCAGCAATGAAATTTGAGGAATTGCCTAAGATTGACTTTATTACTATTTCTCATAATCACTATGATCATCTTGACTTGAAAACAGTAAAGTGGATTGCTAAAAATAACCCTGATGCAATGTTTCTTGTACCATTAGGATTAAAGAAGTGGTTTTTGGACAAATCAATAAATAATGTAATTGAATTAGACTGGTGGGAAAGCCACATTATTAATGATACAAAAATAACCTTTACACCAGTACAGCACTGGTCTTCTAGGACTCTATTTGACCGAAATCAAACTTTATGGGGTGGGTGGTATATCAAAAATAATCATCATTCATTAATCCATCTTGGAGACACAGGATATAGCAACGATTTTAAAGAAACATTTAAAAAACTTGGACCTGTTGATTTAGCGCTTATTCCAATTGGAGCATATGCCCCCAGATGGTTTATGCAGTTTTCCCATATGAATCCTAATGAAGCTGTTCAAGCCTTTATTGATTTGAAAGCTGAAAAAGCAATTGGAATGCATTGGGGTACTTTTATTTTAACTGATGAACCTGTTGATGAGCCTCCATTAAAACTTGAGGAAGAGTTAGAGATTAGATCTTTAGATTCGAAATCATTTATTACAATGATACATGGTCAAACTATTAACTTGAGCGAAGACTAATCATTTTCATATTCACGATGAGGTTCGCACTGATTATTTTCACCTGAGCAGCATGGATCAATATTTATTTTACAGTTTGGGCATTGAGAGTGACCGTGAACATCAATTGGTTGAATTGAGTGATTACACCATGGACATATTTGATTATGAGTCATATTATTAATAATTAATTATTAATTAGATTTTTTATTAATGAAAGCAGTTGTTTATAATACTTATGGCGGACCAGAAGTCCTGAAAATACAAGATGTTCCTATTCCTAGACCGAAGTCTAATGAAGTTTTGATCAAAGTAGACTCAATTTCACTAAATCCTGTTGATGCAAAGGCTAGAAGAGGTGGATTTAGACCTATGAGTGACCTGTTGAAGTTTCCAAGGATTACTGGAAGTGATTTTGCTGGCGTCATTACAGAAACTGGCAATAGAGTCAGTGGGTTTAAAGTTGGAGATACAGTATATGGTTGGGCACAACCACTCCTAAATAATGGATCAGCTGCAGAAATGGTATGTATATCTGAGAAAGCTATTGCACTTGCGCCAAATAATATTTCACTATCTGAAGCTTCCGCTCTTCCGTGTGGAGCTTTAACCTCATTAATATCACTTAGAGATTTAGCTCCTATTCGAAATGGTCACAAGGTCTTAATTAATGGTGCATCCGGTGGCACTGGAACAATGGCAACTCAGATAGCAAAAATATTTGGTGGTGAGATAACTGTTGTAACAAGTCCAAATAATTCAGAACGAATAAAAAATGAATATAAGCCTGATAGAATCATTGACTATACAAAAGATGATTTTGTAAATCTTGAATATCAGTATGATGTTATTTTTGATGTCCAGGGCAACAAAGCTATAAATGAATTAGAACACTGCCTCACATCTAATGGAATTTATGTAACAACACAGCCGTCAATTTATTCATCAATTGATGTAGTTAAAAGTGTACTGTCAAAAAAGAAATCAAAAATCGTTATATGTCGATCAAGAACATCTGATTTAAATATAATTAGGTTATGGGTGGAAGAGAATAAGATCAAACCAACAATTGAAAAAGTTTATGACTTTGATCAATTTAAAGATGCCTATGAACATCTTGCATCCGGTCATGTCAAAGGAAAATTAATTTTAAACATTTAATTTTTTTTATTGATCTTATTTACTTCAAACTATATTAAATTTAGGTATAAAATTTATATATAACAGGAGAGAAATTGAATGAGCAACAATATTTATCATTTTGAGGTTAATAATATCGATTTAACAAAAGTAAGCTTATCAGATTTCAAAGGCAAAACACTCTTAATAGTTAATGTTGCAAGTGCTTGTGGTTTTACTCCTCAATACACAGGACTACAGGCTTTATATGAAAAATATAAGAATCAAGGTTTTGAAATATTAGCTTTTCCTTGTAATCAGTTTGGCGGTCAAGAATCAGGAACAAATGAAGAAATCAAAACATTTTGTGATTCCAAATATAATGTATCGTTTCCATTGTTTGATAAAGTTGAGGTAAAAGGTGACAATGCTTCTCCATTATTTAAATTTTTAGAAGATCAATCTGGCAGAGAAATTCAATGGAATTTCTCAAAATTTTTAATAAATAAAAATGGTGAATTTGTAAAAGGTTTTGGAACACAAAAAACCCCAGAAATGATTGAAGATAGTATTAAGGAAATACTTTAATAAAGTAGTCTTCAAGAATTAAAGTTATCATTTAATTTTAGAGGAAGATAAGAATGAATGAAGATATTAAAAGAATTTTTATAGATACTGTAACTACATACAATTATTCTGATAGAGAAGTTGAAAATAATGTTTTGCATGAATTGTACGAACTGACTAAGTGGAGTGCTACCTCATTCAATTGTAGCCCATTGAGGCTTGTATTCTTGAAATCAAAAGAAGCTAAAAATAGAATTGATCCTTTTTTAATAGACTCAAACAAAGAAAAAGTAAAAAAAGCCCCAATCACAGCAATAATTGCTATGGATACTATGTTTTTTAATGATCTTCCCCGAAACTTTAAAGCAACAGATGCTAAAGTTTTTTTCGAAAATAATGAAGAATTAGCTTATACGACCGCGTTCAGAAACAGTAGTTTACAAGCTGGGTATTTTTTAAAAGCAGTTAACGCACTTGGTTTAGATGCGGGTCCAATGAGTGGATTCGACAATAAAGGGGTTGATAATGAATTTTTTAGAGATACTTCATTACGAAGTAATTTCTTATGCACATTAGGGTACGGAATTGAGCCTAAAGGGAAACCTAGAGGAGCAAGATATGAATTTGCTGAAGTAGCAAATATTATTTAATTAATCTATTTTTATGAATCCAATCAAGATTAAGCAAATTATTGACCCAATTGAAACCTCAGATGGAGCGGGAGTAAAGCTCAAAAGAAGTATCGGAACTAGTCAAATAGATTATTTTGATCCATTTTTAATGCTTGATGAATTTGGATCCGAAAATCCAGAAGACTATATAAAGGGCTTCCCTCCTCATCCTCATAGAGGTATTGAAACAGTGACATATATGCTTAACGGAGAATTTGAGCATAAAGATAGTGCAGGTGGTCAAGGCAAAATGTCTCCGGGTGATGTCCAGTGGATGAAAACCGGTCGTGGTATAATTCATTCAGAAATGCCAGCCATGGAAAATGGAAAACTGCACGGGTTTCAACTTTGGATTAATATGCCTTCGGATTTAAAAAAAAATAAACCAGAGTATTTGTATATCGACTCTGAAAAAATTCCTTGTTATCAAGATAATGAAAAGAGCATTAAAATTATAGCAGGTGAGTATTCAAATATGAAAGGGTCTGTTACTAATCATAATGTAAACCCAACATATTTTGATGTTGAACTTGAGGAAGGAAAAATTTTTGATTTTGAGATTCCAGAAGAAAACAACTCTTTTATTTATTTAGTTGAAGGTAGGATTAGGATAGGGGATGAAGAAAATAATGATTTAGAAAGTTCTAAGCTTATACTTCTGGAAAAAGGCAATAAGTTAATGGTTGCATCTGAAACCAAGTCTAAATTTTTATTAATTTCTGGAAAACCAATTAGAGAACCTATTGCAAGAGGTGGGCCATTTGTAATGAATACAAGGAAAGAGGTGCAACAAGCTATTCAGGATTTTAATAATGGAAGCTTTGCTAAGTACTGAAGTATTTAAGCGGCAATTAAATTTAAATAAGTATTTTCAAGTTTTTCTAGTTCTTTATTTCGAATTAAATCATTAACTTCTTGTTTAAATTTTTTCGACCCAGGTATTCCAAAGCATAATGCGAGTAGCGGACTTAATAATTCATAAGTTGACACCGTATCAATATTTTCTTTCACATATTCAAAATATTTTGCAATTACTTGATTTTTTTCAAGAGACCTCATCTTTTGGTTATAAAATTGATGATCAACCTCCTCTAGAAAAAAAGGATTTGCCTGTATAGATCTACCAATCATGACCCCATCCACTGATTTTAATTGATTATGACATTCTTCTAAAGTTTGAATCCCCCCATTAATAATAATGTTTAATTGAGGCATTTCTCTCTTTAATTTATATACATAGTCATATTTTAGTGGAGGAAGAGTTCTATTTTTTTTAGGATCTAAACCTTTTAAGAATGCTTTACGAGCATGAACAAAAAATGTATTGCAGCCACTATCAGACACGTTTGAAATAAATTCCTTAAAAAAATTATATGACTCAAACTCGTCAACACCAATCCGACATTTGACTGAAACTTCAGAAGATGACTCACTTATCATTGATTTAACACAACTTCTTACTATGTCTGCTTCTTTCATTAAACATGCACCCATTCGACCCTGAGATACTTTTTTTGAAGGACAGCCAACATTTAGGTTAATACCTTGATAGCCATATTTATTTGCAAGATTTGTGCTAAATTTTAATAACTCATTATCAGATCCACCAACCTGAAGAACTACTGGCTCTTCAATTGAATTTTTCTTTAAAAATTTATTATAGTCACCACGGTATATAGCTTGACTTGCTATCATCTCAGTAAATAGAACAGCTTTTTTGGATATAAGCCTGTACATAAAACGTGCACTTGGAGTTGTAACACCCATCATTGGGGCAACAGAAAAAGTATAATTATTCTCTAGCATCTTTTTTTTCAAAGTTTAGATTTACTGCTATACCACTTGTTATAATACACATAATTCCAATTGATACTATTATACTTGGTATATCTCTAAAATATAAAACGCTTATTATCATATTACTCACAATTTCAAAATAGTGAAATGGGGCCAATAAGCTTGCTTCAGCATATTGATATGCCTTAATTATTAAAAAATGAGCTAAAATTACGACGGGACCAATTGATCCCATTATTAATATTTGTTTTAGATCAGGGCTGCTTTCCCAGAAAAAAGGCAGTAATAAAGTCATTACGATTGCACCAGGGATGGCAGTAAAGCTTAGACTAATAATTGGATCAGAGGAGAAATTCAGTTTTCTTGTGTATATAATATAAAATGCATAACAAAAGCCAGAAGCTAAAGCAAACAATGAACTTGAGTGAAATTCACCAAATCCTGGTTGAACAACTAATAGTGTTCCAATAAATCCAAGGCCCACACATAGGATCTTTAAAGTTGAAATTTGTTCTCTCAACATTTTAGAAGAAAATATTACAACAATTATAGGTGCAATTAATAGAAGACTTAGAGCATCAGCAAGCGGTATCTTTGCAATAGCTATATAGAATAATGCTGTGCCGATAAAAATTAACATTCCCCGAATTACTTGTTGTGTAGTTTCTTTATTTATAAATTTTTCTTTACCATGAATATAAAGAGCAATTGGAACAAGGAAGATAAAATGCCCAAAAAATCGTGACCATATAACTTCCATTATATTAAGATCAGAGCTGAGTATTTTAGCAAGCGCATCATTGATTGGAACTATTATTAGCCCAAGACATAAAAAAGCAGCGCCAATATAGAAGTTCTGTTTACTTAACATTTAAAATGTTATTTATTGAGTTCTCTCATCGCCTGATCAATTCCATCTATTGTTAGTGGAAACATGCGATTTGAAAAAATTTGCTGCAAGATATTTGTTGATGCAATTCTATTCCAATATTGTTGTGGTACAGGATTGAGCCATATAGCATTTTCATAGACATCAAGTGTACGATTTAACCATTTTTCACCAGACTCTTCATTCCAATATTCAGTACTTCCCCCAGGATAAGTTATTTCGTAGGGACTCATTTCTGCATCTCCTACAAAAATTACTTTATAATCAGATGGGTAAGTATGTAAAACATCCCACGTTGATACATGTTCATTGTATCTTCTTTTATTGTCTTTCCATACATAGTCATAAAGACAATTATGATAATAGAAATATTCCATATGCTTAAATTCTGTTTTAGCCGCAGAAAATAATTCTTCACAAATTTTAACATGCGCATCCATTGAGCCTCCAACATCGAAGAAGATTAAAACTTTTATTTTATTTCTTCTTTCCGGCATCATTTTTACGTCTATGTAGCCCTTATGCGCTGTTGACTTAATCGTACCATCAAGATCTAGTTCGGTATCAGCACCTTCCCTTGCAAACTTTCGTAATCGACGAAGAGCAACTTTGATATTTCTAGTTCCAAGCTCAACATCTCCATCAAGATTTTTAAACTCTCTTTTGTCCCACACCTTAACAGCTTTTTTATTGCGACTTTCTTTTTGACCAATTCTTATACCCTCTGGATTGTATCCATATGCGCCAAATGGAGATGTTCCACCAGTTCCAATCCATTTGCTGCCCCCTTGATGCCTCTTTTTTTGTTCTTCTAATCGTTGCTTAAGTGTTTCCATTAATTTGTCCCATCCTCCAAGAGACTCAACCAGTTTTTTTTCTTCATCTGATAAGTATTTTTGACCCATAAGCTTAAGCCACTCTTCAGGAATCTCAGCTTCTGTAGTTTCTGATTTATTTTCAAGACCTTTGAAGGAGTGTCCAAAAACTTTATCAAACTTATCCAGATGTCGCTCGTCTTTAATAAGTGCAGATCTACTTAAGAAGTAAAAGTCATTTACATCAAATGATGAAATAACTCTTTTATCCATTGCATCCATTAACATTAGATATTCTTTCAGAGAAACAGGAAGTTGAGCCTGTTTTAAATCAAAGAAAAAATTGAGAAACATAGATACTAGTCGATACTTTCATTTTCTCTTCTGGCAATAAACGCCAGTCTCTCAAGCAAATGAACATCCTGCTCATTTTTAAGAAGAGCTCCATGAAGTGGGGGTATGAGTTTTTTCGGATCTTTTTCTTTTAATGTTTTTGCATCAACATCATCAGTCATCAATAATTTTAGCCAGTCTATGAGTTCAGATGTAGATGGTTTCTTTTTAACACCTGGAATATCACGCATATCATAAAAGATTTGAAATGCTTCTCTTATTAAATCTTGCTTAATATCTGGAAAATGAACATTTACAATTTCTTCCATAGTATCAGCGTCAGGAAACTTGATGTAATGGAAAAAACATCTTCTTAAAAACGCGTCAGGTAGCTCTTTTTCATTATTTGAAGTAATAATAACGATAGGTCTATTTTTTGCTTTAATTGTTTCACCAGTTTCGTAAACGAAAAATTCCATTTTATCCAACTCAAGAAGTAGATCGTTTGGAAATTCAATATCAGCTTTATCGATTTCATCGATTAGTAATACAGGTCGTTTATCACTTTCAAACGCATTCCATAACTTCCCTTTACTGATATAATTTTTAATATCTTTAACTTTTTCATCGCCTAATTGAGAGTCTCTAAGTCTTGTAACAGCATCATATTCATAAAGACCTTGCTGAGCTTTAGTTGTGGACTTAATATGCCAAGTAATTATTTCAGCTCCAATTGCATCTGCAACTTCGTGAGCAAGCATTGTTTTACCTGTTCCAGGCTCTCCTTTTACAATAATAGGCCTTTCTAGGGTTATTGCTGCATTTACAGCAACTTTTAGATCTTCAGTTGCAATATAATTTTTAGTTCCTTCAAATTTCATGGTGACTCCTCAAAAAATTATCGAAAAGATATTATATTTCAGCTATTTATCAACTAGAAAAAAGACATTGTTCAATTGACTTACATCTAAAAAAGCAATAAAAAACACCGAAATTAATACTTTCTTAAGGAGTTAATATGGCCACTAAGCTTCCAAAAAACTATAAACCTCTTAAATCTGAAAAGTTTATGAATGCTAAGCAAAAACAGTATTTCAAGCAAAAGTTAGAGAATTGGAAGCAAGAAATATTTAAAGAAAGCAAAGAAACAGTTGAAAATTTGCAGGATTCAATTGCACCCGCTGATATTTCTGATCGAGCCACCCAGGAATCTGAAAAAACTCTTGAATTAAGAACGAGAGATAGACAAAGAAAATTAATTGCAAAAATTGATGCCGCTCTTCATAGAATTGAAAATGGAACTTATGGATACTGTGAGGTAACTGGTGAACCAATCAATATTGCAAGACTTGATGCTAGACCAGTGACAACTCTAAGTATTGAAGCTCAAGAAATGCATGAAAGAGACGAAAAACTTCACTCTGACGATTAACTATTCATATCAATATTAAGATAATTAATTTATTATTGTATTTGAGAATCACTTGTTGATAAAACATGTAATTTTCCAGAACAAGAAAAGAACAAAACTTTAATTATTCAATAAAAACAATATGTTATTCTGTATTGCAAAAAGGAACAAAATAAGTACATTAAGAACATTAATACTCAATAATATATTGGAGATAAAAAATGACAAAAGCAAATTTGAAAGTAGTAGACGACAAGAAAATGGATAGTTCTGAAAAAGCTAAAGCATTAGATGTGGCAATGTCTCAAATTGAGCAAACTTATGGTAAGGGCTCTATTATGAAGTTGGGACAAAGAAGCGTTATGGATGTTGAATCTATTTCTACCGGTTCTCTTTCCCTAGATGTTGCTCTTGGAATTGGAGGTCTGCCTAAGGGAAGAATAATCGAGATTTATGGACCTGAATCTTCTGGAAAAACAACTCTAGCACTTCATGTAATAGCTGAAGCTCAAAAAAATGGTGATAGCTGCGCATTTATAGATGCGGAGCACGCATTAGACCCAGCGTACGCAAAAAAGCTAGGCGTTAACATTGATGAATTGCTAATTTCACAACCTGATACAGGTGAACAGGCTTTAGAAATAACAGACTCGCTGGTTAGATCCAAGGCCATTTCAGTTTTGGTCGTTGACTCAGTTGCAGCCCTAACTCCAAGAGCTGAGATCGAGGGAGAAATGGGAGACTCACACATGGGCCTACAAGCAAGACTAATGAGTCAGGCATTAAGAAAACTTACTGGATCAGTTTCTAAATCAAATTGTATGGTTATATTTATTAACCAAATTAGAATGAAAATTGGTGTAATGTTTGGAAGCCCAGAAACCACTGCGGGAGGCAATGCACTAAAGTTTTATTCATCTTGTCGATTAGATATTAGAAGGATTGGCGCAATTAAAGATAAAGAAGAAATTATTGGTAATCAAACCAGAGTTAAGGTTGTAAAAAATAAAGTTTCGCCTCCATTTAGAGTAGTGGAATTTGATATTATGTATGGACAAGGAATATCAAAACTTGGAGAGCTAATCGATATAGGGGTTAAATCTGGAATAATTAACAAATCTGGTGCCTGGTTTTCATACAAAGGTGATAAAATAGGCCAAGGAAGGGAAAACTCTAAAATTTTCTTACAGGAAAATCCTCAAATTGCATCTGAAATTGAGACATTAATTAGATCGAAATCAGATGATTTATCTGAAGATTTAATGGAACAAGAAATTGAAGACATTCCTGAGGAGGATGAAAAAGAATAAATTCAAATACTCATTTAACGTTAATTCAAAAAGGCGCTTCGGCGCCTTTTTGCGTTTTAGTCCAGCAAATGCTATACAATGCATATGCAAATCAATGATATAAGATCAAGCTTCTTGGACTATTTTAAGTCGAATGAACATTCAGTTGTTCATTCAAGCCCTCTTGTGCCAAACAACGACCCAACATTGATGTTTACGAACTCTGGAATGGTTCAATTTAAAAACGTATTCACTGGTCTTGAGAATAGGGAATACCAAAGAGCTGCAACCTCACAAAAATGTTTAAGGGCAGGTGGAAAGCATAATGATCTTGAAAACGTTGGCTATACTTTAAGGCATCATACATTTTTTGAAATGTTGGGCAATTTCTCTTTTGGGGACTACTTTAAAGACGAAGCAATTGAATATGCATGGAATTATATAACTGGCGAACTAGGTATCAATAAAGATAAGTTATACGTAACAATTTATCATGATGATGAGCAGGCATATTCTGCCTGGAAAAAAATCACTAGTTTTAGTGATGATAAAATTATCAGAATATCTACAAATGATAATTTCTGGTCAATGGGTGATACTGGGCCATGTGGCCCATGTTCTGAAATATTTTATGATCACGGAGAAAACTATCATGGTAATCCACCAAGTGAAGCTGATGAAACTCATGATCGATTTGTTGAAATATGGAATCTTGTTTTCATGCAATATGAACAAGTGGATGAAAATAATAGATTAAGTTTACCAAAGCCATCAATCGACACGGGAATGGGAATTGAAAGAATTTCAGCTGTGATGCAAGGTACTAATGATAATTATGAAATTGATTTATTTAAAAAACTTATTGACCATTCAATTGAAATAACGAAAAAAAATAACAAAGAATTAATTTCAAGTCATCGAGTAATTGCTGATCATTTAAGGTCATCATCATTTTTAATAGCTGATGGTGTTTTGCCATCTAATGAAGGCAGAGGGTATGTACTTAGAAGAATTATGCGTAGAGCTATGCGACATATTCAACTACTTGGTTACAACGATGTCATGTTGTCAGATTTATTTACTACTCTTTCAAATGAAATGTCATCAGCCTATCCTGAATTGCGAAGGGCTGAAAACTTAATTAGAGAAACATTAAGTTATGAAGAGACTAAATTTAAAGATTTATTGTTAAGAGGAATGAAACAACTTGAAGAAGAACTTAAGCCCCATCAAGATGGTCAGATTTTTCCTGGTTCAAAGGCTTTCAAACTATATGATACATACGGTTTTCCTTTAGATCTAACGCAAGATATTCTCAGGTCTAAAAATATTGAAGTAGATATTAAGGGGTTTGACCAAAGTTTAAAAGATCAAAAAAGTCGGGCACGATCGAGTTGGACAGGCTCTGGAGATAAATCAACTGAAAAGATATGGTTTAATCTATCAAATAAACTTAATAAAACAGAATTTATTGGATATGAAAATAATGTTTCACAAGCAGAGGTCCTATCTATTATTAGTAATGGCGCTGAAGTTGATCAAATATCAAAAGATCAACAAGGTTGTATAATCCTAAATCAATCTGTTTTCTACGCAGAGTCAGGTGGCCAAATAGGTGATATTGGATACATCAGATGTGGAGAAAGCAATTTTAAGGTCACTGATACACAAAAAAAAGAAAATCTAATCATTCATGATGGAATAGTTTCTGATGGGGTATTTAAAATAGCTGACGTTGTAGAATTAGAAATAGATATAAACAGAAGATCGTCATGTAGATCATATCACTCTGCAACACATATTTTACACCAAGCTTTACGGGATACACTTGGAGACCATGTTTCTCAAAAGGGCTCTTTAGTTTCATATGACAGACTGCGTTTCGATTTCAGTCATCACAAAAGCTTATCTGAAGGTGAAATTAAAAACATAGAAGGAATTGTTAACAACATAATTAATTCTAACTTTAATGTTCAAACAAAATTAATGAAATCTGAAGATGCTATTAATTCAGGTGCTTTAGCATTATTTGGTGAGAAATATGATGATGAAGTAAGAGTTTTATCAATAGGTGATAACAATTCATCATCTTATAGTATTGAATTATGTGGAGGAACACATGTAAAAAAAACATCTGAGATAGGAAACTTTAAAATAATAAGTGAGTCATCAGCTGCGTCAGGAATAAGAAGAATTGAGGCGTTAAGAGGAAATGATTTGATAAGTTATAATGAAATAAGATCTAAGCAAATAGAAATTGATTTAGAAAAGAAAAAAATAATAGAGGATGCCAAAAAAAATAACTTAGAAAAAATAAAAAAACTTAGTCAAAACATACAAGAAAAAATAAAAGATGGTGAAACGTTAATTGTGGAAACGTGTAATAATTTGAAGGCAAAAGACTTAAGATCAATCCTAGATCAATGTAAATCTCAATTTTTGAAAAATGGAGTTATAATTATTTGTGCAATAAATGATGGTAAAATCAGTTTTTTAGTTGGTGTCACAAATGAGTTATCTAATAATTTATCTGCTAGTGATGTTGCTTTATATGCAGCTAAAATTACTAATGGAAAAGGTGGCGGAGGTAGAAAAGATTTTGCTCAATCAGGCGGTATATATTCAGAAGAAATAAATATAAAAGAGAGTCTTAAGAAATTTCTAAAAGAAAATATCCCTAATTAGGATAATGCAGATTGAAGGTTTGAGTTTATTTTTTCAAGAAAGTCTTGAGTATTAAGCCACTCTTGTTCTTTAGATACTAATATTGCTAAATCTTTAGTCATGAACCCACTCTGAACAGTATCAACACATACTTTTTCAATAGTTTCAGCAAAATCTATGAGTCTACTATTGTCATCCATTTTTCCCCTATAACTTAAACCCCTGGTCCATGCAAAAATAGATGCTATTGGATTTGTTGAGGTAGCCTTTCCTTCTTGATGAAGACGATAATGTCGAGTAACTGTGCCGTGTGCTGCCTCAGCTTCAATTGTTTTTCCATTTGGAGTCATTAAAACACTTGTCATAAGACCCAATGATCCAAAGCCTTGAGCAACTGTGTCAGATTGAACATCTCCATCATAATTTTTACATGCCCAAACGAAATCTCCATTCCATTTTAATGCTGACGCAACCATGTCATCAATAAGCCTGTGTTCATAATCGAGATTCAATTTTCTAAAGTCAGATTCAAACTCATTTTCATATATTTCCTGAAACAAATCCTTAAATCTACCATCATACGCTTTTAGAATTGTATTTTTAGTAGATAGATATACTGGCCATTTTCTCATTAATGCATAATTCATACATGCACGAGCAAAGTCTCTTATTGACTCATCTGTATTGTACATAGCCATTGCAATTCCAGGTGAGTCAAAATTAAATACTTCATGTTCAATTATATCTTGACTTGGGTCAGCTGGTGTCCATTTAATAGATAATTTCCCTTTTCCTGGTACTAAAAAATCTGTAGCACGATATTGGTCTCCAAACGCATGTCTTCCAATGACAATTGGATCTGTCCATCCTGGCACTAACTTAGGAACATTATTGCACACTATTGGCTCTCTAAATACAGTCCCACCTAATATATTTCTAATAGTTCCATTTGGTGATCTCCACATTTTTTTAAGGTTAAATTCTTTCACTCTGTCTTCATCAGGTGTAATCGTTGCACACTTAACTCCCACTCCATATCTTCTAATAGCTTCAGCTGAATCGGCTGTTACTTGATCATCTGTTTTATCTCTATTTTCAATGCCCAAATCGTAGTAATGAAGATCAATATTTAAATATGGTAAGATTAACTTATCTTTGATGAACTGCCATATAATGCGAGTCATTTCATCACCATCAATTTCAACTAGTGGAGTATTTACTTTAATCTTTGTCATCTAATTTATGTAATTGTTTAAATCACTTATATTACTAATAATTTTATAATCATCTTTTATATTTGAGTGTGAAAATTTGCAATCAATTGTTTTACTTATAATTGTATTTAGATCATCCCAATAATTATTTACATTATAGATTAATATATCTTTTGAATGAAGTTTTAACTGCTTCCAAGATAGTATTTCAAAAAACTCCTCTAGTGTACCTATACCACCTGGTAGTATAAGAAATGCATCAGCCGCATTAAACATTTTATTTTTTCTTTCAGACATTGAGTCTACGATATGTATATCTGTTAGATCCTCATTGATTTTTTCTTTGTTAATCAAATGTGAAGTTATAACTCCCATTACTTTACCGCCATTCTTAAGTACTGCACCTGAAACAGCACCCATGAGTCCTAAATTTCCACCCCCATAAATTAATTTTATATTATTATTAGCAAGAAATTTTCCAATATTTTCAGCAGCTTCGAAAAATAAATGATTATTTCCGACAGATGAGCCGCAGTAGACTGCCATGGATGAAATTTTTTTCATGATAAAGCACCATACTTTAATTAGATAGAATAGGGGACTTCTTTCTAGAAAAACTTAATTCTTTTAGTCTATCTGGAAGCGCTAATAGAGCAGGGGTAACAAAAAGAGTCGCAATTGCAGCAAAGCTCAATCCCCAAACAAGAGCCCAAGCCAATGGTTCTGTGAAATAAGTTTCAGCACTTTTATAATTAACTGATCTATCAAATATATTTACGCTTAGCTGTAAAGCAGAAGGCAAAATACCTACTACTGTAGTAATTGTTGTTAGCAAGATTGGCCTTACCCTACTTTTTGTTGACAAGAGGATAGCTTTATTTTTATTTTTTTCATTTTTTCTAATTTTACGATAACTATCAATCAGAATAATATTATTATTAACCACTATACCGGCACAAGCTACAATTCCAAGTCCTGTCATCACTATGCTAAAATTCATTTGAAGAACTATTAAGCCAATAAAAATACCAGTAGTCGAAAGAACTAACGAAAAAAGAATTATAAAAGTGTGATAAAAATTATTAAAGAGGCAAATAAGAATTATAAACATTGATAGTATTGAAAAGATAAAAGCTCCAATAACAAAGTTAAGTGAACTTTCTGAATCCTCAGCTTCACCAATTAATCGAACTTCTACTCCAAGAGGTAAACTAGTAGAGTTTTTCCAATTTTTAAGTTGTGAAATCTTTTCAGCAACATTTAAGGAAGGATCAACATCAGCACTAATTATTAAATTTCTCTTACTATCTTTTCTACTTATTGAGTAAATTTTATTTGTAGGTCTTTTATTAACGAACTCTTTAATTGGTAGAGAACCTTGAGGTGTATTAATTGTAATATTTTCAACCTGATCGAGAGTTCTTTGTTCATCAGGAAGATATACTTTTATATCAATTTCTTCAGATGAATTTATTGGTCTTAGTGATCCGATTTTTAATCCATCAGTTGCCAAGCTAATAACTGATCCGATTAGTCTAACTGGAACATTATGCTTGCTGGTCATATTTCGATCAATATCATACTTCCATTCAACACCAGATAATGGATATTGAATTTCTATATTATTAAGCCCATCTACTTCATTTAATTTATTTCTAATAATTTCTGCAGTTTGATTAAGCGCTAATTTATTTGAGGATGAAACTTCAATTTCAATTGGTTTTCCAGCATTTAAGCTTGAGCTATAAGTGTTGCCTTTTATAGTTGCATCAAATCCAACTATTTGAGAAAGCTCATTTTGCATTTCATTTATTATTAAATCTGGATCTGCAATATTTTCGGGATTTTTAAATTCAAGCCAAATTTTTCCAATTACATCACTTGGATCTGCGTCGAAGAACCATATTCTCTTTCTCTGGATAGTATTAGAAACATATTGATCTATATAAGGTTTGTTATTAATTACTTCTAATGCCTCGTTTATATATCTACTTTTTTCGTCAACTGACAGATTTCCTCTCGCAGTTATATTTATTCTAGCGCTATCAGCCTTATCATCTGGAAAGAATTGAACGCCAGTATTAAAATTCTTGTACAAAAGAATGATTAAAATAAAAGATATAGAAGTAAGAAGAATAACTTTTATAGGGTTTTCTATTGCATTAGAGAGAATTGACTCATATTTGAGATATAAAAAATTACTCTGATTTTCACTTGGTTGCATATCAGCAGTCTTTCTTTCAATCATTGCTCCAAGTGATGGTACAAAAATTAGTGTTACTATTAAGGAAGTGGTTAATACTACTATCACAGTGACAGGAATTACTTTCAACCATTGTCCAATTGTATCTGGCCAAAATATTAATGGAATAAATGCGACTATGGTAGTTAAGGCTGAAGCAATAATTGGCCAGAACATATTGTAGGAGGCATTAATATAAGAGTCTCTCCTACGGACACCTTTTTCCTGTTCAGATCTTGCATATTCAGAGATAACGATTGGTCCATCAACAAGCAACCCTACAGCTAATATTAAACCAAATATTGTCATTAAGTTATATGTCATGCCCAGAAAATCTAATATTAGAATTGAAAAAAGATAGGTTAGGGGTATTGATAGTCCTATAAGAACACCACTTCTTAATCCTAGAATGCCAACAATTATGATCATGACTAACATTACAGCGGTTATGACTGTGTTTTCTGAAGCACTTATTCTTTGACGAACACCAATAGAGTCGTCATCAACGAGAACCGCTTTAATTAGAGGGTGAAAGCTATTTTTATTTTCCGCAAGAACTCTTTTAACTGCATCATATGTATCCAAGACATTTGTTCCAGATTTTCTTGAAATATTGATATTTAGTGCAGATTTTCCATTTACTGTTACGTATTCTTCAGTCTTATTAAACGCACGTTTAACTAGTGCAACATCTCCTAGAGTTAGAATGAAGTTGTTTATAGATCTTATTGGAAGTTTTTCTAAATCATTATAATTTTCATAAAGTGAGGGCACTTTTACAGAAAATTCAGCATTAGAGTCTGAGAGTGTTCCCGCGGGTATAAGGTTGTTATATGCCCTAAGAGCATTAATAATCTCATCTAAATTGATATTGTGTTTTTTTAATAACTCAGGAACAACTGTAATTTTTATTTGATCTTCTCTGCCTCCTCGGATTTCAACTTCAGTTACATTATTAATTAGTTCAAACTTTTCTTTATAAGCTTCAGCAGTAGAATTTAGAACTTTATATGGAACATCCCCATAAATACCAATTCTTATCTGAGAGAACATTTCTGATGAATATTCTTTTACTTCTATAATTTCTATATCCTCTGGAAGTTTACTTTTTGAGTCTTCGACTTTATTTCGAACTAATTTTGCTATATTTTTAATTTTAGTATCCAAATTAAATGACACACGAAGTGTTGCTACGCCGTCTTTTGAAACAGAAATAATTTCATTTATATCATTTAGTGACATTAATTCTCTCTCTAATGGCTCAGTGATCAACCGTTCAATTTCATTTGAAGATAATCCTTGATAAGCAATAATTACTGCCACAGTTTTTAGGTCAACAGCTGGACGTTCTTCTTTAGGAAAAGTTGCATATGAGATTGACCCCAAAAGGACAATCATTACCAAAAAAGTAAGAATGGTTCTTCTTTGTAATAAGATTGCTGTAAGAATAGATTTAAGCATTTACTATTTTTGAGTCAGATCTTGAGTATTTTTTTAGGATTTTTTTTAAATGTGAAGGGAGTACAATCAAGCATGGAGTTACGATTAGTGTAAGTATTGCAGAGAAAGATAATCCATAAACAATACATTGTGCGAGAGGGCTCCACATAGATGTAACGTTTGAGTCATAGGCAATTTCACGGCTTATTGGGTCTATACTATAGTTTAAGGCAAGAGGGATTAAGCCTAACATGGTGGTAACAGTAGTAAGAAATATTGGCCTCAATCTTTGTGCGCTTGCTTTTAAAATAGATGTTTCAACATCCATATCTTTATTCTTTTTTTGAATAAAATTAAATGCATCAATTAAAATAATATTGTTATTAACAACTATGCCAGCAAGAGAGATTATTCCAATGCCATGCATGATTGCACTAAATTGCTGATCAAAAACTAGCAAACCAAAAAATACACCAGCAGTACTCATTAGCACAGCAGAAAGAATGATAAAACTCTGATAAAAGCTATTGAATTGCGTCACAAGTAGTGCCGCCATTATTAAAATAGAAATTATGAATGCCTGTATCACAAATCTCATTGAGTTATTTTGTTCTTCATTTTCTCCTCCAAAAACAATATCTATATTTCCAGGAAAATTTTGTTTTTCTACCCATGTAGCTAACTCAGTAGATTTCTCACCAACAGTAGTGGTTTCATCCACATTTGCCTTAATATACATAGCATTTCTTGCATCATACCGTCTTATAAAGCTTACGTTTCGCTTAGCTTTCTTTTTGACAAAATTACTTATTGGTACTGAACCAAAATTTGTTTCAATCATTATATTATCTAGTTGATCAATTGACCTTTGATCTTCAGGGTATCTTACAAAGATCTCTAACTCATCATCAACATCACTAGGCCTATATTTTCCAATCATGACACCATTAGTTACTAAATTTACAGCAGACCCAATTGTGAAGACATCTGCTCCAAATTGAGATGCTTTTGGTTTATCAATAATAAGTTCCCATTCAACTAAGGGTATTGGCAATGTATCTTCTACACTTATTAATCCATCAACGTTATTATCAATATGAGATCTCAATTTTTCTGCTATTGGAATAATATCATTTGTGGACGGGCCCATTATTCTAATTTCTAAATCTTTTCCTACTGGAGGACCATTTTGGAGCTCTGAAACTTCAACTTTTATTCCACTAATCTTGTCTACTTGCTCTCTTATTTGACTTATAATAAAGTGTCCGTTATCTCGAGATGATCGTTCTGTAAATTCAAAAAATAAGTTAGCAATCGTATCCTCTGAATTTCCTCCTCGAGACCCAATTCCACCAAATCTACCAGTTTGAAGAAATACACTCCTAATTCCCTGAGTCTCAGTAATTATTTTTTCAACATCTGCACTTAGTCTTTCAATTTCATCAATCGATAAGTTTCCTCGTGCAGCAACTTTTGCTTGTCCAAAAAAGGGATCAGATGTTGTAAAGAAGACCATACCAGGTCCATAGGTAAGATATGAACTGATTACAATGTATAGAGCTGAAATTATAATTATTAATGTTAATATTGGTCTTTTAATTAAGATATTTAAAGTCTTTACATATTTACCTAAAACACCGCTGAGAGAGTCTAAGTTAAAATCTGAGTCAGAGCCTAAGGTTTTAAAATTACTGGATGAAGAATTTGATGCCTTTCCAAAAACACTTCCAATAACTGGAACAAATAAAAGGCTATAAAAGAGTGCAACAAACAACACTATAAATATAGTTAATGGCAGTACTCTCATGAATTGACCAGAAATTCCAGGCCAAAAGAATAAAGGGATAAATACAGCTAATGTAGTAGCTGCAGAAGCTACGATTGGCCAAAACATTCTTTTTGCGGCATAAATGTAAGCCTCAGTTCGATTAAGACCTTCAACCATTTTTCTGTCGGCAAATTCAACTACTACCAAAGATCCATCTATAAGCATTCCAAGAGCCACCAGTATTCCAAAGATAACCATAAAATTATAATCGTAACCAGTTATATATAGGATAAATAGTGACACTAAGATTGAAATTGGTATCCCAGAGCCCACTATAAGTGACGATCTTATTCCTAATGCAAGCATAGTAATTATGAGTACAAATAGAGTGGCTAAAAGAATATTGCCTTGAAGAGAGTTAACTTGATCAGTTATCATTTCTCTTGAATCTAAAATATATGAAATATTTACTTCATTCGGTACTTTATCAACATAGCCATTAACTATATTTTCAACTTCATTTATAGTTTCAATTAGATTTGTGCCTCTGCCTTTTTTTACCATTAAAGAAATAGATTTTGCTCCATTAACTTTTGTATAACCTTTTCTTTCTTTAAAGTTTCTTTTAATTTCAGCTATATCTGCAAGAAATATTGAACTGTTATCTGATGATCTAATTGGAAGCTCATAAACATCTTTCGCTGACTCAAATAAGCCAGGAACACTTACTGAAAATTGCCCATTACCAGTACTGATTTCACCTGTAGTTACTACCTGATTGTTATTAGAAACTGCACTTATTATTTCTGGAAATGTAATATTATAGTTTTCAAGTTGATCTCTATTGATTACGGCTTCTAGTTGCTCGTCTCTAGCTCCTACGATCTCAACTTCAAATATTGAGGGTATAAGTTCTAAATCTTTTTTTATTTGACGAGCTAAATTCAATACATACCGTTCTGAAGCAGATTCAGAATCTATTGATATTATAATGTTTGGATCATCAGTAACTGAAACCTCTGAAACCACAGGATCCTTTGCATCTTCTGGAAAATTTACTTTTGCATCATTTACAGCGTCTCTAACTTTATCTATTGATAATTTCATAGAATCTGCAGCATCAAATTGCACAATAACTACAGCATAATTTTCATATGCAAAGCCCTGAAGCTCATCTACACCCTCAATGCCCCTCACTTCATCTTCAAGTGGCTTGAGAAGCAGTCTTTCGGCATCTTGGGGGGAAATTCCTGTTAACCCAACTCCAATATAGATTACTGGTACAACAATTTCTGGCTCTGACTCAATTGGTATGTTCGCTCGACCAAATATACCCGCAAATATTAATACTACTAGTATGGCTAATGCAGTTCTCTTTCTATCGACAAGAAATTCAATCATTATTAATTATTAACAATTTCAACTTTAACTTGTTGACCATCAATTACATATTCTTGTCCAACAGTTATAATTCGAGTATTCAATGGAAGACCTGTTACCCAAAGACCCTCAGTCGTATCTTCTATAATTTCGATTAAAACAAATTTTACAGTTTCATTTTTTACAATTTTTAAACCTAAGTTTCCATCATCATCGAGTGATAGTAAATAAGATGGAACTAAATGAGCTTTCAAGTTCTTAAGTGGTATCTTGATATTTGCAGTTAGTCCTTCTCTTATATTCGCAGACACATTTTCAAAAGAAGCTTCAATTTTATATGTTCTTGTACTTGATGAAGAACTTTTTGAGACATAACTAAGCTTGCCTTCAATCTCATTACCATTTAAAAAATTAATAATTATATCTTCACCTATTGATACTTGCGATACGTTCTTTTCGGTTACTTCACCAGCAACAATCATCGGGTTAAGTTGTAATAAAATGGCACACGTGGAAGCAGGGGTCATAAGGTCACCAATTTCAACCATGACATCTTCAATAAATCCATCAAATGGAGCATTTATTGCAATGTTACTTAATTCGTTTCTAGCAATTTCTTCTCTAGCAATTGCTCCTTTAAGAACAGCTTCAGCAGTTGCAAGAGCATTTTCTGATCGATAGCCTTCATTGAAAAGTTCCTTAACTGCATCATATTGAAGTTGGGCTTGGTTTTTTCCAGCTTCAGCTTCGATGAGTCTTGCAGACCTATTTTCAGGATCTAATGAACATATTATATCCCCCTTTTTCACAAACGAGCCTTTATCTATAGTTTTAATAACTGTGGATGAGGTTTTAGGTCTTAATAAAACTCTTTTTTCAGCTTCTGTTCTGCCTCTAACAGTTAGAAAATAGGTTTTATCTTCTCCGTAAATATCTTTTGCTCTTACTGCTATTTTTTCTTCAACTGTTTCCGAATTATTAATTTCCAGCGAATTATCCATAGTCTCAGATTTAAAAAAGCCTGAGGCTATCCACGCGAGAACTCCGATAAAAATAATTAGTGCAAGAAGATAATTTTTTGGTAATGATTTCATGATTTTATTTTCCTAATATATTTCTATTTTTTTCCATGTAATCAATTCCAGAGGAAATAATGTTTGTCATTAATCCTCTTAAAAAAGAACCTTGCGGAGTATTCCTCATCTGAGCTCCAGTTTGTGTAACAGGACCATCGTATTGAAGTAGTGCAAGTATTTGCTTTGCAAATAGTAATCTTTCATTAATGATTAAATTTGTGGTTTCCTTTGGAAGATATTCTGAAAACAATATTAGCATTAGAAATTCAGATTTTACTTGATCACCATAATTGCCAGATCTTAACCATTCACCGCTACTTTCTAGCAGGTTTTGTTTAAACCATTTTTGTCCCTTTTTTGTAATAGAATATATTTTCTTATCAGGCTTCTTTTCCTGTGCTTTCTGTTTACAAGATACTAAATCATCTTTGAGCATTTTATTTAGTGTAGGGTATATTGTTCCAAAGCTCAGACTCATTATTTGATTTAGAGGTCCGCTTAAAAATTGCTTAATTTCATATCCAGACTTCGGTCCAGATGTCAGAAGACCAAGACAAATACATTCTGTTTGCATAGCTTATAAACTCCTCATATTTTCAATAGTTAAATCGCCCATTAGATAAAAAACCTGAGATTTGATGATTTCTCTATTTTTTCTTTGATTAATTAACTCTATTTCAGAATTTAATAATGTTTGTTGTGCGTTTAGAACATCTAGTACTGTTCTTTCACCTACTTTTTGTTCAATTACAGTTCCTTCATAGGCTGTACTACTTGCCTTATAAGATGACTCGGCAGCAATAATTTGGTCTTTAGAAATTTCTGACTGCTCCCATATTTTTCTTGCAAGAGTACGCGTATCAATTTGAGTTTTTTGAAGAATTATTAAGTAAGTATTTTGAGTTTCTTTTGCTTTTCTGACATTTGATATTGATTTTCCAGAATTAAAAATTGGCCATGTTAAAGTTGCTGAGACTTCTTCATTAGTACCTGAATCAATTGTTGTACTGCTTTCATCAAATTCTGTTTTAGTGGCTGTAAGATCGACTTTTGGATAATAAGCTGAACGAGCATATCCTACCTGAGCCTTCTTAATATCAACATTTAATTTAGCCATCTGGATTGCCAAGTTATTTATAATTACTCTTTCTTTAAATTCAGAAAAATTAAGTGGTAAACTAACAGGTATGTTTGAGAATGATAATTCGCCAGACTCTGTTCCAATAAGATCATTAAATAAGTTAACAGCATTATCATAGTTCACTTTTGAATTAAGCATATTTATTTTTGCCGAATTCATAAATGACTCAGCTTGCGCAACATCAGTTTTAGATAAAAGACCAACTTCGAATTCTTTTTTTGTTGCTTCAAGCCTCTGATTTACGTTCGAGAAATTTTCAACGTACGCTTCGTATGTTTTTTTTAGAAATAAAAGATTATAATATGCTTCAATAGTTTGAAGAGTAATATCTTGTTTATTTTTCTCCAAATTAAGTTTTTGTAATGCATAATTTGATTTTGACGCTACTAAATCGTAAGTTCTCGCAAAACCATTAAAGATTGATTGAGATAAAATAATTGATTTGCTTGATCCATTCAGACTGCTGTCTGAGACTTTCACTCCTGACTGTAACTTTACATCTGTTGTATCTGTTTCTGATATAGTTCCTGTTAGTGCAATGGAAGGTAAAAAGTTTGCTTTCGATTGAAACAAATCTTCTTTAGCAATATCTAAATTATTATTTTCGATCAGTAATGTAAGGTTATTATTGAGTGCTTCAGATACAGCTTCTTTTAGAGACATACTATATCCATTTGTAATAGCTGCAAAAATAGCTGCGAAAGTGATTATAAAAATTTTCATCAAATGTATAAGTAATTAAATTAATAAGAGAGTATATATATCTTATTGATATATATATTCAACACCTATATCAATATGATATATAAAAAATATTTATATAATTAAATCATTGAAATTATTGTATAAATTATATTTTCCAATAATTTCTGTAAGCCTTACTACCTTTTGCATCATCAATAAAATGATTCATCGTTGCTTTTAAGAGGCTCATTTTAGGATCCACATCCTTTCCTTCTGCCATTTTAAGGATCTGTCTATAACACCAGAAAACCTGTGTAGCTTTATTATTTGCTTTTATATAGTTGATTGGACTATTAAGCCCAAAAATTCCTGGTCCAAAACTCACTTGGTTTTCATAAAGTGTAGCACTCTCTTTTTCTCCAGACAGCAATTCGTTCACAATATCAGGCTCTGGACACAAAGGTCTGCCAAGTCCAATGATATCACATGCTCTACTTTCTAGTGCTTCGTTCATTCCTTTGGTGCTTCTAAAGCCTCCAGTAACAGCAAGGGGAATTTGTACGTGTTTTTTCATTTCTTCTGCATATTTTAGAAAATAAGCTTCCCTTGCAATAGTGCTTCGTGCTGGTTTGATAATTCGTGATTGGTTTGGACTCGCAAGTTGCAAATCTAAAGCAGCAAATCCTTCATAAGTTCCTCCAGAGATTTCTAGTAGATCTAAAGATGTTTCATTTAAAATTTTTGAAACTTCAATTGATTCTTCATGAGAAAAACCTCCTTTTTGAAAATCAGATGAATTTAACTTAACCGAAATAGGAAAGTCATTTCCAACTTTTTCTCTTATGCCTTCAATTATTGAAATTAATAATCGTGATCTATTTTGTATGCTGCCACCCCATTCATCAGTCCTTTGATTTATGTCTGGTGATAAAAATTCTGATAATAAGTAGCCATGTGCAGAGTGTAATTGAACTCCTGTAAACCCTGTTTGTTTTGCTACTTCCGCTGTGTGCACAAACCGATCGATAATATCTAAGATTTCAGAATGCTTTAATTCGTTTGGTTCACTAAATTTAAGTATTCCTAATAGTTTACTTAATCGTTTTGGTGAAGGAGCAACCGATGATTTATTTATTGTATAAGGTGTTTGTCGACCTGCATGACTAATTTGCATCCAAAGATGCGTATTTTGTTGAGTACCTGCCTTTGCCCAATTTGCTAATGCTGATATCTGTTCATTTGTTTGTTCTCCTTCAATCACAACATTACCTGGGCGTTCAATATACCTATGGTCAATTTGCACATTCCCTGTAACTAAAATTCCCGAACCTCCCTTAGCCCACTTATCATATAAATTAACATGACCTTGATTTGCATAAGCATTTTCTGATGCCAAGCCCTCAGTCATTGCAGACTTTAAAAACCTATTTTTAATTACAGCACCACAAGGCAGTTCAAGTTTTTCAGATATTTTCATTTATTCATTTATAATTTGATTTTTAATATATTATTAATTTATGAAGATTAAAAATAAAAATTTATCTGATAAAAGTAAAAAATGGTTAAAAAGGCACTTGAGTGACAAGTATGTCAAATTATCAAAAGATAATTCTTACAGATCAAGAGCAGCATTCAAATTAATTGAAATAATTGATAAATATAAAGTTTTAAAATCTGTTCAATCTGTCATTGATTTAGGTGCAGCACCTGGTAGTTGGTCTGAAGTACTTGTTGAGAGAATAAAGTCACCAAAAAAAATTATTGCAATTGATCTTCTTCATATAGATCCCTTGCCGGGAGTCGAAATTATCCAAGGTGATTTTGCATCAACTAAGTTTGAAACCTACATTAAAACGCTTTCCCCATTTGACCTTGTTATTTCAGATATATCGCCAAACTTAAGTGGTAATAAAACTGCAGATTTTCTAAGAATGCAGGAATCAATTGAAGTAGCTATGGATATATCTCTTAAATCGCTTTCAAAAGGAGGCCATTTTGTTGCAAAATATTTCCGAACAGGAGACATGAGTCATTTAATAACTCTAGCAAAAAGAAATTTTTCTAAAATATCGTCTTTTAAGCCAGATTCTAGTCGTAAAGAATCAAGTGAAATTTACCTTATTTGTCTTAACAAAAAAAATTAGGATAATTGACATCTATGGTTAAATAATTTATTTCTCTGAGATGGAACCCTCTAGTATAAAAAAATCCCTCGCATTCGATGATGTTTTAATTAGGCCGGCTAAGTCAGAAGTTCTGCCTAATGAAGTTAAAACCAGCTTACAATTAACCAAAAACATAAGACTTGAAATACCTTTGCTTTCTTCTGCAATGGATACTGTAACTGAGCATAGATTGGCAATAGCATTAGCTCAATCTGGTGGAATGGGAATAATTCATAAAAATATGTCGATAGAGCATCATGCTCATGAAGTTAAGAAAGTTAAAAAATTTGAAACAGGTATGGTAATTGATCCAGTTACGATTTCATCTGATAAGACTCTTGAAGATGCTCTTAATTTAATGGCTAATAATAAAATATCTGGCATACCTGTAGTTGATAACTCAAATACATTAGAAGGCATACTTACCAACAGAGATGTAAGATTTGCAACTAATATGGGTCAGCCGATTAGTGAACTAATGACAAGTAATAATCTGGTTACAGTTAAAGAAGGGATTAGCAGTGAGGAAGCTCAAAATCTTTTACACAAACACCGAATTGAAAAATTATTAGTTGTGGATGATAGCAATAAATGCATAGGTCTAATAACTGTAAAAGACATTGAGAAAAGTCAACTTTATCCAAATTCAACAAAAGATAATAAAGGTCAGTTAAGAGTGGGTGCGGCAGTTGGAGTAGGCGATGAAGCAATTAAAAGATCAGAAGCATTGATTGATGCTGGTGTTGATATGCTTGTAATTGATACAGCCCATGGACACTCAATGAAAGTAATTGAAACTGTCAAAAAACTAAAAAAGATGTCTTCAATAGATATTATTGCAGGAAATGTAGCAACCCTTGAAGCGACAAAAGAATTAATTGATAATGGTGCAGACTGTGTGAAGGTTGGAATTGGCCCAGGTTCGATATGCACCACAAGAGTGGTAGCAGGGGTAGGAGTCCCTCAATTTTCTGCAATTATGGAATGTTCAGAAGAAGCGAATAAGTCAGGCATCAATGTTATTGGTGATGGAGGTATCAAATACAGTGGAGATATTGCAAAGGCAATCGGAGCTGGTGCTACATCTGTTATGATTGGATCATTATTTGCAGGTACAGATGAATCCCCTGGTGAAGTTTATTTATTTAAAGGAAGAAGCTACAAGTCATATCGTGGTATGGGTTCATTAGGAGCAATGGCAAGAGGATCAGCAGATCGATATTTTCAAGAAGAAATTACTGAGAATTACAAACTTGTACCTGAAGGAATTGAAGGACGGGTTCCCTACAAAGGACCCATATCTCCTATTATCCACCAATTACTAGGAGGACTAAAAGCTTCGATGGGCTACACAGGGTCTAAAGATATTGATTCATTTAAAAAGAATGTAAAATTTGTTCAAATTTCTAGTGCTGGACTTAAAGAAAGTCATGTACATGATGTAGATATAACAAGAGAGTCACCAAATTATCCTACAAATGTATAAATGTTTATGAGAAAATATTTTTTTATTTTTTTACTTTTTTTAATTTCGAATTTAGCCAATGCGTCAAACTATTACGAAGATGCATTATCAAAGTATGATTTAAAAGACTTTAAATCATCTATTCAACTATTAGAAAAAAATATTGTGTTTAATCCTAAAGATTCAGATTCGTGGATTTTGTTAGGAAAATCATATGCTTCAATTGAAAATAAAGAGGTGGCATTTAAATATTTAGAAATTGCATTCACTCTAAAACCAGAAAGTCCTGAATTAAATTTACTACTTGGAAAATTATCGCATGGTCTTAATTTAAATGAAAAATATCAAACTTATCTCGAAAACCTTGAAATAATATGCCCATCAGGCTGTAACGAACTTAGTCAATTAAAAAAAATTAAGATTGATTAATCTATGATTTATATAGTTGATTTTGGTTCACAAGTAACTCAATTGATTGCAAGGCGTGTTCGAGAAGCTGGCGTATACTGCGAAATCGTTGGTAGTCAAAACCTTCTCCAAAAAATAAAAAAAAATATACCTTCGGGAATAATTTTCTCAGGTGGCCCAGCTAGTGTTCATAAATCTAAAACTCCTAAAATTGATAAAAAGGTGTTTGATCTTGGTATCCCTATTCTTGGCATTTGTTACGGCATGCAGTTGATAACCCACCAATTGGGTGGAAAAGTTCAAATGTCTAAACAAAGAGAATTTGGCAAGACAGCAATTAATATTAATTCAAAGAGTATATTATTTGAGGGATTAAGAAAAAAAAATAATCAACTCAATGTGTGGATGAGTCATGGAGATAAAGTAATAAAGTTACCAAAAGGCTTTAAACGATTAGCCTCAAGCGTAAATTCAAAATATGTAGCAATTGAAAACAATAACTTAAATTTCTATGGACTACAGTTTCATCCTGAGGTTGTTCATACTAATCAGGGAGAAAAAATTATAAATAATTTTATTTTTAAAATTTGTAGATCTCGACCAAATTGGAATATGCAAAATTATTTAAAAAATCAATTATCATCTATCAAAGATAAAGTTGGGAAAGATCACGTAATTTGTGGCTTATCAGGTGGAGTTGATAGTATGGTGACGGCTTCCATTATATCCAAGTCAATAAATAAGCAACTCACTTGTATTTATGTTGATACAGGACTAATGCGCTACAATGAAACAAAAGAAGTTGTAAGTCTTTTCAAGAGTCATTTTAATTCCAAGTTGATTGTTGTAGATGCAAAAAATAAATTTTTTAATGCATTAAGAAACATCTCTGATCCTGAAAAGAAAAGAAAAATAATTGGAAATATGTTTATTAAAATCTTCAACCAAGAGTCAAAAAAAATATCTAAAGCAAAATTTTTAGCTCAAGGAACCATTTATCCTGATGTTATAGAAAGTCAGAGTTTTCATGGAGGACCAACATCTGTAATAAAATCTCACCATAATGTTGGAGGATTGCCAAAATCAATGAAATTAAGATTAGTAGAACCTTTAAGAGAGTTATTTAAAGATGAGGTTCGAAAGTTAGGGGTAAAACTTAAACTTCCTAAAAGCTTTATTCAAAGACATCCATTTCCTGGCCCAGGATTGGGGATTAGAATTTTAAGCGATGTTACAAAAGACAAAGTATTAATGCTTCAGAAAGCAGACAAAATATATATTGATGAAATAAAATCTGCAGGACTTTATAATGAAATTTGGCAAGCATTTGCTGTGCTCCTACCAGTCAAAACTGTTGGCGTCATGGGAGACCAAAGATCTTACGAGTGTGTTTGTGGATTAAGGGCAGTGACGTCTGTTGATGGAATGACAGCTGATTTTTATCCTTTTAGTGGAGAATTTTTAAGTAAAGTATCAACTCGAATAATTAATGAAGTAAAGGGTATTAACAGAGTTGTATATGATACAACATCTAAGCCACCTGGAACTATTGAGTGGGAATAAGAAAAATGTATATTAAAATAAAAAATTTAATTCTTTAGTATTAGGAAATAGCAATGATTACAGTACTTGTTAAATTTAAAATATCCGACGAACTTAATTTAAAAATCCTTAAAGAAAAGTTTATTGAAACTTCAGTTTTATATGTGGATGTAGAAGGTCTATTAAGAAAAAATTATATAGCAGATACTGAAAACGGTTTTGCTGGAGGAGTCTACACTTTTTCAACTATAGAGAATGCCAAAAAAATGGTTTAGTGAAGATAGGATTAAGTGGATCACAGAACGATTCTCTAAGCCAGAAGTCGAATACTATGAAAGCCCTGTTATAGTTGATAATGAAAAGAATAAAATAATTTCATAATCATCTTAATGCTTAAAAAAGACATTAAGAATAAGAAAGTCAATCAGGAAATTATGAACAAACCCAATATTGTAGAAATATATGGCGAAGATCATTCACCATGGGTTCAATCTGTTTTACTTGGAATGTATGATAACAATATTCATTATAACTTAAGAGCAGTTCCAACAATAGGTTTATTGTCAAAGAGTGGCATGATGATGCCGGCAATGCGAATTGGTCGTTCTGAATGGAAATTGGATTCGATGGAAATATTACAAACACTTGGTTACGATTCTGTGCCAAGTTTAGAAAAAAAAATGATTTTTAAAACATGGAATGGTGTCACTCATAGGATTGATAATCCATTTAAGTTTTTTTATAGTTGGAGTCTTTGTCGGGGATTTTTCAAAAATAAACTTCTCAACTTATTTAATCATTTGCTAAGACCTTTTACGACAATTTATTTTTTTACACTTTTAAGTTTAGTAAGTATAAAAATGAGGAAATTTACTATTAAGGAAGACTTCCTTGATCAGTATGCTTATTGGGATAAAAGATTAATAAATTCAGATAATAAGTTCTTTGGTGGTGCGTCACCGAACATTATTGATTATCAATTATTTGGAATTATTCAATCTCACTGTAGCATTCCTTACATTCCTCTAATTAAAACTCTTCAAGAGAGTAGTAAGCTTCAAAGTCTAAGAAAATGGATTTCAAATATGCACGTAAAATTTGTTGATTATCCTCATCTTTACTCTGCAGATTATTTTAATCCTAAACAAAAAGTTGTTCAGAATGCTTCTCTTGTAGAAAGGGTATTATACTGGCTTGGTTTAGTTGCTCTACTTATTATTCTTCCATTTACAATAATGTTTTTATTATTTCTATTAATAAGAAGAAAATGAAATCTTACATACTTTATTGATAATCAGTGTAGACTTACTATCATGAAGATTCCAATTTACCAAGTTGACGCTTTCGCTTCTGAACTTTTTAAAGGAAACCCAGCTGCTGTATGTCCTCTCAATGAATGGTTGCCAGATCAAATAATGCAAAATATAGCGATGGAAAATAATTTATCTGAAACTGCATTTTTTTTAGAAGACAGTGGCTCTTTTCAAATTAGATGGTTTACACCTAAAGCTGAGTTGGATCTTGCTGGACATCCAACGCTAGCAACCGCTCATATAATTTTAAATGAATTTAATTTAGCCAGTAAAGAAGTAATATTTAAAACTAAACTTGGTGATACTTTAAATGTAATACTTAAAGATAATTTATATATCATGGATTTTCCATCTAGACCGCCACATCCTTTGCAGGATATCGACTCCTTTCACAATGCATTAGGCAAAAAACCAAAAAAAGTCTTTGCTCATAGAGATGCGATAGTAGTCTATGATGATGAGGACGATATAAAATCCATTCAACCTGACATGGAAAAATTAAAGCTACTAGAGTATCCAGCAGTTGTTGTTACTGCTGAAGGAAATAAAGCTGATTTTGTTTCAAGAAATTTTGCACCAAAGCTAGGAATTCCAGAAGATCCGGTGACTGGATCTGCTCATTGTGAATTAATCCCTTATTGGTCAAAAATATTAAATAAAAAAGAAATGTTAGCTTACCAACTTTCTGAAAGAGGGGGTAAAATTCATTGTATTGATAATGATGATAGAGTGTCAATTGGAGGAGAGGCCATTACTTTTTTTAGGGGTGAGATAGATTTATAAATGAAATCTTACACAAAGCTTATACGATTTTAAGATATTCACCAAAAAATGTTGCTATATAAGGCTCTAATAAATTGGTATTTTAACTATGAAAAATGAGTAGAGAGTCATTCCATTTATTATTTTGGGCTTTTGGTGTATTTGCAGTTATTTTAGTAGATGAAATAAGTAAAGATAACTTATCAAATATTTTCAGGGGAATCATTATATTTCACTTTGGATTAATTACTCTCTGGATTATCGGCGCTGCAGCAAAGTCTATTCGATTAATTTCATTATGGAGTTTATTTATATTTTTAGCAGTACTAGCCATTTTGAGAATATCAAGCATTACTTTAAATGGCTTACCAGATTTTATGATCATCATATATTTAACTTTTGAAATTTTTGGCTCAGCTATTTCCCTATGGCTTATTAGAGGAATGAAAAAAAATAAGTCTAATCTATGAATTCCCCAGAATTTAATAAAGGCATTATATTTGCTGCGACAGGGTCATTGTGGTGGGGAGTACTGGGTGTCATTTATTTTGAATATATCTCATTCGTAGGTCATATAGAGTCAGTATTACACAGAGCAATTTGGACTTCACTTTTTTTAGTTATAACCACTTCCTATCTTTCAAAATGGAGTATTTTTTTTGAAATAATAAAAATTAAAAAAAATCTTATTACATTATTTTTCTCAGGACTTTTAATATTTATAAATTGGGCAGTTTGGATTTATGCAGTTTCATCTGATCAAATAATTAATGCAAGCTTTGGCTATTTTATAATGCCAATTTTGAGCGTCTTCCTTGGATATATTTTCTTTAAAGAAAAACTTAATGTAAAACGTATTGTATCAATTTGCTTTGTATTAGGTTCAATATTCTTTTTGTTGATATTCAATTTTCAATCTTTACCGTGGGTTGGTTTAATCGTAGCTCTAAGTTGGGGATTTTATAATTTATTAAGAAAAAAAATAAGTGTTGATACTGATATAGGCTTACTTGTAGAAAGTCTTTTTATGCTTCCTTTCGCTCTTGTTGCTTTCTACGTTTTAACTGCATATGGACTTAACGACTTTAATTTCTCAAATATATCATTAAGCCTCATTCTCCTATTAGCGGGTCCAATGACAGTCATACCACTTTTTTTATATGTAAGAGGTGTAGAGTTGAGTGGTTTGGGCGCTACAGGAATGATTTTTTATATAACACCAACATTTCAATTTATTCTAGGTTACTTTTATTACAATGAAGCATTCTCTATGATCAAATTAATTAGTTTTGTTATAATTTGGTTTGCGGTAATTGTTTATCTTCGAGATCTATATGAAAATAATACAAGTGAGGTATAAATTTGATTATGAAATATAATTACTTAGTAGTTGGATCAACCGGACTTGTTGGAAGCAATTTAATAAAATTTTTGAGTAACGTAGGACTAAAAACAATTGCGCTAACGCGTCGTAAAATATCTAATTTACCAGCTAATGTTGATGAGCTTTTAATAGATTTTAATCATTCATTAGAAAATATTTCTTTACCTCAAATTGAGCATGTGTGTATCTGTTTAGGAACGACTATTAAGATAGCCGGCAGCAAAGAAGAATTTAAAAAAGTTGATGTAGACTACTGTGTAAAAATAGCTGAAAAAGTTAAAAAAAATGGCACGACCCAAATTAGTTTAGTTTCATCTGTTGGCGCAGATGAGAACTCTAAGAATTTTTATTTAAAGATGAAGGGTATTCTAATTAAAAAAATTATAGGTATGGGTTTTGAGACAATAAATATTTATCAACCAGGCCTTTTAATTGGAAAAAGAGAAAAGAAAAGATTTTTAGAAAATATTGCTCAACGATTATCATTCTTAATCGATCCACTGCTTGTAGGTAAGATGAGTAAATATAGAAGCATCAAAGCAGAATCTATTGCATTACACATGACGATTTCTAAAACTAAAGGTATAAATTACTTTCACTATAAAGAGATTATGGATGGCCTATAGGAAAAAATTGATTGGGACAGATTTTCAAATAAAAGTTTGGAATGCAATTTCAAAAATTCCAAAAGGAAAAGTTAAGACTTATAAAGAATTAGCAAGATCAATTCGTAAACCAAAAGCATCAAGAGCAGTAGCCAATGCTTGTGGTAAAAATCCTTTTCCCATTAAAATACCCTGTCATAGAGTAATAAGGTCTGATGGTAGACTAGGAGGTTATAGTGGCAAGGGAGGGATTAAAACTAAAAGAAAGCTTCTTAGGAATGAAGGTGTTTTTATTTAATCTTAGTCTTATTAAATCAATTAAATGCTAATAAAGCCCTAAAACTTTTCTTTATTTACTTTCAAAAACAGCTAATTTTTCTATTTATCATTAAGCTTAGGGTGGAAAAAATAGTACTTATGGACTATAACCCATTCGATGAATAGAAAATCAGTCATAGATATCAAAGAAATGAAATCTAAGACCCCTATTGTTTGTTTAACAGCATATACAGCAACAATTGGACGGGTTTTAGATGAAGAGGCAGATTTGCTCTTAGTAGGAGATTCTCTTGGAATGGTTTTGTATGATCACGAAAACACCCTTTCTGTAACACTACAACAGATGATTAACCATTCCCAAGCAGTTGTAAGATCGACATCAAAAGCATGTATTGTTACTGATATGCCATTTGGAACATACGAAGAGTCTGTGGATGTTGCATTTAAGAATGCAGCTAAAGTAATGAAAGAAACTCATTGTTCTGCAATTAAAATTGAAGGTGGTCAAAATATGTTTGATACAGTTAAGTATCTTACAGGGAGAGGTATTCCTGTAATGGGACATATCGGACTTCAGCCTCAAAGTGTATTAGTTGATGGTGGATATAAAATAAAAGGAAGAAATAAATTTGATTGGGCAAAATTTATTGATGATGCAAAAGCATTAGAGGAGGCAGGTGCTTTTTCAGTTGTTCTTGAAGGAATGGCTGAACCATTAGCAGCTGAAATTACTGAATTAGTATCAATTCCAACGATAGGAATTGGAGCTTCGTCAAAATGTGATGGTCAAATACTTGTAACAGAAGATATGGTGGGCCTAACAGATATTTCGCCTAAATTTGTAAAACAATATATTAACATAGGAGAACTAATTAAAGATGCCGCAGTACAATACCGAAAAGAAGTAATTAGTAGAGAGTTTCCAACTAAAAATCATGTTTATGGTATGAAACCCACAATTGTAAAAAAAGAGAAATAATTTATGACAAATATATTTAGAGAAGTTGATGAAGATATAAGAAAAGAACGTTATATAAATCTATTTCGAAAATATGGAGTATATGCAATAGCAATTATTGTTATTATTGTAGGGACTCTTGCAGGTATTCAATTTTACTCAGGCTATCAAGTTAATAAGAACGAAATGCTTTTTGCTGAGTATATTAATATCATAGAAAATAACTCAGATGATACCTTAGAAAAACTTTCAGACTCAGGTAATACATCTAATTTATTTCTAAATGGGATGTATCTTTTAAAAAAATCAGATCTTTTAATTGCATCCGATCAAATTGATCAAGCTACTTTATTACTAAGTGAAGCCATCGAAAATAATTCTCTTAATAAAATTCATAATGATGTCGCAATATATAAACTTTTAATGATTAATATTGAAACACTCAGCATAGAAGAGATAAAATCATATCAAAATAAGCTCATTTCAGAGGTAGATGCTTTTTATTTAACAGAAGAATTAATTGCAATTAAATTTCTAATAGAAGGCCAAAAAGAAAATGCAATTAAAAAATTCTCTGAGTTATCAACAAATAATAGTGTACCCATAGAAATTAAAAATAGATCAGCAGTATTTATCAAGATTGCCAATCAATGAACAGATTAAAATTTTTTTTACTTTTATTTTGTGTCAGTATTTTTTTATCTAATTGTGCTTCAAATAAAAAGATAGAAGATAATAAAGAGAATACATTTGAGATATTGACATATAGCGCTGAACTTTCTGAAACAATAACACTCGATAACTCTGAAATAGTTTTAGGAAAATCTAGAGAGTTTAAGTATTGGACAAAAAATTATCAAAATCCTCAAAATAATATTGCCCACATAAAAACAAATGCTGAATTTAAAAATAAGAAAAAAATTTTTTCAGGTTCATCAAATTATATTAATTTAATTCAGCCAATTTACTTTGAGGGTAACCTATGTCACGTGAAAAAACGGGGATTTTTAGTTTGTAAGAAAGTCGAAGGTAAAGAGGAAATATTAAATATCGATATCAAAAATGATAATATTGAAAAATACGAGGTTGTAAGAGGTGGTATAACTTATTTTGATAATACAATTATCTTTGTTGATGCATATGGTCAAATAAAATCAATTAACATAAGTAATTCTAAATTAAATTGGGAAACGCAGATTGATTTCCCTATACTATCAGCTCCACTAATATATAGAGACCAAGTCTTCTTTATTTCCGCTGATAATAGAATTTTTTCATTATCATTTAAAACAGGTGAAATTCTATGGTCATTTCAAACAATTGAAGAGTCTAAAAAGAATTTATTTACTGCCTCACCTGTTGCAACAGAAAACATTGTTATAGCACCATTTAGCAATGGAGAGATAATTGCTTTTAAATATGATGATGGTCAGCCTGTATGGTCGGAAAACACATCAAAAATATCAATAATTTCAAATTTTGATTTAAGAGACATAACAGCGAATCCTGTTATTTCTGGCAACAGTATTTTTTCTCTTAGTAGTAATGGGCGCTTAATATCAAATAGTATTATTAATGGTAGTAGAAATTGGAATATTGATATATCTGGATCTCAAACTCCTATCATCTCAGCTAATCAGATATATTTAATTGATAATGAAGCCAGGGTCATATGTATTAATAAGACTACAGGAGAAATTTATTGGATTACTGAATTAGATAAATACAGAAGAGGAACAGACTCAAAAAATCTTAATTTATGGACAGGACCTTATCTTATTAATGAAAATTTACATTTAATATCTTATTTTGGGGATATTTTAACAATATCACCTTTTAATGGTGAGATAATCAATGAAAAGAAATTAGGGATTAAGAATATTTATTCACCATTAATAATCCTTAGTGATCAAATTTTTATAACAGATGAAAAAGCAAACATTTATAGACTTAAATGACTCTAGTACTAATGAAATTAATTTCATTATAGTCGGTAAGCCAAACTCAGGAAAATCAACTCTTTTCAACAATCTTTTAAAAGAAGATATTTCTCCTACAGGAGACGAGTATGGACTTACTAAAACATTATTTACGAATTCTTTTGATTTTAAGAATATTAAATTTGTTATTCATGATACACCCGGCCTAAGAAGAAAAAATAAAATCTACGACAAAGATGAGACGTCTAGAAATCAAAAAGTTTTAAAGTTAATCAATAAAATTGATGCTGCCTTATTATTAATTGATGCAACTGAGAATTTTACAAAACAAGATTTTCGTATAGCTGATTTAGCTCTTGATAGAAAAAAAATACTTTTCATACTTTTCAATAAATTTGATCTAATTGAAGACAAAAGAAGATTTAGAGGTGATATAGAGCATTTTTTAGAAACAAATTATAGTCAGCATAAAGAAATAAATATCGATTACATATCAGCTTTATCAAATAAAAATATAGATAGCATTTTAAGTAAAATCTCAAATAAGCATAATCTCTTAAAAAAGAGAATTGATAAAAATAAGTTAAATAATTTTCTTAAAGAGCTTCAAAATAATAATAAACTGCCAAGGGTTAAAAGTATTGAAATCAAACCAAAATACATGGTGCAGACAGATAACCAACTATTGTCATTCAAAGTATTTATTAACTCCAAAAAAAGAGCACCTAAAAGTTTTACTCGTTTTTTTGAAAATCAGTTTAGAAAGAAATTTTCTTTAATAGGTGTTCCAATAAATCTTTCATTTATAAGTTCATCAAATCCATATAGTTCTTAAACCTTAAAAATTTTTCCATTATTTTTTAATTCATTATCAAATAACTTACAGAATTCTTCTGCAAAACCATGGACTGTCATTAGTTTGGATTTATCTTCTCCTGGCATAAAAGTATTTCTATAGTCTGTATCTACACCGTTAGGGCAAACAATATTTGTTGATATGCTCGTATTTTTATTTTCTTCTGCAAAAGTAAGCACCATTTTGTGAATCCCACTTACGAGAGAGTCATTGCCACCCCAAAAAGGTTTAATTTTTGTTTCTAGTTGAGATGAAATCACTATTATTTTAGATTCATTTGATAATTTAAGTAGCGGTTGAAAGGATTTTAATAGCTTTAAATTTGATAAAAGATTGATCTCAAATGACTCTCTAAATTCATGCTCTTTTATTGAGGTAATTGGGCTTAAGTTATAATTAATTCCTGCAGCAGACAAAAGTAGATCCAACTTTCCTTCTTTTGAATATATTTGAGAAGCCAATTCATCCAATAGATTAATTTTTTTCAGATCTAAAGGAACAATTGTGCATTCACAGCTATTTTTGATTATTTTGTCATTCAGTTTTTCAAGCTCAGAAATTCTTCTACTAGATATATATAAATGATCAAATCGTTCAGAAAGTTTTAAGGCTAAACTGTATCCAATTCCTGAAGAGGCGCCAGTTATTATTCCAACTTTTCTCTCGTTCTTAGGCAATGTATTTGCCCGCATCTTCAATTCTCTGAGGTATTGTATTTAAGAACTCATCTCCATATTTGATTATTTCGATTAGTGTTCCTTTTTGAGTAAATTTAGGCCAGGATGAATAGGAAAAAGAAGCATTTATTGATGAAAATATTAGCACAACTATAATATATCCTCTTATTAGGCCAAATATCGATCCAAACATGTAGTCCGCAAACCCTGATTTACTCGGCTGAATAATACCAATCATTATTCGATTAAATGTTGAGAGTAAAATATATGAGCAAATTAAAACAGATAAAAAGATACAAATGTCAGCAATAGTTGAATTTTGAATATATTCATCAACATATGGGCGCAATATGTTAAAGCTGAGCTTTATAAGAATAATAATAGCGATCCATTTTCCCAAGTTAAAAATACTCTTTATGAGCCCATTTTTGAAGGCAAAAAAACATGAAATAAACAATATGATTAATACTGATAAATCAAAAAAATTTATTAGATCTCCAAAATTAATATCGAACATTTCTAAACCTTAATATATTTTAAAAGGGTGGGGAGCAAGGTCAAGCTTCCTAATAGAGCTATGAACATTGCCATTGCAGTAAATATTCCAAAATAAATAGTTGGGTAAAAGTTTGAAAATATTAGTATTGAAAATCCTGCAATTATCGTAAATGAAGTATTTTGTATTGCTCTACCAACAGTATTTTGACAAAGAGCAATAGTTTCAAGGTGATTCTTAGTTTGATTGAAATATTCTTTATAGCGATAAACATAGTGAATACAATTATCAACAGCAATTCCTATTGTTATTGATGCAATTGTAATAGTCATAAGGTCTAATGGAATATTTAACAGGCCCATTGTTCCTAAAATTGTAAAGCAAGCAACGATATTGGGCACAATAGTAACCAAGGCAATCTGAAGAGATCTGAATAAAGCCGATAACATAAAAAATATACCAACCATTACTATTATTAGAGACTTTATTTGTGAGTCAAACAAGCTCTGAAGCATATTATTGTATAGAATTAAGATACCAGAAATAGATACTTGGTATGCGTCAGAATTAAAATTTTCATTAATATACATAGTTAAGTTTTTGATAAATTCATTACGTCTTAATTCTTCATGAGTATCAATTATTCTCATTGAAATACGAGCTTGGTTTTTTTCAATAGATAGGTAAGGGCTCAGAATTTGGTCTTTTAAATCTGAAGGTAACTTTTTATATAGTATTCCAAGCTCGAGAGCATCAAACTCTTTATTATCATTTAATTGTTCAGCTGTTCGGACTAGTGAAGCAAGTGATAAAATTTTTCCTGAAAATGGATAGCTATCTAAATGATCATGAATACCTTTAACAATATTAATTTTTTCTTTTGTAAACCAATAGTCTTCAGGATTGTAATCAATCTCAAAGTCTAAAAAATCTTCATCTATTTCATCAATATTATTATAATCATCTGAATTAAATTGAATTATTATGTCTAAAGGTGTTGTGCCACCAAGCTTTTGATCAATCTTTTTCATCCCCTTATAAATTTCTGTATCTTTCTTGAAATAGTCTACGAAACTATTTTCAACTTTTAATAATTGAACACCGTAAATGCCTACTATGAACATAAAGAAGAAAGAAATGATAACTAAGAGCTGATAATTTTTCGCAAGCCGAAGTAAAATATTATTACTTGTATTACTTGCCAAATTTAAATTATTTTTTAAGTTGAAGAAGCTTAGTATAATTGGAAGATATATAAAACTTGTTGCTAATGTAATAGTTAATCCTAAGCACATCATTAGACCAAAATCCATTACTGGCTTAATTCCACTTGAATATAAGGTGCCAAATGCGAATATTGTTGTAAGAGCTGTAAACATGCAAGGGTAGACCATTTTTAAACAACAGTTCTTTATTAAATCTATTCTTTCTAAGTTTTCGTTATCATTAATTATCTGTCTATATCTTACAATAATGTGCACAGTCATTGATAAAGATAGTATCAGCATTAGAGATATGAAATTTGATGAAATGACAGTTATTTTCCAATTTAAGAATGATACAACTCCTACCATCAGTATTAATGAAAATATGCAATTAGAAAGTGCAATCACAATCCAAATTGGGCTCCTAAAGATTAGATAAAGTACCAGTAAAATAAAGATTAATACTCCGAAGCCAAAAACCATCATATCGTTTTTAACAAATGTAATCGTATCATCTGCTATCATTGGTATACCACCAAGATGCATCTCAATACCTTGATTAGAAAATTCTTTAATTAGATTTCTTATTTCAAATATATTTTGACTTCTTTTTTTATCATTCGTATTTTTTATATTTTCATACTCTTGATTAATAATCTCTCTTTTATCATTTGATAATTTCTCAGACCTTAACTTTATTAATTCATTAAGACGTTCATTTCCTCTCAGGTTAATTAAGATAGCGGACGTGCTCCCGTCTTTACTTATTACAAGCTCTCTAAATATTGGACTTTTCTTTAATTCTTCCTCTGCATCAACTATATTTATTTCAGTATCTTTTAGTGTTTTAATTTCGTTTGCAAGGTCAGATAAAGATTGATTGTTTATAGTTAATAGGGGTGCATCAAGAATACTCTGGGTGGATACGACCCATTCAAATTGCTTTATTTTTTGATCTAGCGTTTTTATAAATTCAATATTTTTTGTTGTAATAATTCCATCGGCATCACTTAGAGTAATTATTAAAAATTCATTTGAAGAATACGTATCAGATACCTCTCTAGAGGCAATCAAATCCTTATCATTCTCAAGAATAAGTGTATCTGATGAGGCATCAAGCTTTAGATTTAATGATTGATATCCAAAGAATAATAACATGAATAGTAAACATATAAGAAGAAGACTCCTTTTCTTTCCAAGAATCGTATCTAAGAATAAAGACATTTAAGCAATATATCGTCTTTGATATCGCTTGCCTAGGCTAGTTAATATTTCGTAAGAAATTGTTGAGATTATTTTTGATAGATGATTAACATTATTTTTGTTACCAATAACCTCAACAAGGACATTTTTATCTAAATTTTTATTTCTTAACGAAGTTAAATCAATTGTTGTAAGATCCATTGAAATTCTTCCAATAATTGGTACTTTTTTTCCTAGCAAATAAAAACTACCCTTATTTGAAAAGGACCGAAAAAATCCATCGGCATAACCGATTGGGAGCGTACCAATTAACATCTTATTTTTTGCCTTAAAAGTTCCTCCATATCCAACAGTATCGTCCTTATATATTATTCTTTTTTGTATGATTTTCGATTTCAATGAAATTACATTTTTATATATAGATGAATTTTGATTTTTCTGACAATGTCCTCCATAAAGAGAAATTCCAGGTCTTACGAGGTCAAAATCATAACTTCGGCCAAGTAAAATACCTGCAGAATTTGATAAGCTTTTTGTTACATTTGGAAAGTGTGCACATATTTTTTTAAATGACTTTAATTGAGCTAAATTCTTTCTATGCTTTGGTTCGTCACCACATGCAAGATGGCTCATAACTAATTTTAAGTTTGAATGTTTGATAAGTATTTCTTTTTTCCTTAAAAGATGTTCTGTTTCGGAATTATCAAGTCCAAGTCTAGACATGCCTGTATCAAAATGAATTGATATATTCATTTTTTTTGTTTTTTCTGAATACTTTTCGATATCTTCTAATTGTTGCAGAGAATTAATAATAGGTATGATGTTATATTTATCATAATCCTTTACTCTCTCACTATGAAATCCATTTAAAACTTGAATTTGAATTTTTTTAAATTTTTTTCTTAATGAAATTGCCTCATTTAATGTAGCGACAAAAAAAACATTACATTTTTCTTTTATTAGAGATTTTACGACTTCATGTGATCCTAAGCCATATCCATCTGCTTTAACAGTTGCTGCTACGGTTGTTTTCTTTGAGACTTTCTTTTTAATCTTTGAATAATTAAATTTTAAGTTCTTCAGATTTATTTCAAGAATAACATGAGGACTTAATTTTTTTGATTCACTCATTTATTTATTAGTAGACTTAGTCGTAATCTTTCACTTGTTCGTTACTGATATAGTTCCCAAAACGAGTAAATTTACTCTCAAAACTTAATCTGATATTTCCTGTCGGCCCGTGTCTTTGTTTACTTATAAGAAGTTCAGCTTGCCCATGAACCTCATCCATTTTTTGTTGCCAGTCAATATAATCAGCTGTACCAGGGGCAGGGGCTGTTTTTTCAAGATAGTATTCTTCTCTAAAAATAAACATAACAACGTCAGAATCTTGTTCAATTGATCCAGACTCTCTCAGATCAGATAATTGTGGCTTTTTATCGTCACGCTGCTCGACTTGTCTTGATAATTGAGATAGCGCAAGAATTGGAATATTCATCTCTTTTGCTAGAGCTTTTAAGCCTTGTGTTATTTCTGACACCTCCTGGACTCGACCATCATTGCGTAACCCTTTCGCAGGTCTTAGTAGTTGTAGGTAGTCAATAATAATTATTCCAAGGCCATGTTTTCGTTTTATCCTTCTTACTCTTGATGCAAGCGTAGCCATATTTATGGCAGGGGTATCATCAATGAATAATGGTATTTCAAGAATTGATTTAGATACATTTACTAAATTATCTAAATCAGATTCTGATAAATTACCCCTCCTAATATCATTCGAACTTATTTTTGCCTGTTCAGAAAGAATCCTTGTTGCCAATTGTTCAGCAGACATCTCTAATGAAAAAAATGCAACATTTGAGTCTGTATCTCCATTATCATGAGCTTTTTTAGCAATATTAAAAGCAATATTTGTTGCTAACGATGTCTTTCCCATAGAAGGTCGACCAGCAAGAATAAGCAAGTCAGAATTATGAAGTCCGCCAAGTTTCTGATCAAGGTCTCTGAAGTTCGTTTCAAGACCAACAACATTTGAGTCTTTTTCATACGCTTTCTTCATCAACTCAACTGCTTCTTCCATTGAGCTTTTGAAAGTTTGTACATTATGTGCGTTAGTTCCTTTTTCAGCAATCTGATATAAGTCTCTCTCTGCGTCTTCAACTAGGTCGCTTGGATTTGTATCCATTTCACTTTCAATAGCGTTATAAGAGAGCTTTCCACCCAAATCATATAAACTTCTCCTTACGGCAAGGTCATATATTATTTGAGCATAGTTTTTGGCATACTCTAAAGAAACAGCCGCATTTGCAAGTCTTGCTAAATAAGCTGAACCTCCTATATCCTCGAGGTTTTTTTCAACTTCAAAATAGCTTTTAAGTGTAATTGGTGTTGCTAATTGCCCTTTAGCGGCTATTTTATTTATAACTTCAAAGATCTTTATATGTATACTTTCGAAAAAATGGTTAGCATCAATAATTTCATTAATATCATAGAGAATATCATTATTAAGCAAAATAGCCCCAAGCAAGGCTTGTTCAGCCTCAAGGTTGTGAGGTAGTTCTTTTATATTTTGATTATTTTGATTTAATTGAATAGTCGAGGACATATCTTTTATTAAACTCTAACAGAGAAAAATGTAATTAAGAAATTATAAAAAGATATTAACAGACTTTAAAAATTGTTAATATTTCTACGGGTGATAATCTAATTTACAAAAATGGTTTAAACTATTGATTTCTGTAAAAATATAAAAATCTTATTTTTTGGATATTAAGATTTTTAATTGAGATGCAATTTCCTCGTAAATATTGACAGTAATATTAAACTCACCTGTTGATTTAATGTCTTCAATTGAAATCATTTCAGCGGGGATTTCATGGCCAAATTTAGCAAGCTCGTCGGAAACAAGTTTTGGGTTTACAGAACCGTATAGCTTCCCCTCTTCATTGCATTCCATAGCAATTTCAAGAGAAATATTCTCCATAGACTCTTGTTTTTTAATTGCAGCTGCGACTTTTTCTTCATTTTTTTTGTTAATTTCAACAATTCTAGAGTCCAGTGTTTTTTTATTCTGCTTGTTGGCGACAATTGCTTTCTTATTAGGAATTAAAAAGTTATTCGCATAGCCATCTTTGACTGTTACTATTTCACCAGCTTTACCGATTTTATGAAGAGACTCTAAAAGAATAATTTCCATATTTATTTTCCTACGTATGGTAGTAAGGCTAAATACCTAGCTCTCTTAACAGCAAGAGCAAGTTCTTTTTGTTTTTTCATAGAAATATAACTTATGCGCCTTGGCATAATTTTTCCTTTCTCAGATAGATATTTCTTAATTGGGTAAATGTTTTTGTAATCAAAGTTAAGAGGTTTTTTTCTAGATTGATCTTGCTTTTCCATTATTCCTTTTCCTTTAACATTGCAGTTGGAGTTTCTCCAAACTCTTTTACTTTTACAGATAAATATCTGATCACATTTTCATTTAGATTAAGTTTAGAATTTAGTGTTTTAATATTTTCACCTGGAATCTCAATATTCATAAATTCATAAAATGCTTTTTTATTATTATTTATTGGGTATGCAAGGTTCCTCAGTCCCCAACTTTCATTGTATTTAATAGAGCCATTTAACTCAGTAATAGTATCGGTATGATTCTTAAGCTCATTTTCCAAATCAGCAGTGCTTAGTTCCTGCTTTAATACAAGTACGTGTTCAAATAGTGCCATAAAATAGTCTAATTAATTTATATAATTGTTATTAAAAGTTGCATAAATATTCTATTATTGTTGTATAAGCAAGGAATTCTTTTTTAGGAGCGTCATGAGTCTAGCTTTATTATTTCCTGGTCAAGGATCACAATTCATTGGTATGGGTAAAGATTTTTCATCAAAATTTACTGTTGCAAATCAGTTATTTAGTGATCTAGATCAAATTTTAGGCAGATCTCTAACTGAAATAATGTTTGAAGGTAATATTGATGAATTAACACTAACTACCAACTCTCAGCCTGCAATCATGGCCGTAAGTTCAGCTATATTAGAATCTATTAGATCTGAAAATTTAATTAATTTTGATAGTGTCAAAGCTGTGGCGGGACATTCTCTAGGTGAATATTCAGCTTTGTATGCAGCAAACTCTATTTCTTTTAGCAGCTCGATTCAGTTGTTAGAAGTTCGATCGAAGGCAATGCAAGAAAGTATGCCTGTTGGAACAGGTGGTATGGCTGCTATTATAGGCAAATCAATGCTAGAAGTTGAAGATCTTTTAGGCTCAATAAAAGACTATGGACAAATTTCTATTGCAAATGATAACGCAGATGGCCAGATTGTTGTAAGTGGAGAAATGTCTGCAATTAATTATTTATGTGATAATTCAAAAGAACTTGGAATTAAGAGGGCTTTAAAGTTACCAGTTAGTGCACCATTTCATTGTGACCTGATTCAATCTGCATCTGAAGAGTTGTCAAAAGTAATAAATAAATATGAATTTGATGAATTTAAGTATGATTTTTACTCAAATGTAACATCAGAACAATGTTCAAATATAGAGACACCTGATCTACTGGTTACACAAATAGTAAGTAGGGTTAGATGGAGGGAGATTATTGAGAATATGATTAAAAATGGCATTTCTACTTTTATAGAGGTTGGCCCAGGTAACGTATTATCTAATTTGGTGAAACGGATCAACAAATCTAGCAATACTCTATCAATAAGTAAGGTAGAAGATTTAGAAAAATTGAATACAATAGATCTCAGATGAAAAACGTATTAATCACAGGGGCTACCGGTGGAATTGGATCTGCAATTTTAGATATTTTTTATAAGAATGGCTTTAATATTATCGCCTCTGGAACAAACGAAGATAAGCTAAAGAAATTGCAGGACAAATATTCTGAGCGAGTCTCGACAATTAAATGCGATCTATCAGACGAAAATCAAATCAATCATTTAGTGAGTCAGGCACAAGCAAGCTGCGATAGCATTGACATACTCATAAATAATGCAGGAATTACAAAAGATAATGTTTTTTTAAGAATGCAAAAAGATCAATGGGATGATGTGATAAACGTGAATTTAAATTCTAATTTTTTTCTCACTAAGTTAGTAATTAAGGGAATGATAAAGAAAAGGTGGGGCCGTATTGTTAATATCACTTCAGTTGTAGCTAAGATGGGTAATGCTGGGCAAGCAAATTATGTTGCTTCAAAATCAGCTATTGAGGGCTTTTCTCGAACTCTTGCGCAAGAAGTTGCATCAAGAAATATTACTATTAATTGTGTCGCCCCTGGTTTTGTTGATACAGATATACTTAGTACTATTGAACCCGAAAAACTCAAAGATATGACCAAAAATATACCTGTGGGTAGGATTGGTACTCCAGAAGATGTTTCAAACGCAGTTTTCTTTTTATCTTCTGAAGAATCATCTTATATTACTGGTCAAGTTATTCATGTTAATGGTGGCTTGACAATGTGAAGATTACTATTAAGAACAAGAAAATTATTAACAGGAGATGTTATGAGCGAAATTGCAGATAAAGTAAAAAATATAATAGCTGAGCATTTAGGAATAGATGATTTAGGAAAATTAACGGACGATGCTAAATTTATTGATGATTTAGGCGCTGATAGTTTAGATACTGTTGAGTTAGTTATGGCTTTTGAAGAAGCTTTTGATGTAGAAATTCCAGATGAAAAAGCTGAAACAATTTTAACTGTTGGTGATGCTATAGCTCATCTTGAAGCAAAGTAGCTCCATTAAACATTTTTTTCTTTCATGAATCGTGTTGTAGTCACAGGAATGGGGATAGTTTCTCCTCTTGGATGTGGTGTTTCACATAACTGGTCCTCACTTATAAGCGGAATATCTGGTGCAGGAAAAATCACATTATTTGATCCTGAAAATTATAAGTGCAAAGTTGCCTGTGAAGTACCATTAGGCGATGGATCAAATGGGACTTTTAATGCAGAGCAATGGATTCCAAAAAAAGATATAAAAAAATATGATGAATTTATTCAATTTTCTTTGGCAGCTTGTGAGCAAGCATTTATCCAAAGTGGACTTACCATAAATGAAAAAGAAATAGCAGAAAGATCTGGCTGTATCATAGGATCTGGTATTGGAGGCTTGCCAGGAATTGAGAAAAATGTAATCAATTTTCATTCTAATAATTCAAAAGTAAGCCCATTTTTTATTACAGGCAGACTAATAAATATGGCAGCAGGTTTTGCCTCAATTAAATATAATTTACAAGGAACCAACTATTCAACTGTTTCAGCTTGTGCTTCAGGAGCACATGCAATTGGTGAGTCTCTTCGTCTAATCCAACGCGGTGAAGCTGATGTAATGGTTACAGGTGGATCAGAAGCAACAATATGTCCAATAGGTATTGAAGGCTTCACTTCTTGTAGAGCATTAAGTACTAATTTTAATGATGACCCTGAAAGAGCATCAAGACCATTTGATGAATCGAGAGATGGTTTTGTAATGGGTGAAGGAGCTGGAATACTAATACTGGAAGAAATGGAGTTTGCTAAGAAAAGAAATGCTAATATACTATGTGAAATTATCGGATATGGATCATCAGCTGATGCATTTCATTACACTTTACCTGAGCCTACAGGAGATGGAGCTTATAGAGCTATGGAAAATGCATTGAGAGATGCAAAATTAGATACAGGTCAAATTTCATATATAAATGCTCATGGAACTTCAACGCCTGCAGGTGATCAAGTAGAAATTAGTGCAGTAGATAAATTATTCTCAAACTGTAATAAGAGGGTACAAATGTCATCTACAAAATCACAAATAGGTCATTTGCTTGGAGCAGCAGGCGCAGTAGAGGCAATTTATTCAATCTGTTCAATCAATGAAGGTGTGGCGCCATTTAATAAAAACCTTGATAATCCATGCATCCATGAGAATATTGATCTGATTAGAAATGAATCTAGAGAGACAAAATTAAAAAATGTTATTTCAAATTCTTTTGGTTTTGGTGGAACAAATGTGTCTATTATATTCACAAAATTTGATTAACAATAATGTATAAATGAATGATGAAAATTTAAATCATGAACCACTTCTTATTGTAGTATCGTCACCTTCAGGAGCTGGTAAAACTTCTGTTTGTAGAAAAATACTTGAAAATAATGACAGTATTCAGATCTCAATTTCAGCAACGACACGTAAACCAAGAAAAAATGAAGTTGATGGTATTGATTATAATTTTATATCCAGAGAAGATTTTCAGAATAGAATAAAAAATAATGAGTTTTTAGAATACGCTGAAGTGTTTGAGAACTTTTATGGCTCATTGATTGAGGATGTTGAAAAGATCACTAAATTGAAAAAAGATGTTTTGTTTGATATCGATTGGCAAGGCACTCAACAACTGTATCAGTCAAAATCAAGTAATCTAGTTTCAATATTTATATTGCCTCCATCTAAAGATGAAATAGAGAACAGATTAAGACAAAGAAAAGTTGACTCAGGGGATGACGAATCGATCATTAATAAAAGAATGTCAAAATTTAAAGATGAGATTAGTCATTGGGTTGAGTATGATTATGTGGTTATTAACAATAAGCTGGAAACATGTGTAGACGAGATATTAAGCATAGTGCATGTTGAGCGAAAAAAACGCCGAAGGCAATTAAATTTAGTTAATAAAGTAAGAGAGCTCACTTCATAAGCTTTGCTAACTTACAATATTCAGCAACACTTAAGTTTTCAGGCCTTAGATCAGAATTGATTGAAAGTTTGTCTAAATAGTGGATGTATGATGATAATGTTGATTTGATTTTTTTTCTTCTTTGACTGAATGCATTTCTAACAATTATTTCTAGATTTTTAATATCCATATCTATGTTTTTACTATGAGGAGTAAACTCTAATACTATTCCATCTACTTTAGGTTCTGGGGTAAATATTTTAGATTTTGCAACAATTAACTTTTTTATTTTGCACCGCGACTGTGTAATAATTGATAATCTTCCATATTGTCTAGAACCATGAGTCGCTAAAATACGTTCACCAACTTCCTTCT
>CACPLH010000003.1:0-98632 GCA_902634765.1 uncultured Pelagibacteraceae bacterium
TAACTGGAACTTCTTCTGCTCTTGTTATATCTTTAATCGTTAATCGATATAAAACTGATGCTTCTGTTAAGTCTGCATAGAAAGCTTCAAACTCATCATCAGTTACAAACAAACCACTTTTTGATTTTTTTTGATCATTTAATTCTGCTACTTCTTTTTTCAGGTTTTCAATTTCATCATTACAACTAATCAATTGTTGATTCCATTTATCAATCTCAACAATTTTATTTTCTTGTTTATTAAGTGATGGATTTATGAATATGAAATATCCACCAAATACAAAAATGATCAGCCCACCCGTGATACTCGCACGTCGAACAAGTTTTGCATCGTTAAATAGTGATTTACCAATCGCGCCTTTTTTCTCTTCCCCAGGCGCGGCAGGAGCATCAGACTTCTTTTTAAATAAGTTCGCAGTATCTATGCCAAATATTTTTGCCATATTCTATTCCTCAGCCTCCTCATTAACTTCCACAAGTTGAGAGTTTATTAACTCTGGTTTAATTATTAATTTTACAACAAACTTTTTAATTGTTGAACCTTCTTGCGCAAGTGATGATTTTTCAAGTACAACATTTTCAAATAATCCCGTTTCTTTGACACGCGTAATATATTTTATAACATCTGCATCAGACAAAGCCTCTCCCTTGACTTCATATTTTTCTTGACCATTAAAATCAAGATTTGTTAGCACAATATTAAATCCTGCCTGATAAGCAATCTCACGCAACACTTTTGCAGCTATGTTTTGATTTGTTGTTGCTGTTTCAGATAACTTTAATTGTTCGTTAATTTTATCCTTTTCGCTCATTAAGGCTGAATACTGACCTTGAAGTTGTTCAATTTCCATTTTAAGCATATCGTAGTCTGATAACGCTTGCTGGTTGGAAGAAGACTGAAAATAGTATGAAGAAAAAGCATATATTCCAAAGACAATCACAGCTATCGAAATTCCAATTGCGAAAATTCCAGAAATAAACTTGTTTTTTATTGAGCTTTTAACCCCTTCACGGTTTGGAAGAAGGTTAATATTTTTAACGCCAGTAACCTTTTGATAATATCCAAAAATATCAAGTTTTCGAGTAGCAAGGCCGGTCACAGCAGCGAATGATGAATTATTTTCCTCAGCGTCAATTTTACTTTGAACGTTAGCTGGAATTTGCATCTTTGAAAAAGGATTGAAGTTCACAACCGTTAGATCAGTTAATTTTTCTGATAAAACTTTATTAATCATTTCACTATTTGGAGTGTCCGTAACAATGAAAATTGAGTCAACCTTGTCAGATTTAAATCGATTTTGGTACGCTGTTAAGTTCTGTCTAATTTGTAATATATATCGATCAATAATTGGAGCTAATGCAAGAGTGTCACTTTGTTTTACAGCAAGTACAGCTTTATCTGCATTACTTAAAAATAAATCACTTACAAATGGATCATCTCCTTTTAGCACTAGTAAATAATTTTCATGAGATCCAATTTCTAAAATTGCCATTGGCTTTTGAGCGATGTTTGGCAATGCCATAGTTTCAAATGCATTTCGAAGCGCAAAACATTTTACATCAAGAACTACAGGCTGTAATCCTGCTTGCGTTACAATATCAATATACGCATTGACATCACTTAATTTTGAAGCAACAAAAAGAACATCCATCATATTTGATGAGGAGTCTTTTCTAATTACCTGATGAAAAATTGAATACTCATCAATTGTGCCAGGCAATTGGGTTAAGTTTTCCCAAAGAGAATTAAATTCAATAGCATTTTTCATCTCAAGGTCACTCATGAGAGGCATCGCAATAACTTTTACAATTGAGCTTGATACGGGAAGAGATACAGCAGCATTAGTAGTCGTAAACTTACCGGACTCTAAACCTATTTTAATCGCTTCTACAAACGGTCCTTGACTTACTTTAATGTCTTCAACTCGATCAACATGTCGAGCAGTTAATTTTTCAACAATCCATTCTTCTTTTTCAGTTTGTGATAATTGAAGCAATCGAATACCGCTAGGGCCAATATCCACTCCGACAACTTCTTCTTGCTGAACAGAATATTTACTAAGTGAGTCAATGATGCTTGTACTAACTTTTGCGACTAATTTACCAAAAAAAGACTTCTTTTCATTCGTGCCACCAACACCAGTAGGGGATGCAGAAGAAGAGCTTCCTTTTTTACTGAAGATCGATCCAAGTGAGCTAAAGATATTTGTAATACTTTTGAACATGTTGTGCTTAAATATTAAGGATTTTATTTATAAAAACCAATGAATTTAATACCTTATTCAGATTATAATTAAACAATAAAATGTATTATTGCTAAATTACGATCGTATTAAATCATTGAGAGATAAAGAAAATTCCTAGATTTGTTACTTTAAAAGGTCTAGACTATTTTTAATGGATGATATCATTACAAAAAGTGCTGAAATTAGCGGTTTATCAGATATTCACATTCAATCAGGGTTACCGCTTGCTTTGCGTGTAAATGGGTCGATTCAAAGGGATTCATCTCAGATTATTTCAGCTAAAGATATTGATGACTTTCTTAAAGATAAGCTAAGCAAAGAAAATCAAGAAAAGTTAAAAGTCCAAAAGGGTCTTGATCTTGCAATGATCATTGGTTCAACAAGATTCAGAATTAATGTTTACTCTGCATACAATGGTATGAATATTGTCATGAGAAAAATTGAAACTAAGATACCTGTCTTTCATGAAATGGGCTTTCCACCTGTCATTGAAAGCAAATTAGTAACCCCACTTAATGGTTTAATATTGGTCACTGGTCCAACAGGATCTGGAAAGTCAACAAGCCTTGCTGCGATGATTGACTACATCAACACAAACAAAGATTGCAATATAATTACTGTGGAGGATCCAATTGAGTTTGTTCATGAACCAAAAAATTCAATCATCACTCAACGAGAACTGGGCTCAAATACCCCATCATTTACTGACGCACTTCGTGAAAGTTTAAGAGAAGATCCAGATGTTATTTTGGTGGGAGAGCTTCGTGATCAAGAAACAATTTCTCTTGCATTGACGGCAGCTGAAACTGGTCACTTAGTTTTTGGCACTTTACACACGAGTGGTGCACCAAATACCATTCATAGAATTATAGATGCGTTTCCTCCAGGACAACAAGATCAAATTCGAGCACAGATTGCGACATCTTTAAAGATGGTCATTACTCAACGTTTGATGAAAAGGGCTGATGGAACAGGACGAGTGGCTGCATTTGAAATTCTTGTAAGTAACAATGCTGTTCAAAATTTAATCCGTGAAAATAAAATTTTCCAACTTCCAAGTACAATGCAAACAGGTGTGTCCGATGGAATGGTTCAAATGGAAAAATCGATTGAAGAGCTCTTAACCTCAGGGGTGATTAATCATGATGGAATTGGACACTAAACGTAAAAACGGTTTCTCACTTTTAGAAGTTATTGTGACTGTCGCAATCCTTGGTTTAGTTGCACTTTTTGCAGTTCCAAATTTAGCTGGGTGGACATCATCACGAACCGCAGAAAATGATGTAGCAAAAATTCGAGGCCTTATTGATTATGCAAAAACAAGAAGTCAGAACATTGGCTTTCCAATTATCTTAGAGCAATCAGGTAATCGAATAATGGTTATGAATATTGATAGCCTTAATTCTTCTTTTTGTAACATTGGCAGTGGATCAACTGGTCGACCTAGAATGACCGATCCAGAGTATCCTGTAGCATTAGAGTTTGAAGCAACAGTTAGAACAAAACACGATCCATCTGGAAATTCACAGTCATCAACCTATAGATACTCGAGCAGCAGAATTTGCTTTAATCCCGACGGAACATCAAAAGGGGGTGGATTCGAAGTTACACGTGATGCAGATACAAAATTTAGAGTCGATATAGGGCCAACAAGTTTTTATGATGTTACTCGGTATTCACCTCAACAACGAACATGGATAGAGTGGAATTAATGAAGAAAAATCAACAGGGTATAGCACTTATTGAGGCATTAGTCGCCGCAGTTATAGTCGGAATAGGCTTTGTTGCTGTCTATGGATTAGCATCCACATCGACACGGGTATTGATGAGTTCCATAGATCGCGAAAAACAAAATATGTTAGCCAATATGATCTATGAAGACTTGCTTACCGATACAGTCAATATAGATAAATATCATAATATGGACTTTAAATCAGGATCATCTGGTAGCGGTACTCATGATAAGAAAAGAGCTAAATGGTTTGCTAAAGCTAATAAAAAGTTAGGCAGCGTACTTCCTAGTGATAAGAGAAAAATTGAAGTTGTAAAAAAAACCAAAAGTGGAAAAGATTATTATGTTGTTACTATTCGCATGGCATCTCGTGATGGTAAAGCAAGTAATCATTTCAAAAGAGTGATCAATGCTCCGTAATCAAGAAGGATTCACATTACCAGAAATATTAATTGGTCTTGCCATAAGCTCAATTATTATAGCTGCATCATTTGCATCTTACATTGTCATTAAACAAAATTATGATTTTCAAAAAGATATGAAAAATATTTCTCAAACATCAAGAGCTGTTGCAACAATGATTATGCGCGATGTTCGTATGGCAGGGTATAATTATGATGATGGTCCCTCGAAACAAAGACCGGAGATCACCACAGGAATAAAAATAACTGAAGGTGGAACAACTGATCCTGATTCAATAGAAATTATTTACGATAAATCTTACACAGAAAGATTAAAAATTTCTTATTATACCAAAACATATAACAATAGATTGAGGGTGTATAAGAAAGTTGAAAAGTGTAATGCTATGAACTGTGCATCAAATTCATTACAAACTATAATTGCTGAATCTCCTATTGCTGATTATGTAGAAGATTTACAATTCACAGGTTCTAGAAATGGAAATGCTTTAGGCACTGGTGCAATCAAATATGGGGAAGGAAATATGAGATGGATTTCTCCTTCAAGTATTCAAGCCAACTGTGGCGGTCAGACAAATTTTTTACACGATAATAATCTTGATACGGTTTGGGGCTGCACAACCTCTCCTACAGCTAACTTAACTATTAATTTTTCCAATGATGTTCGTATTACTAAAATTCAAGTATCTACTGGAGCGCATCTGGACGGAGGTACTTTAGGAGGAAATAATGCATACCCGTTTTCTTCTGCTGTTTTTCCTTATGGTACTACAAGGCACATTATGGTGGCTGGAGATTTTTCTCTTAGAACAAGTGATGCAACTTGTGCATGGAGTTCTGCTTGCAGTTCTTTTACAAATGCTGATGCAAACTTTAATTGTGTTGGGCAAATTGGAGAACTTGATACATTAAGTAAGGCTGGTTCAAATGGATGCGCGATGCCTGGAAGCAACAATGATGAATTTGGAAAAAATGCAACAAAAAGAATTTTTGCAAGAATTGCAAATGGTCGATTATGCACATATACAAGCACAGCACAAAGTTGTAATCCAAGTGTTGACGGAACTAAATTAAGACAAATGGCAGAAATTTCATTTTATGGAGAAGTCTATGGAGAACCTCAAGATCCTCAAGAGGTTGAAATTGGGCTTCTTGTCAGAAGCCCTGAAGAGCATGGAACTAGTCCAGTTTCACAAACTTTTAATATAGGAAATAGACCAGTTGTGACTAATGATAACTATATTAGAGACAGTTATGCGATATCAGCATTAGTCAGAAATAAATATTATGGACCATAAAAAACAAAATCAAAGAGGATTTGCTCTTATCTTATCAATGGTGATGTTGTTAGCTATGACATTGATGGGATCTGTATTATTAATGAATGCATCTTCTCAAAGTAAAGTGACTGGAAAGAGTGAGAGCAGTCGACAAACATTCTTATCTGCTGAAACAGGCGTTGAGGCAGCTCGTCGATGGTTATCAATAGAAGCTGCAACAGGTAATTTACCAAAAAATGGAAGTAGCTCAGTCAGTACTCTCTGTAAATTTCCGCTTGATGATACATATAAGATTGCAGGAGATGATGGAACTAGCGGTAGAGGTATAAAGATGACAAGTGAATTAGGAGTTACAAATAGGAATGAAAAGCTCATTTATGATAATCAATCGTTTTTGTGGTTTACGACAGAGCACACTACTACAAATTATAAGGGCACTGGAATTGGTGGAGGAATTGGCGGTGGAACTGGATATGTAGGAGGAGGAGGCAATATGACAAGCTATCTCTACAAGGTTTTTGCGTGTGGAAAAGGGCCAGGTTCTTCGAATGCCTATACGAGGACATTAATTGAGGCTATAGTAGGGATTAATAAGTAATGGTTAAGTACTCTAAAATTTATGTTTATTCAGTTGTATTGTTTTTTATAGCAAATACAGCAGCACACGCTTTGTGTGATTTTGAAAAAGTATTAATCGGTTCATCTTTAAATTCATTTCAAAATAAATTTGTGGGAGACGCTGGAACGAATAGCAGCAAGCTACACGGATACGATATTCCTATAGAACGTATTTGTGATGATTTCGAGCAGGCAATCGTGAAGTACAATTTTATTGATAAAGATTTACATCAAATCGTTATCAGAGATTACAAAAACGATGCCGACTATTTAAAAAGCCTTAAATATTATTACGGCGACCCAACAGAAGGTTATGGTCGAGCTGGAACAAGTGGTCTTGCTTACTATTACTGGGATAAAAGTGAAAAATCTGTTTTTCTTATCGATAAAATTTTTGGAGATTCTAGAGAGCAGGTGATTGAAATAGTTTCTGATCGCTTCAATGAACTGTCATTAAAATACATGGACATGGACAATGAGTAGATTCTTAACATTCATAGCCATTCTATCTTTATCCATAAGCATTTCTTCTAGTAACGTTCTTGCAAAGAGTGCGCCTCCTGGAACAGGAAAGTCAGATGTTAAGGCAAACATCCTTATTATGTTGGACCGGTCTGGGAGTATGGGCTGGACAGCACCAAGTACAGCACAAGTTTATAACCCACACGATGTTGTTATGGACTCTAATAATGCACATTGGGCAACAGAATATAACAGAAGTTATCTCAAAAAATATAATGCTGGCGGAAAATTATTGAAAGAAATTCGTGGCGGTGGTGGTTCTGGTCAGCAACAGTTTCGTTATCCTGGTAAAGTAGCTGTAGACAGTGGTGATAATGTTTATTTTATAGATACAGGCAATAAAAGAATCATGTCCTATGATTCATCTGGCAACTGGAGATGTACAAGTTCGACATTCCCAAATAACTCAACTCACATTTATGCGGATCTTGAAGTAACTCCTAGTGATTCAATAGTAGTTAATCAATTTGGCGTTGCATATATCTATGATACTGGGTGTTCGTTAAAATCAACCATTACACCAGACCCAAATTATTATAATAGAGTAGGCCCTCATGCGATTGATCAAAATAATAAAAGTTATTATTTCGATAATACTACAAAAGTTCTGACACGATTTAACAATGCATCAAACTACTTCATGCAGGTTGAAAAAACTGAAGCAAACTTAACTCATAAAAGTTCACTTGGTTCTCCATATGATATAGAAGTTGATGGTGCAAATCGTCTTTATATTTTAAGCAGCACTAATCATAAAATTTATGTTTATAATGCAACTACATTTGCTCATCTATGTACAATAGGTGATGGATATGGAAGTCGATCTGACCAAGGCCAATTAAGAAATGCTAAGGGTTTTGGAGTGCTGGGTGACAAAGTTTTTGTCGGGGACACTGATAATAGTCGAATTGTCAAATTTCAAATGTCACTTTGTGCTGGAGGGGCAAACCTTACAGGAAATGCATCATTTGACGGCTTGTATGGAAAATCTGAGAGACGAATTGCAATCGCACGACGTGTTTTGAAGAAACTTGTCTCTGATACATCTTTAACAACGGGTGCAAACTTTGGACTGCAAGAGTGGGGATCAAGTGCTCGAATTAGAATTCCAATTAGTAAAAATGGAGCAGCCCAAATTTATACAGACTTGGATCGCTTTCCTACTGGCGGTGGAACTTATTTAGATCGAGGTATGGATAATGCAAAATCTTACTGGACAGGATCACAATCACCCATAAGCCCTAAAGCAAACTGTCAGCAGAACTATAATATTGTTTTCAGTGATGGCCAATGGTGGGGAACTTCTAATATTAGGACGGCTACATGGCTACGTACTAATAAGGGCGTAAAAACATTTGCACTTGGTTATGCTGGTTACGGAAACACAAGAAATTACCAAAACTTAGCAACAGCCGGTGGAACTAAGACTCCATTGTTCGCTGATGATGAGGATCAATTGCTTCAACAGTTGACATACGCAATTAAACAAGTTCTTCAATCACGCCTAACATTTACAGCTCCTGTTATTATGCCTGATATGACATCTGGAGACTCAATTTATCAAGCAGTGTTTAATTATAAAAAGGATCATCAATGGCAAGGAAGACTTCTTCGATATAAATTAAAAGCTGATGGGACAGTTGGAGCTAAACAGTGGGACTCAGGAGAAAAATTAGAAGCAAGAGCAGCAGATACAAGAAATATTTGGACAGTAAGCCCAAATGTTCCTGCTGGATTAAATAATTTTGTTGCCGCAAATCAAAGTGTTTTAAGATCTGAGTTATATTTAGGTGGAACAATGGGTACGGTTGCCGATGCAACTAGCTTGATAAATTTCACTCGAGGCATGGACTCATATGATGAAGACTTAGATGGTTCCACAACTGATGAACGATGGAAACTTGCGGATATTTACAATTCAACTCCTGCGCTTGTAAACAATCCTTCATCTGGAATGGATACATCTGATAAAAACTCAGATGATTTTTATAGAAGTCAAAATGGTTACAAAGCCTTTAAGGATCGCTGGAAAGCGCGAGCTACAACAATTTTAGCTGGCTCGAACGGTGGAATGCTGCATGCATTTAGTAACGCAGATGGTTCCGAAAAATGGGCATTCATACCACCATCTCTCATACCAAAACTGAGAGGTGTTAGTTCAGGAAAAGCAAATAAAACTAACTCTATCTATGGTGTCGATGGATCCCCTGTTGTAAAAGATATTTATCATAATGGCGCATGGAAAACAGTCGTAGTTTTTGGAATGGGTGAAGGTGAGCATTCTTACTCAGCACTAGATATAACAAATATTGATGCTCCAAAACATATGTGGACTTTTAAAAATGACCCATCAACTCAGACTGTAACGCACTGGAATGCAGCAGGAAATAAAACTGAAGAAGCCTATGCATCAATTACCCCGTCACGAGATTATTCGAAATTAGGACAAGCGGTTTCAACTCCAAGAATTATTCGAATTCAAAGTGGAGGAGCAGACAAATGGGTGGCAATATTTGGAGCAGGTGGAAACGGTGGCGCTGCTACTGCATACGGATCTGCTGTATATTTAATTGATATTGCTGACGGTGGTAAAGTATTGAAGAAAATTGACGTTGCTGACAAAGCTGGAAATAAAGTTGTTAATTCAGTCATCGCATCAGTGGTTCCAGTTACACCTGACACAACATCAACTGCAAATTACAAAGGTGCATTGGTATACTTTGCAGACTTTGAATCCAAGTTATGGAAACTTAATTTAACAAATAAAGGGACTATGTATCAACTTCAGCAATTATTTGACGGGGAAGCGACTGAAACAAATGGACGAAGAGTGTTCCATGATGTGACTTTATCATTAGATGATAATAGTGATCTTTGGGCATTCTTTGGAACTGGTGATCGGTATAATATTGCAGATGAAGATCCAAAAATTAAGAATAGAATTTTAGCAATTAAGGATACAAATTATCCATCGTTTAAAAGTGGAGTATCATCTATTACGGCAGCAAAATGTAAAAATGTAACATCCGCTGGAGCTTCATGTCCTGATGCAAGTCACAAAGGTTGGTATGTTGATTTATTGCCTAATGAAAAAATTACAGGATCTTCAGCAATCATGGATCGAGTTGTATATTTCCCAAGATATATACCTAATAAATTGAATCCGTGTAATCCAGGATCAGCAACTTTAAGCGCACATGCATATACTTGTGGTAATACTCTCAAGAAATTTAAACTTGGGTCTGGCATGGCAACCACGCCAATAATTTATAAAGGAAAGATATATATTGGTATTAGTGGAGCCCCCGGTGGAGGTATGGGTTCAGGATGGACGTCTAAAGATAATCTTATTATTGGAAATACGATCTCAGGAAGTGGGGGCTCTAGCAATTCATTTACAATTAAGTCTTGGAGACAAATTTTTTAAAGCACGAATATGCTTGGTAAATAATAAATCTTTATTAACCAAATCAATACTGCCCCAATAGATAAAAAAGTTCCAAATGGAATATACTGTGATCGTTCCATCTTCTTCATTAAAATAAGTCCAATTCCAATGATTGAGCCCATCAGTGATGATGCTATCAGTACTAGAAATGTATTTTCAAGACCCATCCAAAAGCCAATCATAGAGATCATTTTTACATCTCCCATTCCCATGCCTTCTTTTTTACGTATCAGAATAAATATCTTTGATGTTAACCATAAGATTCCACCACTGATTATCCCACCCAATAAACTCTCTAACAAAGATAAATTAAAAACTGAGTAAGAAAAATAGGAGGTTAATATTCCAGCTATACTTAGAGGATAAGTAATCACATTTGGAATAATGTACTCATTGAGATCTGTAAAAAAAATAATCACAAGCGATAAGTAAAAAAAGAATACAAGCACTGACTCAATATTAATGCCGTATATCAGACCTAAATATAATGCTCCAACTCCAGTCAATGCCTCAACAATTGGATATTGAAGGGATAGAGATTTTTGACAACATGCAGATTTACCTCTTAAAATGAAAAACCCAATTAAGGGTATATTTAAGTAAAATGGAATTGGTTTATTGCAATGCATGCACTCTGATGGAGTAAGCATTGATTTATCAACTGGAAGACGATAGATGCAAACATTTGCAAAACTTCCAAAGCACAACGAAAAAGCGATTACAAAAGCTATTTCAATGGGAGTCATAAAAGACTGGAGGTTAAAAGGCTTACCAACTTTTTTGGTTAGTATTTCTTATCCAAAAACGATTACTGCTATTCATTTTATCATAAGCATAGGCAATATAACTCGATGTATTACCTGATATACAATATCTGAAGTTTTCATTATCAAGAGTTATTTGGCCACCAAACAATCCATTATTAATAGTAGTAGTTTGATCACCACAGCCACCGCTTGGTCGATAGTATTGTTTATTGATTGATTTATACTCTTCTTGCTCGAGGTAAATTGATTGAAGACCTGTTTGCGCTTGTTTATTTTTTACGCCAGTAATGTACCCATTATATGAAACTATTCCTACGGCTGCCAAAATACCAATAATAGCAACGACAACCAATAATTCTAATAAAGAGAAACCTCTCAAAGTTCTATCGAGTTAATGTAACTACTCTTTAGTAACAGTACTTCTTGAGTAGTCATTACTACCTGGGCCCCAACGAGTATTTACTAAACATCTTTGAGGATTAGAATTTTGACAGTAAATCCATGTTTGTCCAACATATGAACCTGATGCAGGAGGTGTACCATTTCTGTAAACAACTGCATTCTGAGATGAGTAATGTGGATTCTTAAAGTTTTCGGCAGCAAAATGCGCAACCATTCTTGAAGCATGTTGGGTCACTGACCAAGTACAAGGGGCATTATATGGATTACCAGTTGTTGACCATGCAATATATGTTGCTCCAGTTGAGCAGTTTGTGAAGTTTGAACTTAAAAATTTCACAACATTTGTATGATTTGCTTTTGAAGAACTCTTCTTCGCATTATCCATAAATCCGTTATAAGCCACAACTCCTGCAGCAGCTAGAATTCCAATAATTGCAACAACAACTAAAAGTTCGATTAGTGAGAAACCATTTTTCTTCTCAATTTTGTTTTTCATTTTTGAACGCTCCATTAAATAAAAACTGTAAATTCCATGATACAATAATAAATCAATTGATATCAATAGGTAATTGCTATTAAATATAGTCCAGATTTGGGCAAAAGTATGTATAGAATTTAGATCATTCTTAGGCCATATTGATAGTAAAAAAGGCCTAAAAATGACGATTTTTCTTTATATTTGTATTGTTTTAAGTTTTCTGAACCTATTTCTCATCATCTACACATGGACTCTTCCACTTTATCCACAAAAACTCAGAGACAAGTGGAATCAGGACTCTCTTGTTGGAGTGGCGAACTTATTCATGAATTTAGTCACAGGTCTTGCCTGGTGCATTTACTTTTATTTCTATCTATTTACTCCTCAGTGGTTTTATTATTTAGAGACTTTTCAATCAGATATTAATATTTAGAAAATAATATCTCTAAACTTCATCTTCTTGTTTTCACTAGAGAATCGATTAAAAAAGTGTAAAGTGTCGATATTTTAATGGAGATTGTTATGGGTATTCATCACGATTATAAATCAAAAAGAGGCGAGCGAGCGATGGCCAAGCAGCAAAAAAGAGAAGCTAAGTTTGCTGACAATACCGAAAAAAAAGAGGAAGAGAAGTTGGTAAAAGAATTAAAAAAAGCAGGCCTCAATCCAGAAGAAATAAAGCAGTTCCTTGAAGGTAGATCAAAATAAAAGACAAGCAAATACAACTAAGAGCAAAAAGGATAAATTATCTGATGCTCTGCGATTAAATTTATTGAAAAGAAAAGAGTTTCAAAAAAAAATTAAAAGTAAGGATTAGAACTATGACCATAATGTCAGACAAATGGATAAAAAAGATGTCAATGGAGCAGGATATGATCTCTCCATTTGTTGATGGTCAAAAAAAAGATGGAACAATTTCATATGGAGTTTCCTCATACGGTTATGATGCTCGTGTTTCTGAAGAATTTAAAATTTTTACAAACGTCGATTCAGCAATCGTCGATCCTAAAAATTTCAGTGACAAGGGGTTTGTTGATCGTCCAGGTAAGGAATGTATTATACCACCAAATTCATTTGCATTAGCAAGGACGGTTGAATACTTCAAAATTCCAAGAGATGTTCTTGTTATTTGTTTAGGTAAATCAACTTATGCTAGGTGTGGAATTATTGTAAATGTAACTCCTCTTGAGCCTGAGTGGGAGGGACATGTAACACTTGAATTTTCTAATACTACTCCATTGCCAGCAAAGGTTTATGCAAATGAAGGCGCTTGCCAGTTTCTTTTTTTTAAAGGTGATGCTCCACCTGATGTTTCATATAAAGATAGAAGTGGTAAATACATGGGACAAAAAGGCGTCACACTTCCTAAGTTATAATCCTATATGGAAAAAATTGTCATAACAGGAGGAGAACCTCTTAGTGGCAATCTTACAATTGGTGGCTCTAAAAATGCAGTCTTGCCAATTATGGCTGCATGCATCTTAACTGATGAGGCGGTTCATTTAACAAACGTTCCTAATCTTCAAGATATTCAGACAATGATAAAAGTTTTGGAGTCACTGGGTGTCAAGTCTGACATTTCAAATCTAAATCAAAATCAATTAACTGTTTGCTATGAAAATATTGACAAAAATATTGCAGAGTATGACTTAGTTAGGAAAATGCGTGCAAGTATTCTCATTTTAGGCCCATTGCTTGCAAGAAAAAAAGAAGCTTCAGTATCACTTCCTGGTGGTTGCGCTATAGGAGCGCGGCCAATTGATATTCATATTGATGCACTTAAAAAATTAGGTGCTGAATTTGTCCTTGATGGGGGCTATGTAAACTGTAAGGCGCCAAAAGGCTTAAAGGGAAATAAAATTGATCTAAAAAAAATTTCTGTAGGAGCTTCTGAAAATATCATAATGGCTGCTTCATTGGCTAGTGGAGAAAGTGAGATTAATAATATAGCAATTGAACCTGAGGTTATTGATCTTATAAAGTGTTTGAAGTCTATGGGTTCAGAAATAGATTTTATTGGTGATCGAAAAATCTTAATTCAAGGAAAAGAAAATCTTAGAGGAACAACTCATAATGTAATTCCTGATCGAATTGAAGCGGGCACATATATGATTGCTGGAGCTTTGATTGGAAATAATTTAAAAATTCAAAATATTGAACCAGATCATATGCAAAATATTTTGAACGTATTTGAAGAATTAGAAATTAATTTTAAACTCAATAAAGATAGTATTTCTCTATTCAAAACAGATATTGAGGTGGGTATTAATTTACAAACAGAGGAGTATCCAGGTTTTCCAACCGATCTTCAAGCTCAAACAATGGTACTATTATCAAAGTCAAACAAACAATCTTCAATAATTGAAAATATATTTGAAAACAGATTCATGCATGTACCCGAGTTAAATCGAATGGGGACACAAATATCAATAGAGGGAAATAAGTCAATTATTTCACCATCAGGTGAATTGATTGGTGCGCCGGTTATGGCAACAGACTTAAGGGCATCAGTAAGTCTTGTTTTAGCAGGTCTAATTTCAAAAGGTGAAACAATAATTAATAGAATTTATCACATAGATCGTGGATATGAGGAAATAGAAAATAAGATTTCTCAATGTGGTGGAAACATCAGACGCATAAAATAGAATGAAGCTAAATGCAATCGATACAGAGGAATTAAAAATTATTGCAACAGTTCTTCAAGATGGCTTAATTGAAGTAAATGATGTTAAATATTTGCCATCTATTCGAACATTTATTGTAATGATCACCCGTTTCATGTGGGAAGAAAAAATTGTTAATAAGACAAATAATCGAACGAAAGCGGTTTTAGTTTTTGAGGATGTTTTGGCTGTCTATTCAAAAAATATTGATCAAATGGATAAGGCTAAAGTCTTGGAATTGTTAACATTTAACTTCTATTATAATAAGTCCAAAAATATTGAAATTGAATTGCTTTTCAATAATGATGCCACTATAAAACTCGAAACTGAAGTAGTGCAAGCAAAACTAGAAGATCAAGGTGAGTCTTGGACTGTAGAAGAAGTAAATAAAAAAAATGACACTCAGACTTAATACAGTTGACCAAAGTTTTAATGGTAGCTTTAAAAAGCTAATTGAAAATGATCGTAATACATCCCAAGATGTAAGCAAGATTGTTTTATCAATACTAGAAAAAATTAAACGCGATGGAGATAAAGCTCTTACTGAGCTAACAAATAAATATGACGCCAATTCTCTAAAATTAGAACAACTTAAACTAAGCGAAGAAAATATTAATGAACTCGTTAGTAGATGTGAAGTAGATATAAAGAAATCAATGGAGATAGCTTCCAAAAGAATTACTGAGTATCATAAACGTCAGCTGCCAACCGATCAGTTATATACAGATGAAACAGGAACCACTTTAGGGTACCAATGGAAACCTATTGAAAGAGTTGGAATCTATGTTCCTGGAGGAACTGCTAGCTATCCAAGTACGGTATTAATGAATGCGATCCCAGCTATAGTAGCAGGGGTAAAAGATATTGTCATGGTTACGCCAGCGAGCAATGGTGAGCTCAATCCATCTACTTTATATGCCGCTAAATTACTTAATATAAATGAGGTTTATCAAATAGGAGGCGCTCAAGCGATAGGTGCACTAGCATTTGGAACTGATACAATTCACAAAGTAGATAAAATTGTTGGGCCAGGAAACATCTATGTAGCGGAGGCAAAAAAACAAGTATTTGGATCAGTTGGCATTGACATGTTTGCAGGGCCTTCTGAAATAGTAATTGTTGCTAATGAGTCAAATAATCCAAAAATTACTGCCGCTGATCTTCTATCTCAAGCTGAGCATGATAGTAGCGCTCAAAGTATTTTAATTACAGACAGTGATTCATTTGCAAATAAAGTTGAGACTGAAGTTTTAGATCAGCTCAATTCATTGCCTCGTAAAGCTATTGCTTCTGAAAGCTGGGAAAGACATGGAGCAATTATTGTTACAAAAGATATATATGAGGCAATTCAAATATCAAATCAACTTGCTCCTGAGCATTTAGAGCTTTCATTTCAAAATGCAAATGAATACTTAAATGATATAAAGCACGCAGGAGCTATTTTTGTTGGACCATCAACTCCAGAAGCAATAGGAGATTATTTGGCTGGACCAAGTCATGTTCTTCCAACTGATAGAACGGCTAGGTATTCCTCTGGACTTTCAGTTTTTGATTTTATAAAAAGAACATCAATTATTGAATGTACACCAGAAAGTCTTGAAAAAATTGGTTCAGATGCTATGTCAATGGCTGAAGATGAGGGTCTTGACGGCCATGCTCGATCAATAGAATATAGGCTTTCAAAAAAATAAATATGTCAAAAGAAGAAATATTAGAATTCAAAGGCAAGGTTACAGATTTACTTCCCAATGCAATGTTTAAAGTCGCATTAGAGAATGGACATGAGGTTTTGGCTCACACCGCAGGCAGAATGAGGAAGAATAGAATACGAGTTCTTGCTGGAGATGAAGTATTAGTGCAAATCACACCCTATGATTTAACTAAAGGACGTATTATTTTCCGCTATAAATAATCAAAAGAGATTTAATATTGAAATTTATACTAGGAAGTTCATCTCCCCGAAGATTAGAATTATTGAAAAGTATTGGAATTAATCCTGATCAAATCATCTCACCTGACATAGATGAGTCAATTCATAAAAATGAAATGCCAAAGGATTATGTAAAAAGAATTTCATTTGAAAAAATGAATTCTCTAAAGGAGAATTGCTCTAACAGCATAATATTAACAGCGGATACAATTGCTTTTTGTGGAAGAAGGCTTATTGATAAAACTGATAAGTCAGAAATTGCAATTCAAAATCTTAATTTTTTGTCTGGAAAAAGACATAAAGTAATAACTAGTTTATGTATTTTAGATAAAGATAAAAATTTAATAACCAAGTCTGTTATGAGCACTATCTTAATGAAGAGATTGTCAAAAAATGAAATTGAACAATATATCACTTCTAATGAGTGGCTAAATGTTGCTGGCTCCTATCGGATTCAAGGTAAGGCAGAGTCATTTATAAAATTTATAAATGGTTCTTATTCAAATATTGTAGGCCTTCCACTTTATGAGACACGCAACATATTAAAATCTGTTGGAGCTTTATGAGTGAAATTGTTTTTATATATAACGCAAAGAGTGGAACGGTAAATTCACTAATAGATTGGGCACACAAAATTGTATCACCTAATACATATGAATGTAGTCTTTGCGGTATAACTTACGATAATCTTGGTAGAAAAGCTGAATGGTCTGCATTTCTCAGGGAAATAAAAATCAAATCCTCGTTTATTTACAAAGATCAAATAATAAATGATCAGAAACTAAAAGATGTCTCATTACCCTGTGCTTACTTAAAAAAGTCTAATGATATGAACCTACTTATTTCCTCAGATGAAATGAATTCATATAAAAATTTAAATGAACTGATTGATAGTTTGAGAAAAAAGCTAGATGAATTATCATAAAACAGTTAAAAGATATTTGTAATTGTATTGCTATGTAATGAATTACGCTTACGGCTCGATAGCTCAGTTGGTAGAGCATAGGACTGAAAATCCTTGTGTCGGTGGTTCAAGTCCACCTCGAGCCACCACTTATGCAGCTGTAGCTCAGTTGGTTAGAGCGCCTGGTTGTGGTTCAGGAGGTCACTAGTTCGAATCTAGTCAGCTGTACCATATTATTTAAGAGATTTTTTTCAAAATTGGGTCTTTTAGAAAAATATGATGATACAAAACTGCTAAAATATGCAAGACAAGAAGAATTATTAGAAGAATAGTTGCAGATACATGAATCTTTTCTGCAATTTCAACAATTTCAAAATTAAAGTAGTCAAGAGATACGGATGTAAAAAGAAAATTTACATCTTCACCAGATAATAATTTTTTTACAACTCCTGATGAAGTGATAGCAAGAAGTGACAAATATAATAACCAGTGGTTTATTTTAGAAACTATTGATTGCCAAGATTCCATCTTATTACTCTCAAGTGGTGAAACATTTATTAATTTCCAAATAATTCTTAATAGAGTTATATAAAATATAATTATGCCAAATATTGAATGATAATTTTCTATTGATAATTTAAAGTCTGAGAATTCAAGATCTGCCAAATAGAATCCTAATGGAATTTGAAATATTAAAATTAAGAAAGTTATCCAATGGAATAAAATAGAAATAATTCCATATTTGATTTCATTGTTAAAAAATTTCATTATAATTAATGTAATATATGAAAAAGTTACTTCAATTATTAATTATTGTTATTTTAACTTCATTTTCAATTAGTATGTATGCGGATGATATGAGTGATAAGGAGCTCATTAAAGGTCGAAAAGCCATGTTTAAGCAAAATTACAGCTATGCAAAAAAAATGTCATCTGAAATTACAAAGGGAAATAATCAGATTGTTTCTGACTTAGCATTAAAAATGTCTGAAAATTATAAAGCATTAATCAGTTATTTTCCTGATAATACAAAAACAGGATATGACACTGAAGCGTTGCCATCAGTCTGGGAAGAAAAAGAGTTATTTAATGAATTAATGAACAAAGCATCAAAAGACGCTAATGATTTTGCTTCACTAGTAATGAACTTAATGGGTGATGATTTAAAAGAACATCAAAAAAAAATGATTTGGTCACAATGTAAAACCTGTCATGATAAGTTTAGAATGCCTCACTGATAGACTTATTTCGCACCGAAGGAAGAGTAAATACAACGAAAAATAATATCAGCATCAATATTCCACTAGAAAGATATAAGTAACTAAATTCTTTTGTTGCTTCATAGCTTGTTGAAATTAGAAACAGAGCTATTGGTGCTATTGCAAATGAAACAATGAATTTGATTCCATACACAAGACTTTGATGTTTTTGTGGTGAAAAATATGCCAGCAATAAATTTTCAGCAGGTAGTATAGATGAATTAAAAGCTACAATAAAAAGACTGATGATTATTAGAAAGTAATTTGAAAGGCTAAATATAAAAAAGAGTAAAACCCCTTGACCCAAAATACCTATTAAATAAATATTTTTTTCTGGATATTTGTCTGCCAGTATACCTCCTATATAATTCATTAAGCCGCTTACAATATAAATAAAAGATACTATTAATCCTATTTGTGATGCACCAAAGTCAAATTTTTCTGCTAAACGAATATCTATAACTTTAGGTAAACTAGATTGTAAGATTTGATATACAAATGACATACACGTAATGCTAACTAGCATTATAATGGCAATTTTTAATAATTGGTTCTGCTCTGGATTATCATTAAATTTGTCAGAAATGATATTTTTAAAGGAAATCTTTCCTTGATAGATGTGAAGAAATAAACCAATGCCTATAATTATTGATATTAACCCTGGAAAAATAAATGCGTAATTCCAATTATACATATCAATAATTAAGCCTGAAGAGAATGCGCCTAATCCAATTCCTACACCACCAAATATATTATTAAATCCAAGAGCTCTGCCAGTTTCTTTAGATGTGTTTACAACCCATGATATACCTGCAGGATGATAGATTGAGCAGAAAAGTCCAAGAGCTGATAGATTTATCATTAATGAAAACTTATTATTGCTAAGTCCGCACAGTATTGAGGAAGCTCCAAGTCCAATAAACATAATCGCTAGCATTCCGGAGCGGCTCCATCGATCACTAAGCCAACCTGCGGGAATAGAACCTAATCCAACTAATAGTGAGCCTAGAAGCCATAAGTTAATTAATTCATCATAAGAAAAATTCCAATCATCCTCAATTGCCAGAACAATTACAAAATAAAATGCTGCAAACATATGCATCATAAGATGCCCTGTAGCAGCATAAAATGTAATTAGACGAGGTTGCTTAATGTTACTATCCATAAAAATAAGGAGATTTAAAGGTATTACAATACACAATATTGGTCATATATACAAAATTTCAATTATATTTGACTTTTTACACTAAATAATGCAAATCCTAGCTTATGTTTAAATTTAAACATCACACTGCACATATTTAAGTTTGCTAGAAAAAAACTACTAGCAGACCACGACCCCTTATACCATTAAACAAAATATAGTATTATAGAGATACTAAAAATATGAATGTATGAAAAAAGAACAAAAAAATCCTAAGGCTGTATTGCCAAAAGGATTTAAAGATAATGACGAGATTACAATTAGTGTTCGAAAAAAAGTTTCGAAGACAATAGAAGAAGTGTGTCAAAATTTTGGATTTAGAGAGTTGGAAACTCCTGCATTTGAATTTACAGATGCCTTAGGAAAATTCTTGCCTGATATTGATCGTCCAAGTGGTGGAGTATTTTCAATTCAAGATGAAGATAATCAATGGATATCTTTACGGTACGATCTTACAGCACCACTAGCTCGTTTTGTTGCAGCTAATTATCAAAATATTGTAAAGCCGTTTAAACGCTATCAGAGTGGAAATGTTTGGAGAAATGAAAAACCTGGACCAGGACGGTTTAGAGAATTTAGACAATTTGATGCAGATGTCATTGGTGTTCAAAGTACTAATATTGATGCAGAGCTTTGCGTTATGGTTGCTAAAATTTTTGAGAAACTTGGCCTCAGTTCAAATGATTATAAAATTAAATATTCTAATAGAATGATTTGGAATGATTTGTTTAATGAAACTGATATTCCATTAAACCAGATTTCAGACGTGTTAAGGGCCATAGATAAGCTCGATCGGTTTGGTGAGGATGGAGTTAGAGAGCTGCTTACAACTGGGCGAAAAGATCAGTCAGGTGATGTGATGAGTGGGGTTGGCCTATCGGATGAGCAAGCAGAATCAATCGTCCAATTTATAAAAAATGGAGATAAATCAAATGAACAAATTTTAGATTTTGAAAATTATTTATCTAACTTCCCAAATTTATCGATTGATTTTGATCCATCAGTCGTTAGGGGACTTGATTATTATACTGGAATGGTTTTCGAGGCAGAATTATTATTCAAGGTAAAGAATAATAAGGGCGTAGATGTTGTTTTCGGCTCTGTTGCTGGAGGAGGTAGATACGATAAATTAATTTCACGATTTGGAAAAGAAGATGTTCCAGCAACTGGTATTTCCATTGGGGTTGATCGATTGGTTTATGCATTGCAGCAAAGAAATAATTTTGATGTTTCAGAGAATCCATTGGTTGTAATCATTAATATGAATAATGAAAATCTAAGCGAATATGTCAAGATCGCTGAAGAGTTAAGAAATAACAATATTCCATGTGAGATTTCATTTGGATTTCAAAATCTTGGTAAGCAACTTAAATATTGTGACAAACGCAATGCTTCAATTGCAATTATTGCAGGCGATGAAGAGCTTGAAAAGGGAGTGCTATCAATCAAAGATCTGTCGGCTGGAAAGGAAATTTCAAAACAAATAAGTGAAAGAGATGAGTGGAAAGGAAGTAAAGCAGGACAAATAAACATTGAACGTCAGAACTTAATATCTTCTGTATTAAAAATTATTAAAAAATAATTTCATGAACTCTATCCAAGATATAAACATTTTCCTAAAAAATTTATTTACTGAAAATAATTTTCAGTATGTGGATCTTCCATTAGTTTATAATTCCGAGTTATTTTATGAAACGTCTGGAGAAGATATAAGACGAAGAATGTTTTCATTCACGAATAATTCTGGCGATGAAATGTGCCTTCGTCCTGATCTAACTATACCTACTTGTAAACATTTTCTTGAAAATATAAATAAATTTGAAAATGGACAACTATGCTACAGTGGTCCAGTATTTAGATCCTCACTGACTTCTACTGAACAGTCTCTTGAATTAAATCAGTCAGGTATTGAAATTATATATAAAGATAGTTCTAAAATATCTAATTTTGAAAAGGAATTTCAGGCAATAAATCTAGCGATAGAAACCATGAATCAAATTGGTATAAATGATTTTAGTATACGCATTAGTAGCATTTCATTATTTAATTTATTTATAAATTCTCTTGATCTCCCTCAAAGGTGGAAGCAAAGACTATTGAGACATTTTTATCGTCGAGATTATTTTGATAAGTTGTTAAATCGTATTAGTGATGGAGTTGGATATGATAAAGAGAGAAAATCAAATATCATCAGAGATATTTTTGAAAATGATAAAATAGTCAATGAAGAAATAAAGGATATTTTACTAAATGAAGATCAGTTAAAAACTGGATCAAGAACAATTGATGAAATTGCCTCCCGTTTTAATCTTAAAAGTGAGAGTATTGTATCTTCAAAACAAGGAAAAGAAATTCAAAAAGTTATTAATGAGTTTCTTTCTTTAAATGGTCCAATTCAAAAAATCGATGATCAAATGAATAAATTTATAAATGATTTTGATATTCAAAGGTTTGATGTGGGACAAGAAATGATAAATCAACTATCATCTAATCTAATAAAAATATCAGCCAAACCAATTTATTTCGATTGTGACTTTGGCCATTCGATTGAATTTTATGATGGTATAATTTTTGAGATAACAAATGATCTTAATTCAGATGTCCTAATATCTGGTGGTCGTTATGATAAGCTTTTAAACGCCCTTGAAGATAAAGATCAATTCTCAGCAGTAGGTTTTGCTACAGATAATAATAATATTTTGAAGGCTTTAAACAATGTTTGACAATAAAGATAAAATTAAAATAGCTCTTCCAAGTAAGGGTCGTCTGAGAAAAGATTTAGATGCTCTATTTGTATCTAAAAACATCAAGATATCTAATCAAACTGAAGACCGAAATTATCTAGCTACAATTGATGGTTTAGATAATTTATTAATTTATTTTTTGTCAGCAAAAGAAATCACTGGTCGTCTTGATGAGGGGTCTATTCACCTAGGATTGACATGTGATGATTTAGTCCAAGAGAAGATTAGAAATTTCGATGCAAAAGTAGATAAATTATTACAATTAGACTTTGGTAAGGCAGATTTAGTTGTTGCAATTCCAAATTTATGGATCGATGTCATAAGTATGGCTGACCTTGAAGAAGTAAGTAATTTTCAAAGAATGAAAACTTCAAAAAGAATTAGAGTAGCAACTAAGTATCCTAATCTTACTAATAGTTTTTTTTCAAATCGAGGTGTAGTCGATTATAGGACTGTAGAAAGTCATGGTTCTACCGAAAGTGCTCCATTTAATGGATTTGCAGATATCATTTCAGATATAACATCTACCGGACAAACCCTGAAGGCTAATAATTTACGAGTGCTCGATGATGGATTAATATTAAAATCTTCAGCTGCAATCTTTAAATCAAAAAGCATTGATTGGAATGATAATTTAAATGAAGTGTGTAATCATTTTATCCATCTAATTAAATAAAAAAAACCCAGCATCAGCTGGGTTTTTTATAACTTAAATTAGGTTGAATTACATCATGCCGCCCATGCCGCCCATGCCACCCATGCCGCCCATATCAGGCATAGCAGGAGCTGCTGCAGATTTATCTTCTGGAGCATCAGCAACCATTGCTTCTGTTGTAATTAAAACACCAGCAATAGAACCAGCATTTTGTAAACTTGTTCTCACAACTTTTGTTGGATCAATAATGCCAGCTTTAAACATATCAACATATTTATCTGATTGCGCATCATAGCCTTCAGTAGCTGACTTATTTTCTTTCAACTTGCCAACGATTACAGAGCCATCAACACCAGCATTATTTACTATTGTTCGAATTGGCATTTCTAATGCTCTTCTCACAATATCAACACCAGCTTTTTGATCAGCATTTGATGTCTTAATTTTATCAAGTGAAGCAGCGGCTTTGAGTAGAGATAGTCCACCACCAGCTACAATACCTTCTTCAACAGCAGCTCTAGTAGCATTTAATGCATCGTCAACACGATCTTTTCTCTCCTTAACCTCAACTTCGGTAGCGCCACCAACTTTAATGACTGCTACTCCACCAGCTAGTTTCGCTAATCTTTCTTGAAGTTTTTCTCTATCATAATCAGATGTAGTCTCTTCAATTTGTTTTCTTATTTGAGAACATCTACCCTGGATATCAGCTTTTGTACCGTTTCCATTAACAATAGTAGTATTTTCTTTATCAATAGTTACTCTTTTAGCACTTCCGAGATCATTAATAGTAACATTTTCAAGTTTGATACCTAAGTCCTCAGAAATTACTTGTCCACCTGTTAAGATAGAAATGTCTTCGAGCATTGCTTTTCTTCTGTCTCCAAATCCAGGAGCTTTTACAGCGGCAATTTTAAGACCACCTCTCAATTTATTAACAACTAAAGTCGCTAGAGCTTCACCTTCAACATCTTCAGCAATTATTATTAAAGGACGACCAGCTTGTACAACAGCTTCAAGTAAAGGAAGCATTGGTTGTAAGTTTGTTAGCTTTTTTTCGTGCAACAAGATTAATGCATTGTCTAAGTCTGCCGTCATCTTTTCAGCATTTGTTACAAAGTATGGAGATAGGTATCCACGATCAAACTGCATACCTTCAACAACATCAAGTTCTGTTTCAAGGCCTTTTGCTTCTTCAACAGTAATAACACCTTCGTTACCAACTTTATCCATTGCTTTTGCAATCATGTCGCCTACTTCTGTCTCACCATTTGCTGAAATAGATCCAACTTGTGAAACCTCAGCACTAGTTTTCACTTTTTTTGAACTTGACTTAATTGACTCACTTGCTGCATCAATTGCACTATCGACTCCACGTCTTAAGTCCATCGGGTTCATACCCGCTGCAACAAATTTTAAACCCTCTGTTACAATAGCTCTTGTTAAGACAGTAGCGGTAGTTGTTCCATCGCCTGCAACATCATTAGTTTTACTTGCAGCCTCACGAACCATCTGAGCTCCCATATTTTCGAACTTATCTTTAAGTTCTATTTCTTTTGCTACAGAAACACCATCTTTAGTACTTTTAGGTGCACCAAATGATTTGTCCATGACAACGTTTCTACCTTTAGGCCCAAGTGTCACAGCAACTGCGTCTGCAAGGACATTTACACCTTTTAACATTCTGTTTCTAGCTTCGGTGCCAAAATGAATTTCTTTTCCAGCCATTTTTAGTTCTCCTTATTGAAATATTATTTTTTCTTTTTTGATTTAGCTTTAGATTTTGTAGTAATTATTCCCATGATGTCTGACTCTTTCATGATGCAAAGCTCTTCACCATTGATCTTAACTTCTGTTCCTGACCATTTGCCGAATAATACTTTATCACCTACAGACAGATCCAAGGGCGTAACTTTACCATCTTCGCTTTTATTGCCTGATCCAACAGCAATAATCTCACCTTCTTGAGGTTTTTCTTGAGCCGTGTCTGGAATAATTATTCCACCTGCGGTTTTTTCTTCGCTATCAAGTCTTCTAACTAAGACTCTGTCGTGTAAAGGGCGAAAATCCATTGTTTTTGTCTCCTAATATTTAAATTTAAAGTTGCATTTTATGCTAACTAACATGGCATATAGTGATTGTGAACCTAACTGTCAAGAGGTTGATATCTCTTTGATTTATGTGAAAAAATAAGCTTTTTTAACGAATTGAAGATTTCTTAGAGGCCGGGTGCTTCGCCACCATTGATAATGAGGTTTTGACCTGTCACAAATGCTCCTGCTTCAGACGCTAAAAAAACAGCGGCCCCAGCTATCTCATCAGGCATTCCAATTCTTTTTAAAGCTGAATGGGAAGTAGCTGCCTTTAAAATACTTTCATTTTCCCATAAAGCCCGTGCAAAGTCTGTTTTAATTAATCCAGGTGAAATGCAATTTGCTCTAACATTATTCATGCCATATTCAACAGCTATATTTCTAGCAAGCTGTGAGTCAGCTGCCTTAGAAATTGCATATGCTCCAAGAACAGGAGTTCCTTGAAGTCCTGCAATCGAAGATATAATAATAATAGAGCCAGATTTCATTGACGTCATGTCAGGCAAAGCTTCATTACATAGCCAAAAATTACTTTGAACATTTGATTTCATTATTTTTTCAAAAGCTTCATCAGGAGTGTTAATTGATGGACCAAAATATGGATTTACTGCAGCATTGCAAACAAGGGTACTAATATCACCACACCATTCTTTTGATTTGGCGTATAAGTTTTTTAGTTGATCTTTATCAGAAATATTGCATGCGATAGCAATGGATGCATCGCTACCAAATTCGTTATTTATTTCAGCAGAAACCTTTTCACACGCATCAAGCTTCCGACTGGTTATGATAACCTTTGCGCCATGCTGTGCCATTCGATGAGCAATTGCTTTACCAATACCCCTAGAAGACCCAGTAATTATTGCATTTTTTCCAGTTAGATCAAAAAGAGATGACATAAATTGATACAGAAGTTAATTGTTTATTATAAGTTATTAAATTCAAATTATGCAATACTAAAATTTATGTTAATTAATTATATCGAAGACCTTAATAATTTTATTGAAGACTCAAAAGTTATTCTTTGTGATTTATGGGGCGTTATTCATAATGGTAAGGAAGTTTTCTCAGATAGCAGAGTTTTTCTTGAGTACATGAATGAACGTAAAATAAAAGTAATTTTTATTTCTAATGCTCCAAGGCCTAATTCAGTTGTTGAGTCAGGATTAATAGAGAAGCTTGGTCTGTCAAAAAATTTATTTCATTCAATAGTATCTTCAGGAGATATTGCCATAAATATGATTAATAAATTTAATCATGGTTATAAGTATTTTCATATTGGACCACCTAAAGACTATGACCTTTTAGAAGATATTCAAATTGAAAAAGTTGAGACATTAGATAATGCTGATTTTGTTTTATGCACAGGGTTTGATGATGATGAACAACAGACTCCAGAAGACTATAAAAATATTTTATCAGAGATGATTAAACTGAATTTACCAATGGTATGCGCTAATCCTGATCTGATTGTTATTAGAGGAGAAAAGAAAATATTTTGCGCAGGAAGTATTGCTGAATTTTATTCTGAGTTAGGTGGAAAGGTAAGATATTATGGAAAGCCATATGAAGAAATATACAGTCACGCTTTAGAAAATCTACTATATGAGGGACTTATTGATAACAAATCTCAAATGATAGCAATAGGTGATAGTGTTAGAACAGATATAAAGGGAGCTAATAATTTTGGTATCAATTCTATTTTTGTTGAAACAGGAATTCACAAAGATGAAATCATCAATACTGTTGATATTAAAAATTTTTTTAATTCATATCTTGATCACGTGCCTGATCAGATAAATATAGTTAAATCTCTTAAATTATGAAAATTTTTACTAATTATAAGTCTATAGCAGAACATACAAAGGACTCGATTCTCTTATTAGGAAATTTTGATGGTGTTCACCGAGGTCATCAAAAAATAATTAATTCTGCAAAAAAAATTCAATCAAAAAAAAATAAAAAAGTTGGAGTATTGTTATTTGATCCTCATCCAAAAATTTTTTTTAAGAAAGAAAAAAGAAATTTTTTACTCACTCAAATTGATAAAAGGTGTGAAATCCTAAAAAATTATGGGGTAGATTACGTAATAATACTAAAATTTTCTAGTTCAGTTGCAAAAATGACTCCTCATTATTTTTGTAGCAAAATACTGCGTGATGGAATTCAAATGAAATATATTTTTGTAGGAAAGAACTTTAAGTTTGGTAACAATAGAAGCGGTGACTATAAATATTTAAAAGATTTTGGAAAGAAGAATGATTTTTTAGTTTCCCCTGTAAGTATTTTTAAGCTTCCAGTTTCATTGGCTAAACACTTCAAGAAAAAAATATTTTCTTCCTCAAATGTCAGATTAGCAATTGAAAACGGAAAGATAAAATTAGCGAACAAAATATTAGGAAGATCATGGTTTATCTTTGGAAAGGTTATAAAAGGAGATCAAAGAGGGAGACTCATTGGATTTCCTACGGCTAATATTGAAATTGAGGGCTACTCTCAACCAAACTATGGCGTCTATGCTGTAACAGTCCAAATTATTAATAAAAGTAAAAGAAATATGGATTATAAAGGCATAGCAAATTTTGGAATTCGACCTACATTTAATAAAAAAAAGCCATTATTAGAAGTATATTTATTTGATTTTAATTTGAATATTTATAATTCTACTTTAAAAGTGAATTTTATTGATTTCATACGTAATGAAAAAAAATTTTCAGGTATCGACTCTCTAAAAATTCAATTAAATGAAGATATTTTAAAAGCAAAACAAATCTTAATATAAGTAACATGACAGCTAAGGATGAAAAAATAGATTTTAGCGAAACATTATTTTTACCTAAAACAAGCTTTGCTATGAGAGCCGGCCTTCCAGAACAAGAGCCATTAATCTTAAATCAATGGTCTGAAAAAAAAATTTATGAGTCTTTACGGAGTCAATCAAAAGGAAAAGAGAAATTTGTCTTACACGATGGCCCACCATATGCAAATGGACATCTTCATATAGGTCACGCTCTAAATAAAATTTTAAAAGATTTTGTTGTTCGATCACAACAAATGTTAAATAAAGACAGTTCATATATTCCTGGCTGGGATTGTCATGGATTACCAATTGAATGGAAGATTGAGGAGCAATATAGGGAAAAAGGATTAAATAAAGATGAAGTTGATATTATTCAATTTAGAAAAGAATGTAGAGAGTTTGCTTCCAAATGGATAGATATACAGCGAGAAGAATTTATTAGACTTGGAGTGATTGGAGATTGGTCAAATCCATACACGACCATGTCTTTTAATGCAGAGTCTACTATTGTAAAAGAATTTTTTAAATTTTTAGAAAATGGAAGTTTGTTTAGAGGTTCCAAGCCTGTAATGTGGTCGACAGTTGAAAAAACTGCTTTAGCAGAAGCTGAAATTGAGTACAAAGAACATAAGTCAACTTGGATATATGCAAAGTTTCCAATCTTAGAGTCAAATGATCCGGATTTATTAAATGCATCAGTCGTAATTTGGACAACCACGCCTTGGACTATTCCTGGAAATAGAGCGATAGCTTTTGGCGAAGATATAAAATATTCTTTATTTAAGGTAGATGATATTTCTGATGATAGTCATGCACAAAAGGGTGACTTATTGATATTTGCATCAGATCTTGAGGAAGCGGTAAAATCAGAATGTAGAATTAAATCTTTCAATAAAATAAAAGATATTGACGATATTAGCAGATTAAAATGCTCCCATCCATTTAGGGATGGTGGGTATGATTTTAATGTAAAATTATATTCTGCAGATTATGTTACTCTTGATCAAGGAACAGGACTTGTACATATCGCCCCTGGACATGGTCCAGATGACTATGAATTAGGCATCAAGAATAATATTGATGTTCCTGAAACAGTTGATGGTGATGGAAAATATTTTGATCATGTTCCAATATTTTCAGGTAAAAAAATTTTTAATGAAGATGGGTCCGATGCAGAAGCAAACATTGCTGTAATCATTGAATTAAAAAATAATAAAGCGCTCGTAGGAAAAGGTTCCCTCCGTCATAGCTATCCTCATTCGTGGAGATCAAAAGCGCCAGTTATTTTTCGCAATACACCACAATGGTTTATTGGAATGGAAGCAAATGAATTGAGAAAAAAAGCACTAGACTCAATTGAAAAAGTGAAATGGTTCCCTGATCAAGGTAAAAAAAGAATATTTTCTATGATTGAGAATAGACCTGATTGGGTTGTATCACGTCAAAGAGCATGGGGGGTTCCACTTTCCATATTTTATGAGAAGAAAACAGGCTCTCCTCTTATAAATACCGAGCTCAATAAAAAGATTATTAAGTTATTCGCGGAAGAGGGGTCTGATGCATGGTTTAAATATTCTAAAGAGGAGTGGTTAGAAGGATACGAAGATCCTAATAATTTTGAAAAGGTTGATGACATCCTAGATGTTTGGTTTGATTCTGGCTGTACTCATGCCTTCGTATTGGAAGATAATGATGAACCATGGCCAGCATCTCTTTATCTAGAAGGAACAGATCAACATAGAGGATGGTTTCACTCATCACTCTTAGAATCTTGTGGAACAAGAGGTACCGCTCCATATGAGTCAGTTTTGACTCATGGATTTGTTCTGCATGAAGATGGAGCAAAAATGAGCAAATCGTCAAATAATATAGTTTCCCCAGCTGAAGTGATTGAAAAATCAGGTGCGGATATTTTAAGGTTGTGGGTAGCTAACAGTGATTTTTCAGAAGATCTAAAAATTGGATCAGAAATAATTAAAAGTAATGTTGATACTTATAGAAGACTAAGAAATACCATAAGATTTATTTTAGGCAATTTATCTGACTTTTCAGAAGATTCTTCATTGGAATACAGTGATCTTACTGATTTAGATAAATATATATTATCACAGTTAGCCATCTTAGAAAAAGATGTTTTAAAAAATTATGAAATTTTTGAATATCAGAAAGTATTCACTTTAATATTCAATTTTTGCACTAACGAATTGTCATCGTTTTATTTTGATATTCGAAAAGACTCTCTTTATTGTGATTCAAAGAGTTCAAAAATTAGACTTTCTACTCAGACTGTCCTTGATATTCTCTTTCATCATTTATTGAGATTATTAGCTCCAATTTTATGTTTTACAATTGAAGAAGCTTGGCAAAGCCGAATGGGATCTAACACTAGTATACACAATGAAAATTTCTATTCGATTGATGAAAAATGGATAAGAAATGACCTTGATGAGAGTTGGAGTTTTTATAAAAAATTAAAGAGGTTAATTAATGGCGCTATTGAAGTAGAAAGAAAAAATAAAACAATTGGATCTAGCCTTGAAGCCTCAGTAATTTTGTTCATTAATGATGATAAAAAAATTAATTTAGTAAATAACGAAATGGTTGAGCAAGTTTCAATTGTATCAAAGATAGAAATAAAAAAAGAAGATTTGCCCCAAAATTGTTATACTTTAGATGATGACAAATCTATTGGTGTAGTAGTTTCAAGAGTAAACGGTCAAAAATGTGAACGCTGCTGGAAGTATTTTTCTAAACTTGCAGATAATGTATGCATGCGCTGCAAAGAAGTAATTTAATAAATGCTGAGTAAAATTAGAAATTTCTCTTTCTTTATAATTCTTTTTGCCAGTATTGATCAAGTAATTAAATTTTATTTGATCAATATTTATAATATAGACACAAGTCGTCTTAATTCTCAATTCATGGAAAAAATAAATGACTACTTTAACTTATATCTAATATGGAATAAGGGATTTGCTTTTGGCCTATTTCAAAATGATCTTCAATCAATTAATAACTTTTATATGCTAATCATGCTTGTTTTGATTATTTTTTTATTTTTCTATGCAATAAAAATTAATAAAAAAATATATTATTTTGCGTTCAGTCTTATAATAGGAGGGGCGATTGGAAATTTAATCGATCGATTTTTATATCAGGCTGTATTAGATTTTATTGATATTCATTATATGAATTACCATTGGTATGTGTTTAATTTTGCTGATATAACCATCACAGTAGGATGTTTACTGGTTATTATTCTGGAATTATTTTCAGGTAAAAATAAAAAAGAAAATGCATAGATTATTAATATTACTAATACTAACAATTTTTTTAGTTGGATGTTCGTCAAATCAACCAAATGATTTTACATCCTTAAAACAAAGAGCGCTTGAAATACCTCCAGATTTTGAATTAACTCCACCTGGTGAAGGAGAAGAATTAGACATTGAGTTATCTGAAAGAGTTGAAAATGAAACTTCTGATATTGAATCATTGATTTTAGATAGCTCTAGCTCATCTGAAATAACTAAAGCCAATGATGAGGAAGTTGAAACTGGATCTCTAGAAGAGTTTATTGAAGATCAATTTTAAAAATCAAGATAAATGAAACAGATTAAAATTTAAATTATGGTTAAATGTTTTTATTATACACGTAAATGGTTTTATTGGGCTTATGGAGGAGGTTCAGTTTTAGTTCTCTCTCTCTGGATACAAGTTCAATTAACCGTTGCCATTAATACTTGGTACGGGGGGTTTTACGATTTACTTCAAAATGCTGAGAAATATTCTGATGATCCTCAAAGTGGAATTTCATTATTTTATGAAAAATTAATTTCTATAAAGTATTTTACACAAAGTTCATCATTAGATCAAAGTTCATCAGCAGAGCCTAGTTTCTTAGTTATCGCCATGCCATATGTTATTTTGGCAACTTTTACAGGATGGTTTACTCGGATTTATGGATTGAGATGGAGAGAATCCATAACGTTTGATTATATTCCAAGATGGAGAAACGTTGAGGTAGAAATTGAGGGCGCTAGCCAGAGAATTCAAGAAGACTGCAATCGTTTTGCAAGGATTGTAGAAAGTTTAGGTTTGCAAGCAGTTAGGGCAATCATGACTTTGATAGCATTTCTTCCTGTATTGTGGACACTATCTGAAAGTGTGGATATTCCTATTCTAAGGGATTATGAAGGATCTTTAGTTTGGACGGCATTATTGGTTTCCATTGGAGGGCTAATAATTTCTTGGTTTGTAGGCATAAAGCTTCCTGGTTTAGAATATAACAATCAAAAAGTAGAAGCAGCATTTAGAAAAGACTTGGTGCTAGGAGAGGATGATAAAATAAATTATGCTCAACCAGAAAGACTATGGGAACTATTCCTAGGAATAAGATTTAATTATCAAAGACTGTATATGCACTATGGATATTTTGATGTTTGGCAAAACAGTTATGGTCAATTTATGGTTATTGTACCTTATTTAATTGTAGGTCCAGGTTTATTCACTGGAGCAATAATGTTGGGAACAGTTGTTCAAGTTAGCAACGCGTTCCAAAGAGTGCATGGAAGCTTTGATCTATTCCTTCAAAATTGGACAACGATAACTGAATTAAGATCTATAATTAAACGACTTAGTGAGTTTGAGAAAAATTTATCTATTCATGATAAGGCCATTAGTGCATAGTTAGCTTCATGTCGGCATATGAAGCAATTAAGCAGAATATTTTATCCAATAAATATCCTTTCTTAGATTATCAAAATCTTTTAAATGAGCATATTAAGGAAAAAAATAAGCTTAATTTTGATTTTGAAAATTATATTATTGTTGGTATTGGAGGATCATCTCAGGGTTCGAAAGCAGTTTCTCATATTTTAGATCAAAAAAACATTTATTATTTTGATCATCTAAATGCCAGAAAAGTTGATCAAGTATTAAATTCTATTAATCATATTGATACTGGTTTTATTTTTATTTCAAAGTCAGGAAGTACATCAGAGGTATTGACTCTATATGATTACATTTCTGAATTTGTTGGTAATGAATTTGATAAAACAAAAAATTTCTTAGCTATTACTGAAAATAATGATGAACCACTCTATAGATTTGCTACTCACTCTGGATTTCATTGTATAGAGCACAATCCAAATATTGGAGGTAGATTTTCAATTTTTTCTCACACTAGCATGATTCCTATTTCATTATTTTTTAAAAACTATTTAGATATGTTTAAAGGATTTGAGTCTGCTGTCTCTGATTTTCTTATAAAAGATTCAGTCAGTGATGATATGTCACCTATTGATATAGCTCTTAAAAAGCATGATTTGATTCTAAGTGGAAAAAGGATTGATATTATTCTTTTGTATGGTGATGAACTTTATGAAATTGGGAATTGGATGAAACAATTGTATGCTGAGAGTTTGGGTAAAAATGGATTCGGTTATCTGCCAGTAATCTCTCAAATGACCCAGGATCAACATAGCGTTTTACAATTATACTTGGATGGTCCAAACGATAAATTTTATGAATTTTATAGTGCAAATTACCGGGAGAGTAATAATTTTATTGATCTAACGTTAGCAAATCATAAACAAGCAATGCTAAAGACTCTTGAAGATGAGAGTTTTCCAATCGTGAGAATTTCTGATTACTTTGTAGATAATGAACAATCAATTGGTTATCAATTAGGATATTTCTTCACTAGCTCAATCTTAGAAACTTTATTATTGGCTCATTTAGGTGGTGTTGATCCTTTTGGTCAAAATGCTGTCGAGAAACAAAAAAAATATTTAAAGTAGATATTACTTTATTTTAAAAAATGAAAATCTAGAATTTCCTAGATCTTTGGTTCTTATCAATTCGAGCTTATTATTTTCCAAGATCTTGCCTTCAATACTTTGCTCGATAATAAAAATACAGTTTCTTGAAAAGCAATCAATCATACCTATTCTATCCATAAATTTAATATCAAGCCCTTTTTCATAGGGAGGATCAATATAAACAAGGTCGAATTTATCTTGAAAATCAATTGATTGAATTTTTAGAGCATCGATGTGATGAACTTCAGTTAAATCAAAAAAGTCTAATTTTTTTATGTTTTCATAAATAAGATCTATCATCATAGAGTCTTTTTCAAGCATCACAGATTTTTTAGCACCCCTAGATAATGCTTCAAAGGAAAAAGATCCAGTTCCAGCAAATACGTCTAGAATTGTACATTGATGAAGCGAAAAACCTGTCTCAACGATACCATTGCCGTGCGTCAAGAGATTAAAAATAGTTTCACGATTTTTGTCAGAAATCGGTCGAGCAGATTGGTTTTTCTTTGTTAATAATTTATGACCTTTTTTATTTCCACTAATTATTCTCATTTTACTTTTTTATTACTTTGGCTTTAACAATCTTGCCCTTTTGAATCTTTCCAAGTTTATATGGGCCATAAGAAATTCGTATCAATCGAGTAACCGTCATATTAAATGACTCAAATATATTTCTTATTTCACGATTTTTTCCTTCCCTTAGAATCATTGTAATCCAAGTATAAGTTGGAGTACTACTATCAATTAATGCTAAAATTGGTTTATACTTAATCTTATTGATGAATAGTCCTTTTTTTAGACTTTTTATTATTCTTTCATCTACTTTTCCCTGAACTTTAACTTTATAAGATCTTTCAAAATTATTTTTTGGAAGCTCAAAGTATCTTTTAATATCCCCATTATTTGTTATTAGTAACAATCCCTCAGAATTATAATCCAATCTTCCAATAGAAATATATTTCTCAAATTTTTTTGGAATTAGATCAAAAATTGTTTTCCTACCTTCAGGGTCTGAATGAGTAACTAGACATCCACGAGGCTTATTAAATATAAATATTTCATCATGAGTTTTATAATTAATTAGTTTTTTATCTAATAGAATTTTATTTGATGCATTGACATTAATATTAGGACGGTCAATCATTTTTCCATCAATCCTGACTCTCCCTTCAACTATAAGCTGTTCAACTTGCCTGCGTGAGTATTGAGATGATCTAGCGATCACCTTGCTTATACGTTCTGAATTATCTTTATTTTTCATATAATTTTTATATCTATATATTATTTCAGAAAGAAAGTTTAAATTAAATATATGTCCAAAAATTCTCCAATGAATTTAGCAATAGAAATGGCATTGAAGGGAAAGAAATGTGGAGAAATACCAGTTGGGTGCGTTATTTTTAATAAGGATGGAGAAGTATTAGCTCAAGCTCATAATACGGTTGTTAATGAATTTGACCCACTTGGTCATGCAGAAATTAATGCTATTCGAGAAGCATGTAAAAAAATAAAGAGTGATCGACTTATTGATTGTAGTCTTTATGTTACCTTAGAACCATGCATCATGTGTGCAGCTGCAATATCTCGGTCAAAAATAAAAAAACTATATTTTGGTGCTGACGATTTGAAATTTGGTGCTATAAATGGTAGCATTAATTTTTTTCAGTCAAAGAATTGCAATCATGTGCCTGAAATATACGACAATATTTCAAAATCTGATTGTGAAACAATAATAAATGATTTTTTTAAGGAAAATAGGTAAATGACAATTTCAGAAAAAGCTAAAGTGACAACAGAACGTCTTGAAAAATTTATGGATAAACATGTTTATCCTAACAATAGTACATATCACCAACAAATTGAAGATTTTGGAGATAATCGATGGCAAGTTGTGCCTATAATTGAAGACCTTAAAGAAGAAGCTAAGAAAAAAGACTTATGGAATCTTTTTCTTCCTGAGAGTGACTTAGGCCATGGACTTACGAATGCTGAATATGCCCCAATGTGTGAAATTATGGGAAGAGCAATGTGGTCAGCAGAAGTATTTAATTGTTCAGCGCCTGATACTGGTAATATGGAAGTTTTAGTTAGATACGGAACTGATGAACAAAAAAAGAAATATTTAGAGCCCTTACTTGAAGGTAAGACAAGATCAGCTTTTGCGATGACAGAGCCAGCAGTAGCATCTTCAGATGCAACAAATATTACGAGTGAAATAAAAAAAGATGGAAATCAATATGTTCTAAATGGAACTAAGTGGTGGACTTCTGGTGCAATGGACCCAAGATGCGCATTTTATATTTTTATGGGTAAAACTGACCCTGACAATCCTGATAAGCATAAGCAACAATCAATGATCCTTGTTGATAAAGATGCTCCAGGTATAAAAATAAAAAGACATCTACCAGTATTTGGATTTGATGATGCACCCCATGGTCATGCTGAAATAGAATTTAAAGATGTAAAGGTACCCCCAGAAAATATGCTACTCGGTGAGGGTAGAGGATTTGAAATTGCGCAAGGAAGACTCGGACCAGGTAGAATTCACCATTGTATGAGAACAATTGGATTGGCTGAAGTTGCACTTGAAGCAATGTGCAAGAGACTAATGTCTAGAAAAGCTTTTGGAAAAGAAGTTGTAAGACACTCGGTTTGGCAAGAAAGAATTGCAGATGCGAGAATCAATATCGAAATGACAAGATTACTTACTTTGAAAGCTGCCTCGATGATGGATAAAGTAGGAAACAAGGTTGCTAAAAATGAAATAGCAATGATCAAGGTCGCAGCCCCTAATATGGCATTAAAAATAATTGACGATGCAATACAAGCGTATGGTGGTGCAGGTGTTACAACTGATCCAAGATTAGCTCAGGCATATGCTGGCATGCGAACACTAAGACTTGCTGATGGTCCTGATGAAGTGCATCGATTGTCAATTGCTAGAAATGAGCTTAAAAAGTACCTATAATTTGTCTAAAAAGAAGGAAATATCAATTAAGGATAACTATAGCCGGTTTGTAAAGAACAAGACTTTTGATTCTTATTGGGATGAGTATCATTATCTTGAGGATCTATCAATGAGTGAGTCAATTAGACAAAAACAAGAAAGATTAAAAAAGTTAAAAACTAAATAACGGTGTCTAGATAAGAAATAAGTCGATTTACTTCTTCTAAATTATTGTAATGTACCATTGAAACCCTGACTACACCATCGTTTGGCTCAATGCCGAGTCTATGAAGACATCGCCAAGCATAAAACTCTCCATTACGAATACCAATATCTTTTTTACCAGCACCTAAAGCAATATCTTTTGAGCTAATTCCATTAACAGTAAAAGATAAGGTGGGCATCCTTATATCTCTTGAATGAGATTGACTTCCAATAATTCTTACATCCTTTTTACTTTTAAGAAATTCAAGTAAAACCTTTATTAATTTCTCCTCATGACCATGGACAAGTTGAAAGATCTTTTTTCCTTTTTCATGAAGACTAATGCCATTTTCATTGAAATGATGATTGTATAAATCTTCATAGTAATCTGTCAGTCCTGATAGGCATGCTAGTTCTTCATGATTTGGACCTCCAGGATTAAGAGTGTACGGAACTTCTTCAGACAAAAATTCATGATTTAAATTTTTTGTTTTTTGAAGTAATTCTTTTTTTCCATACAGAAGAGCAAGATGGGGACCATAAGTTTTATACAAACTAAAGCTATAAAAATCGACATCAATATTTTTTAAGTCTGCAAGGTCATGAGCCATATAGGCAACTCCATCACCAACTACTTTTATATTTCTCTCATGAGCAATTTTAGTTATTTCATGTAGATTATTAATTGAAGCTACAATATTAGAAGTATGGCAAACGCATATAAATCTTGTTTTGTCGCTTATTATTTTCTTCAATTCTTCAATTTCAAGTTCAGCGGTTTCTGTGTTAAATTTCCATTCTTTAATAATGACTCCTCTTTCAGCAAGCTTTCTCCACGCACCAATATTTGCTTCATGATCTTGATTAGTGACAATAATTTCATCTCCCTTATCTAGCCAATTCTGGATTGCATTTGATAATAAAAACATATTCATTGTTGTTGAGGGACCGATAATAAACTCATCTTTAGAAACATTTAATAACTCAGCAATCTTTGCTAGGCTGTGGTCCATCTCTTCACCAGCTTCTATTGAAGGACCAAAATCACCATAAGGCTGAACTTTTTTAGTAATCATAAAGTCATTCAATTTTTCAATTAATTGTCTAGGAACATAGGTTCCTCCTGCATTTTCAAAAAATGCAAAATTTGCTGTTTTTGGATTTTGAAAAGCAGGAAATTGTTTCCTAACAAAATCTATATCAAGAGTATTTGTCATTAATTATTTAATCCCTCTTACTATATCCCAACCTATCTTACCTAAGATTGGGACAAAAGCTTCATAGTTTTTTGCTTCAGAACTTGAAGCTGTTCCATCTCTAACTCTACCAACTATACCCTGAGCAATACCAGCTAATCTAAAAATATTATAAGCCATATAGAAATCCCAATTCTCAATTTTATTTCTGCCAGTTTTTTTATAGTATAGTTCTGAATATTCATCTTCGGATGGAATATTTAGAGACTTTAAGTCTGCTCCAAGCATGCCTAATCCTTTTGCGGCTGCAGGTAATCTCCATGACATCATATGATATGTAAAATCTGCAATTGGATTTCCTAATGTTGATAATTCCCAATCTAGGATGGCTTTCACTTGATGTGTTTCTGGATCAAAAATCATATTATCTAATCTAAAATCACCATGAACTATTGACGTTTCCTCTTCCAAAGGAATATTTTTTGGAAGCCAATCTATCAGTTCGTTTATTTCTCCAATTTCTTGAGTCTCAGAGTCTTTATATTGCTTAGTCCATCTATATATTTGTCTCTGCATGTAGTTTTCGTGTTTTCCATAGTCGCCTAAATTTATTTTTTCAAAATTGACGTTATGTAATTTTGAAATCGTATCATTCATAGATAGATAAATATCTCTCCGTGCAACTTCATCTAGATTTGGTAATATTAGCTCCCAATATATATTTCCTTTCACATGGTCCATTAAGAAAAATTTAGTACCTACAACATCTTCATCATCACAATAGCCATAAGTTCTAGGCACAGGAACATCAGTTTGACTCAGCGCTGTTATAACTCTGTATTCGCGATCTACTGCGTGAGCAGATTTTAATAATTTTCCTGGAGGTTGACGTCTTAAAACAAAGTCTCCTTGATTAGTAGCGATCATATATGTTGGATTTGACTGACCTCCTTTAAATTGCTTTATTTCATTTATGAAAATTTTATCACCAAAAATATTTTTGAGATATTCTTCAAGGTTTGATTGATTAATTGATAGCTTTTTATCAACTTCCTTAGTCCCTGAAAATATTTGATCTCTAGTGTTCATTTTTTAGTGCTTTATGGCCTATATCATTTCGATAATAACATTCATTCCAATCTATTTTTTTAACTTCTTTATATATTGTGCTCAGGGCAGACCGCAAAGATTTATCTTTTGCAGTTATTGATAAAACCCTGCCTCCATTTGCTAAAATTTTTTCATCAGACTCAACTGTTGCCGCATGAAATACCTGAAGGCTCTGACTAGTCTTTATATTTTCAAGTCCTTTAATTTCAGTGTCTTTTATAAATTCTCCAGGATATCCTTTTGAAGCAAGAACTACAGTAGCACAATCTTCATCGTGCCAATCACAAACATAGTCATTTATTGATCCATTGATTGAATGCATTATTAGATCTATTAGATCTGATTTTAGACTCATCATTAAAACTTGGCACTCTGGATCCCCAAATCTTATATTGTATTCAACTAATTTTGCTTTTTCATTTTCAATCATTAGTCCAGCATAAAGAATACCTTTAAATGGGTGACCTTTATCAAACATTGCTTTGAGAGTTGGCTTTATGATTTCGTCATCTACTTGTTTTTTCACTTTTTCAGTAAATACTGGCGCTGGCGAATAAGCGCCCATTCCCCCTGTATTTGGTCCAGTGTCATTTTCACCAATTCTTTTATGATCTTGAGCACTTATTAGTGAAATAAAATTTTTACCATCTGAGCAAATAAAATAACTTGCCTCTTCTCCATACATAAATTCTTCAATTACTACATCCATATTTGCACCAAATTTAGCATTGAAAATATCTTGTACTGCTATGCTAGCAGTTTTAAAATCTTCAGCAATTGTTACCCCCTTGCCAGCAGCTAACCCATCAGCTTTAATTACAATTGGATAATTCTGTGTCTCTAAATAATTAATTGCGTCATCAGAATTTTGAAATTTTTCATATTGGGCAGTGGGTATACTATGTTCCTTACATAGATCTTTCATAAAACTTTTTGACCCTTCAAGTTGAGCGGCAAACTGATCTGGGCCAAAAATTTTTATTTTTCGAGAGGTAAAGAAATCTACTATGCCGTTTACTAATGGTACCTCAGGACCAACGATGATAAGATCAATAGCCTTTTTTATTGCAAAACTAAATAATTCATTAAAATCATTTGTATCTACAATATGACACTCAGCTAACTGAGAAATTCCATAGTTTCCAGGAATTGCATATAGCTTAGATAATTTTGAACTTTGATGGATTGCATAGCATATAGCATGCTCACGTGCGCCACCTCCAATAACTAAAATATTCATAAAAATAAACTTAACTTTAATAATATCATAACATAGTTTAAATTATCAAAAATGGTTAAAGAAAATATTCCTGAATACTCTGTTACTGAAATTTCTAAATCAATTAAACAAGTTTTAGATGATACTTTTGGTTATGTGAGAGTTCGAGGAGAAATTTCAGGACTAAAACAAGCTGCATCTGGCCATGTTTACCTTAATCTTAAAGATGAAAACGCTATTATTAATGGTATTATATGGAAAAGTAATGTCTCAAGACTAAGCTTTCAGCCTCACGATGGTTTAGAAGTTATCTGTAAGGGGAGACTTACCACAGGTTATTCTGATCGATATCCAGGGCGCTCAGACTATTCAATACATATAGACTCATTAATGCCAGCAGGAGAGGGAGCACTTATGGCGTTGCTTGAACAGCGAAAAAAAAAGTTTGCTGCTTCAGGGTTATTTGATCAGATCCACAAAAAACAAATGCCAGAATATCCTCATCGAATTGGTGTAATTACTTCTCCAACCGGGGCAGTTATTCAAGATATACTGCATAGAATTGAAGAGAGGTACCCACTTAATGTGATACTTTGGCCAGTACCAGTTCAAGGCGATGACTCTTCAGAGCTCATTACTCAAGCTATAAGAGGTTTTAATAATATTGATATTGAGGAGTCAATTAAGCCTGACGTTATAATCGTAGCACGTGGTGGTGGTAGCATTGAAGATTTATGGGCTTTTAATGAAGAAAATATTGTGAATGCAGTATTTGAAAGTAAAATTCCTATTATTTCTGCAATTGGTCATGAGACAGATACCACTTTAATTGACTTAGTTTCAGATTTGAGAGCCCCAACACCAACTGCAGCAGCAGAGTTTATTACTCCTGTTAAATCCGAATTATATGAAGTTGTAAAGAAAGCCCAAAAAGAATTGGACCAGAATATTGAATTATCCATTGATGAAAAAAAACAATATTTCAAATTAGTTGACCATAAACTTCCTGCAAATCTAAAATTATTCATTAACACATTAAATGCAAATTTTTTAACGATATCCTCTAGATTAAATACAAAGATATTAAAAGAACAATTAAAATCAAAAATAGATATGTTAAACAATTACTCAAATCGTATTCGTATCTCTAGCAATCAATATATTTCTTCAAGAATTGAAAAAATCAATAGTGTGAGCAAATTAATTGAGAGCTTGAGTTATAAATCGGTAATTAATCGAGGATATGCTGTTATTAGAAATAGCAATAATAAACCTGTTCAGAAAATTTCAGATATTTTAAGTGATAATGAGATCAATATTGAATTGAAAGATGGAATTTTAGAAGGCAAAATAGATTCATGAGTTCAAATTTAGAAAAATGCGCAATTATTGAACTTCACCATGGTCAATTCAAGATAATTGAGCCAGGAGATTATGTGCTTTGCTCTATTACGAAACAAAAGATACCTTTAGAAAATTTAAAATATTGGAATGTAGATTTACAGGAAATATATTTTGGACCTGAGGTAGCCTTAAAAAGATATAAAGAAATTAATGAAATTTGATTTTTTTTTTATAATTAAATTTTTAATTTTTTATTTCTTATTATTTGGAATTGCAAATGCTCAAAATCGATATGATTTACCACAAAAAGTTTTACAAGGAGATTTGATTATTAGCAAAGTAATTGGATACAATGATTATGCTAAAGTTAAAATTTTTAAAGATAAAGTTCCTCTAAAAGTAAGTAAAAATGGTTATTTTGTAATTCCAATTGATAGAGATAGAAAAAATAATGTTCTGCTAGAAATTTGTAAAGATCAATGTGAAAGCACTGAAATCATTGTTTTGAAAAGGGATTTTGATATTCAAGAAATAAATGGCTTACCTTCTAAGCTTGTGACTCCTGATGAAAAAGTTTTAGAACGAATCATTGCTGAAAATAAGACTATAAAAAGATCTAAGAAAATTATGATTGATAATGAGTATTTTATAAATAGTTTTGTTCAACCAGTTGAAGGCATCGTTACAGGGGTTTTTGGAAGTCAAAGAATATTAAATGGGAAGGCAAAAAGTCCACATAGAGGATTGGACATCGCTAATGATGAGGGAACACCGGTTCTGTCCACAAATGACGGCTTAGTGGTTCTTGCGGAGCCTGATCTCTATTATACTGGAGGTACTATTGTTATTGATCATGGCTATGGAGTGAAAAGTATATATGCACATTTAGCTTCTGTAGATGTAAAATTAAATAATACTGTAAAAAGAAATGAAGTTATTGGAACTGTTGGATCTACTGGTAGATCTACAGGGCCACATTTACATTGGGGTATTATGGTTTTTGATACTTACATTGATCCCCAATTATTACTAAAAAAGTATAACTAGTATTGGTTAAAATATTTTTTAAGCCGAATATTATCCCCAGCGATTATGGTGCCAAAAATACTCTGAAGGATTCTCTGATATCTTTTTTTCAAAAAAAGAATTTATTTTTTCAATAATTTTAATTTTATTTTCCTCATTATCTTGTAATTTTGAAGACTCAATTAATTCACAAAACTTAAATTCAAAATTGCTGCCGTCTCTTTTTGGCCAAGCTAAATAAATATCACTTTTAGATTTTAAAGCTAGTTGAGCAGGCAGTGCTGTAGTATATACATTTTTACCAAAAAATTTTGTTTCTATGCCTGAAGATAGTTTTTGATCAGCTAATAGCGCTAAAGAGAAACCATTTTTAAAATCCCTCATTAGTTTTTTTGTACCGATACGATTTTTTTCGTAACATCTAACACTGTATTTATTTCTAAGGTATGACAGAATAAAGCGAATAAATGGGTTATTGGGCTCTCTTACAATCCCTGAGATTTTATTTGATTTTATTCTACAAGCAATACCAGGTATCTCCCAGTTTGCACTATGAGCAGATATTAAAATTTTATTTTCACTTCTTTCAAAAAAAGATTTTGAATAATTATTCTCAATTATTTTTATGATATTATTTTTTGCTATTATATTTAATTTTGCATATTCTGCCAACACTTTGCCAAAATTAGTCCAAACACCTCTATTGGTTTGGGCGATCCATTCATTGCTCTTATCTGGAAATGCAATCTTTAGATTTTTATTTATAATTTTATTTGTATTTGTTATTTGCCCAAAACTTAATGCAAGAAAAACACCTAGTTTTCTTGAGATGTTTAGTGGCAGAATAAAAAAGAAGAAGAAAAAAATAATGAAAATAAAAAACTCTAATGGATATTTTATAAATTTAGTCATTATTCATTAGAAATTTACTTAAAGCTTCGTCATTAGAAAATTCTAATGATATTCTTAAAAAATTAATACCTAATCTTTGTTTCGTATTTAATCTTTTCCAGTCTTTTTCGGTTGTAATAATCTCTAAATCATTATCAGTAGCATATTTTTTTATATTTTTAATATCAGTATCTGTATAGTAATAATGATCTGAGAATAATTTTATCTTAGTTAGATTATAATTATTTGTATTAAGCGTATTTATGAATCCAGGATTGTTTCCAATGCCACTAAATGCAAAATAATTTTTATCTATTTGATTTTTTTCACAAGTAATTTCAGCCTTTAAGAATAATTTATTTTTAAATTTGCTTTTATAAGCATCTAAACTATTACCTTTGTCATCTCCAACAATGATAATTATGTCTGCAAGTTTCATAGCTGAAGATGGTGACTGTCTCAATGGGCCTACTGGAAGTAAAAATCCATTTCCAAAACCTCTCTCTCCATTAATAACTAAAATACTTTTATCTTTTTTTATTCTAAAGTCTTGTAGCCCGTCATCTATTAAAATTACATCAGGTGAAAATTGAGTAATTATGAAATTAATTCCTTTTAATCTATCGTTACTTATGAAGGTTCTGGCATGCTCAACATATAGCAAGGCCTCATCTCCAACATCGACTGCTGAATGATTTACGATATTCACTTGTGTGGGTACTTTGATTTTCCCCTTATATCCTTTTAAGAGAACAGCAACCTTAATATTTCTTGATTTATATAGGTTTATCAGGGACAACACTGTTGATGTCTTTCCATCGCCTCCTACAGAACAATTTCCAATACATACAATTTTAGTTTGGAAAGATTTTTCATTACTCTGAATTTTTTTAAGTAAAAATAATAGATAATAAATAATTGATAATGGGAAAAAAATAAATATTACAAAATAACTAAATTTACTTTTACTATACCAAATGTATTGAGTAATTTTCTGATCTAAACTCATAAAAATTTACTTTAAGGTAAATGTTTATTTAATAAACTCATATTTTTTTTTAGGGTATTTTGAGACTCTAACTTTAATTGATACACTCTATCTTTTTTTGATGATTTTTTTGGTTTATCGTAGTTTTTTTGAATATGATGGACCAATTCCTTAGGTGTATCAATAAGATTAGTAATGCGCATTTTTCTTAATATTGAATATACATCGGTAAAGTTTTGTATAAATTTTCCATGATTAATTAATTTACCATAGTAAGAGGCTTCAATTGGATTTTGACCTCCATGATTTACAAAACTACCACCAATAAAAATAAAATCAGCGATACTATAAAAAAGTTCTAATTCTCCCAGAGTATCTGCAATATATATAGATGTATTTTTTCTTATTCTTTTTGATTTAGATCTCAAAACAACACTTTCTAAAGCTTGGTTTTTAACAAAAGATTTTCTATCTGGATGCCTTGGAATAATTATAGAGATAAAATCTTTTCTAATGGATCTTATTTCATTTGTTATATCAGCTATAATGTCTTCTTCTCCAGGATGAGTACTAGCTGCGACAAGCACTTTTCTATTTTCGAGTAGTTTTTTAATTTTCTTCTTTGCAAATGTATCAATTCTTGCTGGAGTTGATGTAAATTTTAGATTGCCAGCATTTTGAACTTTTTTAATACCAAGTTTATTATAAAATATCATACTATCATTGTTCTGAGTAAGACAGTGATCAAAACACGAAAATATTTTTTTACTTGCATTAGGAAATATCGACCATCTTTTATATGTTTTTGGTGTCATTCTCCCATTTATAATTATTAGTTTTATTTTCTTATCTTTAGATTTTAAAATTAAGTTAGGCCATATCTCAGATTCAACAAATATCCCAATATTTGGTTTCCAATAAGATAAAAAACGTTCGACGAAAATTGGATTGTCCAGTGGTAAAAATTGATGAGTGACACTTTTATTCAATTTTTGAAATATTAATTTTGATGCTGATTTTGTACCAGTCGTCACAAGTATTTGAGAACTATTTTTTTTTTGTATTTCTCTAATTAGAGAGATGACTGATAAACTTTCACCAATACTCGCTGCATGAAACCATATTAGCTTATCACTCTTTTTTTTACCGCTGGCAATTCCATATCTCTCTGAAATTCTTTCTTTATCTTCTTTATTATTTGAAATTCTAATTTTTAAATAAATTGGTATAAACGGATAAAATAAAATTGTGACAAGTTTGTAAAAAAATATCATATTTGAATCATTCTATTGAAAAGAATTTACATTCTTAGTGAGTAAATCGAGTTTATTCTTCAGTAAAATTTGAAATTGGGAGTTGTCCTCATTATCTACTTCAATCGGTTCGCCCCAAGCAATATTTATTCTGCTAAAAAACTTTGGAACAATGAATTTGTCCCATGTATTTAATGTCCATTTTGAATTGAAGCCAAGCGCAACTGGGATGATTTTTTTATTACTCATTCTTGCAATATTAATTATTCCATCTGAAACCTCATGCCGAGGACCTCTTGGCCCGTCAGGAGCAATTCCAACACAAACATTATTCTTTAGAGAGGATAATATTTGTTTAGCGGCAATGAATCCTCCTTTATTTTTTATCTTTCCAGGCTTACTTGTTGATCCTCTTATAGTCTTGAATCCCATATAGGAAATTACCTTTGAGATAATATCACCATCTTTATGTTTTGAAATTAATATCAAAATATCAAAATTGTTTTTCCAAGTAAATGGACACATCAATAATTGATCATGCCAGAAGGCATAAATAAAATTTTCATTTTCTTTACAAAGTAAATCAATATTGAGCTTATCTGAAAATGTAACTTTTGATGTATAATAAGTTATTAATATATAAGCTAGTCCAAGAATCGATATAACTTTTTTAATGAAAAAATTACTGACAATCTTTTTAAACATCGTTAGTTAGAGTTCTTTTTTGTATAAGTTAGAATAAAGACTACTATTTTTGATTAATTCTTGATGAGTTCCAATCTCAACAATTTTTCCAGAGTCGAATACTGCAATTTTATTTGCATCAATAATCGTGCTTAGTCTGTGTGCTATAACAATAGTGGTTCTATTTTGCATTAATTTTTTTATAGCGATTTGAATGAGATTTTCAGATTCATTATCAAGGCTTGATGTCGCTTCATCAAGTAATAAAATAGGAGCATCTCTTAAAAAAGCTCTTGCAATAGAGACCCTTTGTTTTTGCCCACCGGAGAGACTAAATCCTTTTTCACCTACTATTGTCTCATATTGATTCGGTAAGCTCATTATAAAATCATGTGCTGCAGCGGATTTTGCTGCATTAACGATTTCATCATAGGTTGCATTAGTATTTCCATAATTAATATTTTCCATAATAGAAACATCAAATAATTTTGGTTCTTGGCTTACAAGGCTTATACATGATCTTAATGAATCTAATGATAAAAGTTGAATATTTTGCCCATCAATCTCTATTGTACCATTTGATGGGTCATAGAATCTTGGTATTAGATTAAGACAAGAAGACTTTCCTGCACCACTTGGACCAACTAAAGCAGTTGTTGTACCTGGTTCAATAGTAAGATTTATATTATTCAGTGCTAGGTTTTCATTCTGTTTATAAGCCAGAGATACGTCTAAAAATTCTATTTTTCCTTTTGCAATACTTAGATGCTTTGCGTTATCTATTTCTTTTATTTGGCTTTCTTCATCCATTAAATTAAATATTCTAATTGCTGCAGCGAAACCATCTTGGATAGTAGTATTTATTGAAGATAATCTTTTTAATGGCTGAAAGCTGAGCATCATAGCTCCTAAGAATGATACAAATTCATTTAATTCAAGCTCTCCCTGTAGCCCCCTAATTCCTGCATAATAAAGTGCGGCAGCAATTCCAAAACCAGCTAAAAATTCTGAAAAAGGAGATGCTGCAGCTCGTGTTTTTATACCCTTTATTATAAGACTCATACGTTTATAAATTGAGGAGCTTACTTTTTTAATTTCTGTTTCTTCCTGTTGGTAAGCTTTCACAACTCTTTGACCATCTAAATTTTCAGATAACAGAGTTGCAAGAATACCCGTTTCTATTTGACCTTCAGTTGATGCCTTTTTCATTCTCTTTCCAAGTTTTTTGGAAAATAATCCTACAAGTGGAATAGCAATTAAAGAGACGGTTGCAAGTCTCCAATCCTGATAATACATCACTCCAATCAGGCATATAAGTGTCAACAAATCTCTTAGTCCATTGGCTAAACTACTACTAACTGAGTCTTGTAGAAGAGTTACATCATATAGAAAATTGGATATTAATTTACCTGAATGATTTTTCTGAACCCATGCAAGATCAGAATAAATTATCTTTGAAAACATTTTAATTTGAGTATCAGCAATAATTTGTTGAGAAACTTCCCCAAGAATTGCTGTTTGCATATAGGTAGCAAGACTTTTCAAGAGCAATGTTACAATAATTGCAACAGGAATAATTACCAACATTGTAGTATCTTTTTCCAAAAATATCTTTTCAATTGCAGGGTCTAAGATCCATGCAGTCAATCCTGTGGTTAATGCTGTAATAAGCATAAAGAAGAAAGAACTTGATATTTTAATAGCATAAGGCTTTACACTATCTTTGAATAGTCTGATTAAAATTTGATATCCCGTCATTCTAGGTAAAGATTATTTTTATATAGAGAAATTGCAACTTGAAGATTTGATCAAAAAATGACTATTTTCCTGCTAAAGTCATGTCATCTATTTTTATGGTTGGAGCATTAGACCTTGATTTAAACTCTAGATCATTTGCAGCACTAAGGTTTAAGAACATATCTTTTAAATTGGAAGCTATTGTGATTTCACTGACTGGAAATTGAATTTCACCATTTTCAATCCACATACCGGAGGCACCCATACTATAATCACCTGTTACTATGTTAACACCCATTCCAATAAGCTCTGTAGCGTAGAAACCTGATTTGGTTGAACTTATCATATCTTCATATGAATTAATCCCATTTGCCATAAATAAATTTGACGTACTGATTCCAGGAGGAGAGCCTACTCCACGAGAAGCATTCCCAGTAGATTTTAAATTTAATTTTTTAGCTGTTGAAGTATTAAGAAGCCAAGTTTTAAGAACTCCATTTTGAACAATTTCTTTTTTATTTGTTTTTAATCCCTCTCCATCAAAAGGACGCGAGCCTAGACCTTTTATAATTTTAGGGTCATCAATAATATTTATATCTTTACTAAAAATTTGCTTATTAAGAGAGTCTTTTAAAAAACTTGTACCTCTAGCAATTGAATTTCCTGATACAGCTGATGCTAAATAACCTATAAGATCGTCACTAATTCTCTTATCAAAAATAACTGGTGTTTTACACGACTCAATTTTTCTTGGATTCAGCCTTTGAATAGCTTTTTTAGCAGAAGATTTGCCAACTTCAGACGGCGAGTCTAAGTCATCAATGTGCCTTGATACTGCGTAGTCGTAATCCCTTTCCATAAGTTGACCTTCGCCAGCAATTACAGAGCATGAGATCGAATTAGTAGATGATCTATATCCACCGCTAAACCCTTTATTGTTTGCAATAAAAAATTCACTTTCCGAAAATGATGAGCCTGAGCCCTCTGAATTAGTAATGCCTTTAATTTCTAAAGCTGACTCCTCACATTGCTTCGCCATATCAATCAATTTTTTCGTATCTGTTGGATTATTCTGAACTAAATTTAAGTTTTGAATTTCTTTTTCATAAAGATTTGGATCACCTAAGCATGCAGTTTCATCTTCAGGAGCAAGCTTTGTCATTTGAATTAATCTTTTGATAAGTTTATCTATATTATTCTCATCATCATCAGAAGAAGATATAAAAGCCTGTTTATTTCCAATTAAAGCTCTTATTCCAAAAGTGCTTCCATTTGACTCCTCAATATCTTCAACTTTTCCCAATCGATAAGTGATTGATTTTGAAAATCCCTTAGCTAGTACAACATCACAATCTGTGGCACCGGCTTTAATTGTTTTTTCTATTATATTTTGAGAGAGAGATTCAAATTTCATAATAAATTTTTTAATTAATCATTGTAGTCAATAAAGCACAACAAATAAGAAGTCCAACGTATTGATTATTCTTAAATAGAGATAAACAAATGTCTGGATTATCCAAATTTAAATACATAATTTGTCTATATAACAATAAAGCCACAAAAAACAAACTAAAGAAATAATAGAGATTTAGATGCGACAAAGTTCCATAAATAGTAAGCATTATAAGCATGGAAGAATAGAAAAAAAATATCCAAGCTTTTACATTTTTACCAAAAAGAAGAGCTGTAGATTTAATTCCAATTTTAAGATCATCCTCAATATCTTGAACAGCATATATTGTATCGTATCCTAATGTCCAAAAAATTCCTGCAACATACAAAAATAGTATTGAGAAATTTATATTGCCGGTTACAGAACTAAAACCAATTAGTATGCCAACATTAAAAGTAATTCCTAAAATTAATTGTGGCCAGTATGTAACTCTTTTAGAGAGCGGGTAAATAATCAGTAATAGGAAAGAAATAAATCCTATCAGAATTGACAACAGGTTTAATGACAAGAGTATTGCAAGCCCTAGACCTGATAAGAATAAAAAAAGTAAAAAAGCGTCACGTGTAGAGATTTCACCAGAAGCAATTGGTCTATTTTTTGTTCTAGAAACACTTTTATCCAAATCTCGATCAAAAATATCGTTAATAATGCAACCAGCTCCACGCATGACAATTGATCCAATAAGGAAAACTATTATTAAAAAGATATTTTTTTTAAAATTTTCATACGACTCGGTAGCAGCAAAAATTCCCCAAGCACAAGGAAAAAAAAGTAAATATATGCCGATCGGCTTATCAAGCCTCATCAATAAAAATAAATTTTTTTGATATTTGAACATATTTTTTCTTGTTAGTGTATATAAATACTAAATGTTTATTATCAAATATGAAAATCAAAAATAGAATTTACTTAAACAAAGAAATTGAAAAAAATCAAATTGTAGATTTTAACACTAAGCATTCACATTATTTATCATCTGTATTGCGTTCTAAAGTGGGAGATAATGTATGTGTATTTAATGAAATTGAGGAATATATACTAGAGCTTACTTCTGTTGATCGAAGAAAAGCATCAGGAACTGTTTTAAGTAAAATCCAATCAATTAAAAAAAATTATCCATTAACTTTATTTTTTTCTCCAATTAAAAGGGCTCAAACTGAAATTATTATTCAAAAATGTACGGAAATAGGTATTACAAAATTTCAACCTGTTATTATGGATCGAACTCAATTTAAAACATTTAATATTGAGAGATTAAAGTTAATTGCAATAGAAGCGGTTGAGCAATCAAATCAGATTTCTATACCTCAAATAAATGTTCCTATTCATTTTGAGGATTTTATAAAAAAAAATAATGAATACATTTTAGCATGCTGCATAAGTGAAGCGGCCTCTAAAATTAGTGAAGCATTGTCTGATGAAAATTTGATTATTAAAGGAGTATTAATTGGACCTGAAGGTGATTTTTCAGATAAAGAAATAAAATTGATCGAAGAAAACAAGCTGATTACTCCCATTTCATTGGGTAATAGTGTTTTAAAATCTGAGACGGCGTGTATAGTTGCTTCATTTTTGATAAAAGAATTTTCAAATCATGCTTAATAAAGAAAACCTCATTAAATATTTTGAAGATGGAATAACTGAAAAAGGTCATGAAAGAATAGGTACTGAGCACGAAAAGTTTGTATTCAATAAGAATGATTATTCTCTAATTCCTTATATAGGTGAGCAAAGTATATCAACTTTATTGGAGTCATTTATTCAAGATAATTGGAAGCCAAAATATGAAGGCGATAATATTATCGCACTTTCAAAAGAGAACGCTAGTATTACTCTCGAACCAGGTGGACAATTTGAACTTTCAGGCGCACCATTATTCACTATTCATGAAACATGTAGAGAAATAAATAATCATTTAAAGTTCGTAAAATCGATAGAAGAAAAAATGAATATAGGATTTTTAGGTGTCGGGTTCTTGCCAATAGAAAAATTAGATGTCGTACCTCATGTTCCAAAAAAAAGATATTCTGAAATCATGAGGCCATACATGAAAAAACTAGGTGGCCTTGGTTTAGATATGATGCATCGGTCATGCACTGTTCAAGCTAATTTTGATTATATATCAGAGCTTGATATGAAAAAAAAAATAATGGTTTCAGCCGCACTTCAACCAATAGTGACAGGCTTATTTGCTAATTCTCCTTTTCTTGAAGGACAATTGAATGGCTTTCAATCATATCGCGGCTATGTATGGACAAAAACAGATGATGATAGAACAGGGATTTTAAGATCAATGGTTGGTGAAAATTTTTCATTTGAGGAATACGTTGATTATGCTTTAAAAGTCCCTGTTTATTCAATTATCAGAAATGGAAATTATATAAATTGTTTAGATTATAATTTTGAAGATTTAATGAATAACAAATCTCATGAAATAAAAGGTGAAGAAATTACTTTAGATGATTGGACCGATCACTTGAGTACAATATTCACTGAAGTTCGATTAAAAACATATATTGAAATGAGGGGTGCTGACGCAGGAAGCTATAGATCTCTTTGTGCCCTTCCAGCTTTCTGGGCAGGAATTTTATATTGCTCAGATTGTCTAGAGGAGTCCATATCGATAGTAAAAGAATGGAGTTTTGAGGAAATAGTTTCTTTCAGAAATTCAGTATTTAAGAATGGGCTTAATGCTAAATTAAAAGATAGGAATGGATGGGAAATAGCTGAGCAATTTTTAAAAATTTCATCTAAAGGACTTGAGTCGAGATCAAATTTGAATGCCGTTGGTGAAAACGAAACAATACATATTGATTATTTGTACGAAATGGTTCACAAAAAAGAAACCTCGGCCTTAAGATTAATTAATTTATATAAAAGTAAATGGAATAATGATTTAAAACAAATTTATTCCAGTGAATCATTTTAATTAAATATTTTCGTAGTAAATTGTTTGAGATGGAAATGCAAAGCCAGCATTGTTATTTTCAACAATATTTTTAATTTGATATGCAAGTTCCTCTTTAATTTTCAGCCACTCACCCCAAACTTTAGTTTTTGCAAAACAATAAACTAAGATATCAATTGAGCTATCTGAAAATTTATCTATACGGACAAATGTGGCCTGTTCAGATTCAGATACAAAGCTTCCACTTTCTTTTAAATAATCTTCAATTTCGTCTCTAATTTTTCTTAGTTGATCTAAATTTGTTTTGTACTCTAACCCTATAGTCCAATAAATTCTTCTGTTTTGCATATTTGAAAAATTAGTAACAGCATTTTCTGCAAAGTTAAAATTAGGAACCATCACAGGAGAGGAGTCAAATTGACGAACTATTGTTGATCTGAAGCCAATATTTTCAACTGTACCCTCAACAATATTCTCAACTTTAATCCAGTCTCCATTTTTAAATCTTTTTTCTAAAAGAATTAAAATTCCTGAAATTAGATTTTTAAATAAATCTTGAGCACCAAGAGCAATTGCTACGCTGAGAAGCCCTAAGCCAGCTAAGATTGGACCAACCTTAATGCCCCAAAGCTCAAGTACTGCTGCCGCACCAATGAAAAAAATTGCAAACTTTAATATTCTTATTCCCCAGTCAACAAGATCGCTAGTAAGAACGTCAGTAAATTTGTGTGCAAAATAGGATAAGGGATCAATTAATTTGTACAGCAGCCAAAATATAAGAATTGTTATCAATGATCGATTAAGATTATCAGCAAATATTTGTAAAGTTTCGTTCAGATCAATGTAGGTAGATGCGATATATACACCAACAACAATAGGTATGAACTTAATTGGCTCCTTAAATGCATCTAACACTTCATCATCAATTTGATTAGATGATTTTTTCACAACAGCTCTTAATCTACTCATTACTAAGCTGGTAAAGATTGATCTAAAAAAAACAAATACAAATAAGATCAGAAGACCTATAATGATATTGCTAAAATTGATACCAAAAGCACCATTATTCCAAACAGAAATAACAATATTTAGAAAATCATTCATAAATTCAGAATAGCTTATTTGAACTTTATTTTGTAGATAATAATTATGTAAGAAATTTGTTAATTTCACTACTTACAGCTTCAAAATTTTCAAGTGGAAGCATGTGCGATGTATTTTTAATATTAACAATTTCTATATTTGGCATCAAGCGTTCAAGTTTTCTTTGAGATTCTCTATTACAAACATAACTATTTGGAGGAAGTATGAGCTTTATTGGAATATTGCTTTTTTTTAAATTAAAACCAATTTCATCAGGTGATAATCTAAAGTTAGCGGCTTCCCATTCTGGGCGACAGCTCAGTTCATATTTTTGATGGATATTTTTCTTTAGACCACCTGTGACATAGTCTTCAATGATATTTTTTGATATATTTCTAAAAAGTTTTTTTCTCTCAAAATATTCTACAGCTTCATTTTGATTTTCCCATGTATTGCGTCTCATAAGAGCACCTCTGACCATAGGATGAATCTTCATGAGCCCAGCTTTTTGTAAGATCTTATATATTATCCTGTATGAATAAGAAAGAATCACTGGATCAATTAGAATTAATTGAGATACTAGATCAGGCCTTGCGTAAGCAAGTAGTAAGCTTGCTGTACCACCCATAGAATGTCCTATAAGAACTGAAGGTGTTTTTTTGATATCTAATATGTGCTCAAGATCATCTTTGTAAATTAACCAAGATCTCATTTGATTATGGTCTGCGAGTAACGTGGTTTCTCCATGACCTCTCATATCATACGAAGTTATTTGATAATTTTTTTTAATCTTATTGAGCAGAGAGGAGTATGTCAGAGCATTAAATCCATTTGCATGAGAAAAATATATTTCAGGTGAGTTTTCACTCTCATTTATCACATAAGAATTAACTATGCCATTATCCATGTTTAGAATTCTATTTATCATTTATTAATGACAATCCTTACCATACTTCTTTAAGCGCCAATAGTTATATGGAAGAGGAGTAATAAAACCCACAAAAAGCATTAATGGAATTATAGTTAAATTTAGCTTAGCTCCACCCATAACAATCCAGTCGAGAGCATTCATTGATATTTCCATCATTAGCATCGATATAAGACTCATTCCAACTGCTGTATTGAATGCATCTCTAAGGTTCATTTGTTTAGATAGAATTATAGTTTCTAGAATAATGCTTGTAATTATTCCATTAATAATTGCCAAAGTCATAATCGCTAGTGTTGGCAAACTAAATGATGAATATTGAAAGAAAAGTATTGTACCAAAGTCTCCAATACTACAACCAATAAGACACCACATTGTATTGTATGAGCTTCGCTTCCAAGTATTTTTACATATCCACGAAATATCCTTAATCATTTTTTGTATTCCCTTTTTCTATTTGAAATATCAATATATGCCAGATCTCGCTCTTTTTTAGTCATGCGAAGCCAATTAGTAATTTCATACTGCTCTCTGAAACATCCTATGCAAACCATTCCATTCATAAAAGCATCATCGTATTTGCATATTTTGACACAAGGACTTTTAATTTTCTTAGGAATATTAGGCATAAATTGTTATCATATTCTTCAATTATTCTGATTTATAATTATTCAGCTTGATTTATTCAAATATTTCAATAAAACACAAATTCAATTTCAAAAAATTTTATGGCACGTATTACAGTAGAAGATTGTATAAAACAAGTCACTAACCAGTATGAACTTGTTATTCTTGCTAAAGAAAGAGCAGTTCAATTAGGTAGAGGTGCTGCACCAGCTGTAGACCCTGAAAATGATAAAAAACCTGTTATCGCACTGAGAGAAATAGGTGAGGCAAAAATTACAAAAGATGAGCTTCAAGATAGTATTGTAAATAAATTAAGACAAGTTGCTGACTATCAAGAAGAAGATGAAAATGAAGTCATCGAAGATGATACATTTAGACAAATGTATCAAGGAGGCCTATCCAAATCTGAGATGGAGAAAACTGCTACAAGAAAATTCACTTCAAGAGCACCACGGATAGATGTTAAGCCAACTTCTGTTCAGGAAAATAATATTCAAGATGAAACGATTTCTAATGAAAATGAAAATCTAAATTCACCTTCAACAGAAGAAAGTGAAATTGACTCTGATGCAATCATGGAGGCTATTCAAAATGAATTAAGCTCGGAGCAATCAATTGAAGCTGAAGAAAGCTCATCAAGTGAAACAACTGATGAAATATCTCCAGATACAGAAACAGAAGTGACTTCAGTTTCTAATGAAGAAGAAATAGAAGATAAATCTTAACTTAAATTCATGAATTTTGACTTTTCAGACGATCAAAAGTTGCTACGTGATCAAGCTAGAAAATTTCTAACAGATAAGTGTGATCGAACTGTTGTAAGGTCAGTATTAGAAGATAGTCAAAAAAATCATTCTGATGATCTATGGAAGGAAATTTCTACTATGGGGTGGACAGGAACTGCCATTCCTGAAGAATATGGGGGACTAGGACTTGGTATGTTAGAGCTTTGTGTAATTGCTGAAGAACTTGGCCGTTCTCTTGCTCCTACACCATTTTCATCTTCAATTTATTTATTTGCAGAATTTGTAAAACTATTTGGTACTGAAGATCAAAAGAAAACTTATCTTCCAAAAATTGCCTCGGGAGAAATGATTGGAACTTTTGCGCTATCAGAGGGCAATGGTACTCCAAAACCACATAATATAAATTCTACTTTTACTGATGGTAAATTAAATGGTCGAAAATTGCCTGTGAATGACGGTCAAGTGTCAGATTTTATTGTAGTTGCAGCTAATACTGACTCTAATAAAAATAATAACTCTCTCTCTTTAGTTATAGTCAAATCAAATCAAGATGGAGTTAAATCAGAGAGTTTAGAAACAATTGACCCATCTCGTCCATCTTCAAAAATAGTTTTAAGTAATGCCGACGCGGAATTACTTGGTAACTTAGGTGAGGGATGGGAGATGATCCAAAAGATATTTGATCGAGCTGCAGTATTGTTTGCATTTGAACAAGTTGGTGGAGCTCAAGTTACACTCGATGAGGCAAAAAAATATTCCTTGGAAAGGTATGCATTTGGAAAACAAATTGGAGCATTTCAAGCACTCAAGCACAAAATGGCCGATATGTATGTCAAAATTGAATTAGCAAAATCAAATGCATATTATGGTGCGTGGGCCTTAAGTTCAGACTCTAATGAGTTGCCGGTGGCAGCAGCTGGAGCAAGAGTTAGTGCAATTGATGCTTTTCACTATGCATCTAAAGAAAATATTCAAATTCATGGTGGAGTTGGCTTTACCTGGGAGTATGACTGTCATTTATTTTATAGAAGAGCTAAACAGCTTGCTTTAAATATTGGAAGTGTTCGCCAGTGGAAAGAAAATTTGATTTCAAATCTTGAAAAAAGAAATATAGTATAATTATGGATTTTAACGACAACCCTAAAGAAGCAGAATTTAGATCTCAGGTTCGAGAGTTTTTAGATCAGAATGCACAAAAACGAAGTGAGGTTAGTTTAACCGGAAGTTCGGCTGGAGCACCTGAAACAGTTAGCGGCGAAGACGCGGCAAAAGAAGCATTAAAAAAAGCAAAAGAATGGCAAAAGAAAAAAGCTGAAGCTGGATTAGCTGCAATTTTATGGCCAAAAGAATTTGGTGGATATGGTGGCACTCCAATAGAGCAAGTAATTTATCAACAGGAAGAACATAACTATTTTGTTCATTCAGGTTATTTTGAAATTGGAATTGGTATGTTAGGCCCAACTATGATGGTTTGGGGTAAGGATGAAGATAAAAAAAGATATCTTCCTAAAATGTTAAATGGGGAAGAGATATGGTGCCAATTATTTTCTGAGCCTTCAGCAGGATCTGATCTAGCTGGTATTCGCATGAAGGCTGAAAAAGATGGTTCAGATTGGATACTTAATGGTCAAAAAGTTTGGACTTCAGGAGCTCATTTTGCTGACTACGGAATGATTGTAGCTCGATCTGATCCAAGCGCTGTCAAACATAAAGGTTTAACTTATTTTTTTCTAGATATGAAAACCCCTGGTATAGAAGTAAGGCCGATAAAACAAATTTCAGGATCAGCTAATTTCAATGAAGTATTTTTCAATAATGTTCGTGTTCCGGATACTCAACGTCTTGGAGAAGAAGGTGATGGTTGGAAAGTATCACTTACAACGCTGATGAATGAGAGATTAGCGGTTGGTGATCCTCCAGGTCTTGATTTTGATCAAATATTTGACCTAACAAAAGAAGTAGAAGTTGAAGATGGACCAGCAATAAAGAACTCTGAAGTTAGGCAAAAGATTGCTGATTGGTATGTTCAATCTCGAGGACTTCAATATACAAAGTATAGAAGTATTACGGCCTTATCAAAAGGACAAACTCCAGGACCAGAACTTTCCATAAGTAAATTAGTTACAGCTTCAAAAATGCAAGATGTTTCTTCATATGCACTTGATTTAATGGATATGAATGGTTATGTGCTTGATGATAAAAATCCAGTAATGAATAATTTATTCCAAAATGGTCTTTTCTTCTCAACAGCATTAAGAATTGCCGGAGGAACCGACGAAGTCCTTCGCAATATTATTGCTGAACGAGTTTTAGGTTTACCTCAAGATGAGAGAATGGATAAGAAAGTAGCCTTCAAAGATCTTCCATCTGGTAAAAACTAACAAATAATTTTTTGTTCTCCACCATTCTTAGTAACGTTCCTCCTGAGAGCCTTTATCTTTTATTAATTCTATTAATTTCTGCTGGAATTTTTACTGGCATCATTGCTGGATTATTTGGAGTTGGTGGAGGCGTTGTAGTTGTTCCAACTTTATATTATATTTTTACACTGGCAGAAGTAGATGAAAATATCAGAATGCATCTTGCTGTTGGAACTTCATTAGCAAATATTATACCAATTTCAATCGTCTCAGCATTAAGTCATGCAAAAAGAAAATCTGTAGATATTTTTTTATTAAAAACAATATCTTATTCAGTAGTAGCAGGAGTGGTACTTGGAGCCTTTATAGTTTCAAGTTTAACTGGTAAAACGCTTATCTTTATCTATTCAAGCTTACTTTTACTAGTTTCACTTCAGTTTTTTTTCTGGAACGATGCATGGAGAATAGCAGTTGAATTTCCAAAAAATATTTTAAAACATTTGTATGGTGCAGCAATAGGATTTTTCTCTGTTATAATTGGTATTGGAGGAGGATCCTTAAGTGTTCCCTTATTGAAACTTCACAGTTTTGAAATTCATAAAGCAATTGGCACAGCATCAGGTATCGGAGCATTTATTGCTATTCCTGGAACAATTGGTTTTATAATTTCAGGAGTTCTAAATGGAGTAAGCGCACCATTAAGTCTTGGGTACGTTAACTTTATGGGACTTGCGATGTTTACTCCAATGACAATGTTAGCAGCACCATTAGGAGTGAGACTTGCTCATTATTTATCTAAAGAAAAATTGAATAAATTATTTGCTGTGTTTATTTTTATAATGGCAGTACGGCTATTCATAGAGTGGGCAGGTCTATAATTAAATAGATTGATCGTATTCACCAACTTTTCCTGTTGCATCCAAAAGACTATTAATAAAATTAAAAATTTTTTTCACTTCATCATTAGAGCTTAGGCTTTCTATAACGATAACTAAAGAAGGCTTGTTTGATGAAGCTCTTATTAGTCCCCAAGACCCATTTTCAAGTTCAAATCTTACTCCATTCACAGTAATAATATTTTTAATTTTTTGTTTTATAATACTTTCCTTATTAAGAAACATAGAATTTATTTTATCAATCATTTCATCAACTACTTGGTACTTTTCATCATCGGCACAATACGGGGCCATAGTGGGTGATTGATATGTTATTGGTAATGAATTTTTTATTTCAGATAATGATGAATCTTTCTCTTCATCCAAAAGCTTGGCCATTAATATTGCAGACATTAATCCATCATCAAACCCTAAACCAAGTGGATCATTGATAAAAAAGTGACCACTTTTTTCAAATCCACTAATAGAATTCAATTCTCTGACTCTTCTTTTCATATGTGAATGTCCTGTTTTCCACATATCAACAGTACAGTTATTTTTTTTAAGAATTGGATCATTAAAATATAGTCCAGTTGATTTTACATCGACTACAAATGTAGAGTTTTGGTGGACATTAGAAATATTTTGTGCAAGGAGAAGTCCAATCTTATCCGAGAAAATCTCTTCACCTGAATTATCAACCACTCCTATTCGATCTCCGTCCCCATCAAATCCAAAGCCGGCATCAGCTTTATGCTCAAGAACAGAATCTGATAAATCTCTCAACATAACGAGATCTTCGGGGTTTGGGTTATAATTTGGAAAAGAGTGATCCAAATCACAGTGAAGCTCAATGACATCACATCCTATTGCTCTTAACACTTCTGGAGCAAAAGCCCCAGCAGTTCCATTGCCACACGCGGCAACAATCTTTAGCTTATTCTTTAATTTAAAATCTTTTATCAAATAATGCAGATAATGATCTTTTAAATCGTTTATAAATTCATACTTTCCCTGTTCCTTTGCTTGATAATTATCATTAGACAATGCTAATTCTTTAATTTCTCTCATTTCATTAGGTCCAAATGTTAGAGATTTTTCAATTCCGCATTTAATTCCTGTCCAACCATTGTCATTATGACTCGCAGTAATCATAGCTAGAGCATCAGTATTTAAATGATGCTGGGCAAAGTAGACCATGGGTGATAAAGACAGCCCAATGTCAATGATATTACAACCTGCTGAAAGTAAGCCTTTTACAACATGATATTTCACTTCTTCTGAATAAGAGCGATAATCATGTCCAACTACAACAGAAGCACCAACTTTGACTCTTTTGCAAATATATTGACCAAGACTATAGCCAAAAACTTCTAATCCTTTTTTATTTACATCATTAGGATAGAGCCAACGAGCATCATATTCTCTAAAGCCAAACGGTGAGATGATTGTTTCTGTCAATTTTTCATTGAAGTTAAAAGACAAAGGTTTCTGATTTATAAAGGTTTTCATTATTCCTGTTGTAATTTTATTCAATTTAAATAACAATAACAATATTGGTTCACTGAAAAGTGATTAATAGGGAATACGGTTTAAATCCGTAACTGTTCCCGCAACTGTAAGCAAGGAGCTTAAACAAATTAGGCCACTGAGAATTCTTGGGAAGGCATGTTTAGGTATTGATTTGTAAGTCAGGAGACCTGCCAATGGAATTGTCATCCTCAATTGATCGGGAAAATCATTTGGACTTGAAAAAAGTAGTGGTGACTTAAAAAAGTTAACTGCTACGACCATTGAGAAATTCACTCATTTTCGTTGCACATAAATAGCGAAAGCTAAGGAGGTACTGTGTTGAAACGATTACTATTAATTTTTTTATTTTTAATTCCAAATCATTTAGTTATGGCCACTAATACACCTATAATTGTTGTTACACCAAGTGGATATGAAATGCCCCTTAATAGAATTGGTAGCAGTGTAACCGTAATCACTGCAAGCGATATTGAGGCTAGCGGATATACAACAGTGAGTGAAATTCTAAACACCGTTCCTGGAATAAATGCTGTTACAAATGGCTTTGGTGGAACGGTCGGTTTATTTTCTCGAGGTCATGACTCCGATATGACTAAAATTATGTTAGACGGAATTGATTTAAATGATCCGTCTGCACTTGGAACTACACCAGTATTAGCAACTTTAATGTTAAATAATATAGAACAAATAGAAATAGTATTAGGCCCACAAAGTTTAATTGCTGGAGCTGATGCAATGGGAGGTGTCATTAATATTATAACTAAAAAAGGCATTTTTAATAATGAAGTAGGCGCATATACAGGAAGTGATGGTACCTCTAATCTATCTTCAAGTTTAGCTTTTGCTGTTAATGATTTTAATATTAATTTGAATTTAAATGAATTTGAAACTGATGGCATTAATGTGAGGTCGGCAGGTAACGATGATTTAGATGGCTTTGATCAAAGCTCTATCAGTCTTAATTTGAGCAGAAATTTTGAAAAACTTATATTTGATTTAAGCTATAAAAATGAAGCTGGTCGTGTTGAATTTGATGAGTCTGTATCACAGTCAAAAGATATTTATGCAGATAATGATTATACTTTCTTTAGAGCTGGACTTAGTTTTGATCTAAATCCTAAATCAAATATTAGGGTAGAGTATAATAATTCTGATTTTGATAGAAAGTCTTATGGGAGATGGGCCGATGCAAGTTACTATTCTGAAGTTGAAGGATTTAAATTAAATTCTAAGTACTTGCTAAACTCAAATAACATAGCATTTTTTGGACTTGAAACAAAATCTGAAAAATATACAGGCACTTATGGACCAAGTAACAATGATAGTGTTTCTGAAATAAGTTATTTTGCTCAAAATGAGCTCAAGATAGGACAACTTACAACTTTGCTAGCTGGCATAAGACTTGATGACAACGATGAATTCGGAACTCATGAAACTTATAGATTTACTGCAAATCATGTTTCTCAAAATCTTTCTGGCCTTATTTTTAAACTTAGTATTGGCACAGGTTTTAGAGCTCCATCTTTGAGTGAAATGTATGATGGAACTTACGGGAATACAAACTTAGATCCAGAAACAAGCTTTGGTTATGATTTTGGATTTGTAAATTATATTTCGAGCAATGTTTCGATGGGTTCAACTTATTTTATGAGTGAAATAGATGATAGTATTTCATGGGCTTTATCAGGTTATTATAATGCTTCAGGCAAATCAGAGCGTGATGGAATTGAAACGTTTGTTAATATTTACCCAAATGATAAGTCAGAAATAAAGTTAAGTCATACTCACTTGATGACTGACGAGAAAGTTCTTGTGAGACGGCCCAATAATACATTAACTGCTTCAATAAATTATAACTTAAGTAATAAAATTGATATTTACGGAAGTCTGAATGCAGTTGAAAAGCACTATGATACTGGCTCAGCTGTTATTGACTCTTATGAAATTATTAATTTAGGTATGCGATATGATTTAAATAGTAATTCATTATTAAATTTTAGAATTAATAACCTTACTGATGAAACCTATGAACAGGTCTCAGGTTATCCTGGATTACCTAGGCAAGTATTTATAGGATTAGATTATCAGTTTTAATATTGTTTTAGATAAGTCTAAACTATTGCACTTTAGATAACTAACATGTAATGTCAGATTTAATGAAAAATATTAATATAAGAACTTCATCAATTTTTATTTTAATTGCAATATTGGCTTTTAGCAGGTTAATCCCTCATCCACCAAACTTTACCCCGCTGTTAGGAATGGCTGTTTTTGCGGGAGCAATGTTAGATAAAAAGTTATTAGCTTTCATGGTTCCGTTGTTGGCTATGTTTTTGAGTGATTTAGTCTTAGGTTTTCATTCAAGTATTTCTATTATTTATTTTGCAATCATGCTTAATGTTGCAATAGGTTTTTTATTAGTTTCTAAATTTACGTATTTAAAAGGATTAGTGGCCCTCTTTTCAGGAGCATTTATTTTCTTCATTGTGACCAATTTCGCTGTATGGCCTGGAAGCAGTATGTATTCTCAAGATATAAATGGACTTATTAGTTGTTACATAATGGCTCTACCATTCTTCCAAAATACTTTGCTTTCTACAGTAATGTATGGACTAGGGGCATTCTATCTATTTGATTTATTTGAAAATAAATTTATTAAATCAGTATAAAATACATTAATAAGTTATTAACATCTATTGACATTAATAGTGTCAATATATAACTTTTAGTGTTGAAATTACTGAATTTAGACATTATTTACTCATTTAATTAATTTTACGGAGATTCTATGGATACTACTTTTTCTTCTGAAGACCTTGCTTTTCAAAAAGAGGTTAGAGATTTTATTGCAAATAATTACCCTCAGTCATTGAGAGACTCGATTGCTGAGAAGAAAAGAAATAATGAAGAATTAAGTCGTGAAGATCTCACAACTTGGCATAAAATCCTTGGAAAAAATAAAGGTTGGTCTGTACCTGGCTGGCCAGAGCAATATGGTGGAGCTGGATTTACTCCAACACAAAAATATATATTTGAACAAGAGTGTGCACGAGCTGAGTGTGTAATTGTTGCTCCATTTGGTCCTCAAATGTGTGCTCCGGTTATTTATACGTTTGGAAATGAAGAACAAAAAGCAAAACATTTACCCGGAATTTTAAGCGGCGAAGTATTTTGGTGCCAAGGTTATTCCGAGCCAGGATCTGGTTCTGATTTAGCATCATTAAAAACTACAGCTGTAAAAGAAGGAGATCATTATATTATAAATGGACAAAAAACTTGGACAACTTTAGCTCAACATGCGGACTGGATTTTTTGTTTAGTAAGAACAAATCCTGAAGCGGCTAAGCCACAAGAAGGTATTTCTTTTATACTGATTGATATGAAGACACCAGGTATTGAGGTAAGACCAATTTATCTAATGGACGGAATCAATGAAGTTAATGAAGTATGGTTTGACAACGTAAAGGTTCCTGCTGAGAATTTGATTGGTCAAGAAAATATGGGTTGGACTTATGCTAAGTTTTTATTGGCTCATGAACGATCAGGTATTGCTCAAGTAGCTCGTTCTAAAAAAGCTATTGAGAGAATTAAACAAATAGCTGCTGCAGAGATGTCCTATGGCGAGCCCTTAATTCAGGATCCTGCGTTTCAAAGAAAAATTGCTGAGGCTGAGTTAGAATTAACTTCTCTCGAATATACTGAACTCAGAACTCTTGCTAAAGACTCTGCCGGCAAAGGTCCTGGCCCTGAGTCTTCTTTACTGAAGATTAAAGGTACTGATATGCAGCAGAAACTAACTGAACTAGCAATGGAAGCTGTAGGTTATTACGCTAATCCTCATATGGGTACTTCATTAAGTAATGAGTATGTAGGACCAGAATATTCTACGAACCTCTCTGGATCATATTTTAATTTCAGAAAAGCCTCAATTTATGGTGGTTCAAATGAGATACAAAGGAATATCATTGCTAAAATGGTGTTAGGTCTATAGAAAGACTTCCCATATGCATTTTGAACTCACCGAAGAGCAAACACTCTTAGAAAATATGGTTACCGCTTTTGTGCGTGACGACTATAATTGGGAAACAAGAGAAAAGATTGTCAAGACTGAAGAAGGCTGGAAGCCTGAGAATTGGTCTAAGTTTGCCGAATTAGGTTTACTATCTGTTCCATTTTCGGAAGATCATGGTGGACTAGGTGGTACAGCAGTTGATACAATGGTTGTGATGGAGCAGTTTGGAAAAGGTCTGGTAGTTGAACCTTTTATGCCATCAATTCTTCTCTCGGGCAACTTGATCTCTAAGCTGGCTAATGAAAGTCAAGCAAATGAAATCATTCCAAAAATCATAGAAGGTGAATCCAGATATGTTTTCGCTTATGTTGAACCTCAAAGTAGGTTTGATTTATCTGATGTAAAAACATCTGCTACAAAAGATGGTGATGAATACACTTTAAACGGTTTTAAATCAGTTGTGTTTGGAGCGTCGATGGCAACTCACATAATTATTGCCGCTCGCACATCGGGTGAGCAAAGATCTGAGGATGGGATTACACTATTCTTAGCAGATATCAAAAGTAATGGAATAACCCTTCAAACATACCCCACTATTGACGAATACAGAGCATCAGAAGTTATCATTGAAAACCTTAAAATCAGTAGTGATATGGTACTGGGAGAAGTTGATAAGGCATATCCAGTTGTAGAAGAAGTAATTGATCTAGCCACAATTGCTGCATGTTCAGAAGCTGTAGGAGTTTTGCAAGTATTAAAAGACTCAACAATTGATTATTGCAAACAAAGAAAGCAGTTCGGTCAACCAATAAGTAAAAACCAAGCTATACAGCATAAGTTAGTTGATATGATGATTGAATATGAGCAAGCTAAGTCAATCTTGTATGCTGCAGTAACTGCAGATTTGAGCAATGCTGATGAGAGAAAAAAGGCTGTCTCAGGCGCTAAAGCTAGAATAGGTCAATCAATTAAGTTTGTTGGTGAGAGTGCAATTCAATTACACGGTGGAATGGGAATGGTCGATGAGTATATGATCAGTCACTATTTTAAGCGTGCAACGATGCTAGGTGTCTTATTTGGTAATGTTGATTTTCATATGAAAAGATTTGTTGGCTTAACTCAAAGCAATATTGAACCCATAGATGGATCTTCAACCATCAGAGGCGGATACTAAAAGTTTAAATATTTCATATTTACAGGGAGAAAAGAATGACAATTAGCTTTAAAGACAAGGTCGCAATCGTAACTGGTTCAGGCGGAGGATTAGGTCGTTGTCATGCTCTACAATTTGCAGAAAGAGGAGCAAAAGTTGTAGTTAATGATTTAGGTGGTGCTGTTGATGGTTCTGGTGGATCAAGTGAAGCAGCAGAAAAAGTAGTTCAAGAAATTAAAGATATGGGTGGTGAGGCAATTGCAAATGGCTCCAGTGTAACTGACAAAGCTGGCGTCTCAAAACTTGTTGAAGATGCGATGGCTGCCTTCGGTAGAATTGATATCCTTGTTAACAATGCTGGCGTTTTAAGAGATAAATCATTTGCAAAAGTAACTCTCGATGATTTTGAATTTGTCGTCGATGTTCACTTAATGGGATCAGTATATTGTACGAAAGCTGTATGGCCAATTATGGTTGAGCAGCAGTATGGTAGAATTATCATGACTTCGTCTTCATCTGGAGTATTTGGTAATTTTGGTCAATCAAATTATGGTGCTGCAAAAATGGGTGTTGTTGGTTTTATGAATACTCTTCGAATTGAGGGGCAAAAAAATAATATAAAAGTAAATTCACTTATCCCTGTAGCTGCAACGAGAATGACTGAAAATTTAGGTATGCCTGAAGATGTGTTTCAAAAATTAAAACCTGAGAGTGTTTCACCTGCGGTTTTATTTATGGCTTCTGAAGATGCGCCTACAGGCATCATGCTTTCAGCTGGTGCAGGAGTATTTGCAAAAGTTGAAATCTCTCAAGCAGCTGGCGTAGGCTTTGCTGAAGATGATATTAATCCTGATAGCATTGCTGAGAATTGGTCTGAAATATCTGATATGTCTGATGCTAAGGCTTTATTTAATGGTGGCGAACATACAGCACATATGTTTGCAAAAGTTAAAAATTAATAATCCTAGCTATTTAGTAAAGTTTTCATTTGTTCAAAATCATTGATGACCATGTCTGCATGATCATAGATGCTAGCGTCGTCTGTATAGCCATAATCAACAAGTACAACAGGCATATTAGCAGCATGTCCCGCTTTAAGATCAGTAATACTATCACCAACCATTATTGAGTCATTTGCATCCACGTTTAATTTTTCGCAAATTTGAATTAGTGGATAAGGATCAGGTTTACTTTTTTTAAAAGTATCTCCTCCTACTAAATAATCAAAAAGATTAAGAACACCAAGTTTTTCTAAAAGCATAATACTCAAAGATTCCATCTTATTTGTGCAAACACTTGTTTTGATATTGTTTTTTTTTAAATATCTTAGAAAATTTTCAACATTATTGTAAAGGATACTGTCGTCGTCAATATTATGTGTATAATGGAGTAAAAAAATTCTTAACATTTCATTAATTTTCTTATCATTATGTTTGATATTCTTTGCTTCAACCGTTCGACGAATTAATTCTCGAGCTCCATATCCAACCCAATTTCTGATATCGCTTAATTCAACAGTATTCTCTCCCATTTCGGAGAGCATATAATTCAGAGAATTCTTAAAATCTGGCGCTGTATCTACCAAAGTTCCGTCTAAATCAAAAATAAATAATTTTTTGTTATCTAATTCCATATTTGAGTAAATCTTTGAAATAATTTTTTAAGATACTTTTGATACATATTGATTATTTTTGTGAAAATTCCAATGAAAAATTTAAATATATTTATATTAGCTGCAGGTAAGGGTACGCGAATGAACTCTACTCTTCCAAAAATTTTACACTCCATTGCTGGTAAACCAATGGTTAATCATGTAATTGATCAAGCGAAAAAGTTAAATCCAAAAAAAATATACTTGATTGTCAACAAAGAATTAAGCAATAGAAAAGATTTTGTATTTCCTGACGTTAAGGTTGTTATTCAAAAAAATCAAAATGGAACTGCTGATGCAATTAAAAGCTGTTTGCCAAAGATAAAGAAGACATCAGGGAATGCATTAATTCTATACGCCGATCTTCCGCTAATAGAGCTGAGTTCAATGAGGAAAGTGCTTAAGAATGTTACTAAAAAAAATATAAATCTTTTAACATTTATTAGTGATGAAAAAAATTCATATGGAAAGGTTATTTTTGATAATAAAAGAAATGTATCAGAGGTAATCGAGCAGAATGAACTTGGAAAAGGAGAGCGTCATCAAGTATGTAACTCTGGCATTTTTAGTTGTGATCTTGATATTTTAAAAAAATTAATACCGAAAATTAATAATAAAACGAATAAGAAAAAAGAATATTATCTTACAGATATTTTTAAGCTTGCGTACTATGATAACGTTGACACAAAAAGTATATTAGTAAATGAAGATGAATTTATGGGAGTAAATAATAAAAAAGAACTTGCAGTAGCTGAGTACATTGCACAATCAAAATTAAGAGAAAAGTTCTTGATTAAGGGTGTTACTTTAGTTGATCCTGAAACAGTATATTTCTCCGAAGATACAAAGATAGATAAAGATGTCGTAATTTATCCAAATGTATTTATTGGAAAGAATGTAAGGATAGGGAAGGGATCAAAAATTTTATCATTTTCCCATTTAGAGGATTGTTCAATAGGGAAAGATGTTACTATTGGACCTTTTGCAAGGCTCCGACCTGGAGCAGATATCAAAGATGATGTAAAAGTTGGAAATTTTGTTGAGATTAAAAAATCAAAAATAGATAAAAACTCAAAAGTAAACCACCTTACCTATATTGGTGACACAGAAATAGGTAAAGATGTAAATATTGGGGCAGGTACGATAACTTGTAATTATGACGGAAAAAATAAATTCAAAACAATTATTGAAGATGGTGCTTTCATCGGTTCGAATTCATCATTAATAGCGCCTGTAAAGATTGGAAAAAAAGCATATGTTGGCTCAGGCTCTGCAATTTCGAAAAATATTAAGGAAAAAGCATTAGGAATTGAACGAACTAATCAAATTGAAATTAAGAATTGGCATCGAAAGATTAAGAAGAAATAATTATGTGCGGAATTATCGGCATTTCAAGTAATCAACCAGTTTCATCAGATATAATAAATAGTTTATCTAAATTAGAATACCGTGGATATGACTCAGCAGGATTAGCGGTTTTTAGTGGTGGTAATATTATTGAAAGAAAAACTCAGGGTAAACTTAATAATTTGATTCAAAGACTCAAAAATGATCCTATTGATGGTCACGTTGGTATCGGGCATACTCGTTGGGCTACTCATGGAGTCCCTTCAGAAAAAAATGCACATCCCCATTCTTCATCTTTAGTATCAGTTGTTCATAATGGAATAATTGAAAATGCGGAAGAAATTAAAAAAGATATAAAGTCAGATTATAATTTTCTCTCCGATACTGACTCTGAAGTAATTACAGCTCTACTTACTCAAAATTTAAATAAAGAAAATGATTATTATAAAGCAGTTAGTCTGACAGTTCAGAGATTAGAAGGGTCATATGCATTAGCAATTATGTTTAAAGACCTAAAAGATACTATTATTGGAGCTAAAAAAGGTAGTCCTTTAGTTGCAGGCCGTGGAGAAAAGGGAAGCTCTGTGGGATCTGATACAATCGCATTAAGTTCAGTTGCAACCGAGGTTTGTTATCTTGAAGATGGAGATATTGTCATAGTTGATAATCACAATATCCAAATTTTTGACCAGCAAGAGAAAAGTGTAAATAGAGAGTATGTTAACCTCTCAATTTCTGAAGATGATACATCAAAGGGAACCTTTAATCATTTCATGGAGAAAGAAATACATGAGCAGCCAAGGTCTGTTGGTGACACACTTAGGCAATTTATTGACTACGACAATTCAATTATATCAAATCCAGATTTAAAAATTAACTGGCAAAAAGTAAATAAGGTACATCTTATTGCTTGTGGTACAGCTTATTACTCCTGCATGATTGCAAAATATTTTTTTGAACAACAATCGAAAGTTCCTTCAGAATGTGACATGGCATCAGAGTTTCGCTATAGAGATCCAATCATCAGTAAAGACACTTTATATGTATTTGTGTCTCAATCAGGTGAAACAGCTGACACCCTGGCAGCACTAAATTATTGTAATACTCATAATGCTGAAACATTGAGTATTGTTAATGTAGTCAACAGTTCAATTGCAAGAGAAAGTAAACATATTATATACACCAAAGCTGGACCCGAAATAGGTGTTGCATCAACAAAAGCATTCACAGCTCAATTAGTTACATTACTTTCTCTATCAATTATTTGTGGCTCATCCAAAGATTTAATTTCTAATAATCAAAATCAAATAATGTGTAAATCAATGCTTACATCTCCAAAGATAATAGAAGAAGCTATTCAAAGATCTTATGCGCTTAAAGATACCGCAAAAGAATTAATTGGATCAAAGGGAGTAATGTATTTAGGACGAGGAACAGCTTTCCCTCTTGCACTTGAAGGAGCGCTAAAATTTAAAGAAATTTCATATATTCATGCTGAAGGTTATCCGGCTGGTGAAATGAAGCATGGTCCATTAGCATTAATTGAAAATGGACTCCCTGTTGTTTGTATAGTTCCATCAGGACCGTTATTTCATAAAACAATTTCAAATATCCAAGAAGTAATTGCAAGAGGTGGTAAAATTTTGATGATTACAGACGATAGTTCATTGCAGTCAGAGTCAGAAAATATCTGGAAAATATTTCGTTTACCGGTCGTAGACTCAATTTTAGAAACTTTAATTTATACCATTCCAATCCAAATGCTTGCATATTATACAGCTGTTGAGCTTGGTAATGATGTTGACCAGCCTCGTAATCTTGCAAAATCAGTCACCGTCGAATAAAATTTATTGCCTATGGACAAGTTTAGAAATCTGATAGTCCTTGGTCCATTGATTTATGCAATTCATCATTTTGAAGAGCATATTATATTTAATTTTAGGGAATGGAGATTAAAGTATTTTTCAGATAATAATACCATTTCAACTGAAACAATATTAATTATATTAAGTTCACTTCTTTTAATATTTATTTTTATACATCTGATTAAAAATAATAGAGCAAGTGCACATATAGTATTATTCTTTCTAATGACAACTCAAATCATTAATGCTTTTTTTCATATTTTTTTTAGTTTTTATTTTACTGATTTTAGTCCAGGTGCAATTACATCAGTATTGCTCTATTTGCCAGTAAATATATTGATCATCATTGCAGCTTTTAATGAAAAATTTATTAAATCATACTTGGAGCTCTTTATACTTTTAGGCTTAGGTGCATTAACCTTTATTTTATTTGAGATGATAGGTCCAATCGTAATTGGTATTTCAGTTTGCTTAACCCCAATCTATTATTTTTTTATCAATAGATTAGAATTAAATCAAATGAGTTAATTTATAAATTCAATTTCCTTTATAACTAGTTCAGCTTCATGATCCCTTCCATAAGCAACTAATCCTATAGAAGTAATTTTCTTAGGATTTACTTTTTTGAGCATTAATGAGCCAGATTTTTTAAAATTTTCGATAGGTAAAATAAATTCTTTGAAATTTTCTTCTACAATAAATTCAGCTTGATAGTATTGCCATGGCAATAATGTTCCTGTCGTTCTTAAATGAACAAAATATTTTTGATTATTTCCTTTTGCAATCAGTTTTATTGATTTTGCTTTATCAAGTTCAATTTTGTCTAAACTCATTCTTATTTGAATAAAGCCGCCGTTATTCTCTGTAGAAACATTGCCACTTAGAACTGCTGTATCACTTTGGTATTGAACTTTGCCAATTGAAACACCACCCATAACATTGTCAGAAATAAATTCCCATTTATTGGGATCTTGAAAATTATCTTTAAACATAGTTTCAGCAAAGTTATTAATTATTGAAGAAGAGAAAATAATAATAACTAAAAATGGCAATAAGATTGTTTTTTTCATCTTTTTGATAAAAATATAGGGTTCAACGAATGATAAAATCCTTTAAAAACCATTAATTTTCATACACTTCAACTTGTTTTCTAGTAATTTACATTATTTGGTACTATAAATCGATCAACATTAACAAATTATTTAAATATGACTAAATGGTCTGCAAATAGCTGGAGAAAATATAAGGCACTTCATATACCTGAATATCCAGATCAAGAAAAACTTAGCAAAGTTGAAAAACAGTTGGCTAGTTTTCCACCTCTCGTGTTTGCTGGTGAAGCGAGAGAATTAAAAAGAAATCTTGGCAAAGTATCAGATAGAAAAGCCTTCCTTCTTCAAGGTGGGGATTGTGCTGAAAGTTTCGATGACTTCAATGCAGACTATATAAGAGACTCATTTAAAGTTTTACTACAAATGTCAGTTACTTTAATTGCTGCTGGAAATTGTCCTGTTGTGAAAGTTGGAAGAATGGCAGGTCAGTTTGCAAAACCCAGAAGTGCTCCAAAGGAAGAAATTAATGGTGTTGAACTAGACAGTTATAAGGGAGACATTATAAATGGTATGGATTTTGATGAAGCGAGTAGAGTTCCAGATCCCAATAGAATGATCCAGGCATATACTCAAGCTGCGGCAACACTTAATTTACTTCGTGCATTTGCTAAAGGGGGGTTTTCAGATCTTTCTAAAGTTCATCAATGGAACATGGGGTTTGTTGATGATAGCCTGCAAGGACAAAAATATAGAGAAATTGCAAATCGTATCTCTGACACACTTGAGTTCATGGAAGCTATTGGAATTTCATCAAAGAACACGAAGAGATTAAGAAGTGTAGATTTTTATACGAGTCATGAAGCTTTATTGTTACCTTATGAAGAAGCAATGACAAGACTGGATAGTACTTCAGGTGAAATGTATGATACTTCAGCACATATGGTTTGGATAGGAGATCGAACTCGTCAACCAGATGGAGCACATGTTGAGTTTTGCAGGGGTATCAAAAATCCAATTGGTATTAAATGTGGACCGTCCCTTAACCCTGACGAATTAAAAAAACTCATAGATATTATAAATCCTGAAAATGAGGCGGGAAAAATTACTTTAATATGTAGATTTGGTCATGATAAAATTAGAGACGCACTTCCAAAACTAGTCAAGCCATTTATAAATTCTGATCACAAATTGATATGGTCATGTGATCCAATGCATGGAAATACGATTAAATCGAATTCTGGATTCAAAACGAGACCTTTTGAAAGAGTTCTAAATGAGGTTGAGTCATTTTTTGATATTCATCATGAATTAGGAACTTATCCTGGAGGAGTTCATCTAGAAATGACAGGTCAAAATGTTACGGAGTGCATGGGTGGCGCCCAAGCCATAAAAGATGAAGACTTGTCCGCAAGATATCATACTCATTGTGACCCAAGGCTTAATGCAAGTCAGGCTATAGAATTGGCATTTCTGATATCAGATAAGCTGAGACAATCTCAGGAAAGTAACAATCCTAAAATTACGATTGCCAACTAATTACAACTGAATTATCAGTTGTATTATTAATTCAATGTCAGAAAATTTATCTATATTAATCGCGCAAACAAACCCAAAGGTTGGAGATATTCAAGCTAACAAAAACCTTATTTTGAATGCTATTTCTGAGTTTAGTGATTGTGATTTAATTATTTTTTCAGAGTTAATGTTGACTGGATATCCTCCAGAAGATCTCGTACTAAAGTCAGCATTTCAAAAAGAAGTTAATAAAGCAGCTAATGAGATTACTAGCGCAACGAAATCAAAAAATTGTGAGGTTTTATTTGGAATGCCTTGGCTGGAAGATGGACAACTATTTAATGCTGCCATCATAGCAGCTGATGGAGAGATAACATTTAAGCATTTTAAAAATGCTTTACCCAATTATGGGGTATTTGATGAGAAAAGAGTTTTTAAAAGAGGATCAGATTTTAATGTTTACAATATAAAAGATAAAACTTTGGGAGTGTTCATTTGTGAAGACGTATGGGTTGATGAAACTCAGTATCGATTGCCAAAAGATAAAATTGATATAGCTATATCTCTTAATGCCTCTCCTTATGAAATTGATAAGCCAAAACAAAGAAGGCAATTGGCAGCAAATTTTTCTAAATCAATTCAGGCCCCACTTGTTTATGTAAATCAAGTTGGAGGACAGGATGAATTAGTTTTTGATGGCAATTCATTTGTAATTGATCGAGAAAAAGTATTATTTCAAGCAAATCATTTTAATGAAGAGTATAAAAAAATAAAAATTTCGCCATCTAATGAAATTATTATTGATGAGAGTGAGCTTAAAGAGACTGATAATTCTGATGAAGTTTATTCCGCATTAATTTTAGGTCTAAGAGATTACGTAAGCAAAAATAAATTTCCAGGTGTTGTAGTTGGCATATCCGGTGGAATTGATAGTGCATTCAGTATATGTGTTGCAGTTGACGCCTTAGGGCCTGACAAAGTGAAAGGCATTCTAATGCCTTCAAAGTTCACAAGTGATGATAGCAATAACGATGCAACTCAGTTAGGTAAGAATCTTGATATTGAAACAAGAAGTATTGCAATTGAAGATATTGTTAATTCTTATGAAAGTACTCTTGAACCTCTTTTTGTAAACAAAGACAAAGATATTACTGAAGAGAATATTCAATCGAGAGCGAGAGGAATGCTTTTGATGGCATATTCAAATAAATTTGGTCATATGGTTGTGACAAACGGAAATAAATCTGAAGTTTCTGTTGGTTACTCTACTCTTTATGGTGATATGTGCGGAGGTTTTTCTGTTGTTAAAGATTTATATAAAACTAATCTGTATGAGTTAGCTAGATGGAGAAATAAAAATATTCCATCTATTTCATTATATAAAAAAATTGATCTAATTCCTCAGAATATAATTACAAAAGAACCAACTGCTGAATTAAAGCCTGATCAAATGGATAAAGACACTCTACCCCCATATGATATATTGGACAAAATATTGTATTTATTGGTTGAAAAAGAAAGTTCTGTTAATGAAGTTGTAAGCGCAGGGTATAATGAAGACATCGTTATTAGAGTTCAAAATATGTTATACAATTCTGAATACAAGCGTCGTCAAGGTGCCCCAGGTGTGAAAATTTCAGAGAGAAATTTTGGATATGATAGAAGATATCCAATTACTAATGGATTCAGGGACGTTAAGGGAGATTAATCATGTCAACTATTACAAGATTTGCACCAAGTCCTACAGGCCTATTACATCTAGGCAATATCAGAACTGCTCTAATTAATTGGCTTTATGCAAGAACAAATAATGGAAAATTTATACTGCGAATTGATGATACAGATCTGGAACGGTCAAAAGAAGAATTTACATCAAAGATTAAATATGATCTTGAGTGGCTTGGAATAGATTATGATGAAACTTTCAATCAATCTTCAAGGTTTGACGTGTACAAGGAAAGATTTAATCAGCTAGTTGAACTAGGAAGGATTTATCCTTGTTATGAAACCCCAGAAGAACTAGACAGAAAAAGAAAGCTTCAAATGGCAGCTGGAGGAAAGCCTGTCTATGATAGATCATCATTAAAGTTGACCGAAAAACAAAAAACTGATTTTGAGAGTGAAGGTCGGAAGCCTCACTGGAGATTTTTAATGAATTCTGAGAGAGTGCAATGGGATGATATCCTTAAAGATAAAGTTGATATTGATTTACTTAGTTTATCAGATCCAGTTGTATATCGAGAGGATGGAGTTCCATTATATACATTTAGTTCTGTGGTGGACGATATTGATTTTAATGTAACAAATGTAATTAGAGGCGATGATCATACAAGTAATACAGCTGTGCAAATTGAGCTAATTAATTCACTTGATCAAAACAAGATAATATTCGCTCATCATGCACTACTTACAGCCTCATCTGGTGATAAGCTTTCAAAAAGAGATAATGTAATTTCAATCGAAAGTTTCCGCGATAAGCATATTGAACCTCTTGCGATCCTAAGTTTGTTAGCAACTATAGGAACATCAAATTCAATAGAGTTAAAAGATAGTTTACAGCAAATTATTAATGAATTTCGTATTAAGACAATATCAACTTCTCCTGGAAGAATTGAAATTGATCTATTAAATTCACTAAATAAAAAATTAATACAAAAATTTGATTATAGTGAAATTGAAGATCGTTTAAAAAAAATTGATGACAGAATTGATCGCAATTTTTGGGAAACGACTAGAGGAAACCTTGATATTGTTGAAGACATTAAAGGATGGGGTGATATTGTTTTTAATTCAAATCCAATTGAGCCTGTAGATAAAGAATTTATCAAAATTGCTCTAGATTTAATGCCAGATGAACCCTGGAATGATGAAACATGGAGCAATTGGACATCAAAAATACAAGATAAAACTGGCAAAAAAGGTAAAGACCTTTTTTTGCCTCTCAGAGAAGCTTTTACTGGAATGAGTCATGGACCTGAAATGAAAAAATTAATCCAACTTTTAGGACGAGACAAGATATTAGAAAGAGTAAAAATTTAATAATGACGCTTCATCTTTATGATACATTCTCAAAATCTAAGAGAGAATTTAGACCCATAGATTCAAATAATGTACGGATGTATGTTTGTGGACCTACAGTATATGATTATGCTCATGTAGGAAATGCAAGGCCTGTTATAGTTTTTGACACGCTCTTTAGAATTATGCGGCATTCATACGGCGTTGATCATGTTACATACGTTAGAAATATAACTGATGTTGACGATAAAATTATAGAGGCAGCAAATTCAAATAAAGAAGATATTTCTTCATTAACTTCTCGAACAATACAATATTTTCATGAAGATGCATCTTACATAGGTGCATTAGACCCTACAATTGAACCAAAGGCTACAGACCATATCAATGAAATGGTTGAAATGATTGAGACCTTGATAGCTAAAGGCTTTGCTTATGAAGTTGATGGAAATGTTCTATTTTCTTCATCGATGTATGATCAATATGGGAAATTATCTGGAAAAAATATTGATGAATTGATCGCTGGAGCAAGAGTAGATATTGAAGATTTTAAAAAAGAGGCATCTGACTTTATATTATGGAAACCTTCAAAAGATAATGAACCTGGTTGGAAAAGTCCTTGGGGCAAAGGTAGGCCTGGTTGGCATATAGAATGTTCAGCTATGAGTAAAAAGTATTTAGGAGATACATTTGATATACATGGAGGGGGTCAAGATTTAATCTTTCCTCATCATGAAAATGAAATTGCTCAAAGTGAATGTTGTCATGAAAAAAAATTTGCAAATTATTGGCTTCATAATGGATTTCTGACCGTTGAAGGCAATAAAATGGCAAAATCTGAAGGTAATTTCATCACTGTTAATGAACTCAAAGATAGATATCATGGTGAAGTTATTAGACTTGCGATGCTGATGACTCATTATCGACAACCACTAAATTGGACTGAGCACAGTTTACTTGAGTCAAAAAAAATATTAAACAAATGGTTTTCATTTTTCTTAGATATTGAAATTTCTAAAGATGATGAAGAAATAGTTGATGAAAATATTTTGTCAGCTTTGAAAGATGATATAAATACTCCAAAAGCAATCAGTGAGCTTCATAAATTATTCAAGAACTGCTCAAAAGAAGATGCACTAAGTATTAAGAAATTTTTAAATTCAGCCCGTCTACTTGGTTTAATGTTATGCTCACCAAAGGAATGGATGGAGTGGAATGTTCGTGTAAATAATTTGGATGAGATTAAGATTAATGAATTAATTGAGAAAAGAAATTTATTAAGGGATCAAGGAAATTATAATGATGCTGATAAGATTAGAAGTCAATTAGATGAACTAGGTATTATCCTTGAAGATAAAGATGGTAAAACATCCTGGAAACAAAAGAACTAAATGAAAGAAAAAATATATATATTTGATACTACGTTGAGGGATGGAGCGCAGACGCATGGTGTTGATTTCAATGTTGATGAAAAAATACAGCTGGCTCGTAAATTAGATGAGATTGGAATCGATTATATTGAAGGCGGTTGGCCAGGTGCAAATAGTACTGATACTCAGTTTTTTAATGAAGACTTAGATTTCAAATCAGCAAATTTTACTGCATTTGGAATGACTAAAAGATCTGGACGAAGTGCTGAAAATGATCCTGGATTAGCCGGACTTATAAATACAAATGCAAATTCTATTTGTATTGTAGGTAAGTCTTGGGATTTTCATGTTGATGTAGCACTTGAAATATCAAATGAAGAAAATTTAGATAATATAAAGCAGTCAGTTGAATTTTTAGTATCGCAGAAAAATGAAATTCACTTTGACTCAGAGCATTTTTTTGATGGCTTTAAATCTAACCCAGATTATGCGTTGGCTTGTTTAAAGTCTGCTTATGATGCAGGGGCGAGGTGGATTATTTTATGTGATACAAATGGAGGAACACTGCCTCATGAAATTGAGCAAATAGTAAATACCGTAAAAGAGACCATACCATCTGAAAATTTAGGTATTCATGCGCATAATGATACAGGGAATGCTGTAGCTAATACTTTATCGGCAATTCGAGCAGGTGTTCGGCAGATTCAAGGAACTATTAATGGTCTTGGAGAAAGATGTGGTAATGCAAATTTAATTTCAATTCTTCCAACTTTGATGCTGAAAGATGAATATACGAAGCATTATGAAGTGGGAGTTGAAAAGTCTAAATTGGCTCATCTAACTGAATTATCTCGTCTTCTAGATGAAATACTCAATAAAGCACCAAATAGAACTGCTCCATATGTCGGCTCATCAGCTTTTGCTCATAAAGGTGGCTTACACGTATCAGCTGTAAATAAGGATCCTAAAACATATGAACATATTAACCCTGAGTTAGTAGGAAATTCTCGGCAAATCATTATTTCTGAGCAGGCTGGTAAATCGAATATTATATCAAGACTTAAGTCTGCTGGTATTAAATTTAATGAAGATGACAAGACTGTTCAAAAAATATTGGACCGTGTGAAAGAAAGAGAATTCAATGGTTATTCATTCGATGGTGCAGATGCATCATTTGAATTACTAGTAAAAAAAGTTTTAGGAGAAATACCTGAATTTTTCTCTGTACAAAATTTTAGTATCAAAGTTGAAAACTCGGGAGGAGAAGGAGAGACTTTATCTAGTGCTGAAGTAAAATTAAAAATAGGTTCAGATGAAATTGTTGGAGCTGGATCAGGAGTAGGACCGGTCAATGCATTGGATAAGGCTCTTAGAAATAATTTTGAGTCTAGCGGTTATTCAGAGGTAATAAGTGACCTATCATTAATTGATTATAAGGTGAGAATTTTAAATACTGGAACTGATGCAATTACAAGAGTATCAATTGAATGTGCTGATAAGAATCAAAAAAGTTGGTACACAATTGGGGTTTCAGAAAATATAATCGAGGCATCTTTCAGGGCTTTATTAGACAGCTTTGAATACAAGCTGATGAAAGAAAATACAGCTCCGTTAAATTGATTCATGAGTCAGTCAAATATATCGATTATCCTTGTTGATACGCAACTTCCTGAAAATGTCGGCCTTTCTTCAAGAGCAATGTTTAATTTTGGAATAGAGGATTTAAGAATCGTAAGTCCCAAATTACAATGGCCTTCTGAAAAAGCGCAAGCAGTTGCCGTTGATTCAAATAATATCATTAACAACGCTAAAGTTTATAAGGATTTAAAAGAAGCGTTATTAGATATTGATTATTCAGTTGCTTTTACGGCTAGACGAAGAGACATGAATAAAGAAATAATTTCTAACGAGAAGCTAATCGATGAAATAAATCTCAAACCAAAAAATCAGAAAATAGGCATAGTTTTTGGAGGTGAGGCGTCAGGATTAACGAATGAACATATTTCTCTTGTTGCAAAGTGTATATCAATAAATACAGATGATAATTTTTCTTCTCTAAACCTATCTCATGCTGTTACAGTTTTTTGTTATTCATTTTTTAGATCATTAAATAAGAATAATGATATATCGATAAATAATTTAGATGCTGAAGTTAATAACGGTGAACTCTTAAATTTTTTTGGTCATTTAGAACTGGAGTTAGAAGAGAGAGGGTTCTTCGAGCCGATTGAGAAAATGGACAAAATGAAGCAAAATATTAGGAATTTGTTTCATAGAGCCAATTTAAGTGGTCGAGAAGTGCAGACTTTAAGAGGCATTATTACTGCTTTAACTAAGTACGAGAAAACGGGAAAAATATAGCTTTCTCATTTGACAATCATGCCAAAAACACTATAAATCCTCGAATTATCTATGTCGAAACGAATAACACAAAAACACAAAATTGATCGAAGATTAAGCGTTAACCTATGGGGTCGACCTAAAAGCCCATTTAATCTTAGAAAATATAGACCTGGTCAACATGGTCAAAAGCATGCTGGGAAATTATCTGACTACGGGGTTCAACTTCATGCAAAACAAATGCTCAAAGGTTATTACGGAAACCTAAATGAAAGACAGTTTCGTAATTGCTATCATGAAGCCTTAAGACAAAAAGGAGACTCAGGTGAAAATTTAATAGGCCTTTTAGAAAGACGATTGGATACAGTGGTATATAGATCTAAGTTTGTTCAAACAGTTTTTGCAGCTAGACAATTTATTAATCATGGTCATGTTAAAGTAAATGGTAAAAGAGTTAATATATCTAGCTACCTTTTAAATGAAGGTGATGTAGTTGAAGTAAAAGATAAATCAAAAGCCATGGCCGTTGTTATTGAGGCACAAAAAAACCAAGAGAGAGATGTCCCTGGATACATAACACTCGATGAAAAGAAATTATCTTCGACATTTGTTCGAGTCCCACAATTTGCTGAAGTACCTTATGCTACTGAGATGCAACCCAATTTAGTAATCGAGTATTACTCAAGGTAATTACAGCTACCAATGAGTCCATCGCATTGGTTTTCAATAAATTATAATGAAGCTTCCTCTCGTTTTAGAGAGCAAATATCTAATTTAAAAATACTTGGTCATAATGTTGTACACGAACAATTAAATTTAGATCAACACGGACCATTTTCTGAAGAACTTATTATTGATATTGCTATTGTTGGATCAATTAAATCTGAAAAAATGTTTTTATATACTTCTGGAATTCATGGAGTAGAGGGATTTGCAGGATCAGCAATACAGTTATCAGTTTTGGATCTTATCAGTAATGAAACACCATTTGATACGCATTGTATAATATTCATTCATATAATTAATCCATATGGCATGGCATGGCTTCGAAGAGTGAATGAAAATAATGTTGACCTCAACCGTAATTTTCTAAATGAAAAATCTGAGTTTCACGGTGAACCAGATGGTTATGAAAGGATTAACAATTTTTTAAATCCATCGAAAACTCCAACTAAATATGACTTTTCTTTCTATCTCAAAGGAGCTCTTTATCTTGCAAAATATGGATTTAGAAACTTAAAACAATGGATTGCTCAAGGCCAATACCAAAGATCTGACAGTATTCAATTTGGAGGAAAAGAAATGCAGAAAGGACCTGCATTATTAATGAATTGGTTAAGAAATAATATCACTCATGTAAAAGAAGCAGTCGCTGTTGATCTTCATACCGGGTTAGGACCTTCTGGATATGATACAATTTTAATTCCAGATACAATAAATAAAGAAGACTACGATGTTTTGAAGAATATTTATCAAGATCATGTTGCTCCTTTAGATCCAGATAAAGGAATTGGTTATAAAATCAAAGGTGACCTACACAGTGGAATAACAAATTATTTTTCAGATATAAAATGGATATATGTAACTCAGGAGTTTGGAACCTTTCCTCCAACAACAGTATTCAAAAACTTGAGAGCTGAAAATATGTGGACACAGAACAGCTCACTCAAAGGAGATGAAGACTTACTAAAGCATTGGTCAAGAATGAAGTTGATGCGTACTTTTAATCCTGATGATCCAATATGGCAGTCTAAAATTATTGATCGAGGTCTAAAAGTTTTTAATGATACGAGAGCGTATTTGATAAAATCTTAATCTTTTTTTGTGTGAGCAATTTCTTTTTCGGTGAATAATTGAGATAATTCTCCAGTCTCAAACATTTCTTTTACAATGTCGCAACCTCCAATAAACTCACCTTTTACATATAGCTGAGGTATTGTTGGCCAATCACTAAATACTTTAATGCCTTCACGAATTTCTTCATTTTGAAGGACGTCAACATCTTCAAACTTAACATCTAAATACGATAGCGCATTTACTACTGCATTTGAAAAGCCACATTGCGGCATCTCTTTACTCCCTTTCATGAATAAAACAACATCATTGCTGTCTATTGTAGATTGTATACTTTCAGATACATGGTCATTCATAATTTAATCCTTTTTTACTGTAGTTTTAAGAGAGAGCGCGTGAAGAATGCCACCCATTCTTCCTTCTAGAGCATCGTATACCATTTTATGTTGTTGAATTCTTGTTTTTCCATCAAATAAAGAAGAAGTAATGTGCGCAGAAAAATGATTGTTATCTCCTGCAAGGTCAGTAATTGTTACTTCTGCATCTGGTATTGAAATTTTAATTAAACTTTCAATTTCTTTCTGTTCCATTGGCATAACAGAATTACAATTAATCATTCTGTGAAAGATTTCAACAATATAAGTTATAAAAATAAAGGTTTTATGGAATTAATCTGTATTGCATAGAAAATTATCTCTTATAATATAAGAGTAGTGATTCAAAATATTAAATACCTTGAAAAAGTAATGGTTGTGGCGATTCTTATAGCAACTGTCTTTTCAATAGTTAAAGAATTCCAAGCTATGTATTTGGCAATGACAATTACTTTGGCCGATCTTTTACTTTTATTTATCTATCTTGAGGTTATTCAAATGGCTCGAGAATATTGGACCTTGGATCGCATTAGAATAAGTATTCCATTATTTATTGCAATTACTGCGCTTGCTCGTTTTATTATTTTACAAGGTAAGTCTGGTGATCCAAGCTATCTTCTCTATGAAGGTGGAGCAATTTTGTTAATTGCAATATCCATTTTTGTATTAAGAATGAGGAAACTAAAGATATTTTCTGACGGCTTAGAGGATTAATTAATTTTTAATACTATATTTACCTGGATGTGCTGCAGATAAAATTAGCAGACCAGCAATGATCCCAGTATTTTTTATAAAGTTTTGTAGTTCATGTTCTTGTTGTAACCCAGCAGACATATTCCAAAAATCATGCATATAATAATTTATAATAATCGTTAATACTGCAAGAATAAATGCTGAAACTTTAGAGTGCCATCCCAAGATAATTGAAATTGAGCAAATAAACTGAATTGCTATAGTAAGAATAAGTGCAACGTTAGTCATGGGAACCTCATGATCAAGCATATAATTAAATATAAACTCATAATTAAATATTTTTGCAATGGCTCCAGGAAGTAAGAAATATAAGCCTATTATAATTCGACCAATAAGTAGGTTGATATCAGTGATTTTACTCACCCGTATATTTCTCAAAAAATTCTGAATTTTTTTCTACTAATTGACTAATTGATACTTTATTTAAATGATTGATTTTTAAATCAGTTCCCTCTACAAAACCAAGCTTTTCAATATAAACTGAGTTATCTTTTGCAAGAGCAACTACTTTTTCAAAATTTTTCTCACTTACTTCGATTAAATAACGGCCTTGATCTTCACCAAATAAATATGCATGAAGAAATTCTTTTTCTACTTCAATCTGTACTCCAAGATTACCCGCTATACACATTTCAGACATTGCTATTAATAACCCACCTTCACCTATATCATGAACAGATACAGTTAAATGCCCTTCAATACAATCTAGAACAAACATTCCATTTTTCTTTTCAATTTCTAAGTTAATTTCGGGAACACAGCCTTCTTCTTTATTTTTTATGATTGATAAATATTGAGACATATTTAAATGTCCACTCGTTTCCCCAATGACACAAATAATATTGCCTTCATTTTTCAAGCCAATTGTCATTGTGTGAGATAAATCCTTTATAAGCCCAACACCTCCAATTGCAGGGGTTGGATAAATTCCAACACCATTTGTTTCATTATAAAGCGAAACATTGCCTGAAATTACAGGGTAATTTAAGTAGCTACATGACTCTGCCATTCCTCTTATGCACTCTACAAATTCTCCCATTATTTCTGGCTTTTCAGGATTTCCAAAATTCATACAGTCCGTTACGGCAATAGGCAAAGCACCAGATGCAATGATATTTCTCCATGTTTCAACTATCGCATGCTTTCCACCTTCAAATGAATTGTGTTTACAATAGATAGGAGAACAATCAGTGCTAATTGCAATTCCTTTATTGGTTCCATGAACTCTCACAACCGCTGCATCAGATCCAGGCCTTACAATAGTATCCGCCATAACCATATGGTCATACTGTTCCCATATCCATTTACGGCTACATAAATTTGGATGACTAATCATTTCGATTAAATCAGGTATAATTGTTTTTTGATCAAATTGATCTTGAATAATTTTAATTCTTTTTGATGGCTCTTTAATAACATAATTTCTTTGGTATTCAGGAGCATCCTCAACTAAAATATTTATAGGAATACAAGCCTCTTCTTTACCATTCATATTTAGCACTAAATTTTTAGTATCTGTAACTTTTCCAATAACTTCAAACTCTAGATCCCATTTTCTAAATATATTTCGTGCTAGACTCTCTTTAGTCGGATCAATAACCATTAACATTCGTTCCTGACTTTCTGAAAGCATTAACTCATAGGCTGTCATATTTTGTGCTCGCATGGGAACTTTTGTTAAGTCAATTTCGAGTCCAACATTACCTTTTGAAGCCATCTCAATTGATGATGATGTTAATCCAGCAGCACCCATATCTTGAATCGCAATAATTGCTTCTTCTTTCATTAGCTCAAGACATGCTTCCAATAGTAATTTTTCAGTAAATGGATCCCCAACTTGTACAGTTGGTTTTTTATCTTCAGAGTCATCGTCAAATTCAGCAGATGCCATTGTTGCTCCGTGGATTCCGTCTCTTCCTGTTTTTGAGCCAACGTAAACAACTGGATTACCAATCCCCGCTGCAGCTGAATAAAAAATTTTGTCTTTTTTGGCTATTCCAACAGTCATAGCGTTGACTAAAATATTCCCATTATAAGAAGGGTGGAAATTAACTTCTCCTCCGACAGTTGGAATACCAATGCAATTTCCATAGCCTCCAATACCCTCAACAACTCCCGATAAAAGATGTTTTGTTTTAGGGTGATCTATCTCACCAAATCTCAATGCATTTAAATTAGCTACAGGCCTTGCTCCCATTGTAAATACATCTCTCAGTATTCCACCGACACCTGTTGCTGCACCTTGGTAGGGTTCAATAAAAGAGGGGTGGTTATGACTTTCCATTTTGAATACTGCAACGTCTCCATCATCAATATCAATAACACCAGCATTTTCTCCGGGACCTTGAACTACTCTCTCACCAGAAGTTGGAAGTTTTTTTAGCCAATATTTTGATGATTTATAAGAGCAATGCTCATTCCACATTGCCGAGAAGATTCCTAGCTCAGTTAAATTTGGTTCACGTCCAAGACCTTCTACAATGCTTTCAAATTCATCATGTTTCAAACCATGATTTTCAACTAGTGACTGCTCAGTATTATATTTCCAATTAGAAATGCTCATTATGAAAGTATATTTTCAAAGATATACTTTCCATCGTCACAGCCTAAGGCTGACTCAGCGGCTCTTTCAGGATGTGGCATCAATCCAAGTACATTTTTTCTATCATTAAGTATTCCAGCGATATTTTCTAATGATCCATTTGGATTTGACTGAGAAGTAATTTCTCCTTCTTGGTTGCAATATTTAAAAGCAACTTGATCATTTCCGACAATTTTTTTTAGGGTTTCATCAGAGGCAAAGTAGTTTCCTTCATTATGAGCAATAGGCATTTTTGCAATATTCGTTTTCTTTGTAAATATAGATGTTTGATTTTCAGATTTTATATAGACGTCTCTACATATGAAGCTTAGAGAATTATTTCTAATTAATGCTCCATCAAGTAAAGACGTTTCTATCAGAATTTGAAAACCATTACATATGCCAATGACTGGAACCCCTTCGTTTGCTTTTTTTACAACTTCATTAATAATTGGAGAAGTTGACGCAATTGCGCCACATCTTAAATAATCTCCATATGAAAATCCTCCAGGTATAATAATTAGGTCTGAATTGCTAAGAGAGGTCTCCTTGTGCCAAACCATTTGAGGTTCTGATCCAGAAATCTTTCTAATTGCTACGGCGACATCTCTGTCACAATTTGATCCTGGGAAAACAATTACTTTTGATTTCATCTATTGTTATTCAATCTCAACTGAATAGTCTTCGATCACTAAATTTGCTAGAAGTTTTTCACACATCTGATCTAGCTTTTGCTTTGCAATATCTGTATCCTCTTCGTCAATTGTTACTTCTATATATTTTCCTTGGCGAACATCTTGAACAGTTTCAAATCCTAGAGTATTCAACGAGTTAGCAACAACTTTTCCCTGAGGATCTAAAACATCTTTTTTTAGGGTAATATGTATTTTTGCGAGCATATCCTTTAATGCACGATTCCTAATCGTGAGGCAACCTCTTCATATGCATCGATTAAATTTCCAATACCTTTTCTAAATACATCTTTATCAAGTTTGGTCTTAGATTTGCTGTCCCAAAGTCTGCATGAATCAGGGCTTATCTCATCAGCCAATACAATTTTTTTCTTATTAGAAGATAGTCTTCCAAATTCAATTTTAAAATCAACTAGAGTTATTCCCTTTTTCTTAAAGTGATTAATTAGGCAATGATTAATTTTAAGACTCATTCGATCAATTTTTTCGATTTCTTTTTTAGTTGCCCAGCCAAATAGTTCCAAATGATCTCTTGAAACTATTGGATCATCCAAAGAGTCTTCTTTTAAGTAATACTCTAAAAGTGGCTTCTTGAGTTTCAAGCCATCTTTTATCCCAAGTCTGCTGCATATAGATCCAGAAGCAACATTTCTCACAACAAATTCTATGGGTATAATTTCACATTTTTTTATCATCTGCTCACGGTCATTTATTCTCTTAACAAAATGAGTAGGAATTTTTTTTGAAGCCAAAAGGAGCATGATATGTTCTGAAATTTTATTGTTAAGAACCCCTTTACTTTTAAAGATTTTATGTTTTTTCTTATTGTAAGCAGTTGCATCGTCTTTAAAAATCTGAATTAACGTATCCTTATTGGGGCCTTTGATTAATTTCTTGGCCTTTCCTTCATAAAGAACTTTTTTAGTCGGCATATTTTATTTAATGACTTTTTTAAATGTTGAGATAGAGTTAATATATCAAAATTAAACAATATTTAATAACTATTATTATGAAAAAACTCGACGAACGCAAAAAAGGTTACGAAGGAAAATTTGCAAGAGATCAAGAACTTGAATTTAAAATTCTTGCTCGTAGAAATAAATATTTAGGTGTCTGGGCTGCTGAAAAGCTTGGCTTATCAGGTCCAGCTGTTCAAAATTATTGCAATGAAGTTGTGAAGTCTGACTTAGAGGAAGCAGGAGATATGGACGTTTTTCGAAAGGTAAGAAAAGATCTTGATGAGAAAAGTCTTCAGATTTCGGACGACGAACTACGCCAATATATGGATCAATTTTTACTTCAAGCAAAGGAAGAAATTATTGGTAAAGACAGTATATAAATACTAAGAACAAATATATAAATACTAAGAACAAATATATAAATAATAAGAACAAATGCCCAAAAAAAAGAATAAATCTGCAAAAATAAAAAAAAATTCTATTATAAAAAAAGCTACTGGGCAGAAAAAAAAACTGCCGAGAAAGAAAGTAGTAAGAAAGAAAGACGTGAAAAAGAATTCTAAAGTTACTTCTCAAAGCAAAAAAAAGAAAAACACACCAAGAACATTCATGACAATGACTGACGCCAATGAGATTATCGTAATGCTTGTTGGATTAAGTTTAGTCGCCTTATTAATGATTTCTATTTCTTAAAAATCTTTTTAAAAATTTTATTAGTTTTTTTTATTGAATGATTGATATCTAGGATCTGATTAATTTCTTTTTTACTTAAATGTTGACTTACTTCCTTATCTTTTGTTAAGAGAGTTGAAAAATCCTCTCCAGATTTCCAAACTTTCATAGCATTTCTTTGTACCATTTTGTAAGCCTTTTCTCTTGGCAAGCCTTTATGAGTCAAAGCCAACATTAAGCCTTCAGACATTGGAAGCTTATTTAGTTTGTTGAGGTTAGCGAGCATATTTTTTGGGTAAACTACTAAATTCGAAATTATAATTGTCATTCGTGCAAGACTAAAATCAGTGAGAACATTGGCATCTGGAGCCATCATACGCTCAACACTTGAATGAGATATATCTCTCTCATGCCATAAAGTAATATTTTCCATAGAAGGAATTACATAACTTCTAATTAACCTTGAAATCCCAGTTAAGTTTTCTGAAAGGACTGGATTTCTTTTATGAGGCATTGCAGAGGATCCCTTCTGTCCTTTTGAAAAGAACTCTTCCACTTCAAGAACTTCAGTTCTTTGAAGGTGTCTAATTTCAGTAGCAAGTCTTTCTATTGAACTTGCAATAATTCCGAGTGTTGAAAAATAAACAGCATGACGGTCACGAGGTATTATTTGTGTTGAGATAGGTTCACAACTCATTCCAAGTTTCTTAGCAACAAATTGCTCTACGCGTGGATCTATATTAGCATAGTTTCCAACGGCACCTGAAATTGCACAAAAAGAAATTTCTTTTGTAGCTAATTTAAAACGCGCTTGATTGCGCTCAAATTCTTTGTAAAAAGAAGCCATTTTTACTCCAAATGTGGTTGGCTCAGCATGAATTCCATGGCTTCTTCCAATACACGGAGTATTTTTATGTTTAAGAGATATTTTTTTAAGAGACTTTATTAGATTAGTAAGTTCGGTATTAATAATTTTAGCAGATTTCATTAACTGTACATTAAATGCCGTATCTAGAATATCAGATGACGTTAATCCTTGATGAAGAAATCGGGCAGGCTTACCTGCGTATTCAGCAATTGATGTTAAAAAAGCAATGACGTCATGCTTTACTTCACTTTCAATCTTATCTATTCGTTTTTCATTTATTTTTGCTTTAGCTCTTATTTTTCTAGATGTTCCTTTAGGGACCGTTCCTAACTTTTCCATTGCCTCACAGGCATATAGTTCTATATCGAGCCAAATTTGAAATTTAGTTTTAGAGCTCCATACTTCTTTCATGGGAGCTCTTGAATAACGCGGGATCATAATCAACTTTTAAGCTTTTATTTATGGTTTATCAAGGCCTGCAGGTGATTTTGTAAAAATCTCATGTCCATCTTGTGTAACACCGATGCTATGCTCATATTGAGCAGATAAGGTCTTGTCTTTTGTTACTGCGGTCCATCCATCATTTAACATTCTTACATCGTACTTTCCTATATTAATCATCGGCTCTACAGTAAAAAACATTCCTTGTTCAATTTTATCGCCTTCTCCTATTTCTCCATAATGAAGAATATTTGGATATTCGTGAAATACTTTTCCTAAGCCATGCCCACAAAAGTCTCGAACAACACTATAATTTTGATTTTCTGCTCTTGATTGAATTTTAGCACCTATGTCGCCTAAGTGAGCATTTGGAGACACAGCTTCAATTCCATTCATCATCGCTTCGTAAGTGCAATCAATTAATTTTTGAGCTTTATTATTAATCTTGCCAACAGGGAACATTCTACTTGTGTCACCATGCCATCCATCAACGATAACTGTTACATCAATGTTGACTATATCTCCACTTTCCAAAATTCTGTTAGATGGAATCCCGTGACAAATGACGTGATTTAATGATGTACAAATTGATTTTGGAAAGCCCTTATAAAAAAGTGGAGCAATAAAACCATTATTTGAATCTATAAAATTAAATGCAATACGATCCAGTTCTTGTGTAGAAACTCCTGGTTTCACATGATCAACTAATAAGTCTAGAGTTCTCGCAGCAAGGTTGCCTGCTTTTCTCATTCCCTCAAAATCTTCAGATTTATGAATTGTCTTCATTCTTTACTTATCTATAAATTTTATTTTTTTATCAAGTTCAATATTATTTTTTACAAATGAGCAGCCATAACAAAGTATTTCAACCCCTGCTTTCATAGCGTTCATAATATTTTTTTTATATATAGAGTCTATTTCTTCTGCAATTCTAAATTTTTTACAATCATTTCTTTGTACAAGAAAGAGCATGATTGCTCTTTTATTTTTTTTAACAACATCTATTAACTCAAGAAGATGTTTGCTACCCCGCTCAGTTATAGCATCAGGAAATTCAGCAACCCCTTTTCTCTTAGAAAGAGTAACATTTTTTACTTCTACAAATATTTCCTCACCCTTTTTGTTAGTTATTAAAAAATCAATTCTACTATTTGCTCCATACTTAACTTCTCTTCTAAATTCATATTTTTTTCCTAAGGTAGAAATTTTTTTTTCTATAATTGCTTTTTCAACAATTCTGTTTGCTCTATGCGTATTAACACCAACACTCGCGCCTTTATCTCTTATTATTTCAAGTGTATATTTGAGCTTTCTTTTTTCATTATCTGTTTTGGATAGATAAACAATATTTCCTTCTGTTAAAAGACCCATCATTGATCCAGTATTTGGACAATGAGCTGTAACAACTTCTCCACTATCTAGTTTGACATCAGCAAAAAATCTCTTATATCTTTTTATCAATCTGCCTGATATAAATTTTACTGGATTATTCACTTATGAAAGCCTCACTTATTATCATTGGTAACGAGATATTATCTGGTCGTACCCAGGATAAGAACTTATCATATCTTGCCAAATGGTTGAATGAAATAGGTATTCAATTATCTGAAGTGAGAGTTATTCGTGATGAAGAAGACGAGATTGTTGATACTGTTAATCTATTAAGAAAAAAATATGATTACGTTTTTACAACAGGAGGAATTGGTCCGACACACGATGATATTACTTCTGAAAGCATAGCTAAGGCTTTCAATGCTGATCTAGAGACCAACCCTCAAGCGTTGGCAATTTTAAAGGAGTATTATAAAGACTCTGAGCTAACAGAGGCTCGATTGAAGATGACAAAAATTCCGAAGGGTGCAGAATTAGTTGAAAACCCTGTCAGTAAAGCTCCTGGATTTAAAATTGAAAATGTTTTTGTGATGGCTGGAATTCCTAAAATCATGCAAGGTATGCTTGAGGGAGCTAAAATTCATCTTTCTGGAGGCAAGCCTATGAAATCTGAGTCAATTGATGTGTTTATGCCTGAGAGTTTTATTGCTGAAGAGCTATCTAATCTTCAAGATAAATTCAAAGATGTTGAAATAGGAAGTTATCCATTTGTTAAGGATAGCAAATATGGAACTAGTCTTGTAATGAGATCATCTGATGAGATAAAACTTTCTGAGTGTAAGGCTGAAATGGAACTCATGATTAGTAAATTAGTATAATATTTATATATATTTTTATTCACATAATATTTAAATTATTGATTTTATTGAATTTTTCATTTTTTTCTATTTTTTTTTGGGCTTTACTTGTTTTCAAAAAAAACTAATCTTTTTCCTAATTTTTAAAAATTAAGGGGAGTATTAAATTAATGCTACTAAAAATAAAAAACTTAGTAATGACTACGATCGGGATGTTCCTAATTGTGGGCACTACAAAAGCTTTTGCAGCACCATTGATGCTTAGTACGAGTGATAACGTTGGTATATCATTTTGGCTAATTTCAATGGCAATGGTCGCTTCGACTGCATTCTTTTTTCTAGAAAGAGATAATGTAGCTGCAAAGTGGAAAACTTCTATGACAATCGCTGGGTTGGTTACTGGTGTAGCTGCTTGGCACTATTTCTATATGAGAGGTGTTTGGATTGCCACTGGTGATTCTCCAACTGTACTAAGATACATTGACTGGTTGATTACAGTGCCACTTCAAATTATCGAATTTTATGTAATTCTTGCTGCTGTTACTACGGTTGCAGCTGCTTTATTCTGGAGACTATTAGTTGCTTCATTAGTAATGTTAGTTTTCGGTTATCTGGGTGAAGCTGGAATTATGAACGCAATGCCTGCATTTATAATCGGAATGGCGGGCTGGTTGTACATCCTTTATGAGATCTTTGCTGGAGAAGCTAGCCAAGCTAATGCTGGTAGTGGAAACGCAGCAGGTCAACAAGCTTTTAGAGCACTATGTCTGATAGTGACTATTGGTTGGGCGATCTATCCATTAGGATATGCAATTGGTTATTTTGGAGGAGGAGTTGATGCTGCATCACTTAACCTTATCTATAACCTTGCTGACTTTGTTAACAAAATTGCTTTTGGTATGGCTATTTATGTAGCTGCAAAATCTGATAGCTAAACAAAGTTAAATAATAAAAATTAAAGGGGGGCCTTCGGGCCCCTTTTTTTATAATTATACTCCTATGATTTTTATTTTAAAAATTACAAAATTGTTTTTGATAACTATATCCATTTTGATTTTTTTAATTCTTGGAAACTATTTCTCAAAAGTCTTCGCTGGATATTATCGATTAAATGTCGAACAGGTGTATTCATCAGACCATTTCAATTTTCTAAAATCTCATTTTGAAATTATTAAACCTTCATCGGGTAAAAAATTTCCAACTGTAATAATGTTTCATGCATGTGGTGGACCTTATCCTTACTTAGAAAGCTGGCAAAAATTTTTTAGTGATAACGGAATTGCCTCGATACAAGTCGATAGTACTGGACCTAGAGGAATGACTAGGCGAACAGCTATCAGAACTGTATGCTCTGGGGTTGATCTTCAAGGACAAGAAAGAGCAGGCGATGTTTATAGTGTTTTGGCAAATCTAGAGCAATTTTCTTGGATAGATAAAGATAATCTTTTTTTAGCTGGTTGGTCCCATGGCGCATATACTTTAATGGATTTCATGACAATGAATAATCAACTTGTTCCATCAAATATTTTAGATTTTGATCAAAAAAATATTCCAAAAATTAGAGGGAAGATTACCTTTTATCCTCATTGTGGGATATTAAACTTATCTCAAAAGTTTGAATGGAGAACGAGAACACCATCTTTGGTTTTTCTTGCCGATCAAGATGGATTTGGTTTGGCAACCCAGCCTACTGACTGTACTGAACTATTTGAAAAGATGAATAAAAAAGAAAAACATATCGATTATTATTTGATGGAAAATAGTACTCATGTATTTGATAGTGAGCAGTACATAAGAAGAGGAATAGTTTATAATAAAGAGGCAACAGATTTTGCTAAGAATAAAATTAGATCATTCATCAAAAGTTCTGGTAGCAAAGATAATTAATCGATATAAACTCTTAATTAATGGCCTCATGTTGGAATTGGTAGACAACCGAGACTTAAAATCTCGTGCTCCTTGTGGGCGTCCCGGTTCGAGTCCGGGTGAGGCCACCAAATAACTGATTCTTAATATATATTTATACATGAATCACCTAGCGCAAGAAAATTATTCCGTATACAATATTTTTAAATAGGAGAGCTTATGAATAGAAAGACAATCTACATAATCTTAGTTGCAGTTTCACTTGCATTTGCGGGATGTACTGGCGGAGGTTCATCAAGCAATATTTCTGGAATGGAATTGGGAGATGGCCTTAAGTAAACCATACAATTTAAATAAAGGAATATAGATCAATGTTAAGTAAAAATAGCGTTAAAATTTTAAAATTTTTAATTTTATTATTAATATCAATATCAGTTTTTTCATATTCTAACTCATATGCAATTACTGAACCAAGTGGACAGTATGCAACAGATAAAGCAGATCAAATTAAAAGATTTGAACACAACGCACTTGATAACTTAAAAATGATAGATTTCTTCCTTTGTGTGATGAAGGTCAGAGCCGATTTGTTCCCTAACTCTAATTACAAAGCTCAAGTTAATGAAGCTGCATGTCAAACATTAGCCGGTGACTCTGATGATGATGGGGCGAAAGTTAAGATGGCGGATATAACTCTTAGCTGTACACGCGCAAGCAACTCGTCTCCTCAAATTTGTAAAAGTTGGTATAGTCTTGCTGGGGAAAGCACAGTCTACTTAGTAAGAGTTCAGGTTGATGCTGAGCCAACAACGACAAAACCTAATGGATATTTTACATTTTCTTGGTGTATGGCTGACGGTACTGATGGAACGTGTAAAGCATCGAATCTAAATTATGGAGAATTAAGTTTATCTGAAGATGGCAGCGGTAATACAGTTGTATCTATGTATGATGAATTTGGAGGATCAATTTATTCTAATATCACTGGAGATGGAATGACACTTCAAGATTCAAGTGGAAACAATTTATCTGCTCCAACATCTGTTGTGGATAGTATTAATCTAACATTAAGTAATCACAAGCTCGAGTCAGCAACAGGAACATCGCGTCAAATAGGTGAAACATCAATAAGTTCATCAGTAATTCGTTTAAATGCTAGTCCGACTACATATAATCTTTCGTTTGATGCAGCTCATGGTTTAGTAAATGAAGATGGTGGTTCTGCATCATGTTATGAACTTTCAAATCCAAGTGAATACGTTCATCAATATGACCTATATGATATCTCTACCGGAGCTATTAAATCAATGGGTGGAGGTATACCTATTACTGTTGCAAGTGTTGCCGGGAGTGGAGCATCTGTTGGGAATCGTGGCTGGTGGGATTACTGGGGACTCCATATAGATGGTTCTACAAATAACAGTCAAAAAAAGCTTGAGACAGGCGATACCGTAACTGCCAATGCTGCTCAATCTACGCTTGGAATTTCAAAAGATGATACGCTTACGGTCAATACTTCTATGGGATCTCTTAGGGAAGAAACTAGTTACACTGGTACAATACCATCTGTCGACCAAGCAGCTGCAACTACAACAATGTATTTTTGGGCACCTTCAGGTAAAGAGTTTATTTATTTGGATGGCACAACTATAAAAGCGCTTCCAAGTGCTAATGGAGGTGATGGAGGAACTCATTATGATGGATCATCATTCAGTGCCGGTGATGATATTTCTGCCGCTCTTGAATGGTGTGGTAATTCGGATATACAAGATTATTGTTTTGGAGCTCATTCAACAGCAATTGGGGGCTGGTTCAACATAAGTGATATTTCAGCAAAAGAGTTCAAGGCATACGTGTCAAAAAGAGTTACTCCAAATATGACAGGCTTTACATCTGATGTTTATTTAAAATGTTATGGAGATCGTTGTGCAAAACCAATGGATGGCGCAACTCCTGCATTAAGTACAGCTGGCTTTGGAGCTACTGATTTTAAAGCGTCAGCTGGTTCAACTTATAAATACTCATTTATTGACCCGAGTGGTGGTACACCTCAGTATTATATGTTTGATGTTAGTGACATGACGCTCAAACATTGTCAAACCTGGGATTCAAGCTCAAGTGCATGCACCGGTGATTTTTATCCTGTCATTTGTGCGACTGACGAGGGCTCAGATAAATGCGATAACACTGATTGGGGTAGCACCACATGGCTTGATATGACTATGGTAAAATATGATGTCAGCGTAAGTGGTTGGTCAGATTTAGATTCTGCTACAAGATATATTTGGAATACTTCCAATAATATATATGGAGATCGACTTGCGTGGCCTTCAAAAAGTGGAACAGCTATTTCTTTTTCACCTCCACTGAATATAACATATGAACATTCAACGTCGAATGACCGCAATGCTTCAAGTACCTATAATGGAAAGAAATTTGGATTAGAATATGGTGGAAGTGGCAATCTTTGGGGTATCGACTGGTCTAAAGAAGATCCAAATTGTCAAATGAATTGTGATTATCTTCCACAAATCAGTATTAAAGATGGCGTAGAAGTTGATACTACTGGAGATGGCTCTAATGACCATGTATTATTAGCAAGACGTATGGATTTAAGACCATCAACTGTCAGTGAAACAACATGCACAGATAAGGGCTTAAGCGTAGCTAGTTCTGCAACGGCGCCATCAGATCCAGCAATTGAAACAATCATTAATTTTGGCACAAGTGATGAGCCGACTGGAGGTTCATTGGTAAGTACCGAGGTATGTGTTGTGGACAATATTTTATCTGGAGCGACTGGCTGTCCAACTGAGTAAGTTTATTTGAGAGAAATTTATATTTCTCTAGGATTAATGCTTAAATTGCTCGTTTAAGATTCTTTCTTCGAATGAATGTCCTGAGTCATAAAGAAGAATTATTTTTGATGATAAATCTTGTTGTATCGTTATTGATTTAACATTTCTGACTTCTAAATTGTCAGCTGTTGCACTAACAGGCCTCTTGCTATTTTCAAGAATTTCTAATTTTACAACTGATTTGTTATTTATTATTGCACCCTTCCAACGTCTTGGTCGAAAAGCACTAATTGGAGTGAGTGCTAGGTCATTTGACTCGATTGATAAGATTGGACCATGAGCAGAAAGGTTGTACGCTGTGCTACCTGATGGTGTGGCAAGGAGTATTCCATCACAGATTAATTCATCGAGTCGCACTTGATCATCAATAGAAACTTTTAGTTTAGCAGCTTGATGTGTTTGTCTTAATAGTGATACCTCATTAATTGCTTTAGCAGAATGAAACTTATCATCTTGATCATACACAGTCATAATTAATGGAGATAATTGTACAGATTGGGTTTTTTCCAATCGAGTTAATAAATCATCCGTATATACTGCATTCATCAGAAAGCCAATACTTCCATAATTAATTCCAAAGAATGGAATTTTTCTATCCATGTAATCTTTAATGGCATGAAGCATGAAGCCGTCACCGCCTAAAACAACAAAAATATCAGAATCATTTACATCAAAATCACCATATTTTGAAATTAGTAACATTTTTTGTTCTTGGGCTTCGCTGCTTACTGAGGCTATAAAATGTGGTTTCGTAAATTTCATGATTTAATATCTATAAAAAAATATTGTTTACCCTAAAATAGAAATGATTTGAAACAATAAATTTTAAAATACAATTAATATGACTAAAAATGGCTATATTTTATCCATTGATCAGGGAACAACCAGCTCAAGAGCCGCACTGATTTCAGAGGATGGCAATATTATTTCTCAAAAAAATATAGAATTTAAACAGTATTTTCCAAATAATGGATGGGTCGAACATGATCCTCGCGATATTCTTTCATCAACTATTGATTGTATTAAATACGTAATTAATGAGAGCAAAGTGAAACCAGAAGATATCATGACCTCTGGAGTCACTAATCAAAGGGAAACAATTGTTGCATGGGATAAAACATCAGGTGATCCAGTATATAATGCAATAGTTTGGCAAGACCGAAGAACAGAGGACATTTGTGAGTCTCTTAGAGAGAAAAATGTTGAAGACTTGATACAAAAAAAAACTGGCCTGTTAATTGATCCATATTTTTCTGCTTCAAAAATAAAATGGATTTTGGAAAATGTAGATAGAGCAAAAAGTTTGTTAGTGGATAATAATTTAGTCATTGGAACTATTGATACTTGGCTAATTTGGAATTTAACAGATAAACAAAATCATTTTACAGATGTTACAAATGCATCAAGGACAATGATTTATAATATAATTGATGACTGTTGGGATGAAGAGTTGTTAAAACTATTCAATATTCCTAAAGAGATACTTCCAGAAGTTAAAAATTCAATGGATGACTATGGAGTAATTAGTAAAGATTTTTTTGGCTCTGAGATTCCCATCACCGGCGTTGCTGGAGATCAACAGGCAGCAGCGTTTGGACAGCTATGCATTGAGAAGGGTATGATTAAGTCAACTTATGGAACAGGGTGTTTTATGCTAATGAATACTGGAAAAGAAGTTTATCGATCTCAAAATAAACTTTTATCCACGACTGCCTTTAAAACAAGTGATCAAAAAATGTATGCCTTAGAAGGAAGTATATTTAATGCTGGGACAATAGTTCAGTGGATGAGAGATAAACTCTCTTTTTTTGAAAAAGCAGGAGAGATTGAAGCATTAGCTTCTGATGCCAAAAATGATATTGTTTTTATACCAGCATTTACTGGACTAGGAGCCCCATATTGGAGGTCGGATATACGGGGATCAATTCATGGAATAACGAGAGATACATCGAAGAGTGATATTGCGATGGCCGCATTAAAATCAGTTTGCTTCCAATCAAAAGATTTATATTTGAGTTTGCAAAAAGATATGGCTAGTGATGATCTAAATTCTGTCTTACGTGTTGATGGAGGCATGTCTCAGAATAATTTGATGATGCAATATCTTGCAGATCTGTTGCAGATAAATGTTGAAAGACCAGTTATTCAGGAAACTACTGTCA
>CACPLH010000004.1:0-86549 GCA_902634765.1 uncultured Pelagibacteraceae bacterium
TGAGTCCTCCAAAGTGGGTAAAAGCTCAATTTGACGAAATTGATTTTCAAGATCTTTATTACTATGCGTCTCCAAAAAATTTTAAAGAAAAACCGAAGTCTCTTGATGAAGTTGATCCTAAGTTATTAGAAACTTATGAAAAACTTGGTATTCCACTAAAAGAACAGAAAGTTTTAGCTGGCGTTGCTGTTGATGCTGTATTTGATAGTGTCTCAGTTGCCACTACTTTTAAAGATAAGTTAGATGAGATTGGGGTTATTTTTTGTCCAATTTCTGAAGCTGTTAAAAAACATCCTGAACTAGTAAAGAAATATTTAGGAAGTGTTATTCCTGTAACTGATCACTATTACGCTACATTGAATTCGGCAGTGTTTAGTGATGGGTCTTTTGTTTATATTCCAAAAGGTGTCAGATGCCCTATGGAGCTATCTACATATTTTAGAATAAATGCATCAGAAACAGGACAGTTTGAAAGAACACTAATTATTGCAGACGAAGATAGTTATGTGAGTTATTTAGAGGGTTGTACTGCTCCAATGCGAGATGAAAATCAGCTTCATGCAGCTAATGTTGAACTTATAGCCCTTAAGAATGCAGAAATAAAATATTCAACTGTTCAAAATTGGTACCCAGGTGATGAAAATGGTGTTGGCGGTATATACAATTTTGTTACTAAAAGAGGTCTTTGCAAAGGGGACAACTCAAAAATTTCTTGGACTCAAGTTGAAACAGGTTCAGCAATTACCTGGAAATATCCAAGTTGCATCTTAAAAGGGGATAACTCAAGTGGAGAATTTTACTCTGTAGCGATAACAAATAATTTTCAGCAAGCTGATACAGGCACTAAAATGATACACCTTGGTAAAAACACTAAAAGTAGAATAATTTCAAAAGGTATATCTGCAGGTAAATCTTCTAACACTTATAGAGGTCTCGTAAATTTCCATAGAAAAGCTAAAAACGCTAAAAATTTTACACAGTGTGACTCACTGCTTGTTGGTGACAAATGTAGTGCTCATACGATCCCATTGACAGAGAATGGTTCAAATGACTCTTCAATTGAACACGAGGCAACTACATCAAAAATAAGTGATGAACAGTTATTTTACGTTATGCAAAGAGGTATGAGCGCAGAAGATGCACAAGGCTTAATAGTGAATGGTTTTTGCAAGGAAGTTTTGCAAAAACTACCTATGGAGTTTGCAGTCGAGGCCCAGAAGCTAGTAAATATTAGTCTTGAAGGAAGTATTGGATAATTATGCTTGATATAAAAAACTTAAATGTTTCTGTAGAAGAAAAACAAATACTTAAAAATTTATCTCTTAATGTTGGTAAAGGTGAAGTCCATGCAATAATGGGTCCAAATGGATCAGGAAAAAGTACAATTGCTCATACGTTAGCGGGAAATCCAAACTATGAAATTATTTCAGGTAATGTAAACTTTAACGAGAGAGATTTGCTTGAGATGGATCCTTCAGAGAGATCTTTATCAGGTCTTTTTTTAGCATTTCAATATCCTATAGAGTTACCAGGAGTAACAAATGCTTCATATTTAAAGCAAATAGTTAATGTTCATAGAAAACACCGTGGAGAAAATCTTATTGAGGCTGGAGATTTTTTGAAACTATTAAAAGATAAATCAGCAAGATTGAATATACCAATGGAAATGCACTCACGTTTTGTTAACGCTGGCTTTTCAGGAGGAGAAAAGAAGAAGAATGAAGTACTGCAACTTGATCTTTTAAACCCCAATTTAGTTATAATGGATGAAACAGACTCTGGATTAGATGTAGATGCTTTAAAGAGTACATCAGAAGCTGTAAATCAACTCAGATCATCTGATCGCTCATTTATAATAATCACACATTATTTGAGGTTGCTTGAATATATTGAGCCAGATTTTGTTCATGTTTTTCAAGATGGATCAATCTTAGAATCAGGTGATAAATCTCTTGCAAATAGAATTGATAAAGAAGGTTATGCATATTAATGACAAACGCAGAGAAAAATATTTGTTCAGTAATAATTGGTGAAGAGATTATGTATGAGAATAACTCGGGCGAGGTAGATATTGATTTTAAAATAGAAAATAATCATATTTTTGGCAAAATAGGCATCTTAGAATCTAGTGAAAAATTTCTTATTAATCTATTAAATGTCAAAAATAAAAAATTTAATCTAGAATTAGAAATATCACTAAATGAGAATAGTTTTCTCGAATTAAGAGATGAGTCAGATTACGAACATGGATCTGATATTAATATTAGATCGACAATGAATAAAAATTCAGTATTTGAATTTTTTAGATTTAATAATTTCAAAGATAGTACAAAAAATACTTTTAATCATAATATTGAACTTGCTTTGAACTGCGAATTTAGAGACTTTAATTTTTCTAATGGTTCTAATGAAATGGATAATAAAACAACTGTTTTACTAAATGAAGAGAATGCAAGTTATGTAGGTAGCGGTGTGATGATTTCAAATTCAACAAATTCAAATAATGAACTATCGATAAAGCACTTATCAAAGTCAGCAAAATCAGACTGCTCATTTAAAACAGTCTCAAGGGGAAACTCTAATATTAAATTTTCTGGCAAAGTATTTGTGGACCATGATTGCTCTAAAACTATTTCAAATCAGATAAGTAAAGGATTAATTATGGACGAATTTGCAAAAATAAGCTTAATTCCAAAATTAGAAATAAACAACGATGATGTTGTTTGTGCTCATGGCGCTGCTTCAGGTAAGCCAGATGATTCTGTAATATTTTATCTCAAATCTCGTGGTATTCCTCATGATGAAGCAGAAAAAATTTATGTTGAAGGATTTTTAGGTGAATTTTTAGATAAAATTCCCAATGCAGAAATGCAAGAAAAGGCTATGAAATATATTTCTGCCAATTGTTAAAATGTTAGATCTTAAAAAAATTAGAGATGATTTTCCAATTCTCAATAAAAAGATTCTTGATAGTAAAGAGCTTGTTTATTTAGATACAGCTGCTTCAGCTCAAAAGCCAAAAGTTGTTATTGATGAAATTAATAGTTTTTATTTTAATAATTATGCCAATGTAAGTAGGGGTGTTCACACACTTTCGGTTGAGTCTACTTTTAAGTATGAAGATGCAAGGAAAAAAGTTCAAAAATTTATTAACGCTGACTCTGAAAGAGAAATTATATTTACTAAAAGCGCTACCGAAGGCATTAACCTTATAGCAAATTCTTTTGCGTCAAAATATATTAATGAAGGTGATGAAATAATTTTGACTGTTATGGAACATCATTCAAATATTATTCCATGGTTTCTTATTCGTGATAGATATAAATGTAAAATATTATTTGCAAATATTGACTCAAATGGAAATATCGACCAAAAGCATTTTGAGTCTTTAATTTCTGAAAAAACAAAATTAGTTTCTATTACCCATCTATCAAATGTTTTTGGAACAATAGTAAATCAAGAAATAATTAAGTTATGTAATAAGGAAGATATTCCAATATTACTTGACGGATGTCAGTCAGCTGCTCATATTCCAATAGATGTTAAGGATTTGGGTTGTGATTACTATGTTTTTTCCGGACATAAACTTTATGCTCCTACTGGAGTAGGGGTTTTCTATGGTAAAGAAAATTTAATAGAAGAACTACCTCCGTATCAAGGAGGTGGAGGAATGATCGCCGATGTCTCAATTGATGGAGCGACTTTTACTGATTTACCAGCAAAATTTGAAGCTGGTACGCCTCCCCTGGTTGAAGCCTATGGTTTAGGTGTTGCAATTGACTATGTCAATGAGTTAGGAATGTCTGAAATATCTGAGCATGAATTTAGATTAACTAATTATGCGCTGGATAAAATGCAAGAGCTTGACTTCGTAGATATTCATGGAGCAAATAAAAATAAACATTCTATTATTTCCTTTAATATAAAAAATGTTCATTCTCACGAGGTTTCATCTTTTTTAGATGTTGAGGGAATTGCAATTAGGGCTGGACATCACTGCTGTCAGCCTCTCATGAAACATTTAAGTTTAAATTCAACTGCACGATTATCTTTTGGAATGTATAATACAGAAGATGAAGTTGATATTTTTATTAATGCTCTTAAAAAATGTAAGGATTTTTTTACTAAATGAATGATTTAATAAAAGAATTGTATCAGGAAATCATACTTGATCATGGTCAGTCTCCTAGGAATTTTGGTGAATGTAATCCACATAATAAAAGTGCAGATGGACATAATCCTCTATGTGGAGATAATTTAAAATTAACTTTTTACATTAATGACGAAGATGTCATAGAAGATATAAAGTTTACTGGCGAAGGGTGCGCGATATCTCTTGCCTCAGCATCATTAATGACCGAAAAACTAAAAGGAAAAAAAATTGATGTTGCTGAAGAGATTTTTAGTGATTTCACTAACTTAGTATCAGGGTCGAGTGAGGATCTCAAAGTATTAAATGAGGAGGACTCACTATATGCCCTAAAGGGTGTTGGAGGTTTTCCAATGAGAGTTAAGTGTGCAACTATGGCATGGCATGCCTTTAAATCTGCTTTAAAAAGCTAAAAATGAGATTATATCCAGTATATGTTGCACTGCTATTAATATTCATAGTTTTGCAACTTATTTATGGCAAAGGATCTTTTGCCGATGTAAATTTAGAGGAATACGACATGACGAAAGTTGAAATTATAGATACCCCTTTTTGGTGTTCATTAACTCCAGAAGATAGAGCTGAAGCAATTGCATCACTTACAGAGGAACAAAGAAGAGTTGCTTTAAAAGATGGGACAGAAAAGCCATTTGCTAATGAATATTGGGACCATAAAGAATTAGGTATTTATGTGGATGTAATATCTGGAGAACCTTTGTTTGCATCAGTTGATAAATTTGATTCAGGTACAGGATGGCCAAGCTTTGATAAACCAATTGAAGGCATTGATATAATTGAGTTAGAAGATAACTCTTTTTTTATGAAGAGAATTGAAGTACGCAGTCAGTATGCAGATAGTCATCTAGGGCATTTATTTGATGACGGTCCAACTGAAACGGGTCTTCGATATTGTATTAATTCTGCTGCCTTAAAATTTATTCATATTGATGAAATGGTTGATAAAGGATATGGAGATTTTGTTAAACTATTAAAAAAAAATGACTAATGAGATTGATCAAAAAATTATAAATGCTCTTAAAACAGTATTTGATCCTGAGATTCCTGTTGACATTTACGAACTAGGACTCATTTATAAATGTGAGGTTACCCCGGATAATAATGTATTAATAGATATGACATTGACTTCCCCAAATTGTCCTGTTGCTGAGGAACTGCCAATCAATGTAAGTAATGCTGTTAAGTCTGTAAATGAGGTAAATGACGTAAAAGTTGATTTAGTTTGGGATCCTCCATGGGATATGTCTAGAATGTCAGATGTAGCAAGATTAGAATTGGACATGATGTAAATATGGCACAGGTATTATCACTAACTGAAGATGCAACAGTAAGAATAAAAGAAATTTTATCTGAAACAGAAAAAGATAAGATTGGTGTTAGAATCGCTGTCTCGGAAGGTGGCTGTGCAGGGTATTCTTACGAAATGACCTATGTTGAAAATGCTGATCCAAAAGATGAACTTATTGAACATGAAGATGTAAAAATTTTTATTGATCCGGCAGCAATAATGTTTTTATTAGGATCTACAATGGACTTTAAAAGTGATAAATTCAAATCTGGTTTTGTATTTATGAATCCTAATGAAACAGAACGATGCGGTTGCGGTGAATCTTTTAGTGTCTAAACCTATTGAAATTGATTTTTAGAAGTATACTTTAATATAAATTTGTATATATATTACACTTTTAAGAGCCCGTAGCTCAGCTGGTAGAGCACTCCCCTTTTAAGGGAGTTGTCCTGAGTTCGAACCTCAGCGGGCTCACCACTATCAGAAGTTTAAAAGAAACCAATATAAATCATTGAAATGAATAGTATTGAAAAAGCAATTATATAAGCAAAAGCTACTTGACCGCCCACAAAATCTAAGATCTTTTTAAACATTAATTTCTCTCAATTACTAATAATTCATCATTGAACCAAAGTCCATCATTATCACGAATAATATCTTCGACACATTTTATATAGCTTTGATCAGCTTCTTTTTCCTTTACCATTTGATCGCTCATTTGAGCCACATATGTGCAAGCGTTCCAAGCTGAGAAAACCAAAGATGTCGCAATCCCACTATTAATCTCATTTGGCTGAGAACGAAGTTTATATTTAAAAACTTCAGGTTTTTTGAAAGTAAGAGAAGAGTCATTAATATAACTTTGTTTTAAATGCTGTATCATCTCTTCTCCCTTATTTGGAAAAGGATTTTCTTCAGGCCATAATTTGGTTATCGCTTCTAGTCCTGGATCATCACCGCAGGAATGAAATATTGCTAATTTTCCATTTTTTGCAATTAAATCAATCATTGGTTTAACAACAAGGTTAACTTTTTTCTCAACTGTTGCTCTGGATCTATATGCCTGTGATACCATTACTAAGTCAAACTCATTAAAAGAACTATTAATTGAAGGAATTATTTGATCTAGTGCATACTCATGATCTTTTCTATAAATAACCATAACAGATGGGTTTTCATAAGTTGTATTGCCAAACTTATTTTCTTCGACTCTCCAACTATCTTTAAGTATAGGACCTAATTTTCTTAATTGTTCATAAAATCCGTATGATGAATTTCCTTCAAGAGCAACTTCATTCCAATTCATTCTTTTCTGCTTTTCATCATTTCTTGATTTTAAATGGCCTGCCTCAGAATAATGAAGATTAGAAATTACGAATACCATATTTGGATGTTCTACTAGTCTATCTGCTAACTTTTCAATTGTTAATCTAGCATCCTCCATACTAACATCCTTACAAGAAACGTAGATTGGAGTAGTTGGAAACTTTTGATGACAAATACGGAGAACATTCATAAGAACGGCTCCATCTCCAACACCGGCATCAAAGATTTTAAGTGCAGGCTTTGATGGCTTGAGATCATCAATTAAATGAGATAGCTTTTCTGAAATTATAGCTTTTTCATTAGTCGTTGTAACAAATAATAAATATCGTTGTCGACTATCGAAGAATTTAACATCGTTTGACATGTAGTTATGTTAACAATAATGTACAAAAATTAAAACACTCAAAATTAGAAAATATGTCGAATAAAAATATAAATTTGACTGGCTACTAATCAAAACTCATTAATCGATAGTGGATATTATAAATTGTATCCAGCCCTTATATTCATCATTATTAGTTCGATGGTACTTCAACAACAATTTCACCTAAGAAAGATAATAAATCATCAGTTGACGTATTGTATGTCTCTCCAAGTCTTACTAAAACTATGTCTTTTGATGGAATTATCATAATATATTGTCCACCAAAGCCAGCGCAATAGTATGTATCATCTGGAAAATTAAATGAATTTTTCCAATATTTATTCACGTGCCAAAATTTGTTGCTATACATATTATATGTATGTTTTGATGGAATTCGTGTTTCATCGATCCATTTTTTTGAAATTATTTGTTCTTTGTCCCAAATTCCATCTCTTAAATATAGATAGCCAAACTTTGCATAGTCTCGCGTCGAAGCATAAATAGATGATCCACCAATAAAAGTTCCTGATTTATCGAACTCTAAAGTAGTGTCTTTTAATCCAAGTGGGCGCAGCAGACTTTGGTTAATGAAATCAAAATAGTCTAATCCATTCTCATTAAGTTTATTCTTAAGAATATAGCTAAGTATATTTGTAGTACCAGTTGAGTAGTTATAAAAAGTACCCGGAAGTTTTATTAGAGGATAATTAGCTGCAAATTTTGCTTGATCTAACATTCCTTCATCAAATAACATTTCTGCAGTATCAGATCTGCCTTCAATTGTGTATTCCTCAATAAATTCGAGACCAGGTTTCATATTCAGTAGATGGTCAATTGTAATTTCTTTTCTTAGATCGTTCCAATTAGGTAGCAAATTTTTTTCATCTACACTCGAAATATAACCTTTGTCTAACATGATACCGGTAATTGCTGCAGTATAACTTTTTGCCATCGACCAAGACACTAGCTTGGTATCACTTTTTATACTTTCATTATATTTTTCAAAAATAATCTCTCCATTTTGAATTATTAAAAGAGAGTTCGTTTTCCCGTACTTACCATATGAGTCACTTGAAAATAATTTTTCGATTTTATTATTAAAAGTTGAGTTTCCATTGAAGTTTTCAGTGTTTATTGTCCATTCGTTTGTTGGCCAATTCACATTTGGGTCATGTTTTTTTTGTGGCGATAATGCTAAAACATTGACCATTAAATAAAAAAACACTAGTAATGTTGAAATTATAGTTTTCATCATGAAGTCCCTAAAAAAAACACAATATATTCTATTTTTATTATTATCGATATTAATTTTTCCAATAAACAATGCATTTTCTGACGAGACTGGCATTTTTATTGGAGCTGTTTCTAAGCATTATTGCACTTGTATCTTTATATCAAAGTTAAATCCAGATCATTGCAGTGATTCACTAAATAATTTTATGGAACAAGTTTTGGAAGATCCCAATCTTGCAAATGCTGCAAATTCTATGAAAGTTGATATTGATGCTGATGCGTTTGAAGTGTCAGTGTCTCTTGAAGATAGGGCGGTGCAATCGATCTTCAATGGAAAAAAAGGGTGCTATCTAGATAAAATAAACTAGTCTAATAGAAGTTATGTGGCTTTTTGATTGTGGATTAGACTCTATTGAGTGGCGAAGGGTTGTAGTCGTCTATACTGTTTCTTTTTCTCCATTTATTCTTTTTGCTTATCTCACCTATAAAGGAATGATGAAGACGTGGATCACGTATACAATCATTTCATCTTTTTTCATTGCAATGTTTGGATGGGAAATATGGTTGAATTTTGGTTTACTTGATGGTCAAGCTGTTGATTTAAGAAGATCAGAAGCGTTAAGCTGTGCTATACCAAGTTCAATTAATTGGATCACAAATTCTTTAGGTGATGTATCAATTGTTTGGTTTGGTATTATTCTTTTATCCTATATCTTTAAAAATAATAATTCTCCTTTTGAAAAATTTCTACTCCCTGCCTTTGTTATATTGTTATCATGGTTTTTAATTCAAAATATTTGGGTTGAAATTGTGTTATATTATAATCAAGTTGGTGGCGATGCACGATTGTCATGGGCACCTCTAATGCCTTTAGGACCTTGGTTCAATCCATCATTATTCTCAATATTTGGTCGTGAAGTTACATTTCAAGGTCAAATTGTTTGGGTTCTTGCAACACCAATATATTACTTTGTAATGATATATTTTTATCGAAAAACAAAAGGGCGTTAATCTAAAACAATATCGTTTCCGTCATCTTTATTTACAAAAAAGTCAGGGAAAGGATCTGCATCAGGTGTAGCCAAGTATTCACTTAAGTCAGTTTTTCCAGATTTAATGATTGTGCTATCATCAACACACATGTTTCCAGTAAACTTTTTTGAATCTTGAGTTAAGATTATATAAGCAGCATCACCCATAATTTCTGGAGTTCTGCACTTACTCAAACCCTTGTCTTCCATACTTTTTGCAAGAATATTTGTAACAGCTGAAGTATTGATCATTGTTCTAGGCCATAATGAATTGACTGCAATTCCTGATGATTTTAATTCTTCAGACATACCCAATGTACACATGCTCATTCCATATTTAGCCATGGTGTAAGCAACATGGGGTGCGAACCAATTACCCTCCATATTCAAAGGCGGCCCTAAATTTAAAATATGCGGGTTCTCAGCTTTTTTTAGATGTGGAATACATGTTTTTGACACCAGAAAAGTACCACGGGTGTTTATATTATGCATTAAGTCATATCTCTTCATGTCAGTTTGAAGTGTGGGGGTAGGACTAATAGCACTTGCATTATTCACACATATATCAATTCCGCCAAACTCTTTTACTGCCTGCTCAACAGCCGCGTTAACTTCTTCTTCAAAACGAATATCTGTCTTTATTCCAATTGCATTGCCTCCAGCTTCTTTCAATTCATCAGCAGCAGTATAAATAGTTCCAGGAAGAGTAGGGTGAGGCTCTGTTGTTTTAGCAGCAATTACAATATTAGCGCCATCCATCGCTGCTTTTTTAGCAATCGCAAAACCAATTCCACGGGTAGCACCTGTAATAAATAATGTTTTTTCCTTTAACTTTGTCATAATATTTTCCTTATTGTAATTTTTTTGGTTTCCATTCAAGAGTTCCGAAGAAGCTTAAGAATTTTTCTTTAAATCCAACTGCAGATTTAGACTCTTCATACATCTTAATCCAAAGCATGAACGTAATTTTAAAAGGGTTAAATGTCTTAACATTTTCCTTTATTCCATATATAACTTTTTCATCTTCAGGTTCAAATGTTCCAAAAAATTTATCCCATATGATTAAAAGATTTCCAAAGTTTTTATCAATATATTGATCATTTGAGCCATGGTGAACACGATGATGAGAAGGAGTAATAAAGATATATTCTAACGGTCCAAGTTTATTGATCCACTGAGTATGACCTACTACACCCCAGAATGTTGAAGCAATACCAACAACAACCGTAATCAAGGGATCAAACCCAATAAGTGGCAAAGGCATAAAGAAAATAACTTTTGCAAATGGCGCAAACCACGCTTGTCTTAAAGAAACAACGAAATTCATTTCTTCACTGGAGTGATGATTCATATGCATAGCCCAAAGAAATTTTATTCTATGCGAGCAGCGATGAAACCAATAGTAAATGAAATCTATGGCTGCAAATGTTAGTACGACCACAAAAAAAACATGCATTAGATCATTAATTGTGAAAAGCCTGAATTGATAGAGATAAATATTAAACAAAAGAAAAGAGCCTTTAGTCAGGAGGCTAACCACAATATTGCCGGCCAATAGACCATATGAACCTAAGGTGTCATTTGTCTTATAAAAATTTAATCCTTTGATGTTTGAATAAATTGCCTCACATAATATTAAAGCAATAATGATTGGTACAGCGTATGTATAGACAGTAAGCTCAGTCATAAGTGTTAATTTATAATACTTTACAAGTAATCAGGCTATTTTTTTTAGTATAATTAATAGTTATAAAAAAGTTCATATAATTGTCATTCAATTAGTTCATAATTCTCTTATTTCAAAGGAGATATTATTATGAGTAAGTTTTATATACTTGGTACTTATGCAAGTCCTGCTTTAACCGGCATGATGAGTAATCCAGACTCTGATCGGTCAGCAGCAATAACTCAATTTGTAGAGTCAATGGGCGGCAGTGTTTCAATGTTTAGCATTGTAAGAGGTTCGAGTGATGTCATTGTTGGAATAGATGGGCTGGATTTCGATACAGTAGCTAGCATGAAAATTGCGGTCATGTCATCAGGAGTAATGACAAGTATGGATATACTTGAAGAAGTTGACATGAAATCAATTGTTACAAAAGCTAAAACGGCATCAGAAAATTATAAAAAGCCAGGAGAATAAATATGTCAACAGTAGTAACAGTAAAATTTTTTCCTCAACCAGATAAAGCTGATGAAATGAATGATTGGTTTAGAAGTAATCTATCAGATACCCAATCTTATGAAGGTTGTAAACTTATTAAAGGTGGGTTTAATAAAGAAGCAAATGAGGTAATTTTATATGAAGTTTGGGATAATAAAGAGGCTCACCAAACGTATGTTAATTGGAGAGTTGAAATTGGAGATATACCAAAGTTAGTGGAAATGTCTACTAAAGAGCCTGAGATTATCTATCACGAAGAAGTCTATTAATCTTAAAAAAGGAGAAAAAAAATGGAAGCAAAAGAAGTTGTTCAAAAAGGATATGACCTGTTTGGTGCGGGAGATATGGAGACATTTTTTGGCGAAATAATACATAACGATATAACATGGACGTTTCCCGGAGAAGAAGGCAAGCATCCACTATCAGGTGTACATAAAGGTAAAGAAAATTTCATAGCAAATATGTCTAAGATTCCTGAATACTGGAATAATTTCATGGTTACACCTATATCAATGATTAGTGAAGGTAATAAAGTGTTTGCTTTAGTAAAAGGCACTGCAGATGGAATGGACACAATGTTTGGTCATTACTTTGAAGTTGAGGACAATCAAATGAAAGTTATGATGACTTTTGATGATACTTTGACTGCATTTAACGCTATGACGAAGTAAACAATCTAAAGAAAGAGACATAAATAATTATGACAACAAATAAATCACACTACACAATAGCCACTCAGTGGATTGTGCCTGAAGATATGATATCTGAGGTAGAACAGTTTTTTCAAGAGCACGAGAAATGGATGAGAGAAACCCATAATTTGTCGGGCGATGCTGAACCTAGGATTGTTGATTACTCAGTTTCAAAAGCCCCTCAATACATTGACAACGATTTAGAAAAAGGGCCATCAGGTAAAATGATTTATTCTTTGTATGAGGCCTATGTAACAGATCAAGGTGCGATGAAACATTTTGAATTATGGCAGTCCCATCCTGGTGCTGAGACAATGGCTAAGATGTCTGAATATCAAAGTGATATGTCTTTTAACGCAGAAGTTATTGCAACTATGGAAAAATAAAAAAAGGAGAATTAACAATGTATGTAATGTTAACCCAAAAGTTATCTAAAGGCTTTAAATCATGGAAAGATATGGTTCATGAGAATGGACATAAATTAGAAGGCTTTAAAGGCAAGATCTTATTTGCTGGATCCCACGCTGAAGATGATAATTCAATGGTTGTAATCATGCACTATGAGGACAAGGAAGGTCTTATGGCATTTAAAAATGATGAAGAATTGATAAAAGCAAGACAAGATGCTGGAGCTTTAACAGAAACCACTCAAATGACTGTTATGACTGATGATGCTCTAATTAATTTTCCAAATTAAAAATAATTTAAAGTGGTGATTATTCTGTTAGGTTAAAATTTGTATCGGCTCTACAGCCAATACCGATTTCATACCCTTTATTTTTTATTGTTTCTCTATCAGCGTCATTTTCTTGAAGTTTTTCTATGATTACGCTATTTCTATCAATGCATTGTTTATGTTTTGATGGAAAAATCGTTAATATGGTTATTGCAACAAAGCAAACAATAAGAACGCCAGGCCACACGCTAAAATCTTTCATTATTATTTAAATAATTCCTCAGCTTTTAATTTATCGCTTTGCTTACTTTTGATGTACTCATGACATTTTTTAATTTCTGTCTCCATTTCAAGAATATAATCTTTTAGCTCTTCTATGCTTAATTCATCAAAATCAATTTTTTTGATCTTTTTAATAGGCTCTAATTCGTCAGTATCCATACTGGTAAGCTATTATAAAAACGAGTAAATTCCAAAAGAAAGAGATAAAAATATTCTAATTGAACTCAATTTATAGTATCTTAAATCAAACATTGTTCATGAGATTATGCATTATCGTCAAATATTTATATTAACTTTCTTCTTCATTTTTTCATTCATCCCTGTATCAGTGGCCGGTTCTCCAGATGATCCAAATTCAAACCCTGTTCAAATTAACAAAATAAATTCTTCAAGCTTCTCGAGTTTTGTTGACTCAATGGATATTCTTGGTTTTGACAATATTTATTTTAAAAGAGCTCCCGAAGAATTTAAATCAAGAACTGAGAAGGCATTTAATGAGAGATCCAAAACAAAAGATGCAAATCAAATTTTTGATCTTTTTAAATCAGAACTAAATAATACACCTCATTATGCATATAAAATTTATAATGAAACCCTTGTTCACTTGTATGATTTATCACCTAGAACATTTGAAAAAAATTCAATTATTCTAAAAAATTCTTTAATTGAGATCTTAAGTCAGCCATATAACCCAGAGTCAAAAATTACCTATACTGATGAGCTTGACTGTGGTGCAGAAGAAAATTACGAACCTTGCAAAAAATTATACCAAAAAAAGATGAGGCTGCCTCTTATCTTATTCTTAATGCTTCCAGCTCTTTTATAGAACATAAACTAATATTATTTTATGAGAACATCTTATCTAGAAAATGATCTGATAAAATTAAGAAGAGAATTTCATTCACAACCGGAGTTAAATTTTGACGTTATTGAAACTTCAAAAAAAATTGAGTCAATACTAAAGTCTTCAAATATTGAAGTTCATAATAATATTGGTAAAACAGGTTTAGTTGGCGTTATCAAAAAAGGAAATTCAAATCGAAGCATTGGAATAAGAGCTGACATGGACGCTTTGCCAGTTAATGAAGCTAATACATTTAATTACAAATCCAAGCATGATGGCAAAATGCATGCTTGCGGTCACGATGGTCACGTTACGATGGCATTGGGAGCGGCTAAACATTTAGCTGAAAAAGAAGATTTTGATGGAACAGCTTATTTTGTCTTTCAGCCAGATGAAGAACAGACTCAAGGTGCTCAAGCTATGATTGATGATGGCTTATTCGATCGTTTTTCAATGGATGAAATTTATGCATTTCATAATTTACCGGGAATGGACGTTGGAACATTTGCAACAAGAGCTGGAACAATTACTGGTAGCGAAAGTTTATTTCGTATTGAACTAAAAGGTATAGGAGGACACTCTGCATTACCACATATGGGAGTTGACACAATAACTGTTGGTACTCAGATCATTACTGCTCTTCAGTCCATAGTTTCAAGAAAATTAAACCCGGCAGTTAATGGTGTAGTTTCTGTTACAGAATTTATTACTGATGGGACTGAAAATGTTTTGCCAGGACATGCACTTATATTAGGGGATACGAGAGCTTTATCTACTGATTCAAATAAAATCATTGAAGAATCAATGAAAAGTATTGTGAATGGCATGGCTCAGGCACATGGTATAGAAGCAAAATTTGAATATAGAACTAGAACGAATATGACAATTAATACGCCTGAGCAGGCACGATTTGCTTCAATGGTTGCTGAGAAATTAGTTGGAAAAGAAAATGTAGATGGAGACTGTGAGCCAAAGTTATTTTCTGAAGATTTTTCTCAAATGTTAATGAAAAAACCAGGTTGTTATATTTTAATCGGAAATGGGAAGGATGGATCCTGCGGTAAGACGTTGCATTCTTCAGATTATGATTTTAATGACAAACTATTAGTAACAGGATCTTCTTATTGGAGTGAACTAGTTCTCGAAAAGCTAGGATAACTTTTTCATTGGTCGCTCATTAAATATTTATGAATAAATTAGATAATAATTTATTATCAATTATCTGCATTTTAGTAGGGATGTCCATTTTTTCTATTCAGGATGTATTGATTAGACTCTTATCAAATGAAGTCTCTACTTTTCAAATTCTATTTACTCGAAGCATTGTAGGATCCTCTTTACTTGTCGCTTATTTACGAGTTATGAAGATTAAAATAGAGTTTTCAACCAATTATCTTTCATTAACAGTATTCAGAGGAATAATATTTCTATTTGGTTTTGCTTTATTTTATGTTGGTTTAGCAAATTTATCTTTTGCTATTTGTACATCATTGTTTTTTACAGCACCTTTTTTTGTCACCATTCTATCCAAAGTATTTTTAGGTGAAGCTATTGGTATAAGGCGTTGGCTTACAGTCTTGTTTGGATTTTTAGGCGTTCTAATTATAGCGGACCCTTTTTCAAGTGAATTTAACTTTTATATGATTTTTCCAATTTTATGTGCAATGTGTTATGCGGGTGCGATGATCATTATCAAAATTACTTCAGATAAAGACAATGTATACGCTCAAACTTTTCATTTTTATTTTACGGCGATGATCTTATGCCCAATCAGTGCTTTCATTGGAAATATGCTTAATCTTCATGATCCATCTAATCAAGTCACAGACTTCATGTTCCGATCTTGGGCATATAATTTTGATATCAATTTAGTGTTAATGATACTTGTCGGATTAACTGCAGTGTTAGCATTTGTTTTTACCATAAGCGCTTACAGGTTAGGAAAGCCATATATTGTTGCTCCTTTTGAGTACATTTTATTGGTATGGGCAGTAATTTATGGCAGGTTAATATGGGGTGAAACCATTTCATCACAAAGTTGGATAGGAATATTTATTATTGTAACTGGTGGGATTTATATCTTCTATCGAGAGCGAATAAATGATCAAGTTCTGGCTACAGATCAAACCATAAGATGATAATTATCAAATCGTTATCACTTTAATAAATTTGTAACAAAAAATTTAAAGAAAGTGTATTTGAAACTATCGAAACTATTTCCTGATGCTCCTACTGTATATCCGTACGTAATGCAGGATGAGTCAATTTTAGTATCTTTATTAGAATTTCCATCATCCTCAATATAATAGGCGGGACAATCATGCCATTTTTCTAGATGTTCTTCATAACCGTATTTAGCGTCATAGCTAGCTTCAAATCCATGGCCCCATCCACTTTTTGTAATTACTTTTATATCAGCTCCATTTTTTTTTAATTTATCACCATATTCTTCGCAATACTCTGCTTTAGATGCATCGTCATTGGCTCCATTTACCATTAAAATTTTAGTTTCTTTAATTGGCTGTGGATTTTTAAAAAAACCCGACTGATAACATTCAACAGATCTAGGTAATGAATACGCGTAATATAAATCTTTGCTTATAAGTGCATCTCTTATCCTCTTTTCTGCAATCGCAAGTGAATTCATACCACCTCTTGACCATCCAGTAATTCCAACTTTTTTGATATTAATCTTTGGGTCTTTTGATAAATACTTAAGCGTCATAAATGCATCAATATAAAACGAATATGTTGATACTTGTGATTGGTCAGCTCCAGCACTTATCACATTCCTTCCATTGAAGTTATCTACAAACATTACTGCTATACCTTTTTTTAGTAAGTGTTTCGCAATTATTTTGCTGAATTGAAACCATTTACTATGAAATTGAGAGGCTCCTCCACTAGCATGATTATAAACTAAGATAGGGAATGGTCCCTCGCTTTTATCAGGATAAATGATTAATGCATCTATTCTTACTGGTGACTCTTTATAGGTTTTATTTTTTAAACTAATAAATTCATTTGGATAATTTCCAGAATTATAGGAGTCAATTTTTATCATTTTCCCACTCTGAAAATAAGGGGCTAATGTATATAATTCTGATATGCCGGCAAATGTTAAGCTTGGAAATAATAGAAATAAAATAATCAGAAAATTTTTCATCAGAAATACTAACAAAATTTTTTTTAATTATCTAATTGATAAAGGAAATTACTCTAGGATCGCTTACTAATTGATAAAATTAATAAGTATTTAATTGATATTCTGAATTATATTTGAAATAGAAACCCTGAATAGTTATTCTCAGGGTTCCTATCAAAAGGTATTAATTACTAGTAACAATATGGATTCCACCATCAGTAATGTTTAGGTGAGGAGCTAAGTTTGAATAGATCCATCGCTGCATCTTATTTGAACTAAATATATCCATAGCCTTACCAAGATCACTTGAATTTGCCGCTGACATCCACATTACTGTATTTGCAGGAAGTGTTTCACTTCCACAAACTGCACAGCTTGCTACGCCGATAGCGGCTGGAGCTCCAGCTTCAGCCATCATTTTTGCCACTTTAGGAAAGTTAAAGAAAAAGTTTATGCCATCATTTACTTCTGCAAATGAGTACGCAACTGCATTACCCACTTCGATTTCTCCTGTAAACTCTGCATCATTTCCAAAAGTTCCAGAAGTAGTAACTACGCCATCGTTATCTCCAAATGTTGATTGGAGCCAGTCAGGGTTTTGTTGAACTAAAGCATTAGTTTCTAACATAGCTTGCATGTTTTCGTAGTATCCTATAACGAAACTTGTATCTTGAGATCGATCACCTCTTATTTTAACAGATGATCTAATATCTAAATACTGAGCGCCACCCGCCATTGCTAGAGCTTTAAATTTTGTCGTAGCTTCGGCAACTTCTAGTGGATTACTACCTTCAATTTCCCAAACATCAAACACAAATGCAGATACATTAGCTGTGCTTAAAATGATTAAGCTTGATAAGATAATAAAAAAATTTCTAATCATGTTCATATAAACTCCTTGTATTATTTAAGCTAAAATTTTATGGTAAATATGATTTGCTGATACACTAAATATTATGCTTAATTTTTATTGTCACAAAAAAACAACAAAAAACCTTATAATAAAATCAATAAGTTAAATATTATTGAGCTAGCTTATTTTAAGACTATATTAACGGTATGACGGTTACTACACCAACTATCAAACCTGATGAGATATTAGACTCTTCTCAAATTAAATATCTGAGAACAAAAAGTTCTTTAATGGGTACTTTGTTAGTTGCACATGCGTGGCTTGTCATATTTTCACTCTTATTTGTTTATACTTTATTCCCAAGCTTCATTTTATATTTAGTTATAATTACCTTTATTGCTGGTAGACAATTGGGACTTGCAATTTTGATGCATGAAGGTGCGCATGGATTAATTGCAAATAACATAAAATTAAATAATTATATTTCTCAATTCTTCTGCGCATTTCCAATGGCAGTTGATACATATGATTATAGACATTATCATTTAAAACATCATAGACACACCCAAACCGAAGATGATCCAGATTTGGTTCTTTCAAAGCCATTTCCTATTACAATGAGTAGTTTTATTCGAAAAATGCTCAGAGATCTGAGTGGAATAACAGGTATTAAGCAAAGATATCAGTCTATTAAAAAAACTTTTGACAATGATACTTTAAAAGTAGATGGAAAAGAAATCTCGGGCTTCAAATCAAAAACAACATTAAGAGGAATTTTATTATCACAATTCTTAATATTTATCTCTATGAGTATTGTAGGCAGCTGGTGGTATTATTTTGCTTTTTGGCTAGTGCCCGCTCTAACTATTTTTCAATTTTTTTATAGAATTCGTAATATTGCAGAACATGCTGTTGTTCCAAACGATTGCGATGACTTTAATAATGCAAGAACAACTCATGCATCATTTATTGAACGTTGCTTTGTCGCTCCGTATTATGTTAATTACCACCTAGAACATCACTTATTTATGTTTATCCCATGCTACAAGTTAAAGCATGCTCATAACTTATTGGTTGCTAAAAAATATACTGATAGAATGGAAATTAAAAAGGGATATATACCTTTACTCAAGTCAATATTAGTGTAACTAAGCTAATAATTTATAAATATAGTCATGACAGATAACAAATTTGAAGTTGATCAACTTAAAAAAGCTTTTGGCTCATTTGCTACAGGTGTTTGTGTAGCAACTTCTCATACAAGTGGGTTTACAGTAAACTCATTTGCGTCATTAAGTCTAAATCCCCCTTTAATGATTTTTAATATTTATAAAACTGAAACTGATTATGTTGAGTTCTTAAAGAAAAATAAATTTGCTATCAATTTTTTATCCTCTGATCAAATAGAGATTTCGAAACTATTTGCTTCAAAAGAAACTAATAAAGCTGAAAAAGTTGCACATCAAATATCCAAGGATGGAAATATTATTATAGATAATACCCTTGGTCACATTGAATTAAAAGTTTTTCAAAAAATAGATATTGCTGATCATGTATTAGTTATTGGAGAAGTTGAAAATCTATCAATTGATGAAAATAGAAATCCATTAATTTATTATCGAAGTGAATATAGAGATTTAAAATAAAAGTAACATTCCTAAATCACTGGGTCACCATATCTATTTCTTTTTTCATTTCCCTTAAGAAGCCAAAACATCACAATTGTCACGAAGCCAATAAATGGTATTGCCATTATCAATAACCACCATCCAGATCTATCTGTATCGTGTAATCTTCTTATATAGAGTGAAAGCGAGGGAATTAAGAATAGAAAATAAGTAAACAAATAAAAATGACCTAAAATGAATTGATTATTAGGTGAACGAGATAGTTCAAAATTTATTAACTCTAATGAAAGATATTGATCAATTTGAATGCCAATCATACCAACAATGACTGTAAATAAATAAAAATACCAAAACTCCGCTCTCGAAGAGCGAGTTTTAAAATCAAAAGCTTTTATAAATGCTTTCTTGATTGAGTCTGTGAAACTTATTGCCATGAGTAAGAAAATATAAGTTTTTTTAAAAAAAATATATATACTTCCTATCTTATGACAAAATCAATAAGAATAGGTGGAGCTAGCGGTTTTTGGGGAGATTCTGTTATTGCTACTCCTCAGTTACTTAATGGAAATTCTCTTGATTTTATCGTCTATGATTATCTAGCTGAGATTACAATGTCTATTATGGCTCGAGCTAGAAGTAAGGATCCGTCAAAGGGTTATGCTACTGATTTTGTATCCAGTGTTATGAAATTAAATTTAAGGCAGATAGCGGATCAAAATATTAAGATATTATCAAATGCTGGTGGAGTGAATCCGAATGCATGTGCAGATGCTTTACGAGAATTGATTAATGAACAGAAATTAGATCTTAAAGTCGCTGTCATTTTAGGTGATGATTTAATGTCTGAGAAAGAGACCTTAAACAAAGATAAGATTTTAGAAATGTATTCTGGAGTTGATTTTCCTGATCCAGATAAAATTGCTAGCATTAATGCTTACCTAGGAGCTTTTCCTATTGCTAAAGCTCTTGAAAATGGAGCAGATATTGTAATAACAGGTAGAAGCGTTGATAGCGCAGTTACATTAGGAGCATGTATATATTCATTTGGATGGAATGAAAATGAATATGATTTACTTTCTTCAGGAAGTCTTGCCGGCCATATTATTGAATGTGGAACTCAAAGTACGGGCGGTAATTTTACAGACTGGGAACAAGTATCTGAAAATTTAAATGATATAGGTTATCCAATAGTTGAAGTTGAAAGCAGTGGCTTATTCACTTGTACTAAATCTAAATCTTCATCTGGCATCGTTAACATTGGTACAGTATCAGAGCAAATGCTTTATGAAATAGGTGATCCTCAAGCTTATATTCTTCCCGATGTAATTTGTGATTTTTCAAATGTGGAATTAATTGAAATTGAAAAAAATAAAATTCAAGTTTCAGGCGCAAAAGGGTATCCATCTCCAAAAGATTATAAAGTAAGTGTGACGTATGCCGATGGATTTAGGGGTGGCCATTTGTGTTCCTTTGTTGGGATTGATGCTGATAAGAAAGCTCAAGTTTTTGGCGATGCAATTTTTCAAAGATCAAAAACAATTATGAGGGCTATGAATATACCTGATTTTGATGAAACAAGTATTGAGGTAATTGGAAGCAATAGTCAATATTCAACAGATATTGATGAAAGAAACGATAACAAAGAAGTTGTTTTAAAATTTGCAGCTAAACATGAAGACATAAGAGGTATTGGTATTATGCTTAAAGAATCTGTTGGACTTGGATTAGCAACTCCACCAGGTCTTTCTGGATTCGCTGGGGCTAGACCAAAGCCATCACCAGTCGTGAGACTTTTTTCATTTTTAATTCCTAAATCAAAAGTGCCAATAAAAATAATTGATGATAAGGAGCATGATATAGAAGTATCACATGGAGAAATTTATGATTTCAATCAAACTATTAGACCTTCAAAGCCTGAATACGACGATATCGAAGAAGAGCTTATTGATGTGCCATTAATTGATATTGCTTATGGAAGAAGTGGAGATAAAGGAGATAAAGCAAATATTGGGATTATTGCAAGAGATCAAAAATACTTTCCAGCCTTATGTCACTATTTAACTGAAGAATTTGTAAAAAAGTCATTTAGTAAATTTCTAAAAGGGAACATTGAAAAATTTTTGCTTCCTGGCTCATACTCGATAAATTTTTTACTTCATGATGTACTTGGTGGAGGTGGACCAGCAAGTTTGAGAAATGATCCTCAAGGAAAAGCTTATGCACAAATACTTCTAAGTAGAAAAATTCCTATTCCTAAGAAACTATTAAATTAAAGCAATGAATGAATCTCTTTTAAAAGTTGAAAATATTGAAACTTATTATGGTCCAATTATGGCTATCAGAGGCGTTAGTTTTGAAGTTAAGAAAGGATCAATAGTTACAATTTTAGGGTCTAATGGTGCCGGAAAGACAACGATTCTCAAAACCATCTCAGGCGCAATAGATCCAAGAAAAGGTAAAATTACTTTAGATGGAAAAGAAATACAAAAAAAGGATCCAGACAAAATATTAAAACTAGGAATGAGTCACTCTCCCGAAGGAAGAGAAGTATTTCCATATTGCAGCGTACTTGAAAATCTCCAAATGGGAGCATTTACAAGAAATGACCAGAAAGAAATAAATATAGATTTAGAGCAAGTGTTTAACTATTTTCCAATTTTAAAAGAAAGAATGAATCAGCCTGCAGGGTTATTATCTGGAGGGGAACAACAGATGCTTTGTATTAGCAGATCTTTAATGAGCAGGCCAAGCATTATGTTATTAGATGAGCCATCACTGGGCTTATCTCCAAAGTTAGTTAAAGAAATTTTTAAGATTATTGTAAGAATTAATAAAGAGTTAAAAACAACCATACTTCTTGTTGAACAAAATGCGAATATAGCGCTCAGTAATTCTGATTTTGGTTATGTGCTGGAACTTGGAAGAATAGTAATGGAAGGCGATAGTTCTGAGTTGTTAGACAAAGATGATATTAAAGAGTTTTATTTGGGGCAGCAAGATGCCGGTATTCGAGGAGAAAAGAGATGGAAGAAAAAGAAAATGTGGCGCTAGATACCGTACCAAAGATTTTTTGGAATGCAGTTAATACAAGAAAGAATAAAACTGCAATGCGTGAGAAAGATCTTGGTATCTGGCAATCAATTTCATGGAGAGAGTATGGAGATAAAGCTAAGTACGTTGGCTTAGCTTTAAATTCTCTTGGCTTAGATAAAGGCGATGTTGTTTCAATAGCAAGTGAAGGAATTCCTGAATGGTTGTTTACTGATCTAGGTGTTATTTGTGTTGGAGGTATTTCAAGTGGTGTGTACACAACAGACTCATCTTCACAAGTTGAATATTTAGTTAATGATTCTAAAACTAATTTTTATTTTGCTGAGAATGAGGAACAATTAGATAAAATCTTAGAAGTAAGAGATAATTGTCCTTCTCTTAAAAAGATCATTATTTATGACTTAGAAGGATTGCATGATTTTTCTGATCCACAGGTTATATCATTTAGTGAATTAATTAAATTGGGTGAATCAATTGATAAAAATAATCCAGATTTATTTGAAAGTTTAATGGCAAAAGTAAGCCCTGAAGATATTGCTATCCTAGTTTATACATCAGGCACTACCGGCCCCTCTAAAGGAGCTATGATTAGCAATAAAAATATTGTTTATCAAATTAATACAGGGATAAATATATTTAAACCGCAAGAAAATGATGAACAATTATCATTTTTACCTCTTTGTCACATATTAGAGAGAACTGTTTCGGTTATGTATCCTCTTCAAACAGCTGCAGTTATAAACTTTGCAGAAAGCATAGATACTGTACCTGAGAATATTCGAGAAGTATCGCCAACAGGTTTTATTGCTGTTCCAAGAATTTGGGAAAAATTTTATTCTTCTATTACGATTACAATGAAAGATGCAACATTCATTGGAAAAGCTTTTTATAAATTTGCAATATCGGTAGGCAGTAAACGAAAAGACTATATTCTTAATGGAGAACCTGTTCCTTTTACAACTCAATTACTGTTTGGGTTTTGTGATCAATTTGTCTTAAAAAATATTAAAAAACTTTTAGGTCTTAATAATTGCAGGTATGCGTTGAGTGGTGCCGCACCAATTTCACCAGAATTAATTGATTGGTACTTATCAATTGGTCTTGATATGCGTGAAGGATGGGGAATGACTGAAACAGCTGGTATTGGAACTGCTTTTTATTCAAGAGAAATAAAAAAAGGGTGTGTTGGAAGAGCCATAGATGGCTCTGAAGTTCAGATTGCAAAGGACGGTGAAATTTTATTTAGAGGACCTGGTGTATTTTGTGGGTATTTAAATAAACCTGAGCAAACGAATGAAACAATTATTGATGGATGGCTTCATACAGGAGATGTTGGACATTTAGATAATAGCGGTAACTTAAAAATTACTGATCGAAAAAAAGACATTATTATTACAGCGGGTGGAAAAAATATTTCCCCGTCTGAAATTGAAAATGAATTAAAATTTAGCGCCTTTATATCTGATGCAGTTGTTATTGGCGATAAAAGGAAATTTCTTTCTTGCTTGATAATGATAGATGAAGAAAATGTAATGAAGTTTGCACAAGACCATGATGTGCCATTTTCTAATTTTGAGAGTTTATGTAAATCAAAAGAAATTATTGATTTAATTCAGCTTGAAGTTAATCAAGTAAACAAGAAATTCGCAAATGTGGAGCAGGTTAAAAAATTTACGCTAATAGATGTTCAATTAACTGCAGAAGATGATGAATTAACTCCAACAATGAAGTTAAAAAGAAAATTTATTAATCAAAAGTATACTAATATAATTGAAGCAATGTATAAAACTGCTTAATATTAATAACTAAATTCAATTGGAGATAAAAAATGCTTAAATACGCAATATCTGTTCTTACTATATTATTTTTTAATTTTTCTGTTTTTGCTGATCAAGGCATATCCGATAAAGAAATTAAGATTGGAATGCATACAGATATTAGTGGGCCAGTTTCTTCTTTCGGCAAATATTCTGTTGAGGGAGTAAAGATGAGAATGGATGAAATTAATGAAAATGGCGGTATCCACGGAAGAAAGCTTGTTTTATTTGCAGAAGATCATCAATATCAGGTGCCTAGAGCAGTACAGGCGGCAAATAAACTTATCAATAAAGATAAGATTTTTTTGATGTTAGCAAGTCTTGGAACGCCAATGAATAATGCAGTGTTTCAAATGCAAGAAGCAAAAGATATTCCAAACCTGTTTCCATTATCTTCAGCAAGATCTATGACTGATCCATTACATCGATTAAAATTTGGTGCGTTATCATCATACTATGATCAAATTAGATCAGGGGTAAAATGGGCTGTTGAAGACCAAGGTAAAAATAAAATTTGCGTTCTATATCAAGATAATGATTTTGGACAAGAAACTTATGATGCAGTTATTGACCAGCTTTCATCTATGAATCTAGCTCTTCATGAGAAGGCTACAAATAAACCAACTGATACTGATTTAACATCTCAAATTACTAAATTAAAGAATGCTGATTGTGAAGCTGTGGCAATGGGAACAATTGTTAAAGATACAATAATTGGCTATGCAAAAGCAAAACAAATGGGATGGGATGCTCTTTTCTTTGGTCAAGTTGCAAGTTTTCACCCTGTTATAGCTAGTCAACCTGGTGGAATAACTGATGGGTTTTATACTTTTGCTCAATTTGATACGCCAAGCAAAAGTTCCTGCTCCGAAGAAATCTGTAATTGGATTGATAAGTATGAATCCTTATTTGGAAACACTCCTAATATTGGCTCTGCCTATGGCTATATGTATATGGATGTAACAGCTAGAGCTCTTGAAATTGCCGGACATAATTTAACAACAGAATCATTTATTGCAGCTCTTGAAAGTATAAAAGACTATAAGATACCTTTTGGTGAAAGTATTTTGTCATGGGGACCAGATAAACACTTAGGAGCAAATGATGCATTTTTATTTGTTGTTCAAGATGGTAAATTTATTCAAGTTGATGATGTGATGTATACTTATTAATTATGAATAAATATTTTATTTTATTATTATTCATTTTTACTTCGCATGTGGCTTTAGCAGATCAGGGAATTTCTGATACAGAAATTCTTGTTGGTATGCACACAGACTTAAGTGGTCCAGCATCAATGATTGGAAAACAAAGTGTTGATGGTGCAAATATGCGATTTGATGAGTTCAACTCTAAGGGCGGCGCTTATGGGCGTTTAATTAAATTTATTGTTGAAGATCATCAGTATACTGTTCCTAGAGCAGTTCAAGCCGCTAATAAATTATTAAGAAGAGATAAAGTCGCACTGATGTTAGGTTCACTCGGTACACCGATGAATAATGCGGTATTGACTGATCAACTAAAGTTAAATGTGCCAAATTTATTTCCTCTTACAGCTGCACGTTCAATGTATGAACCTTTTCATAAATTAAAATTTACATCGGGATCTACTTATTACGACCAAATCAGAACTGGTATAAAGTATTTAGTTGAAAACAATAATCGTCAAAATGTATGTGTTTTGTATGAAGATACTGATTTTGGACAAGAAATTGTTGATGCAACAGAAGATCAATTAGAAGAAATGGGAATGAATTTAGTAGAACGTGCATCAGCAAAGCCCACTGACACAGACTTTACCGCTCAAATCAAAAAGTTAAAAAATGCAAATTGTGACCTAGTTGCAATGGGAACTATTGTGAGAACAACCATTCTACCTTTCATCAAATCGAAAGAAATTAATTGGACAGATGTTGACTTTGTTACCACTTCTGCGAGTTATTATACTGTAGTTGCTGAGCAGCCTAATGGTGTTATGAATGGTTTGTACTGTTTAAATTCCCTTGTTTTTCCATATTATGATACCGCCAATAAAGTCGAAAAGGACTGGTGGGATAAATTTAAAAGTATTTATGGATACGATCCAAACACAGGCGCTTTATATGGATATATATTTGCAGATATACTGATTGAAGCAGTCAAAAGAGCCGGTAAAGAACTTACTGTTGATAACTTTGTATCATCAATGGAATCTATAAAGGATTTCGAAGACCCTCTTCAGACTGGAAGCGTGACATTTAGTGAAACTAGAAGACAAGGAACAAATATATCCTACTTCTTTCAAGTTCAGGAGGAACGATTCAAAGTAATCTCGGGACCCATTGCTTACTAAGAAAGATCAATCCTTGGACTCATCATCAGTACTAATTGCCAACGGCAAAAAACCTAAGAACAAAAAAATTATAGAAATATTAAAAAATGCTAAAAATATAATATGCGTTGATAATGGATATGAATTAGCATCAGAATTAAATATTACGCCATCAGTAGTAATTGGTGATTTAGATTCAGTTGATATTAATAAAATTAGTAAAGACATATTAATAATTAAAGATGAAGATCAAAATACTAACGATTTAGAAAAGGCTCTCAATTACTGTCTGAGTAAAAATATAAGAGACATTATTTTGGTTGGGGCAACAGGTGAGAGAGATGATCAAAATTTAGCAACCATTCTCGTTTCACTCGAATATATCGAACAACTGAATATTGAAATATTATCAGATTTATATTCAATAGAATTTGTAAATGGCGAAAGAGATTTCGAAGCCATACCAATGAGAGAAGTATCACTTATATCGACGGATAAAGGAAATATAATAACAACACAAGGCTTAAAATATAACCTAGATAAATCAAAATTATCATCAGCAACTCATGGTATTAGTAATTATTCGATCGGAGAAAATTTTTCTATTTCTTGTTCATCTCCATTGATAGTATTTAGAAAATTATGAATAGAAAAAATATTGCAATAATTGGTGCTGGAATTTCTGGATTAATGCTTGGATGTATTTTGAGAGAAAAAAAAATAGAATGTACTTTATTTGAAAGATCAAAAACAATCAGTGAATATGGAGCAGGGATTACAATTTCTCCAAATGGTCTTCTTTTATTAGAGCAAATTGGTATTCTTGATGAATTGAATAAAAGCTCATGTAATCCTCTCAGTGTATGCTTCAAATATTCAAGTGGAGCTTTAATTAAAAAAATCACATCAAATGAATTTGGTAATATTCTGACAACTAATAGAAGAGAACTTATTAGAGTTTTGTTCAATCAATATCAAAACTTAGGTGGGGAAATTATATTTAATCATCAACTGGAATTTTATGATGAAAAAGTAAATAAATTAACATTTGAAAATGGAAGCTCTTATATTGCTAATCATGTAGTGGGATGTGATGGAATAAAATCAATAATTAGATCTAAAAACTTTAACTCAAGAGAAATCCCTGACTATAGTGGCTACTCTGCTTGGCGAGGTATCGGACTATCTGATAGCAAACACATTAATTTATACTTTAATTCGAACAGCCATATAGTTTGTTATCCAGTTAATAATAAATTAGAAACAAGTTTTATTGCAGTTTTTAAAGATAAAAATAAAAATCAAGAAACGTGGAGAAGAGAGGGCACTCATGATGAGCTAAGGAATGATCTTAGTGAATATGATAATTTTTTACAATCGATCTTTAAATCTTCATCTAAAGTATTTAAATGGGGTATGTATGTTAGGCCTCCACTTAAAACCATATTCAAAGATAATATTACATTACTTGGTGATGCCGCTCATCCTATGTTACCTTTTTTAGGACAGGGGGGAAATCTAGCACTTGAAGATGCATATATTTTTGGTTCCCTGTGTCATAAATTTCAATCTAATTTTGAATTAATTCAGCAAAAATATCAGCAAGCAAGATTGCAAAGGACCAATAAAATTCAAAGAATGTCAAAACAACAGGCTATGGTTTACCACGCTACTAATCCATTAATTACTAGAACAAGAAATTTTTTATTAAGAAATACGAATATTGCTAAGATTCGACTGCAAGATATTTATGCTTATAATGCTATTGAGGAAATGAATAAGATTTAGACATATGAATAATCTACCTGAAACAAAAGCTGTTGATTTAGTGTTAAATGATGAATGGTTAACAATTTCATTTAATCAACCAGAAAAAAGAAATGCTCTTACAGAAGAATTGACCTCAGATATCAAAAATATTCTGAGCTCTATTAGGAAAGATATGTCCATTCGAGGTGTTTCGATGAGGGGCGAAGGTGGAGTTTTTTGTGCAGGAGGTGATTTAAAGAGTTTTAAGTCTGGTTTTCAAGGAGGCGAACAAGCCCTAGAAGATGTTTACAATGCAAGTGCAATGACAGGTGAGTTTTTTGATATGATTAATTCTTTTCCAAAGCCAGTTATTATGCTTGCTGAAGGTGCAGCTATGGCTGGTGGACTTGGCCTTCTATGTACCGGCGATATTGTTGTGGTAACTAAAGATTGTAAGTTTGCACTTACAGAGACAACCTTAGGCATACCCCCAGCTCAAATTGCTCCTTTTGTAACAGAAAGAATAGGCCTATCAAAAGCTAGAAGAATAATGTTAACAGCAGCAAGATTTTCTGGAAAAGAAGCCTATGAGATGGGTCTAGCTGATTTTTTGGTAGATGACGCGAATGATTTAATTAATATTGAGAATGAAATTAAAAAAGGTGTTTTAAAATGTGCACCAAAAGCAAATGCAGTTACAAAGGAAATTGTTTTAGCTACTCGCCACCTTAGTCGAGAAGAAATGATTAAATTTGCCGCTAAAGGATTTTCTGAGCAAATGTTAAGTGAAGAGGGCATGGAAGGTATTGCATCTTTTATTGAGAAACGTAAACCAAAATGGTCTAAATAATGAATAGATCCTTGCAACAGGCTTTCGATTTCTTAGATGAAAGTAATGCTGTTTATGAATTATTGTCTTCACTATCTGACAAGGAATTTAATCAACCCACTCAATTTAAAGGCTGGTCATTTAATGATGTAATCGGACATCTTCATGTATGGAATTATGCTGCAGATATTTCTCTAAGCGACGGGGAAGATTGGGTTGAATTTTCTAATAAGGCATTAAAAGCACTTGGTAGTGGCTCGACTATGAATCAGTTTGAAAGAACGATTACGAATAACATCAAAGGTAAAGAGTTATTAGAAGTTTGGAAAAACTATTTTACTGAAATGTCACATCGATTTGCTTCTGCTGATCCAAAGAAACGCGTTAAATGGATGGGGCCTGATATGAGCGTTCGTTCTTCAATAAGTGCAAGACACATGGAAACATGGGCACATGCTCAGGAGTTATATGACTCTCTAGGAGTCAAAAGAATTAATCACGATAGAATAAAAAATATCGTTATCATTGGCAACAATACGTTCAAGTGGTGTTACACAGTTCATAACAGAAAATTACCGTCTAATGTTCCTTATCTAAAACTAACATCACCATCAGGTGAAATTTGGGAATTTAATAATTATTCAGATGAAAACTATATAACAGGATTGGCCGAAGAATTTTGTCAAGTAGTTACACAAGTTAGAAATATAAAAGATGTAAATCTGGACGTAACTGGCAGTGATGCAAATGAATGGATGTCAATAGCACAATGCTTTGCGGGCCCTGCTGAAACCCCCCCAGCTCCTGGCACCAGAAAAATAGTTGCTCGATAGAGTTATTTGAAGAAAATTTTGTGTTTTATTAGTTAATTCTATGCCTATTTATGTAAATGATTTTGTTATATAATTTATTCATATGATGTTTTTTAAATTTACATCAAGATTATGTTTAATTGTTTTTTTAATCGGAACCTCAAGTAGTTCTTTTGCAGCGGTCGCTTCAATCGATTTTTTTAAATTTGAGTCTTTTAAAGAAACAATTCAACTAAATGTTATTAAGAAAAATAATCTATCAGAAATTAATACTGCAGATTTAGATTTTGTTAGAGCTAATGATAAGCAATTAAAAATAATCAGAAATGAAATAAAATTTTCAACATTTAACGAAGAAAAATTTTTAAATTCATATACTGAACTTAATAGTCTTTTCACTGAAATTTCATTTGATATATATCAAGAATCTAAATTTTATCTAATTACAAATAATGTTTTAACGCCAGGAATTGATACAAAATTAAGACGAATATCAGCAAATTATATTAACCAATTTTATGGGCTCTCTCCAATTTCTGTTTCGATGCCTCCAGAGAAAAGTAAATATCTGCCTATTGAATCACCATCTCTTACTGCCGCTGAGGCAGTGCCAGCAGTAGGATTGACAGGTGTCTCTATTGCAAGCGTTCTTGGTCTTGGCGCCGCTGCAGCTGGTGGATCTGGCGGAGGAAGTGGAGGCGGAGGTGGAGGATCGAACCCTCTTGTTATCATTAGTTCTGGTACGACAGATATATATGACAGTGACTCAAGTGGATTCACTATTAATGTTAGTCTAAGTCCAACCTCAACAAATCCTGTAACTGTAAACTTTCAAAGCACTGGAACAGCAACACTAAGTAGTGATTTTAACGGCCCATCATCAGTTACTGTTCCTGCTGGAAGTTCATCAACAACCGTAACATATACCCCTGTAGCTGATAGCACTTATGAAGGAACAGAAATTATTAAAATTGAAATTTCTTCTGTTATAAATGGAACAGAATACGGAACACAATCAGTTAGTGTAAATTTAAAAGAATATGCTCTAAGATTAGGAACTGCATTTACTGACAGAGGAAATAGTTCTGCAAGAGCTGCTCTTACCGAATATGCAAATGTTGGCAATCATTCAAGTGTGAATTCCACAATCCACCCTTATTCATTGATGAATATTCACAAAGCTCATGCATATTGGGATGGAACTCAGCATCTTAGTGGTAAAGGAGAAGTAATTCATGTAGCTGATTTCAATTGTGATGAAAATCATCAAGAGTTCACTCAAGGGGGTAAAACCACAACAGTCGTTGGGGTAGCTTTTAGTGCTGACAGTGCTTCCGATTTTCATTGTAATTTAGTTGCTGGTTATGCTGCTGGAGGATTTAGTGGGTCCTCATCAAGTAATGATATAATGGGAGTTGCATATGAAGCTGATCTCGTATTCTCACGTGTTCCAGGAACAAGTTATTTACAAAAGGCAGTAGACCTAGATTCTGCAAGAGCATTAAACGCCATTGCTTCTAATAACAGTTGGTCCACAAGCTGTGCAGATGAGGCTTCAGATGTCGATGCATTTATCGCCGCTAATCCTAGTGCTACCATTATGGAGGCCGTAGGTGGTGCTCTTGCTGGATGTGGAACAATTAGTTCAACTGCTACAGCTCATATGCAGGCTTATGTAGACTCAATAGATGCATTTCAAACCGCTGGAGGTATAATGGTGTTTGCCGCTGGAAACGATAACTCTGATAGTGATGTAAGCGCCTTAGCAGCTTTACCTATATGGTTTTCTCAATTGTCTGAGGCCTATATAACAGTTGCATACATGGAAGTTCGTGGTTCTCCCACAATTTCGGGCTCAAATTTTTTCCAATTATCTAATCCATGTCAGCAGATGGCTGAAAATTGCCTAGTAGCAGATGCCTGGGAGATTTTTGGAGCATATTGGCATGATGATAGTAGCAGTACTAGTAATTACACTGATATAACTGGGGGAGGCTCATCTTCAGCCTCTCCAATGGTATCTGGTATTATTGCTTTATTAAATCAAGCATTTCCAAACCATACTCCAGAAATGATTGTTGATAGGCTTTTAGCAAGCGCAAACAATTCATGGTTTACACCAACTGGAAATACAACTTTTACTACTCATGGAAATAGTATTAAACACGGATATCATTCGATATGGGGCCATGGAATACCAGATGCGTATGCTGCTCTATCTCCAATTACCACTAGCCTAAATCCACTTATAGGTATTTCTACTGGTGGAAGTATGGTTAATAACGCTGATAATTTTAAAAGTCTTTTTCCGCCAAGCACAACTGAACTTACTGCAAACTCATCTTTCGGTGACTCTCTAGTTCTTGGATTAAAAAATGAAAATGGTTATTTTTATGATGCGCTTGGAGGCGGCTTTAAGTTCGACTTATCGACTTTAGTAAAATCAAAAAGTAAAAAATCTGATATTAAAGAGTTCGTCAATAACGATATTATGAATCTTAGAAACCATGAATATGTTGGTAAACATAATAATAATTATATAAATGTATTAGGAAGTATTGGTAGAAATAAAAACTTTGTTACCAGTGTTAGTATTGATACGCCAAGTATTCCAATCCAGTATTTTCATAATTTAATACCCACCAGTTTTAGACACGACTCCGTATATACAAATCCATTTGTTAATCAAAAAAATGGAGGTTTAGGATTAAGTACTCAGTATAAGCACGGTAATAGTACTTTTATGCTTGGAATGCACGATTCTGGTAACCATTCTGGCTTATTTGGACAAGCATCAGATGACACTAAAACTATAGCGTCGTCATTCATTCACAATAGTAGATCAGTAGATCATCTTGCTGTGATATCAGGTATAATGGAAGAAAAAGATACTCTTTTGGGGTCAAAACACTCTGGCGCAATAGGTATTAGCGGCTCTAATCCAAAGTCATATTTTAATGGCTTCAATATTGAGCATAACTTCAATGATAATTTATCTTTTAAGGCAAACACAATATTGGCTCGTACAATTGTTAAAAATCCAAAGAACAGCCTTATTCACTCTTTTAGCCCTATTTCAAGTTCAAGCTTTGAGATATCTGTGCTTAAAAAAAATATTTTTGACCCTGATGATAGCCTACTAATTTCTCTTAGTCAGCCTAATCGAATTGAAACTGGCTCTATGAACTTTAAAATTCAAGATTTGGCAGACAGATACGGAAACATCAATCATAATCTAAAAAAAATTAACCTTGAACCATCAGGCAGACAGATTGATTTTGGAATTAATTATACAAAAAAACTAAATGATAACGCAATTTTTGGCGTTAAAAATGTACTTTCAAAAGACTATAGTCACTATAAAGATGGTAATTTGAGTCATTTAATTACCGCAACAGCCTCAATTAACTTTTAAATATCAATTAGGCACTTTTTAAATTTGCAAGTCTACTTGAGATTATACTTTCAGCCTCAGAAACAATTCCTTCAATTAGTTCCTTACAAGTAGGAATATCATGAATGAGTCCTGCTACCATTCCACAGCTCCAAGCTCCAGCTTCCATTGTACCTTCTTGCATAATTTTTGGGTAAACACCTGCAACTTCACCAAAGATATCTTGAATTTGAATTTTATCCCCTAAAGATTTTTCTTTTTCTAGGATTCTATCAACTGCGTCATTTTTTAATACTCTTTCTGTATTTCTCAAAGGACGCATAATTAGAGTAGTATCTAGTTCACTAGCGTTAACTAAGGCATCTTTTACATTTTGATGAACAGGAGCCTCTTTTGTCGCAATAAATCTAGTTCCCATGTTAATTCCCTCAGCTCCCATAGCTAATGCGGCAACAAGTTGTTGTGCATTACCCATACCTCCAGAAGCAATGAATGGAATCTTGAGTTCTTCTGCAGCACGAGGAAGTAAAATCATATTTGGGATATCGTCTTCACCTGGGTGACCACCACATTCAAAACCATCAACACTTGCGGCATCACATCCAATTTTTTCAGCTTTAAGAGCGTGACGAACAGATGTACATTTATGAATTACTTTAATGCCAGCTTCTTTAAGAGGAGGCATAAACGCCTCAGGGCTACGCCCAGCAGTTTCTACAATTTTGATACCACCTTCAATAATTGCTTTAATATAACCTGGGTAATCAGGAGCAGCAAAACCAGGTAAAAATGTCAAATTAACGCCAAACGGTTTATCTGTCATTTCATGACATCGAGCAATTTCTTTAGCAAGATCATCAGGCGTTGGTTGGGTTAGTCCAGTTATAATTCCAAGACCGCCAGCGTTAGACACTGCAGCTGCCATTTCAGCAAATCCAACATAATGCATTCCACCTTGAACGATTGGGTGGTCAATATTAAGCATTTCAGTAATTTTAGTTTTTATCATTGAAGCTCCTTTGTAAAATCACTTTACTATAAATCTTATGATAAAATATGCAATAAGCTCAATTATTTATAGTTATTACTGTTAATATTTACTATTAAGATTTTTTAGTAATAAGCTAGTTTTAGAAATATGAGATAACTCTCATTTCATAAAGAGGTCTAGATTGAAAAAATTATCTATAAAGAAATCTGTGAAAAGATTTGTTGAAAACTGGGTTGATGAACAAGCAGATCCGTTTGCTAGCTGGATGTTTCAATCAGTACTTCACTGGAACGTTTTAATGCTTATTGCAGATGCAACATTTAACTCATATGAGATAAGCTTTGAGGACATTTGTTTAAAGATTAACCACCGAGTGGGATCAAGAACCTCCATACAAAATATAATCAAGGTTGGCATTGAAAAGAAGTTCATTGATAAAGAACCGTCAGAAAAAGATAGTAGAAGAAAAGTGCTTTACCTTTCAGAGATAGGCAATCGTAGTTTTATAAATTTTGTTCAAAAAGATGCAGCAACTTATATCTATGAATAGATATCTTAAGCTGTCTTTTTGTTTCTTTTGCGCTCGATAGCTGAAAGGTATCTTTTTCTGAGTCTTAGGCTTTTTGGTGTAACTTCAAGTAACTCATCTTCATTAATATAAGCCATCATTTCCTCTAATGACATTTTTCTTGGAGTTGTCAATTTAACCGCTTCATCAGTTCCCGATGCACGAACATTTGTTAATTGTTTACCTTTTAAGACATTAATCTCAAGATCATTATCGCGACTATGCTCTCCAACGATCATTCCGCCATATACAGGAGTTTGATGTCCTATAAACATAGTTCCTCGATCTTGAAGATTAAAAATTGCATAAGCAACTGCCGTTCCTGTATCTGTTGAAATTAAAGCGCCATATTTTCGTCCTGGTATATTTCCTTTAAAATTATCATATTTATTAAAAATTCTATTAATTACACCTGTTCCTTTAGTATCTGTTAAGAATTTATTTTGGTATCCTATTAATCCTCTAGAAGGTGCTAAAAAGATTAATCTTGTTTTACCAGCACCTGCCGCTCTCATATCTTGCATTTCAGCTTTTCTTTGATTCATTCCATCTACCACTGAACTTGTATACTCTTCATCGACATCAATAGTTACTTCTTCAATAGGTTCTAGTTTTGATCCATTATCAGACTTTTTATATAAAACTCTTGGCCGTGAGACGATCAATTCAAATCCTTCTCTGCGCATCTGTTCAATTAAAACTCCAATTTGTAATTCACCTCGACCACCAATTTCAAATGAGTCTTTTTGATCATTCTCTTTAAACGTGATCGCAACATTTGTTTCAGCTTCAGCCAATAATCGTTCTCGAATAACTGTAGATGTTACTTTTTTTCCCTCGGTTCCAGCAAAAGGTGAATCATTTACTGTAATAGTTACTGACATCGTAGGCGGGTCAATGGGTGTTGATTGGAGAGGTTCTGTAACATCTATATTACAAATAGTGTCGGCAACTGAAGCTTCAGTAAGTCCTGCAATGCAAATAATATCTCCAGCAGTCACCGTATCTACAGGAATTCTATCTGCACCACGGAAGGTGAATAATTTTGTTAGACGTCCAGTCTCAATTTGATCACCATTAAGATTAATTGATTTGACTTGATCATTAACATTTGCAGATCCATGAACAACACGCCCAGTTAAACATCTGCCTAGATAAGGATCAGAGTCTAATAAAGTAGCTAACATTGCAAATGGTCTATTTATATCAACATCAGGTTCTTTTACGTGCTCAAGAATTAAATCTAATAGGGGATGTAAATTTTCTCGTTTATCACTCAAATCTTTTACGCACCATCCATCACGACCGGCTGCATACATAATTGGAAAATCTAATTGTTCTTCATTTGCATCTAACGCAACAAATAAGTCAAAAACTTCATCAACAACTTCTTCAGCTCTTGAATCGTGCCTATCAATCTTATTAATAACAACAATTGGCTTCAAGCCCTGAGCAAGCGCTTTGCCCAATACAAACTTTGTTTGCGGCATAGGTCCTTCAGCAGCATCAGTTAAAATAATGACACCATCAGCCATTCCTAAAACACGCTCAACTTCACCACCAAAATCAGCATGACCAGGAGTATCAATAATATTAATCCTTACATCTTTCCATGTAATTGATGTTGGCTTAGCTAAAATTGTAATTCCACGTTCTTTTTCTAGATCTCCAGAATCCATAAGTCGTTCATCAACTTGTTGATTATCACGAAACATTCCAGTTTGTTTCATAATGGAATCAATAAGAGTAGTCTTTCCATGATCCACGTGTGCAATAATTGCGATATTACGTAATTTTGAACTCATAAATGTTTGAAAGGGTTATTTTTAAAGGCTTCTAAACGCTTTGACGGATAAAATAAACCTTTATTTGTAAATAAATCTATTGCGTGCCAATTGTATAAGGACCGCCAATTTCAATAGCTTTTTTATAAGCATCTCGCTTTTGATATCTAAGTAGTATTTCTTTTAAATTTGAGAAAGGCTCAAGAGATCTAGACATCATCGCTCCCTCAAAAACAAATGAAAGCATAATATCGACTGCCGAAAATCGATTTCTAAAAAAAAATTCATTATCACCAAGAACTGATGATAAATACCCTAAATGATTTTTAATCTCTGAATATATTCTTGGTTCTAAAGGTTTTGCACCATCACCAAGAAAGCGGCTATAGAGTAACAATAAGAATGGTAAAATTGCTGATCCTTCAGCATAATGCAATAATTCCAAGTAATGAAAATAATCATCATCTTCATTTTTTGGAGAGAAAGAGTCATCAGCATATTTTTCAACAATGAAAGTTGTAATTGCCGCTGACTCAATCAAAGTCTTATCTTTATAGGTGATAATAGGAGATTTACCGAGGGGGTGAATTTTTTTAAGTTCATCTGGAGCAAGATTGGTGCTTTTATCTCGTTTATAATAGATAATATCATATTCAACTTTAAGCTCTTCAAGTAACCACAGTATTCGTTGTGATCTAGAATTATTTAAGTGATGAAGAGTAAGCATAAAAATTAAACTTTTTATTGTTATTAAATGTATATAGAATAATGCATTATAACTTTTTTATATATGTTAGCGACTTTAAAAACAGAAGAAAACGTGTCAATCATTACACTTGATGATGGAAAGGTAAATGCCTTTTCTCCCGCAATGATTGCAGAGGTTGACTCATTATTGGACCAGGTACCAACTGACAAAGGGGCACTAATGTTCACAGGTAGAGAAGGTATGTTTACAGCTGGATTTGATCTGAAAGTCATGGCTACAGATCCTGATGCTGCTGTTGGAATGATTAAATCTGGATTTAAGATGCTCCAAAGAATTTTTTCATTTCCAAGACCAGTTGTATCGGCATGCTCGGGTCATGCAATTGCAATGGGTGCTTTCTTACTTTGTAGCAGTGATTACCGTATCGCGGCTAATGGGGATTTTAAGGTTGGAGCTAATGAATTAAGAAACAATATGATTATTCCAACTCCAATATTAGAAATTGCTAAATTTAAACTTGCTAAGTCTCATAAGCAAAGAGCGCTACTAAATGCTGAGATGTATTCAATACAAGATGCAATTGAGCCGGGTTATATAGATGAATTAATAGAAGCTGATCAATTATATGATGCAGCACTTACAAAAGCAAAAGATCTGGGAACATTAGCGCACCCACAATATGATCAAACTAAAAAAATTGATCAAGAAGATGTGATTAAAAAAATTAGTTCAGGTATTGACCAAATAGAAGGCGTACTTCCAAGACAATCACTTTAATTTAAGTTTTTTGTTTTGAAGATTTAAATCGATCTGACAAGGGTAAGATTTTTGTTTTGCGGCCACGCACTCTCTGTCTCCACATAAGGAATGAAGACCTCTTTAAATTTTTTTTCATAATTGCAATTACATCTTTTTCATAGATACCGTATTGATTTTTTATATCAGTGAATGTGGTGCGATCCTCCCACGCCATTTCAATAATTCGATCAATATCTGAGATTTGAAGAGACGGAATTGATTTTTTACTCATATGCGTTAATTAGTTTATGAATATCATATATCAAGTATTTAATTTATGAACATTAAGCCTGAACTAGAATTTGCACAAAATCGATTAAATGATTTTATTGAAAATAACATTCATGAATATGCAAATAAAAGAAATTTTGATTTTGGGCCCGAAAATAGATCAAACATATCATATTTATCACCATTTATTTCTCATCGATTGTTATTTGAGTACGATATTGCAAAAAAAGTCCTATCAAAGTTTCCCTATTTAAAAGTTGAGAAATTCATTCAAGAAATTTTTTGGAGAACATATTGGAAAGGATGGCTTGAGTTAAGGCCCGATGTTTGGAATGATTATAAATTATCATTGAATGACTTAGATAAAGACGACCGCTATCATGAAGCAATAGAAGGTAGAACAAATATCGATTGTTTTAATGACTGGGTTTGTGAATTAAAAAATGAAAATTATCTTCATAACCATTCTCGTATGTGGTTTGCAAGTATTTGGATTTTCACACTTGGTCTCCCATGGCAATTAGGCGCACAGTTTTTCTTAGAACACTTGTATGATGGCGATGCTGCGTCTAACACTTTAAGTTGGAAATGGGTTGCTGGACTTCAGACCAAAGGAAAGCATTACATAGCTCGACCAGATAATATTCAAAAATTTACTAATGGTCGCTATATCAATATTAGATTAAAGACATCAATGCCACCACTAACGGATCAAAAAGACTATTTTATTAAAGATCAAAATTTTCATAATTTTGAAAAAAAATATGATTCACTTATTGTATTAGATACAGATCTTTATCTAGATGAAGAAATGACCAGTAAATATAGTAAGATTTATTTAATTGAGAACAGAAATGACACAAGAGCCATTAAGTTGAGTGATAATGTTTCTACCTTTAAAGCAAATCTTTTAAAAAATGTTTCAAGCCATAGTGAAAAAATTTCAATTATGACAAGCGACACCCTTGAAAATCTATTTAAAAACGAGCAGAATTTTGATGTTATTTATCCGTTCGTAGGGGAAAATTTAGATTATCTAAGAATTTTAGAAGCAAATCATAATTTAACTCTAAATATTTTATTTAGAAAAGAAGATGCTTTTTGTTGGGAGTTTTCAAATAAAGGTTATTTTAATTTTAAGAAAAATATTCCAAAAATTATTAGTAAGTTTTTAGTCTAGTTGGTAATCTTTAAGTATGTTCATTCAAAAAGAAATTGAGATCACAATAAGTGATAAGGGCTTTTACGATATAACATCTATCGTGAATGAAGCGGTATCCAAGCATAGAATTCAGAAGGGGCTGTGTAGTCTATTTATCAAGCACACGTCAGCCTCATTGACAATACAGGAGAATGCAGATCCAAGAGTTCTTGAAGATTTGACGACTTTTTTAGATAAAATAGCCCCAGAAGGAGACAATTATGCTCATGATGATGAAGGGTTAGATGATATGCCCGCTCATATTAAGTCTATGGTCACCAACACTGAAATTAGTATACCAATTAAAAGCACTAAATTGGATCTTGGAACATGGCAGGGAATATTTTTGATTGAACATAGAAAAGCGCAAGGTGGAGCTGGCTTTCGAAGATTAATTACATTGTCTCTTATTGCATAAATATGAGAAAGATTTTCAAACTTTCTTTTTTTTTAATCATCTATTTTGTATCCAGTGTTTATTCATCTTCAACGGATCTTTCAAATATCGATAATAATTTTAATACCCCAGAAGAATTTGAAGAATTTTCAGGTGGAGAGGGCACCGTTAAAGTAAATAATAAAAATTCTTTTTCACTGCCAATGAAAAATCTCCGTGCAGATCAAAAGATTGATTTTCTCATCGGAAATGGTCTTTTTAAAAGAGAATGGATTCCCGCGCCATCAATTAAAACTTCCTCAGATGGTTTAGGACCTTTTTTTAATGCTAGTTCATGTCAAGGATGTCATATTAAAGATGGGAGGGGGCATCCGCCAAATCTAACTTTAGACTTTGATGACTCAATCTCAATGGTTTTTCACCTATCAATCCCACCTCAAACAGAAGATGATGTTAATTCATTGAATAGTTATCAAATTAAATCAATTGATGATCCCATGTATGGAGGGCAACTTAGTGATTTTGCGATCGATGATTTATTGCCAGAGGGTCAAATTGAAATTAACTATGAATTTATTCCTGTAGCATTTGATAATGGCACAGTTGTAACATTAAGTAAGCCCATTTATTCTATTAAAGAACTCAATTACGGCGATCTTCATCCCAATATTCAAATTTCAGCCAGAGTGGCTCAGCCAATGATTGGGCTTGGCTTAATTCAATCCATAGATCCAAAAGATATTCTTGCTAATCAAGATCCAGATGATGAAAATAATGATACTGTAAGTGGAGTTGCAAATATTGTTTGGGATTACAGCTCAAATAATACAAATATAGGATTATTTGGTTGGAAAGCGGCTCAACCATCAATAAGACAGCAGTCAGCTGATGCATTTCATAATGATATGGGTCTTTCGTCAGTGCATTATCCAAATGGATCAAATTGCACAGAGAAACAAACAGAATGCAATCAATTTGAGAATGGTAATGATTTGAATAATGATTTTGAATTATCCAGTGGTCAAATCGATTTAATTGAGTTTTATTCAAGCCATCTGGCAGTTCCTGCAAGAAGAGATCATGATAACGAGAAAGTGCTGGCGGGAAAGAAAATATTTTATAAGTCAGGTTGTACTTCTTGTCATACACCAAAGTTTATTACTGCCAAATCAAACTATAGCAGTGCTTTATCAGAACAGCTTATTTGGCCTTATTCAGATTTTTTACTTCATGATATGGGAGATGGCTTAGCAGATGAAAGCAAAGCTTTTAAAGCGAGTGGTAGAGAGTGGAGAACTCAGCCATTATGGGGAATTGGTCTTACTGAAACAGTAAATGGCCATACAAAATTTCTACACGATGGACGCGCGAATAACCTTTTAGAAGCAATTTTATGGCATGGCGGAGAGGCTGAAAGTTCAAAACAAAAAATATTAAAACTATCAGTGGAACAGGTTGAAAATTTGATTAAATTTATAGAGTCCTTATAAAGAGTTAATGATAATGAAGTATATCTATCCGATAATTGCATCCTTAGTTGTAGGATCTTTGTTCAGCTGGGCATATTTATCTACCTATGGCTTTGGTATTACTTACCTTATTTTTGTATCAATGATGATAGGAATGGTATTTATTGCATTTGACGCTTGGAAAAATCGAGATAAATAGATCTGAATGAATAAAAATATTTTTCAGAATATGGGGCCTTCAGGTGATGATAATAAGAGCAATTCATCTGAAACTAAGAATCCAAATAAAGCAAGAAATTGGGTGTTGACTTGGTACTCATTGGTGGCAACTGTTGTCATAATCTATTTACTTATTAGGTGAAACATTTACTAAATCAAATTAAAGAAACGATAGTTTGCGTTAAGTGCTCTGATGAGTTTATGACGGGGTCAACAGATGCTAAATCACTTCAAGATTATTCAAAAATTGATGCAGGCTTTACAGAACGTGGTCTTCAATTATGGTGTCAAAGACATCAAGTTAATATTTGTCATATTGATTTTGAAGGAAAAAAACTAGATATTGATTTTAGATGCCTTGAAAAGAAAAGTAGCCCATAATAAAATAAAATGATGTTAAAACATTTTTTTATCACTATTAATCTGAGTGCTATTACATTTACTGTTATGGTTATGTTAAATTACGAATCTCAAAATTCAATTCATGTTTTGTGCGGTTAATATTAATGTTTGGTTTACTTCCACCGATACAAGATAAAAGAGAATTTAAAAAAGATCCCAATAAGAAAAAGAATGTTAATTTTCCAAAGCCATTAAAGATCATTAATATTATTTTTTACTTAGCTGCGCTTATAATCCTCGTATTTTTTATAGTATCAAATTAGATTTAATGAATATGCCTTACTTTATAAAATGGATCCTATCTTTACTCTTGGCTGGCCTTTATTGGTATGTAGGATTATTTTTTCTTAGTATTATTCTAGCTCGATTTGATATTATAGATGAAAGTCTTATAGAGGGAGACAATATCATCGTTTATGTAATCGCTTGGGTTATTGCCGTTCCTTTGGCATTTAAATCAACAAATACTCAATTTTTCTTTGGAGCAAAAAAAGATAGATGAAAATATCGACTTAGGTAACGTTATTCGCCCATATACGCGTTCACCATACGTATAAGGTACGTTAAGAAACAAGAGTTATCAAAGGTTTTTGTTATACTTTAGTATATCAATGTATGTATGCGTAAGTATGCGTGACTGAGAGTGCGCGAGCGAGTTTCGTGCGAGTAAATTTATTTTTTAAAAATATATATTATTATCCCGAGCAAAAATAATCCCATACATAAATATTGAATGTTTTGAAGTGATATAAGTCCCAATAAATGGTTTCCATCTGAAAAGGGAAAATATGGCTTCATATCTAGAGCAACAAAACTATCAAGAAGAATATGAGTATATGCTCCAATGAATGCACTTAACCATGCAGACGTTTTAGTTATTTTAGATGATGAACGCATCCATTTTAGGCTAGATACATACTTCTCATTTAATATGAAATTATTCCAAATTCTTAAGCCAAATTCACAAAGGTATTTCCCAAATGTTGCACAAATTACAGCGATAATGGTTGCTGCAACCCATGTATGAAAAAGCTTATGAGCCACGACCCCTGTGGTAAAAAGATAATAGGCACCTTCTGTATCAATTAATACATTAGCCAGGACAAATACAGTCCAGCTAAAGTATGTAGGTCTTGCAGACTTTGGAGCAACGCCAGCAATTAAGTGAAATGGGGTAAATGGCATTTAATATGTTTTAATTTTTGCAATAATAAACAGACATTGTGCAGATGTATAACTAGAAGAAGGCAATAGTGTGTTCGAGAAGTTATCTTAACAATGAAAGACAATATTCAGACATAATCTAAGCACAAATAGAACTAATTAAATTTCTATATTAAGAGAATCAACTCACAGAAAGGAAATTTAATGAACAAAAAGACCTACATTAACCCTCGATCATATGTTCACGAGGCCACTCTCTTTATCAACCCATCTAAAAAAAATAAGATGATGCATCCAAATAAATCAAAAAAGCCCAGCATAATTTTAAGTTTTCTAATTGTTATTCTAACTTTTTCATCTGTTCTAGCTTATTCATTTATCGCAAAAGCCAATCCAACATATTGGAATATTGACCATGAGAGTGATGAGGAATGGATAAATATTGACGCATTTGGAATGGTATCAGAAAATATGATGGCCATATCAATGCATAAAGAAAGATGCAACGAATTAGATGTCGACTTTTATTTTACCAGTTACGCGGAAAATAGAGCAGATGATGGATTTAAATTTGCACTAGAAGTAATAGAACAGCCATACAATGGAGAGGACTATAATAATTATGAAGAGGAATTATTTGTTGCGTATTCAGAACAGAGAGGCGAGCGTACTTTTTATCTATTGGATGATGGTTATCTCTATGATACTGAGCGCTGGCTTGAAGTACTTAAAAATTCAAGTCCATTTGCTCAAAAAATAATATTAAAAAAACATAAAGAACCTGAATACGATATTGATACATCCTCTTTAATGACGGATATAGATGAAGTGTGGGACATGACAGACCTGCCTGAAATTTTATCTAGGGAGTATCAAAATTGTCGTTTCAGGAATTTTAAAGAATTAGAAATATGAAAAATATCATAATTATAACCTCATATTTTAAAACGTGATTTATACACAACTAGCAGAAAGGCAATAAATTCAACAACTTATTCGGTACATATGTACCATATAACTAATTGATAACTATTGATAAATTGAGGAATTAATTCCTGAAATTTATAAACAAAATCAATAACTTATTTTTATAGATATACAGATAAGTATCTGAATTATAACGATTTTAAAACTGACTAATTTAAAATGATCATGTGCAATAATACTATTAAAATAAAATAATATTTATTTACTAAAATTTATTAAATTATATTGACGAATTTCGTAAAATAAGAAATAATGAAATTCATCAATTAAAGAAAGGTTAAATAATGTCAGAAAAAAGAGAAAAATTCCTTAAATATGGGAATATTAGATTAACAAATGCTTTAGACTCAATCAGACGTCTTGGCAATTTGTCAAATAAAAGGGCTTATGATTATAGTAAAACTGATATCGATAAGATAACATCAGCCCTTAATAAAGAAGTCGCAGCGCTGAAAGCAAAGTTTTCAGAAGCGAGTAAAAAAGGATCAAAAAAAAATAGTGATATTTTAATATGATTAACAATAATAGAAAAAAAAATTTTCTTAGGTTAGCTAATAAAAGAATGAAAAAGCTAACTGATCAATTTAGAAAAATAAAAAATTTGTCAAATAAGTATAATTACGAATATGACAACGATGATGTAGAAATAATTTTAATTTCTATAAGAGATGAAATAAAAAACTTAAAAACACGTTTTGAATGCTGATGGAAAAAAATAAAGAATTATTACTGAACTTACTAAATGCAGATTCAGCTCAAGACGTGATAAAAATACTGAAACATGAGAATTACTGGGATGATAGAACTAAATGGAGATATCTTGGTGACTCAGAGGGAAATGTCTCTACAGTCGAAAATCAGCAAAAAAGTCCTTTTGGAGCGATCTCAGAATTACTGACTAATCAAAATGATGCTCGCATTAGTAGACAGTACTTGCTTGATCCAAATACTAATAAAGATGGAAAAAATGAAAAGTCTCCTAAAAACCTAAAAGAAGCTGTTCACAAATATTTTATTTCAGAAGTGGATAACAATTTTGACCTTGGTGAATCTTATAATGTTTTAAGCAAAGATAAAGTTAACAAATTAATTGATGGTAACGTCATATGTGTTACAGGAGGAGGAACTCAGAAAGATAGCGTTAAAAAACCTTGTATTACTGTTATTGACAATGGTGAGGGACAAACTCCGTTAAAAATGCCCGATACTATTCTGTCATTGAATCAAAATAACAAAAGAGCTGCAGAGTTTTTACAGGGTAAATTTAACATGGGAGGCTCTGGAAACGCATTTTTTTGCGAAAACGGTTTTAAACTCATAATATCTAAGAGATGTCCAAAAATAGTCTATAAAGAACATGCGAAAGACGAACGTGATCACGAATGGGGCTATACAATCATCAGACGATTTAAACCTCATGAAAATGGTCATAAAAAAGCAGAGTATATGTACCTTGCACCATTAGATGGTAAACAAATATTGTCTGTTAAAGATCAATTTCTTCCTCTTTTACCAAGTGAGTCGCAAAAGATTGATGGGGAATGGAAATCACCGAATGCATTCAGCGAACCAGCTGAATATGGGACATTAATTAAATTATACGAATACAATATTAAAAAAAAATCACTAGCAACATACGATATACTTCCTGAGATTGAAAATAGACTGCCACAAAATCCTTTACCTGTAAGATTATATGAGTGTAGAGATTTTAAGGGCAAGCAAGCCTCTTTTACTAATCCTGTTGTTGGTCTTGTGAATCGTTTTGCAAGAAATAAAAATCAATTTGAAAAGATAAGTAGAGCAAGCGATGAATTTAGTGTTCAAAATAAAAATGCTGTTACTACAAGAAACTTAGATAAATTCAAAATTGAGTTTTATTGTTATAAACAGGAGTTTAAAGAAAAAAAAGATGGAACAAAAGAGGTAAAATCTAGAGCAAATTTAGAAGCTATTAACTTTACCATAAATGGTCAATCTCATGGGACAAAAAAGAGATCTTTTTTCAATAAAAAAGAATTAACGCGACTTGAATGGGTAAAAAATGACTTATGGATACATGTAGATGCAACTGACGTCTCATTTGATAGCGTAAGTGATTATTTTAAAGCTGATAGGGATACCCTATATGAAAATCCCGAAGCAACTAGACTTTTTGAACAAATTGTTGATCTTCTATCAAATCATGAGGATTTAATAAGATTAAGTCAAGAAAGAGAAGAAAAAGCATTATCTGAGTCAGAAACAGATGAAACACAAAAAAAACTTATACAGCAATTTGTAAGCGAAAATGAAGACATTTTTCAAAAATTAGATCCAGGTTATGAATTCACTGCTCAAAACCCAATCGTTAGACCAAAAGATATTTCTCAAGAGCCTATAAAAATACAAACTAGTCCGAACCCTAAAGTGTTTGAATTTTTGAAGAACATAATAAGAAAAAATAAAGGTGAAAGTGTAAAAGATAATGCAAGTTTAGATGCAATTGTTTCAAGAGATACAAAATTCACTTTTGATATGGTTATAGATGTAGATGATAATTATTTTGATAGATACAAAAATAAAGGAAAGCTTGATGTGTTAGTGAAGTCGCATCAAATGGAAAAATATGAGCCAATTTCATACCAGTATCAAAGAGTATTTAGCAATCAGCAATTAAAATATAAAGTAAATATACCAAAAGACGCAGGGATAGGATCAATAATAAATTTTAAATTTATTTTATCTGACAATAAAACAAAACCGATAGAATTACTTGCAAATTGTACGGTTCAATCAAAGAAAATAAGATCAACTACTACAAAAAATAAAACAAAAAGAAAAGACAAAAATAAAGAACAAAATCCTTCCGAAAATGAGGGGGTAAAAGCAGGAATAGTAAGACCAGGTTCTGATATACCGGAACTAATTCCAGTACATAAATCTGAATGGCATCTGGGGTGGAATATGAATGAAAAATCATGCGTTAAATTTATTAGGGGAACTGAACAAGGCAAGGATCGATATGGCTTAAATATGGATAACAAAAGATACTTAAATCTTTTAGAAGAATGTAAGAGCGAAGCTGAAAAGAAAAAATTAAAATTAAAATATTCAATGATTATGACTGCTCAAATACTTGAGTTAATTAATAGCCATGAAGAGAATGATAAGATGGCATCTAACGCAGATGCGACAGAGGAAAATAACAAAGATACGATGTCTTATTCTGATAAAGTTGAATTAGTTACAATGAGTCAGGCAGGAATGATTGAACTTGTTACTGAAAGAATTCCTAAAGCATTAAATAAAAAAATAAATTTTAATTACTCAGACTAATAAATGAAAAAATTTTTAACAAATAAAAGTAATAAAGAAATTAATGACATAATTGCATCAGTTAAAGATAAAAACAGAGTGAACGATCCAATACACAGCCTTTATCAATATCCAGCAAGCTTTAGTCCTATTTTTGCCAGAACAATTATTAAAAATTTTTCTAAAGAAGGTGATTGTGTATTAGATCCATTTATGGGTGGCGGAACAGCTGTTATTGAGGGAATTAGATTAGGACGAAACGTGATTGGAAATGATATTAATTCACTTTCCTTTTTTTTATCTCAAGCAAAATCTAAAAAACTTTCTTCTAATGATAGATTAGTTCTTAAAAAATGGCTTCAAAATATCATTGATAAGACTGATCTCAGTGCTGTAAGAAAAATTACACCATCTAGAGTGCCAAAGCACATGTCTAACTCTTCAACTAAAAAATATATGAGATGGATTGATTTTTTTATACTAAAAACAAAAAAACTTAAGACAAAAAATCAAAAAAACTTTTCTTTGTTAGTTCTACTAAGGGTATCAAAAAGAATACTTGATGCTCATAAACAGCCTTTAGGAATAGATAAATTTAGAAATTTGTTTGTGAAATATTTCTATGAAGCATTAGATGCTTCATTTGATTATTCAAATAACATAATCGCACTTAAAAAAAGTAAGAAAAAACTAAAATCCTTAAAAATAGACCTTTACAACGACCATGCTGAGAACCTTCATAAGAATATTAAAATTGTAAGAAAAAAACCTAACCTAATTATCACCTCGCCACCTTATCCTGGAGTAAATATTAATTATAATAGATGGCAGATAAATGGAAAATTAGATACCGATTTGCCATATTACATAATCAATAAAAAAGAAAATAATCAAAAACCATATTTTCACTTAGGTTCAAATTCATTAAGTGATGGCTTAACAAAAAAATATATGAAGAATGCTCTAAATGTTTACAGTGGTCTTCATAAAACGCTTGCGGATGATGGTTATTTGATACAGCTAGTAGGATTTGCTGATATTTCCTCACAATTTGATTTTTTCTTAAATGTAATGGCGCTCTCAGGATTCCATGAATTAAAAATAAAAAAACTTAACGGAAAAGGTGACGGGCGGATATGGAGAAATGTACCAGGACGTAAATGGCATGCATCTCAAAAAGGGAAGCTTCAGTCAAGTAACGAAGTATTGCTAATACACAAGAAAATAAAAATGAATGGAGGCATATAATGACAATAAATAAATCAAACGAGAACCTATTTAATGTTGATGTAAATGCAATTAAGTCAACTTTAGAAAATGCAAACCAAATACTTAAAGAAGATGGTAAGTCTTTAACTGGTAAATATGAATTACTTCCAACTAACATTGTGCTTGAAAAGGATTTTGATGAATCGAATGCATATATCGAAGAGAGTGAAAACTTTCTAAATAATTCAAAACAATTTAGATTAGCAAATGGCAAGCCATTTAGAGAAGCTGCAAAAGTTATAAATGATTATTATAAATTAATAGATGAGCCAATTGAGCAAGAACTAAGAATTGTAAAGGAAAGAATTAATACAAAAGCAAGAGAAGAGTACGAAATAAGAAAAGAACATGAAGAAATTGAAGCCGATAAGACATCAGAGGTCTCAAGTCCAATGATTACTTCTTCTGATGGTGAAATTATTGTTGAAGCAAGCCAGAAAGATACTGATGAGTCAATGGTTGTAGAATTAAATAACCGTAAAGTTAAAATGCATTACAAAGTATCAGGATATGATTTAAAGAATCTAGATTTTAATGAATTAAAAAGTTATTTCACTGAAGCGTCTATTCTTACAGCATGTAGAAAGCATTTAAAAAATGAAAATAGACAACTTTCTGGAGTTGAATATAAAGCAATCGCGGTAGAGTGATTAATTTCTGCAGGCTACTGCAATTAATATTTATTTTGTGCGTATTAAATATAAACTACTCATTATCAGATAATTGTGATGACCAAATTTTAGAAATAAAGACAACAAGTGTTCCTGACGAGTTTCAAGCCAAAGTTATACTGAACTCCTTTTTAAAGGAGCGCATAATTGATGACATGTCTCATTGGTTTACTGAGTCACATTTTCCTTATGGAAACAGTAATGTTTGGCATAAAAGTAATCTTAATACATCAACCATTGATCTCAGTTATTACGGGATAAATGAAAAATTATTAATGATTTATTATGATAGTCAGAATTATTGTGGGGTAGGCGGTCAATGCTCTACGTACCTTTTAAGAAAAATAAATAATGTTTGGGAAAAAATAGACATGTGGCATGAAGTAAAGTGGGAGAAAGTCTATATCAATAGTTGTGATGTTAATAATCTATATATTCAGCTTGATAACGGTAATGATTTTGGAGCAAAAGGCCCTGATCATGGAAAGTTGATTAATATAAATCTTGTTGAGTAATATTTGAGGGTTTCATGCTTACTTTCGTGCGAGTAAATTTTTAAGTTATTGATATTCTTTACTAATTTAAAAAAGACTCAAAAAGTGGGGGTTAAAAGATGAGTCTTATCAATGGCTTAGAGAATATTACTCCCCCATATAAGCTTTTTTAACTTCAGCATTAGACTGAATTTCTTCAGGCAGTCCTTCTGCTAATACTTGTCCATAATTCAAAGCAAGAATTCGATCAGAAACTTTATTCACGAAGCTCATATCATGTTCAATCATGACTACCGTTATATTTAAAAGATTTTTAATATCTTTGATCCAAAAACCTAAATCAATTGTCTCTTCATTTGTTAAACCAGAAGATGGTTCATCTAGAAGTAATAATTTTGGATCAGTTGATAGAGCTCTTGCTAATTCAACATTTTTTCTCACACCGTAAGGTAGGCCGTGAATAGGGGTATCTCTGTAATGCTGCAAATCTAAAAAATCAATTATTTCTTCAACTTTTAATCGTTGTTCTCTCTCTGATTTTTTTACATGATTAAGAAAAAACATATCAGATAGGAAACTCGATTTTTTATAAATGTGTCTTCCAAGCAATAAATTTTGAAGCACTGTTGCATTTTCAAATAATTCTAAGTTCTGAAATGTTCGAGCTATACCAACCTGAGATATTTGATGAGCTTTTAAATTAAGTACGTTCTTGCCATCAAATACAACGTTGCCATTATTGGGTTGATAAATCCGACTGATGACATTGAATAGAGTTGACTTACCTGCACCATTTGGGCCGATAATTGTAAATATTTCATTTTGATTTACAGAAAACGAAACATCATTCAAAGCCCTTACTCCTCCAAAGGTAACTGTAATATTATTGACATCAAAATAACCCATTAGACACGATCACTTTTTGTAAATGTTTTTTGTTTTTTAAATGTTTGTTTTTTATAAGTTGGGAACATTTCAAAAAATAATTTTATTTTTAGCCATCTTCCATAAATTCCAAGTGGTTCATAAAGAATAAAAAGAACTAAAATCAATCCAAATAATAAAGGCTCAAGCCCAGGTTGGGATCCTATTGATGAAGGTAGATAGTCTCGTCCGATAGCAATCATTTGTGGGAGAGAACCCACAAATATTGCTCCATAAATGGTCCCATGAAGACTACCCATGCCACCGACAACAATAAGAAGTAATAAGGTTAAAGATAAGAAAATATTAAAAATATCAGGCGCTAAATAACCAATGTAATGAGCAAGAAGCGCACCAGCCAAACCAGTAAATCCAGCGGAAATAGCAAATGAAAGTGCTTTATATCTCGCTATATTTACCCCAAGAGATTGTGCGGCTATTTCACTATCTCTTATTGCAACAAATGCTCTTCCAGTAGGTGACCTGAGAATATTAATAGCTGCAAACATTGATGCAATAAGCGCAATGAGACAGACATAATAGAATGTTGCACTATCATAGAAGCTAATACCTGCAAATTCGGGAGTTGGAACGACCATACCTCTGTTTCCACCTGTAAAGTGTTCCCATCTTATGAAGACATGTTCAGCTATAAATCCAAATGCAAGTGTTGCAATAGCTAAATACATTCCAGTTAACCGTAGAATGGGAAATCCAATTGCAGCTCCAACAAAAAAAGAAACGACAACTGCTATAATTATTGAATAGTAAAAAGGGATTCCATTGGTAAGCAAAAAGGCATGAGTATAAGCACCAACCCCGAGGAATGCAGCATGACCTAATGAAGCTAAACCTGTATAACCTGAAAGGATCATTAAGCCTATTCCAGCAATAGCTAAGATAAACACATATGAAAGTTCACCTAAGTAAAAATCGTCAATAAAAAACGGCATAATGATCATTGCTGCAACTAATAATCCATAAGAGATGCGATCACCATTGTGACGAACGATATTTATGTCTTGGTCGTAATTTGTTTTAAAAATAAATCTCATGATTATACTTTTTTAACCTCTGCCTTATCTGAAAATAATCCTCGAGGATAAATGATTAATACAAGCAGCAAAACAAGGTAGGCAGAAATTTCTCGTATACCTTCGAATAAATAATTCTCATATGTTCCACATAATTGTTCAACAACTCCAATAATTATTCCACCTACAATTGCTCCTGGAATTGATCCAAAGCCACCAAGTACTGCTGCCGCAAATGCTTTTAATCCAATAAGTGAAATTGACGTGTCAACAAGTGTAATCGGAGCGAGCAAGACGCCAGCTACTGCCGCAACTCCCGCTGAAATAGCCCAGATAAGAGAAAAAATTAATTTAACTGGAATTCCCATATAGTAAGCAGCAAGTTGATTTTCTGATGATGCTCTCATCGCCACACCAATTTTTGATAACGTGAAAAATAAATAAAGTCCCGTCATCAAAACCATAGTTCCAATAATGATTGATAAGTTTACATATGAAATAATTAATCCATTGAACTCAGTAATTTTTCCTGAAAATGGAGTTGCAAAAGAATAAATATCAGTCCCCCAGAAAATTGAAGCAAACCCTCTAAATACAAATCCCAAACCAATGGTCAACATGACAGTTGCAAATGGGGGTTGGCCGATGACCTGTCTGATAACAACTGTATCGAGTGCAAAACCAAAGGAGCCAATAATTAGCACTGTTAATAGGAATCCTAGTATGTATGGCAATTCAAAAACGCCAATGAGTGAAAACGCAACAAAAGCACCCAACATTAAGATGTCACCTTGGGCAAAATTAATGGTTTCAGTTGCTTTGTAGATTAAGACAAAACCAAGAGCCACCAATCCATAAATACAGCCAGAGGCTATTCCATCAATTAATAACTGAATCAATGACATATAATTATAAGTTAATCCTTTTTATGAATATTAGAATAGTTATTCAATCGCGACTTTATAATGAAATCCAGTTTTCTGGTATAAAAATTTAGCTTTTATTCAAGCATGAATCATTCTTAAATATCGCTTAAATTAAGGGGAGAACTATATGTTTAAAACTGACGATAGAGTCGTACAGATTTGTTTAGCGATTTCTTACACGATCCTTGCAATGTACGCATTTATAAACTTTTTTAACCCAGCATACATTATTGATCAATATCCATCACTAGAGTCGAATGATACGACTATATTTTTCTTAATCTGGTATGGAATGATGAATTTTGGTGCTGTAGCTGGTATTATCTATATGGGCTACAAAGGGTTAGACCGCGCATACTTTGCTTACGCAATTCCATTATCACTATTATTTGTTTGGTGGGGATATTCTGGACAAGCATCTTTAGAGGCTGATGAGCAAAGATGGGCTGCAACAATATTGTTTGCTGTTAACTTCCTTGCGCTAGTTATCGCTAGGGTAAAAGGAATGGGTGCATTTAATATTGATAAAGCTGACTCTGCTTGGGGAACTGATGATAAAATTGTTCAGGTTATTCTGTATCTGGCTATCATTGGCCAAGTAGTGTTCATCATTCAGTATTTTGTCAATCCAGCTGGTTTCATCGAGCAAACGCCTGGCCTTGAAATGTCAGAAACTGCTCAGAGATTTGCAGATGGACTAATGTACTTTGCAGTCGCATGGACTATTACACTGCTTTATCAATTCAGATGTGGTTATAGCATGACTATGATTGTAACTGGACTTGTTATATCAGTGATGTTCTTTGCTATGATGCTTAATTTCCAGGTCAGTGGTGCTGTAGAAGATGGTGGTAACGCTCAACTAACAGCTGTTGTAATTGGTAACTTTGTCGGAAGTCTAATCTTATTCTTTAGACTTCAAAGTCAACATTAATTAGGGGAGGTATATATGATAAAATTAGAAGATAATGTATCAGTTGTCATAATATGTTTTGTAACGTTTATGGCTATTTTTTATTCATTTATGTTTTTAGGCGATAATTTTGCTGCAGCATTTATGGAAAGAACCGGCGGCGCTCCTCCAAATGAAGCTACGTTATTTTGGATGGGATCATGGGGATATATTTATTTATCACTAGCGGTTGGAAACATAATGGCTTTATTAGTACCAGCAAGTGAAAGTAGAGTTTATTTCCGAGCAATGACTTTCCTTGCTTTTGTTTCTTTGTTAAGAGCGTTGGGCAATACAATTGTTGCTGAGGGAGATGTGTTTCTTCCACCATTAATTGCATCGTTCATAGTAGCAATTGCTTTCTCAGTTGTTCTATCAAGAACAAAATCTAGGGCAGGCGCACACTTCGGCTGGCTCTAAACCTTTAATTTAAAACCCTCTGCTTAATTCATAGCAGGGGGTTTTTTATTTAATTTTTTATCTTTTTTTATTGATCTCAGTCAGCTATCATTTTCTTATGAAAGTACTTAGAACGCCCAGTGAATGTTTCGACAACTTAAAAGATTATTCTTTTCAAGAAAACTTTATCAACATTGAAGTTGGTGAAGGCGTAACTGCACGAATGCATTATGTTGATGAAAACTCTGAGAGCTCAGATGTTGTCTTATTGCTTCATGGAGAGCCAACCTGGTCTTACTTATACCGCCATATGATACCTATATTAGCTAAAGCTGGTAAAAGAGTGATAGCTCCAGATCTAATTGGTTTTGGTAAGTCTGATAAATTATCTGAGCGGACTGATTATACATATGAACGTCACGTAGCCTGGACCAGAAACATTATTGAACAATTAAATTTAACTAATATTACTTTCTTTGGTCAAGATTGGGGTGGCTTAATTGGTTTGAGATTAGTTGCTGATATGCCTGATGCATTCAATGGAATGGTTCTATCAAATACAGGGCTTCCGATTGGAAAAGGTGCATCTGAAGGATTTGACTCATGGAAAAATTTTTGTGAAACAGTTGAAAAGTTTAATAGTGGTAGAGTTGTATTTGGTGGTTGTGTCAGCAAGATCGATGAAGATGAAACTGCTGCTTATAATGCACCATTTCCAGATGATACTTATCTTGCATGTGCAAGACATTTTCCAAGCTTAGTACCTCTAAGTCCAGATAATGAAGCTGTGCAAGATAATATTGATGCATGGGAGAAGCTTAAAAAATTTGACAAACCAACTCTGACATTATTTGGTTCTGAAGATAAGATCTTTCTTGGTGGTGAGAAAATTCTTCAAAAACTTATTCCTGGCGCTCAGAACATGGATCACAAACTAATTAATGCAGGTCACTTTTCGCAAGAAGATCAACCAGAAGAGCTCTCACAAGGGATTATCAGTATAAATAGTTGAGCCCCTCTTTACTAGAAAGATAGAGGATTATAGAGAAGCTCAACATGTATTTTTAAAAAGAAGGGCTTAATAAAAAGATATTAAAAATACACTTTAATGATGTTTATTTTATATTTAAACATCATGACACATTTATTAAACATTTGTTAAGATAAATAAGTTAAGTAACTTAATACCTGAAGTTTTCCGTTTATTATAGATAATTCTTTTTTAATAATTTCTACTTAACCAGCGTTTGATATTATTTTTGACTTATTGCATATGTAAAATTTATGCATTTGTTGTAACAATTGATTAATATTTTTTCTGTAAAACAGACATAATTGATTCTTTTTTTATATCTATGTCTACTAACAACATAATTCCTTTACTAAAATATAGAACAATTTTTATTTCTGATTTGCATTTAGGCTCTAAAGGATGTCAGTCCTCAATGCTTTTAGATTTTTTAAGAAATACAAGATCAGATTATCTATATCTCGTTGGAGACATTATTGATGGCTGGAGATTAAAAAATAAATGGTTCTGGCCACAAGAACATAATGATGTTGTTCAGAAAATTCTTAGAAAAGCAAGGCATGGTACAAAAGTATACTACGTTTCTGGAAATCATGATGAGTTAGTCAGAAAATTCGTACCCATAAACCTGGGTGAAGTAAATATTGTAAATGAAACTATACATATTACAGCAGATAATAAAAAATTATTAATACTTCATGGTGATAAATTTGATGCAATCATAAGAGTTGCTCCATGGTTAGCTCATTTGGGTGACTATGCTTATGACTTTGCACTTTGGACAAATGTTACACTCAATAAAATAAGAAAAAGGCTTGGTTATAAATATTGGTCATTATCAAAATTCTTAAAATTAAAAGTCAAAAAAGCTGTGTCATATATTAATAGGTATGAAGAAGTTGTAGCAAATTATGCATATAAAAAAAATATGGATGGTGTGGTTTGTGGGCACATTCATCACGCATCAGATAAGATAATTGGTGATATACATTATTATAATGATGGTGATTGGGTAGAAAATTGCTCTGCCTTAGTTGAGCATTTTGATGGCAAGCTAGAACTGATATATTGGAAAGATATTATTGAGAAATATGAGGGCTCTCAATTATCACCTCCAGATTATTTAATCAATAGTACTAATTCATTTTGAAAATATTAGTAGCAACTGACGCTTGGGCCCCTCAGACTAACGGAGTAGTTAGAACATATGAAACTCTTGGTAAATACCTAATATTAGAAGATCATGATCTATTTTTCATTACGCCTGATATGTTTTTTTCAATTCCATTGATTACATATCCTGAAATTAGATTAGCGATTAATGCCTGGTTCAGTGTTGGAAAAAAAATCAGAAATTTCAAACCCGATATAATTCATATAGCTACAGAAGGACCAATAGGTCTAGCAACTCGAAATTATTGCACAAGACATAAACTCCCGTTTACAACTGCTTATTGTACTAAATTTCCCGAGTATATTTATGAGCGATTCAGAGTCCCACTTTCTTTTACTTATAAAATCATCAAATGGTTTCATAAAAACTCTTATAATATTCTTGTAACTACGGAAACAATAAGAAATGAGTTAAAAGTTCGTGGAATAACTAATACTACCGAGTGGACGAGAGGCGTTGATCTTAGACAATTTAATCATGAATCTAAGATAGACCTTAAATTTAAGAAGCCTATTTATCTCTACGTTGGACGAGTTTCTGTTGAAAAATCAATTGATGATTTTTTAGATCTCGAACTTGATGGAACAAAGTTAGTTGTAGGTGATGGACCTTATAGAAAAAAACTTGAAAAAAAATACAAAAAAAATTCTGTATTTGTTGGTGCAAAATTTGGTAAAGAATTAGCATCTTATTATGCATCATCTGACGTTTTCGTTTTTCCATCCAAATCAGATACATTTGGCATGGTTATGATAGAGGCATTAGCATGTGGAATACCAGTTGCAGCATATCCAGTACCAGGACCATTAGATATTTTTAGTAATTCAGATATTAATGTACTTGATAAAAATCTTGAAATATCAATTTCTAGAGCTCTTCAAATAGACTCTCAAGAATGTATAGACCATGCTAAGAAATTCACTTGGGAAAATTGTGCAAAGCAGTTTATGACATCACAAAAAAAAATTGAGTATCAACAGTAAGCTACTACAAGTCTTTAGGTTTTATAAAGTTAATAAGTTCGCAGTTATTTTTTTTTGAATCGTACCAATTATCTGAATTTAATTTTAATATTGCAAGAGAACACGTTGGATACTTGAGTGAGACATCATTTTTAAATCTCATCTTCTTAGAATTTTCAGATAATTCTAATGTTAATTTTCTAATCGTAGGCTCATGATTTACAATTAGTAGATGATTAAACTTATTATCTGTGTTTATTATTTTTTCCCTAAGTAACTTTGAGTCACACAAATAGATAGTTTTATCAATAGAAATTAAAACGTTCGGGTATAGTTTTCTTTTAAAAATTAGTTCGTATGTACTTATTGTTCTTTGTGAAGAAGAAATATAAGCAATTTCTGGAATTATTTTGTTTTGTGAAATAAATGTTTCAATTTTATGACAAGCTTTGATTCCTCGTTCAGACAATGGTCTATCATGGTCTTTCAGTAATGGATTGGTCCAACTTGATTTAGCATGACGCAACAGGTATATATATTTCATTCTTAATAAGATCATGAATATAAAAAAAGCGTCAAGAAAATTACCACAAAATAAATTCATTAATCGTGAATTGTCATGGTTACTTTTTAATAAGAGAGTTTTATTTGAAGCTAATAACGAAAAAAATCCAGTATTGGAACGTTTGAGATTCTTATCTATCTCGGCAAGTAACTTAGATGAGTTCTATATGGTTCGAATTGCAAGTTTATTAGATCAGAAAACTGCAAATCCTAATAAATTAAGTCCAGATGGCCTAAACGCAGATGGTCAGATGAAGAGTGCTTACAACTTATGTTTATCTATTTTTAAGGAGCAAGAGAAAATCACCAATATTTTACTATCTAATCTTGAAAAAGAAAAAATAATATTCTCATCTCCCTGGAAATTAAATTCTATCAATAAGAAAAAACTTAAAAAGATCTTCTTAGAAAATATTCTACCTCTACTAACTCCAATATCGATAGATCCTGTGCATCCATTTCCATTTATCCCAAATGAATGTACTTGCCTGCACATGACATTACAGCTGTTAAAATCAAAAAAACAAATGAGTTCAGTTATTATTTTGCCCAAAAGTGTAGATCGTTTTGTTAAATTTAAAATTAGATCAAAAACATATATTCTACTAATTGAGGATGTTATTAAGTTCTTTTATAAAAATCTTTTTTCTGATTACAGACTTATAGATTTTTCTTCATTTAGAATAATACGTGACAGTGATATCGATTATGATGATGATTTAGAGGATGTAGTTGCATATTTTAAAGAAGCTTTTAACAAAAGAAAAAGAGGAGAAGTTGTTCGACTTGAATTATTAAAATCAATTTCTCCTAAACATTTTAATTTTATTAAAAAAAATATCCCCTTGAATGATGCACACATAATATATTTCAAGAAAATATTAGGTATTCAAAGCTTCTCTGAAATTGTTGATTTAGATTTCAGTAAACTCAAATTTAAAAAATTTAATTCACGACCTGTTGAACGACTAAGACAATTTAATAATAATTGTTTTGAAGCTGTAAGATCTAAGGATTTTGTTGTTCATCATCCATATGAAACATTTGATGTTGTTGTTGATTTTCTAAATCAAGCTGCGAATGACACAAAGGTTGTCGCTATAAAGCAAACGATATATCGAACGACTATGGATAGCCCTATCATTAAAGCTTTAATAAAAGCTGCAGAAAAAGGCAAAAGTGTAACTGCAGTGGTTGAGATCAAGGCACGATTCGATGAAGAAGCGAATCTAGCCTTTGCATCTCAGATGGAAAAGTCAGGTGTTCAAATTGTATATGGATTCGCAAACTTAAAGACACATTCCAAAGCAAGTCTTATTATTAGAAAAGAATTTGGCAAACTAAGATCATATGCTCACGTAGGTACCGGTAATTACCACCCTATAAATGCAAAAATTTATGAGGATTTATCTTTATTTACAGCAAATGAAAAGATCTGCAGGGATATAGAGAAAGTGTTTAATTATGTTACTGGTTATGCCAAACCAGATTCTCTAAATTATTTAATTTTATCTCCAATAAATTTAAGAAGTCACCTTAATAACTTAATTGATCGTGAAATTAAGGCAGCAAAAAAAGGTAAACCTGCAAGCATGTGGATGAAAATGAACTCACTTGTTGATCCACAAATGATCTATAAATTATACGAAGCTTCAAATGCCGGGGTATCAATTAAATTGTTTATAAGGGGGATATGTTGCTTAATACCTGGGACTCCTAATTTATCTGAGAATATTGTGGTTAGAAGTATTGTCGGTCGGTACCTTGAACATGCGAGAATCTTCTGTTTTGCTAACGAATCGAATATACCTAGTCGTAATAATATTGTTTATATCGGATCCGCTGATCTTATGCCTCGAAATCTTGACAGAAGAGTCGAAACATTGACTCCAATTATTAATCAAACTGTTCATGAGCAAATTCTATCTCAAATTATGGTTGCAAATTATCTTGATAATCAGCATTCATGGGTAATGAATAGTGATGGTTCTTATGCAAAAATTTCATGCAATAAAAAATCGAGAGTTTTTAGTGCACATGATTACTTTATGATGAATCCAAGCCTTTCAGGGAGAGGTAAAATTAAGGGTGCAAAAAAACCAAAAAAGCTCTTGGCATTATTAGATAATGTATAACCTTTCTATTCCAAAGAAAAAATTATTTGAAAAAGACACTCGTGTAGGCATTGTTGACATTGGCTCTGATACAATTCGTTTTCAAATTTTTGAAAATTTTAAAAATAATCAAATTCCTATTTTCAATAAAAAGATATCATGTGGCCTTGGAAAAGACCTAGCTTCGACTAATGAATTAAATAAAAACTCAATCAAAAAAGCAATCAATGCTCTTAAATATATTTCTGACATTTTAAAAGCCTCTGCTATTAATAATGTTCATGTCATTGCAACAGAAGCTGTTCGAGTTGCTAATAATAGTTCTGTTTTTAAACTAAAGGCTGAAAGTATATTAAATACTAGGTTAAACGTCTTAAGTGGAAAAGATGAGGCCAAATACTCTGGGCTAGGCGCTATAGTTGGGATTAAAAAATCTAAAGGCATCGTAGCTGATCTTGGTGGAGGAAGCTTAGAACTTGCTGAAGTTAAAAAAAAACGAATTTTAAACACGACTTCAATGTCTTTTGGTGTTCACAGGGCAATAAGTAAAAATAAAAATATTTATAGAGATTTTGATAAAGAATTAGAATCAATCGATTGGTTTTCAGAGAACAATTTCAAAAGACTTATATTAACAGGGGGAACATGGAGATCTCTAATTAAGATTTATTTTGTTAAATATGATTATCCATTGAATGTCATTCATCATTTTAAGCCAAACTTTAAATTATTTATAGAGATGCTGGAGGAAGTATCTGGCTATAAACAAAAGGAACTTAAGCAGATTTCATATATTACTAAGGATAAAACTCCCTATATTAAATATGCTTCTCGTGTTGCTTTAAAAATTATTCAAAAAAGCAAATCTAGAGAAATCGTGATATCATACACTGCTTTAAGAGAAGGATATTTATCAAATATATATAATATAAATAATAAATTTGATCCGCTAATCCATGAGTCAAATAAGTTATCAAAGTTACATAATGATCTTGAATTTAACTATATTAATCATGCAGCAGTTTATGATTTCTGCTTTTCATTTTTTAAAAATCATCCTTATGTTTCTCGCAGACTGCTAAAATCTTCAATTAACTTAACTTCGATTGGGGCCAGTATAGATAAAGATGAAAAAGCGCAATTTGCATTTAATCAGATATTAAAAATGGAATTACTTAAATTTAGTCATTCAGATAGAATAAAACTTGCAACTGCTATTTATTTTTTTCACGATAATTATAAGCGGGATGGAATAAAAAAATATAAACATCTAATTAATAAAAACTCTTTTTATTCAATGATTGCTTTAGGTATATTCAACAAAATCTCAATTGATATTGGGATTTTAACAAATTTTAATTATCAGAACTTTGAAATATATATAAAAGATCATAATATCATATTTAAAATTCCAAAACTGTACTCAGATCTGTTAAAGTCAAAAACAAAGAAATCATTCGATACTTTGTCTAAAGTTTTAAAAATGCAGCAGAAAATAGTTTTAATTTAATTAATGGATCTAGATCAACAACTTAATTTATTTTTCAATTTCATTGACGATTCAATAATAGTAATTGACCAATCCCAAAAAATTAAATTTCAAAATAAACAATCAATAGCTTTATTTAAAAGTGATTTTACAAATCAGCATATTACAAATCTTATAAGAGCTCCTCAATTTTTAGATACACTTGAAAAATCAATTAATGAAAAAATTCCATATACTTTGGAGTTATTAATAGATCCTGCTAGTCAAGATATTTCTCAAACTAATATTTTCTTAAGTGTTTCGATATATCCAAGTAATGATATGTATCTAATTGTTATGAAAAATATAACTGATGTAAAAAATTTAGAGATTGTTCGCTCTTCATTTATTGCAAATGTTAGCCATGAGATGAGAACACCTCTCGCTTCAATTATTGGTTTCCTTGAAACTATTTCTTCGTCTGCAAAAGATGACATTGAGGCAACTAAAAAATTTTTGTCAATTATTGAAAAAGAAGCACTCAGAATGAAGCGGTTATTGGATGATCTTTTAATAATTACTAAAATTGAGTCTGACGAGCACGTTCACCCAACTAAAAAAGTTGATCTACTGCACGCCCTTAAAATAGTTGAGGATAACTTTGAACAATCACTCAAAAAAAACAATATCTCTATTGAAAAAGTCTATGATGACGAAAATCTTTATGTTTTAGGGAATCAGGATGAATTAATTCAAGTTTTCTCTAATATTATTGAAAACTCGATCAAGTATGCAAATGAAAATTCAAAAATTAGAATTAAATTGAGAATACTTGAAGATAAAAATAATGAGAATTCAGTAAATAGACTTTTTCAATACAACTATGCAATTATCGAACTTATAGATGAAAGCGAGGGAATACCTAAAAAACATTTACATCGGTTAACAGAACGATTCTATAGAGTTGATGAAGCGCGATCGAAAGCTAAAGGTGGAACTGGACTTGGTTTAACAATAGTGAAACATATTTTAAACAAGCATCGTGGGAGTCTCAATATTGAAAGTGAAATTAACAAAGGTAGCATATTCACAATTAAAATACCTGTAGCACCAATTACATAAATAAGGTAATTAGCCATTTTTTATTTGATTTTGTAATTTTCAAATAATTTTTTTAATGAAATAATTGTTTAATATTTATTGAGTATAGTTCTATTTTATAAATAGAAATTATTTTTTTATTTTACAAATGATGAATAACTTTGTTTTATTTGGTGCTACACATATTCAAACCTTATTGGTCATTTTTATAATCTCAATTATTATTCCATTAATTACTTATGTGGCAAATAATGAAAATATTAATAAAAATATATCATTAGTTCTAGCTATCATTATGATCAGCCACGAACTTATAAAACCATTTTATAGAATTTATTTATACGGACATGACCCTTCAGTTGTACTTCCAATTCATATTTGTCATTTAGCTTCGATTTCCCTTGGAATATTTCTATTAACTAGGATAAATGTTTTTTTTGAGATTGGTTATTTTTGGGGTTTAACAGGGAACTTTTTAGCAATGGTGACGCCTGATCTGGAATACAGTTACCCAGATATGGAATATATTACTTATTATTTTGGGCACGGCTTACTATTTCTATCTATTATTTTTACTTCATTTTGTATTAGTACAAAATTGAGATGGATATCTATTCTAAGAATATCAATTATCTCACTATTATTGTTGCCTATAATTTATTTAGTAAATATTTTTTTAGGAAAAAATAATTTAGATATAAACTATTGGTATTTAATGAAAATGCCAGAAGGTGAAACATTATTATCCCTATTTCCATCTCCACCAATGCATATTCCATATTTAATTATTTTTGCTGTATTACTTTTTATAATTTCTTTTTTGCCATATTATATTTTTAAAAAATTGGGAAAAAGGGGATATTCAAGCCATTATAAGTTCTGATTGTCATAAAATTGTAATATTTCTGTTATAAATTATTAACATCACAAATGTATTTTGAAGACGTTTTAATTTTAACTAGGAGAAACTAATGAGATTAATTAAAGTTTTAATTCTCACAGCTTTTGTATCATCAATTTTTTCAGTAAATTCTTTCGCTAGAGATACCATTAAAATTGTTGGTTCATCAACTGTATACCCATACGCAACAGTTGTTGCTGAGCGTTTTGGTAAATCAGGCTTTAACACGCCTGTAATCGAAAGTACTGGAACTGGTGGAGGAATGAAATTATTCTGCGCTGGCGTTGGTACTGATCATCCTGATGTTACGAATGCTTCTCGTAAAATCAAAAGCAAAGAAATTGAATTATGCAAAAGTAATGGCGTTACAGACATCATTGAAATCGTAATTGGAAATGATGGATTAACTCTTGCTCATAGTTTAGATGCAAATGATGCAGACTTTACGCAAGAACAATTATACCTTGCTATTGCTGCTATGGTACCAACGGGATCTGCTAAGGACGGTGATGGAAATTGGATTAATGGTAAATTAATTGAAAATCCATATGAAAAATGGAGTGACATTGACTCATCTCTTCCTGATCATAAGATCGAAATTTTAGTAGCACCACCAACATCTGGCACACGTGACGCTTGGAATTCGCTTATTATGAAAAAAGGCTGTAAAGCCGCAGGCGCCTATAAGTTATGGGAAGAAGCAGGAGAAAAAGCTAAAAAGAAATGTGCCGTTGTAAGAGAAGACGGTAGAGTTATTGAAGCTGGTGAAAATGATACTTTAATTGTTCAGAAACTAGCTGAAGATCCAGAAAGATTTGGATACTTTGGTTACAGTTATCTGCTAGCAAATGAAGACAAGATTAAATCAGCTGCAATAACTGGAATCCTTCCAACACTTGCAGGAATACAAGATTACTCTTATCCAATTGCTAGACCTCTACAATTTTATGTAAAAAAAGCTCATATTGGAGTTGTTCCAGGAATTGAAGAGTTCTTAGCTGCTTTCACAAGTGAAAATGCAATGGGAGAAGACGGATATTTAACTGATATTGGTCTTGTTGCTTTATCTGATGGTGATGCATCAGATATACGAACTCGTGTTGCTAACTTGGAAGTAATACAATAGTTAATTAATAATTAATTTTATTAATTAATCCTTGTCAAGGTGGGTCAGATGCCCACCTTGATAAACAGTTTTTGGAGATAATGTTTTTTTATGGGCCTTTTTTTAATTTTATTGATATTAACAATTGGCGCATTTGGATTTTTTATTGGTCGACTAAAAGCAATTAAATTAAGATCAGCTTCACAAAAAAAAATTACTTCTTTAAATCATTATTATGGATATTACATAGCTATATTTGCTATTGTCCCTTCTTTATTGGTTTTTTTGGCTATCACGGCATTCCAAGGTTATATAGTTGAAGTTTATGTCTTAAGTGACTTCATAGATCTTAATTCTAATCTTCTAGCATCGGATAAAAACTTATTACTGGCTCAAATTATCAATACTTCAAAAGGAATTAAGCTTTTTGATGAAATAAGTCCTTTAGTAGCAGATGCAGTTGATAAATATATCTATATTGAAGAATTAATTGACACTTTGACCTATGTTATCGTGTTATCTGTTGCAGGTTTACTCTCATTAGTTGCTTACGTAAAAATAAAATCAAACTTAGATTCAAGAAAATTTGTTGAGTCTTTTTTATTAATCCTATTTTTTATATGTTCGTTAGTAGCAATCATGACAACTGTAGGGATTATATTTTCATTACTTTATGAAACTTTAAAATTCTTTTCACAAGTTCCAATTACCGACTTCTTATTTGGTCTTAACTGGTCTCCTCAAAGAGTGTTTGTTAGAGATAGTGGAGATCTTGATACAAGAGATTTACAAAATGCATTTGGAGCAATACCATTATTTGCAGGAACATTTTTAATTGCGTTTATTGCCATGTGTGTTGCAATCCCAGTTGGCCTTATGACAGCAATATATCTTGCTGAATATGCTTCACCAAACTTGAGAGATTGGGCTAAGCCTATTATAGAAATTCTTGCAGGGATACCAACTGTTGTTTATGGTTTTTTTGCAGCTTTGACTGTTGCTCCTATAGTTCGTGATCTTGGTCAAAATGCTGGATTCACTGTTTCTTCAGAAAGTGCTTTAGCCGCGGGATTTGTAATGGGTATCATGATAATACCATTTGTCTGCTCATTATCAGATGATGTTATTAATTCTGTTCCTCAGAGCTTAAGAGAAGGTTCTTATGCTATGGGAGCAACTAAAAGTGAGACTATACGAAAAGTTTTATTGCCCGCTGCGTTGCCTGGAATTGTCGGTTCTTTCCTATTAGCGGTATCAAGAGCAATTGGAGAGACCATGATAGTTGTAATGGCAGCAGGACTAGCAGCTAAATTAACAGCCAATCCATTTGATGCAGCTACAACAATTACAACTCAAATTGTTGTTATATTAATTGGTGACCAAGAATTTGATAGTCCTAAAACTCAAGCTGCTTTTGCCCTAGGATTAACATTATTTATTGTAACACTACTTCTCAATTTCATTGCTCTTCAAGTAGTCAAAAAATATACAGAAAGATATGATTGATTATGTTTGATGCTAGTGCAAATTTAAAGAAACGACTGAAATCAGAACGCCGGTTTCAGATATTTTGCATTACCGCTATTTCATTTGCATTGATTTTTGTATTAATTTTATTCTTAAATATTTTTTCATCTGGTTATTCCGCTTTTTATAAAACGACAATAGCTATTGATGTAGATTATTCACAAGTCATAGAAGACACTTCGCAATTTTCCACCATGTCAGATGATGAGATTAATAAGTTGGATCTATTTAGATTCTCAAAAAAATCAATTTACAGTCTGTTCCCAGACATTGAAGATAGAAAAGAGAAGAAGTTATTAATAAGAATATTCAGTATTGAATATGAAGATGAAATCAAAAAATTCTTAATAAAGAATAAGGAAAATATAAAAAAAATTGAAACTGTTTATCTGACCGCATCAGACGATGTTGATCAAGTTAGAAAAGGTAATTATCCTCGTGATTTACCAGAAGAGCGAAGAAGAATAAAAGATATACAATTAGAATATTATGATATTTTAGAAAATAATGGCCGTGTTAAATATGTGTTTAACATTCCTTTTTTAACCAGAGGAGACTCAAGAGAACCTGAATTAGCTGGCGTTGGTGGATCAATAGTAGGATCATTTTTAACAATTATCACAGTTTTAATCTTATCTTTTCCAATTGGAATATTAGCAGCAGTCTATTTACAAGAATTTGCTAAAAGTAATCGTTTTACAGATTTTATCGAAATTAATATTAATAATTTAGCAGCTGTGCCTTCGATTGTATTTGGATTATTGGGTCTAGGCATAATTTTAAATGTATTTGGCCTACCAAGATCTTCGCCATTAGTCGGTGGAATTGTTTTATCACTCATGACATTGCCAACAATAATTATTGCAACAAGGGCATCACTAAGAGCAGTTCCTCCTTCAATACGTGAAGGTGCATTAGCTGTAGGAGCTACCAAAATGCAGGCGGTTATGCATCATGTAGTTCCACTAGCAATGCCTGGTGCTTTAACAGGAACAATAATCGGACTTGCTCAGGCTTTGGGCGAAACAGCTCCTCTTTTGTTAATTGGAATGGTTGCATTTGTAGTTGATGTTCCTTCCAGTCCATTAGATGCATCAGCTTCATTACCTGTTCAAGTCTATTTATGGGCTGAAAGCGCTGAAAGAGGCTACGTTGAAAAGACATCAGCAACTATTATGTTGCTTCTTGGTTTCTTGATATTATTAAATCTAGCTGCGGTCCTTATTCGTCGAAAATTTGAAACAAAATGGTAATATAAGAATATGAATAAAGTAAAAATTAGTGCAAAAAATATAGACGTTTTCTATGGTGATAAACAAGCTCTTTTTGATGTCTCAATGGATATGTATGAGAAAGAAGTTACAGCATTAATTGGACCTTCTGGCTGTGGTAAATCCACATTCCTTAGATGTATCAATAGAATGAATGATGTCATTGATATTTGTTCAGTGAAAGGTAATGTTTCTATTGATGGACATGATATATATGACAAATCTATCAGAGTAGAAAGTTTAAGAGAAAATGTTGGAATGGTATTTCAAAAACCAAACCCATTTCCAAAGTCTATTTATGAAAATATTGCATATGGACCAAGAATTCATGGAATGGCAAATTCCAAAACAGATCTAGATGAAATAGTAGAAACTAGTTTACAAAAAGCAGCTTTATATGATGAAGTAAAAGATCGATTGCATCAACCAGGCACTGGATTATCAGGAGGTCAACAACAAAGACTGTGTATCGCAAGAGCTATCTCTGTTAATCCTGAAATTATTCTAATGGATGAACCGTGTTCTGCCCTTGATCCAATTGCAACTGCAAAAATTGAAGATTTAATGTCTGAATTAAAAAAAGAATTTACAATTATTATCGTTACACATTCTATGCAACAAGCCGCTCGAGTTTCAACAAATACAGGGTTTTTTCATCTAGGAAAACTAATTGAAGTAGATTCAACTGATACTATTTTCTCAAACCCAGGAAATCAAAAAACACAAGATTACATAACAGGAAGGTTTGGATGATGAAAGATCACATTGTTTCAGCGTATGATGCGCAATTAGAATTAGTTAACTCTAATTTAATTAAAATGGGTGGGTTAGTTGAAGATCAATTAAGAAATTCTCTTCAATCTTTAAGCAATAAGGACACATCCTTTGCTGAACAAATCATTTTTGATGATCATAAAATTAATGCACTTGAGAAAGAAATTGATGCACTTACATATAAAATTATAGCTATGAGGCAGCCATTAGCTAATGATTTAAGAGTTGTATTATCAGCTTTAAGTATTTCAAATGATCTTGAGAGAATGGGTGATCATGCAACAAATATTGCAAAAAGAGTAGCTAATGTAAAAATAAACTTACCTGATGCGCCAACGATTGAAATTGTAAAAATGGGCGAAGATGTCCAATTTATGATTAAGCAGGTGCTTGATTCATTCGTAAAAAAATCAGATAAGCTTGCAATAAAAGCATGGGATAACGATGTAAACATTGATGACTCATATTTAAATATTTACCGAGAGTTGCTTGAAACAATGGCTGGAAACCCTGAAACAATAACTGGATGCTCCCATTTATTATCAATTGCTAAAAATATTGAGAGAATTGGAGATTATGTACAAAATATTGCTGAAGATATTCATTTTATTGTTACTGGACAAGCACTTGAACGTAAGTCAGAAAAACGAATTAATTGGGAGGACATAAATCAATAATGCGTCCTAAAATCTTGATCATTGAAGATGAATTATCTTTAGTTGAATTAATAACGTATAATTTAAAAAAAAATGGATACGATGTTGATGTCGCTAATGATGGTGAGGCTGCATTGGATAAGATATTTGGAGATGTGAAGTATGATTTAGTGCTCCTAGATTGGATGTTGCCACATATTTCTGGCCTTGAATTGTGCAGAAGAATTAGAAAGGATAAATCAACAAAAAATATCCCCCTTATAATGATTACTGCAAAAGGTGAAGAAGAAGATAAGATCAGAGCATTTGAAAATGAAATAGATGATTATATCACTAAGCCATTTTCTGTTAATGAGTTAGTTGCTAGAGTAAAGGCTGTTCTGAAAAGATTAAGACCTATTTTTTACAATGAAGTATTAACCTATCAAGGTATTACACTAGATGTTGCTACCTATAGAGTATCAAGAGATGGAGAAGATATTAGACTTGGTCCAACAGAATTTAATTTATTAAGATTTTTGATGGAAAATCAAGGCAGAGTCTTTTCAAGACAACAATTATTAGATCATGTATGGACAACAAGTCCTTATGTTGAACCAAGAACAGTCGATGTTCATATCAGAAGATTAAGAAAAGCATTAAATGAAGGATTTGAGTACGACCCAATTAGAACAATAAGATCGGCTGGATATTCTCTTGGTATATGAACATTAAAAATGTTTTATATTTATGTACACAAAATTCAGCTAGAAGCATTATAGCTGAAGCAATTACCAATTATAAATATAGCGAGAGTCTGAAAGGTTTTAGTGCTGGAAGCGCACCCTCAGGAATAATAAATCCTAAAACTCTTGATTTATTGAATGAAATGAAAATACCAACAGAGAAACTTCATAGTAAAAGTTGGGACGTATTTGGTGAATCCAACTCTCCCTCTATGGATTATGTCGTTACTGTATGTGGGAATGCAGCTAAAGAAACATGTCCGATCTGGCCGGGTGCTCCAAAAACATTTCATTTCAATATTGAAGATCCTGTTAAACAGAATTTAAACGAAGAAGAACACAAAAAGTTTTTTAGATCTACATTTGATTATATTGATCAATTAATAAAAGAAAACTTGCTGAAATAATATGCTTCAAAAACTACTTTCTGAATATCTGGGTACACTCTTACTTGTTTTCTCGGTAGTAGGATCAGGGATAATGGCCGAAAATCTATCTCCTACAAATGAAGGTGTTGTATTGCTTGCTAATGCAATAGCAACAGGAGCAATGCTTTACGTGATAATATCAATATTTGGTCCAATATCTGGAGCTCATTTTAATCCAGTTGTTACACTTTATTTTAGATTTAAATCAGATATTAATAACGTAACGATGATATTATTTATCATTTTTCAACTAGTGGGTGGCACTTCTGGAGTCATTTTAGCAAATTATATTTTTGATGATTTATTTATTGAATTTTCAACTAAAGAAAGAACAGGAATTAATATTCATGTCTCTGAAGTTGTTGCAACAATAGGCTTATTAATTACAATTGTGCTCACACTAAAGGCAAAAAGAGATCCAGCAATAGCGGTGGCTTTATATATAACCGGGGCTTATTGGTTCACATCTTCAACATCATTTGCAAATCCTGCTGTCACGATCAGTAGATCATTCACCAACACATTTACCGGTATAGATCCACAGCACGTGTTGATGTTTATTTTTATGCAATTAATTGGACTCTTAATTGCATATTTTATTCTTCGGTTTTACGATTAATTATATCGCTTGTCCAGATACCCATACTTTTTTTACTATTGGTAAATTGTTATAAATACTGAAACTAACTAGGTCCGCCTTCATGCCGCACTGTATACTACCTCTGTCTAGAAGCTGTGTAGCTATTGCTGGGTTTCTTGAAATTGAGGCAATTGCTTTTGGCATATTACCGGACTCTAAACCCCACTTGACAGCTGAAGAAAGTAGGGATGACGGGATATAGTCAGAGCTAAAAATATCAAGGCAATTTTCGTCTATGAGTTCTTGAGCTGAAATATTTCCAGAATGTGACCCACCTCTCATTAAATTTGGCGAACCCATGATAATTTTCATGTCTTCTTTTTGCGACTCTTTTGCTGCTTCGATTGTTGTTGGAAATTCTGCTATTGAAACTCCTAGATTTTTTGAACTTAATACATCTTCTATAGTAGTGTCATCATGACTCGCAAGAACACATTGAAATCTCATTTGTGCTTCAGATATTTTCTTTATATGTATTTCACTATTTTTTGACTGCAGTGCTTTTAATTTAGAGAAGTGATTTTCCATTTCTTCATCAGATAGTTGATATTTACCTGCTAAATATTCCTTATATTTATCTGTATTTCTAAATTGTCTTTGTCCCGGTGTATGGTCCATAATGCTTATCATTTTAACGTTGCTTGATTCATCAAACTCATCAAGTTCATTTGCTAACGTTTCAGATGCGGTTTCTGCACGCAAGTGAATATAATGGTCAATTTTAAAAAGTTTATTTTTTTTTAAAGTTGAAATTTGGTCAGCTGTTGCTTTAGCATATTTTTTATATTCACCTTGAAGGTTCCCTTTTGGTATCGATCCAACTCTAAGTGCGTCAAATACCGTAGTTATACCGACGGAAGACAATTCTCTATCATGAGCTAGCAATGCGTTTATAATTGGCCATTCTACTTTTGGCCTGGGTGTTAAATGTCTTTCGATATTATCTGTATGAAGTTCGATTAAACCAGGAATTAAGAAATCCTTGTTTAAATCGAAAGCAGAATTTCCTGTATAATTTCCTTTACTTAAATCCTTTATTATACCGTTTGCAATGTAAACATGGCCCATAAAAGATTCTTCCGGACAAACAATATGGGCATTTTTTATTACAAATTCATTCATATTTATTTAACAAGATATTACTAATTTATTAGATTATTGTTAAAGTATTATGACTAATTACAAAAGAGTGGCAATTTACTTTTTGCCTAAAAAAAACTCGAGTTTAGATAACTTCGGGAAAAACCTTTTAGGTAGAGATATCAATAAAAAGAAAAAAATATCACTTACAAGACGTCAAAAATATTTTATTAATAGAGGTTTTACATACTTTGATGAACTTAAAGACTATTGTGAACAGCCAGCAAAGTATGGGTTTCACGCAACATTAAAGGCACCATTTAGACTTAAAAGAAATGTTAAAACACAAAATTTTTATGATGTTATTAGCCATATAGCAGCACAACATAGTAGATTTAAGATAAAAGGTTTAAAGATTGTTTATAGTAAAAAATTTACTTTCATAACTAGCAGAAAACCAAATAAACTATTAATAAACCTTGAGAATGATCTTGTTAAACATCTAGATACTTTTAGGGCAGAGCTAAATAAAACAGAAATAAAAAAAAGAATCCCTGATTCTTTAACTATTAAGCAAAACAAATATTTAAAAGAGTGGGGATATCCATTCGTCTTTGATCAATTTAAATTTCATATGACGCTAATGAACCAAAATAACAATAAATTATCTAACAAACAAAAATTAGAACTAGAAAAATTAATTTACAAAATATCAAATAATGTAATTGAATTTAATGAAATTAGTTTACTTGGTGAAAATAAAAATGGCCATTTTGAGGAAATAAAAAGGTTTAAATTAAACTTTTAATTAATGCAGTTAAATTCATAATACCTTGATCAATACTGCTATTATTTTCTACAAATTTTGTACTTGTTGGTAAATTATAATTTTCTCTTTTTATTCGAGAGTTGATTTCGAATTCGTTCTCTCTTTTTCTATCAAAAATTCGTTGACTCAATAAATTGCTAGTAGCATTTATGTGTATAACGATAGAAGAGGATATATCATATAATATATTATTTATATATTCTCTAGATCCAGCAAATATTATGTTTTTCCCATCTTTAAGATCATCAATTGCATCTTTGTGAATACCATAATTGCAACTATTTGCATTCCATGTTGTACAAAATAAATTTTCACTCTTCATTTGTGTAAATATTTTTTCATCAATAGGGTTATAGTCTTCATTAATATCTATTTTAGTTCTTGTAATGTATCTTTTGATCGCCTTTAGATTATCGATATTTTTACAGGCTCCATTTATAAGGGTATTTTTACCAGATCCTGATGGACCTAAGACGATAAAAGCCTTGCCGTTTCTTTTAATGCTTTGTTTCAATGTTTAGATCAATCTCTCTTACATTCAACTTTTTTCGAGAATATTCGTCATGAAAGATTCCAATAATTGATACGCCTCTATTAGATTTCGCTTTAATTAAATTGATAATTATATCACGATTTCTACTGTCAAGACTTGCAGTTGGTTCATCGAGTAACAAGTAAGGAAGGTCTTTTATAAAACCTCGTGCGATATTAATTCTCTGTTGCTCGCCCCCAGAAAAAGTTAGCGGAGATAAGTGCCACAAATTCTTCTCAATATTTAAGTCCTTTAAAAGTTTTATCGATTTTTTATAAGCATTATTTTTATTATCACCTGAATTTAATAATGGTTCCATTATTACATCTAAAGCAGAAATACGGGGTATCACTTTTAAAAATTGGCTCACATACCCAATTGAAGTTTTTCTAAGTTTAAGTATTTCCTGAGCCGATAGAGTGGCAATATTTTTATTATTTATAATTATAGCACCCTTATCAATTATATAACTTCCATAAATCATCTTTAAAATACTTGATTTACCTATGCCTGATGGTCCTTTAAGGGCTACAATTTCACCTGGATTAACCTCAAAATTTAAATTTTTAAAAACTGTTATCTTCGCGTTATTTTGGTTAAATAAAGTAAACGATTTATTAACTTTTTTTACCTCAATCATATTAAACTTGTAACACCGAACTTACTAATAGCTGTGTATATTCTTGCTGAGGATCTTCAAGTACCTGATCGCTTAAACCAGACTCGATTACAGTACCGTTTTTCATGACAATCATTTTATCTGCAAGTAATCTGATAACGGCTAAATCATGTGATACAATAATTACTGTAAGGTTCAACTCATTAACAAGTGATCTTATCAAATCAAGAACACGAGCTTGAACTGAAACATCTAGCCCACCAGTTGGTTCATCCATAAAAATAACATTTGGGCTTGTTATTAGATTTTTTGCTATTTGAAGTCTTTGAAGCATTCCACCTGAGAAAGTAATGGGTAGATCATCAATTCTACTTTTGTCTATTTCAACTTTATTCACCCATTTTGTTGCTAAGCTTCTTATATTTCCATAATGTCTATAGCCAACAGACATTAATTTTTCGCCTATATTACCACCTGCTGATACATTTAATCTTAATCCGTCACGTGGGTTTTGATGAACAAAAGCTAAATCTGTTCTAATAAATTTTCTTTTCTCTGACTCTGATATATTTAAAAAGTCGGTTTCTTTGTTGTTAATATTGAAAATTATTTTTCCTCTATCAGGCTCAAGATTGCCGGATAAGCAGTTAATTAAGGTTGTTTTACCGGAACCAGACTCACCGACAATGCCCAATACTTCACCTGGATATAGTGACATTGAAATATTTTTACATCCAACAATATTATCATAAGATTTGCTTAAATTTGTAACTTTTAAAAGAGGGATTATCATTTATTTTTTCTTTTATTACAAAAATCTGTATCTGAGCAAATAAAAGATTTATTTCCCGCATCATCAACAATAATCTCATCTAAATATGTATTCTTTGATCCACAAATATCACACGCGTGTTCAGCTTTAAATGGGTCAAATGGGTAGTCTTCAAAATCGAGACTTTTAACTTTTGTATATGGTGGAATAGCATAAATTCTTTGTTCTCTTCCAGCACCAAATAGCTGTATCGCTGGTGAGTTATTCATTTTAGGATTATCAAATTTAGGTATTGGGGATGGATCCATTATATAACGATCATTAGTTTTTACTGGATAAGCGTAAGCGGTTTCTATATGCCCATTTTTTGATATATCTTCATAGAGCTTTACGTGCATTGCGCCATATTCGGAAAGAGAGTGCATTTTTATTGTTTCAGATACTTTAGGTTCTAGAAAGGCCAAGGGTTCAGGGATGGGTACCTGATAAACAAATATTTGTTTCTTTTTTAATGGTGTTTCAGGAATTCTATGTCTAGTTTGTATCAGTGTTGCTTTTTCAGTAATTTCAGTAGTTTTAATATTTGAAGTTTTTTTGAAAAAATTTCTTATTGATACAGCGTTGGTAGTATCGTCAGCTCCCTGATCTATTATTTTTAAAGTGTCTCTTTTTGTTAAGCAGCTCGCAGTAACTTGGACTCCACCTGTTCCCCATCCATATGGCATAGGCATTTCTCTAGAGGCAAAAGGAACCTGATAACCTGGAATACATAAAGCTTTTATTATTGCACGTCTTACCATTTTTTTTGTATTCTCATCTAAATACGCAAAATTATATTCTTGATCAAAAGGTAGACCTTTGTCTACTTTGAAATCTTTAATCTTAATTACGTTATTTGTTTTTCTCATACTCTTTACGAATTCTTCTAACCAATTCCAGCTCTGATTGAAAATCAACATAATGGGGTAACTTTAAATGTTCCAAAAACCCAGTTGCCTGTATATTATCACAATGTGACAATACAAACTCTTCATCCTGAGCAGGAGCTCCGACAAACTCTTCACCAATTTCTTTCCACCTTAATGCCCTATCGACTAGGGCCATTGATACTGCCTTTCTTTCTAATTGACCAAATGTCAATCCATATCCTCGTGTAAATTGTGCGGGTGTTTTTTTGCTTCCTTGAAATTGATTTACACTTTCGCACTCAGTAACAATTATTTCTGCAATATCGATCTCAATGTCTAATTCTGGAATGTTGTACTTAACTTTTACATAACCAATTCTTAATTCACCTACAAAAGCATGATTTCTAGCGTAGCCTCTTTGAGTTGAATAAGCTAAAGCAAGAAGAAATCCTTCATCGGCTCTAGAAAGTGATTGTAACCTCTCACTTCTATTAGCTGGAAACTCAAGTGGATTTCTTGTGATGTCTTTTGGCTGATAATTATTATTTTTTTCTTTTTGAATAAGGCCTTCTTTATTTAAAAATCTCAGTACGTGAGGTATTTTTTCCTTTAATACTTTTCGTTTTTCTGCCTTAGGTATATTGCCTTCAGCCAGTAAACTAAAGTCTAAAAGTCTGTGTGTATAATCAAATGTAGGCCCCAATTTTTGTTTTCCGGGAATATCTTTATAAGTTGCTGAGATTCTTCTCATGCATACCATATCTTCTGTTTTAATAGGGGGGGATGTTCCAAATCTTGGTAGAGTTGTACGATAGGCCCTGATTAAGAAGATGGCTTCAATAAGGTCACCTCTTGATTGTTTTATGGCGAGAGCTGCTAGATCAGTATCATATAATGATCCTTCTGACATGACCCTTTCAACAGACAATGTCAACTGTTCTTTAATTTGATCAATTTCGAGGTTGGGAACATTAACATCACCTCTCCTTATTTCTGAAAGCCAATTATGAGCATTTTCAATTGCTTTTTCACCACCTTTAACAGCTACATACATAGAAACTATCCTTTCTTTTTAATTTTTATTGATCTTGGAATGCAAAAAAAATTGCTTTTATTGGTAAAATAGAAATCTATACCAAGGGGGAAGTAGTTATTTACATCACTTATTTTATTCGCATGAGGTAAGTAGATATCTTTGCTACCTTTGATACCGGGCCCCGAAATACTTACATTGTCTGATTTAAATGGTGTCTCAATTATTAATGTACATGATCTATCCGGAAACTCGTCTGATCCTCTAGAGAATTCTGTAAGGGGCAACATGTCATTGAAAGTACCAATTGCAAAATTTGCAAATTTTTTATCTACTATTTTAGAGTTTGTATGAAAGGCTACCCAATCTCTTAAGGATTTAGTGTCTAATGATTTTCCAATATAAATGGCGCTGGTGTGATCGCACATAGTGGACAAAATAGTAGCTGAAGATGTAGAAATTTGTTTAGGTTTATTTATCTCTAAAAACTTTTCAATTGATCCAGGATAAGAAGTTGCAAACAATATAGCTCTGAATGCATCGGCTTTTATAATAGACTCGTTTTCATTTGTATTAATCATTTCAAGTTTCACCTCGCACCAATGTAAAGAAATCGACAGCTGTTGACTCTGATTTTGACATTACATCTTTTTTTAAATTTTTATCGCTTACAACTAGAGGGCGTATTATATTTTTGATTAAAAAATCTCTTTTATTTGTTTGCAGTAAAGCATCGCATATAGCAACAATTTCAGCCTTATATTTATTTCTTCCTTGCACGTATCCGTGACCAATTTTTCCTTGTGAGGTTTTCAATTGACAACGGGTAATAGTAACTTCACCAAAATTGAAATTATTTCCTGTTACTCCAATTTTTCCTTGACACATTATACTGCCTATTTCCGGTTTTCTAAGCCATGTGAAATTTACCTCAATACCAAATTTTTCCCAAAGAGAAGTTAGGTGGGCATCATTGCATGTAGCCAATGTACTAAGCCAAAATTTTCTTTCCATATTAATCTATACAACTATACAAGTATACTATACTTATTATGACGATTCGTTTCAATTTATTTATTAAAAATATGTTACAATAGCTAAATGTTTGCCTGGGAAGAAATAAGGGACTCAATAAAAAAAGATATTATTGATCGTAAGCTTCGATTAGGGGAAAAAATCTATTCTGAAAACTATTATGCTAAGCTTTTTAAGGTGAATAGGCATACAGTTAGACGTGGAATCGAGGCCCTTAAAAAAGAAAATATCATTTATTCGAGAAGAGGTTTAGGATATTTTCTCAACTCTAAGAAAATAAATTATAAAATCGGAAAAACAGTAAGGGCATCACAGAATTTAAATCAAGAGACTACTGATATTGCTGTAGATATTATTTCTATAGATAAGAGAAAAGGGTACAGCAATGAAATAAGAGAATTTAATTTAAAAAAAAATGATTCAGTTTTCTATATTTATACAATCTCTAAAGCTAATGGTATTCCACTTATTTTAACAGAAAGATTAGTCCCAGAAAAAAGATTTAAAAATTTTGATTTATTTTTTCGTAAAACTGGCTCTATGACATTGTCCTTTAATAAATATGGATTAAAAAAAATATATAGAAAAAAAACAACAGTATCAGCAGAGAGTGCGAATAATGTACAATCCAAATATTTAAAAATAAATATCGGAGACCCGTTAATACATACAAAAGCAATAAATACAGATATTAATAACAAACCAATTGAGATAAGTGATAGTTATTTCGTTGGAAGTAAAATTCAATTAGAAGTAAGCAAATTATAATTATTTGTGCATTTGATTTGTAGGTTTCTCGAAAATTATTAGTGAGAAAGAAAACGCTGATAGGATTGCAGTTGTTACAATCGTAATCGTAAATAAGTTTAAATTATACGCAAAAAGAAGTGCACCTAATGCTGGACCTACGGCAAAGCTAATGCTCCTTGAAAGGGCCATCCACCCTTTAGCTTGGCCATAAATTTGTGACTCAAAATACATATTGGTGACATAACCATATGTTATTGTTAAAACACCGTGACCCATTCCGAAAAAAGCCATACTAATTGCGGCAACAAAAATATTATTTGTAAATTGAGCTGTAAAAATTGAAAAAATTACAAACAAAAAGGCTATTAAGCCTGTATATCTTGCGTCGTAATGCTTTCCAATTTTCATTTCCAAGTATCTTCCTACAAGTTGAAACGGGCCATATATACTCGCAAGTACAACCGCGATACTAATGTCATTAAATGTTTCTGTAAAAAAATTTACTAATGCAAGGGTAAATGCTACAAAAAAGAAATTTTGTAAAGAAGAGGATATTGTAATATAAAAAAATGATTTCTTTTGTGTCTTCTTTAGCTCATTCCAATTAAATAATAACTTACTTTCATTTAAGTATTCTATATTTGATTTGTATTTCATTTCCTTTGAGGACACAAGTACATAGCCAATTAATAAAATAATTGAAGTAAATAAACACGTATAGAATAAGCCTACATTGTGTATAAGTGGATAAATTGAAAGCCAGGTAATAGTGCTTGCTACCGCTCCATAAAAAGTAATTATTGAAATATTTTTTCTAGAATTGATTTCATCCATTTGGACTGCCGCATTAAACGCTACCTCATAGGTTGACATACCAAGCCCCAAGGTAATTAGAAACATAGAAATAAACACCCACAATACATTTTTGAAAATAAATAAATCAATCTCTGTTATTCCAATAAAAATTGAGCCTATCATACCTAATAACAGGCCGTATTTAATTACGATTAGGCTTCCATGATGGTCTGACCATTTTCCAATCCGAGGCGCTAATAGGGCTTGAAATAACAGTGCTAAACTAAACATTGTGAGAATTAATTCCTCACTTAAATTGGTGTGCAGTGAGATATACTCTTTTAATGGGGCAATAGTATAGAATAAAAATCCGTAACCAATGATTGTTACAATTCCAATAGTATGAACAGGAAATAAACTATTATTTTCTTTCATCTTGATGCCTGTTTAGTATTTGTTTTTATAAGTCATTGAATAAATTTGTTATTTTTACAATAGTTAAAAAATAGATTGTTTACCAATTTTTAAATATTACAAAAATGTTAAGAAATATTACAATAATATTACATGAAACGATTCGTACTTTTAATGTTCATTTTTAAAATTCTGCTGAGCACAAACATCTATGCTGACGACTTTAAGAGTTGTATAGCTTATTTTCAAAACACTTCATCTCTAGAAATAGGGTACGATGAGACAATAATTAATTGTGAAATATATTTTAATACTCATCCTGGCAGTAACTTCAATGAGTATAGTCTTTGTATGTTGCAGAATATTAAATCAGCTAAAAATATTGATGATTATTTTTATGAGTCAGACCAATGTGTGATTAATCACTGTTCTTCTAATATAGAAACTTTTTTTAATGGTAGTGATCCTGGCTTTTGTACGTTATTAGAAGAGGTGTAGTTAAAAAATCTGCCACCATGACTTTTCTTTTTCATTTTCTGTCTCTTCTTGCAGTTCGTCTGACTCATTAACAATTCCAATTCTCATATCTTGTCCGGCAACATTGCCTTCTCTCGCTATAGTTTGAGCCTCTTTCAATTTCATTTTTGCAAGGACGTTTTGATTTTTATTACACAATTCCATTCCTTCAAGCATTAAATTATGTGCTTTCGTTGCTGAATCTGGGTCAGCTCGCTGTATATCGTTTTTAATTGATCCACGGAGCGTTAATATACTTAAATCTTCACAGTTTCCTATATTGCTCTCGTATGTACTTTCAGTATTGGTAGAATAGTCACTTCCAGCTTGCCCAATTGTATTGTCTTCATGACTGTCTGCAAGAGCAAGAGATGATAACATGTACGACGTTATTAAAAAGAATTGAATAAATTTGATCATAATTAATTGTACAAATAGATTGTTAAAAAAATATTAAGGTCTCAAAAAAAAAAATTATTTTTTTGCCATTTTTGCCAATTGTAATTCTGCTCCTAGCGTTTCATCACCAATCAAAGCTCTTCTTACTTTTGCGGACATTGTATCCATGAAAATAACAACTCCTAAAATCAATAATGACATATACATAACATTTTCCCAACTGGTACCCGTATTTATTGCTCCAAGTAATTGTAAACCTATGCCGCCTGCGCCCATGGCACCTATAATAACAGCTCCTCTCGTATTTGATTCTAAGTAGTAAAGAGTTTGGGAAATAAAAATAGGAAGTATTTGAGGTATAATTCCAAATCTGTGTTGAAGAGTTTTATTCGCTCCCGTAGACTCTACACCTTCTTGTTGCTTTTCTTCAGTGTTTTCTATTGCTTCAGACATTAATTTTCCAAGAGTTCCTGTATCTGTAATTGCAATAGCAAATATTCCAGTGAACGGTCCTGGTCCGAAGGCTCTTAAAAAAATTAAGCTCCAAATCAAAAAATCGATGCCTCTTAATGTATCAAATAACCGTCTTAATATCGTTCGAACAAATTTAAAAGGCGTTACATTGTAAGCTGCAAAAAATGCCAGAGGAAAACCCAGAAGAGCTGCTAGTAGGGTGCCCAATAGAGCCATAAAAATTGTCTCTAATAAAGCCCACAATATTTGTCCATGATGCCACATATCATTATTTAGAAATTCTTGAATTAGAAGCGAAAAATTTGAAATATTGGGGTCAACTCTATCGCCTGAGAATGAAAGTGAAATAGCATTCCAAATTCCATATGGTTCTAAAGGACTGTCAAAGTCAAACCAGAAATAGTTCCAACCAAGATTGTACCTATGTACTTCAACTTTTTTTGAATAAACTTGAACTCTTTCGTAAAGAGATGGTCTAACCTCTATTTTATTTTCCGTTACCCTTATCCATTTTGGGAGATTATCTACATTTTCAACGTAAGGCTTACCTTGTGCATCAAGACGAAAAACAAGTGTTTCTTTGGTGTCTGGCCAGTTTTCTATTGTAACTTTATCATCGTATAGATTTGCAAACCCTCCATTTTTAAAACTTATTTTTGTTTCACCCTCTGGACCTATGGAAGTCCATTCAGGATACCTTTCTGGAAGACCGTCACTTTTTTGATAGGGGCCAACATACTGAGACCACCTGCTTCCTTCAAAGGATATAATTATATCATCTGGTTCACTCCATTTCATTGTGACATGGTCTTTATGTGCATATGTGTCGAGGGCAAACAAAGAAGCTCTTTCAGGACTCCATTTTTTATGAATCTGCAATATGTCGAGGCTTAAAATTGCTATGATTAAATACACTATAATCCCGAGCACTAAAAAAGTTGACCACATTTTAGATGAAAATTTAGTAACTACTATATCTGAATAATTTTTAATAATTTCAGACCTGTTCATGATTTCAATCCTATTAATGATTTTCGCCAATAACTTGATAAGTAATCTAATGCAATGATCGTAGACACAAGTAAAAACATTATTGCAATAGTGTCAGCTTCATATTTCCACTGTATATTAGTGTAAAGTTGCTCACCGATACCTCCAGCGCCAACAAATCCCAAAATAGTTGAAGCCCTTATATTAATCTCAAATCTTAAAATTGTGTAAGTTAGAAATAGAGGGAGTGCCTGAGTTACCACACCAAATCTTATTCTGGTAAACCATGAAGCTCCACAGGACTCAAGACCTTCAATTGGATTTTTGTCGACATTCTCAATAGCTTCTGAAAACAATTTGCCAAGAGCTCCTGCGGTATGAATTATGATGGCAATTACAGCAGGCAGTGCTGACTTTCCCAGTAGATACAACAAAACAAGCGCAATAACTAATTCTGGAAACGATCTGCATATATCCATGATGCGTCGAAATATTAATACAGTAGTTTTACTTTTGATTAGATTACGACTTGAAAAAATACTTAAAAAAAAGGCTAGCAACGTACCCATTGCTGTTGAAAATAGAGCCATATTAATAGTGCTTATTAAATCTGGAAGGTATTCAAGTAACAATAAATTCCATCTATAGCCGTATTCCCATGACCCAACAAATAGATCAACTGGGTAATCGAAAAATTTAGGTAATCCAACCCAGATGCTAGTCGCATTTCCTTTTTCTGCTACAATTAAACCCGAATAAATAACTGCTATCAATGCCGCAATTGAGAGAAAAGAATAAATTGATCTTGTTCTTGTAAGAGATTTTAAATTATTTTCAATTTTAATTAAATTTTCTGGCAATGATGATTGCAATGTTTCCTCCAAATAAACTGCTAATTAAGAGGATGGGGCATGCCATCCTCTTAAGTTAGCAAACAACTACCGAAATTTATTCGGATTTTTTAGCTTCAATTTTAGCTTTACGAGCAGCTACAATAGTTTCATAGAAACTATGGTCGACTGGCACCCAAGCTTTAACAACTCCATTTGCAACATTCTCGCTGCATTGTGGGTCATTTTCATGGATCCACTGCTTCAAGCCTACCATGACCTGATGCGCTCTCACAGGCATATTAGTTGGCATTACAACCGGTCCATTTGGTATCAAAGCAGATGACCAAATCTGTTTGATGTCATCCATATTTAATAGTCCTTTATCAACCATTTTTCTCAGATTTCCAGAAGAGTAACCTTCGCTCCATTCACCAACTCCAGATACCCATGTCACACCTGCATCGATATCACCATTAAGAACTGCCAAAACGTTATTTTCATGACCACCTGAAAATTGTGTAGAGCCAAAGTATGAGTCTGGATCCATTCCTGCAGCTTTTAATTCGATTGATGGTATTAGATAACCAGATGTTGAATTAGGATCAGCCCATCCAAAAGATTTACCTTTTAAATCATCAATTGAATTGATACCTGAGTCTGCTCTTGTAATCATGACTGAATAATAGCCCATATCTCCTGTTGGCTGCATTCTGGTTAAAATTGGTACAGTAGCGGTAGGATCTTCTAGATATATACCCGCATATCCTGATGAGCCAAACCAAGCATAGTCTAAGCTGCCACCAAGCATTGACTCCATTGTTCCTGCATAATCTTTAAAAGTATAAATTTTAGCTGGTACTCCATATGCAACTTCCGCATATTCCTTTAGACATGCATTATTCTTAATAATGTCTTGAGCTGATTCATCGCCTAAAAATCCAAGTCTCATTTCAGGTTGATATTTACTCAAGTCCATTGTTGGCCCTTTATAGCCAGATACATCCCATGCGTATGCATTTGCAGACACAAATAGGAATGAACAAGCAATAATAGACCTTACTAAATTTTTAATCATTTTTAGTATATCTCCTTGTTAGTTGTTAAGTTTTTTTTTGAAAAGGCTAACATTATCCTGCCTCTGCAAACTGTTCGTCACCAAGTGAAGTTGAAGTAACTGTTGGTTCAAATGCTTCTTCAGCTTCAGCGCCATAAATTTCTCTTGCAACATCATCTTTTAAACTTGAAGGTACATCATCAAAAACAATTTCCCCAAGTCTCATGCCAATGACTCTGTCACAATAATTTTTAGCGGTATCAAGAGTATGAAGATTTGCAAGAACAGTAATCTGCTTTTCTCTATGAATATTTCTAAGTGATTCCATTACAAGTCGGGCATTAAGAGGGTCTAGCGATGCAATAGGCTCGTCGGCTAAAATCATTTTTGGTTGCTGCATCATAGCTCTACAAATTGCAACCCTTTGTTGCTGTCCACCAGATAAAGTCTCTGCTCTTTGCAGCGCGGTTTCAGCCATTCCCAATTTATCCAGAGCCATCAATGCATCAACGCGTTCATCTTTAGTGAAAAGTTTTAAGCTTGATCGTAAAGTACCTTGAATATTTGATCTTCCAAGAATTACATTTGTTAAAACATCTAAACGGGGCACAAGATTGAATTGCTGAAATATCATGGCACAATCTTTTTGCCATGCTCGTTTGTCTTTCTTTGTTAATGAAAGTATATTTCTGCCTTCAATAAAAATAGATCCACTAGTTGCGTCGGTTAGACGATTCATTATTCTCAGTAATGTTGACTTTCCAGCACCAGATCTGCCAATGATACCAATCATTTCAGGTTTATTAATTTCAAATGTGACATCTTTTACTGCACGGTTGTCACCAAAATACTTATTTAATTTCTCTACTTTGATCATTAGTATGAATGAAAAGTAATACAAAAAAATTAAATCAAAGTTGCATTTTTATTACATATATTTTGCAATTTATTACACTAATGTTACAGCTCAAATTATTGACATTAAAGAAAATATAATTAATCATTTAATTCATGCAATTAGATAAAATCCAATCTCTAGAAAATAAATTAAATTCAGCCTCAATTATTGAGCGTACCAATGTTTTATGTGAAATTATTGATCAAAGAGGTTCGTGCAGTTTTTATGACGAAGAGATTACTCAATTACAACATGCTCTTCAGTGCGCAACCTTAGCTAAAGAAAATAATGAAAGTGATAAATTTATTACTGCTTCATTATTTCACGATTTAGGGCATATGTTGACTGGCGAAGATGTAAATAGCCATGATTTTTTAAACAATGACAAGTATCATGAAAACGTTGCTGCATCTTTTTTATCCAAGTATTTCCCTGAAGAAGTTACTTACCCAATTAAAATGCACGTTATTGCAAAGAGATATCTATGTTCCGTTCAATCAGATTATTATGACGGTCTTTCAGATGGCTCCAAAAGAAGTTTTAAACTTCAAGGCGGATATTTAAACAAAGATGCTATTCGAAAACTGGAAAGTCATAAATATTTTGAAGATGCAGTAAGACTTCGAAAGTATGATGACAATGCAAAAATTAGGGGAAAGAAAACTGAAGCTATTTCATTCTTTCATCCTTTTATTAAAAAGTCCTATATTTGAACTTTACTAAAATAAAGCTTTCGAAAATTGTTAAAGCAAAAAAAAATCTTGGTAATTTGGTTATATCCAGTTGTCCAGGTATCAGTAATTCTAGATTTGATAAATTTACTTATAAAAAAGATTTAACCATTATCATCGACTTAAATATATCACTCGTTGTTTCATTGATAGAACTTAATGAAATTAGAAATTTTGAAATTAATCAGTTCCATAAAGATCTAGAGGAGAAGAATGTTAGGGCCTACAGCATGCCCATAAAAAACTATGGTATTCCAGCTCAGATTAAAAAAAATGAATATAGTCAAATTATCAGAGATTGTGTTACTCAGTTAGAACTCAATAAAAATGTTTACCTGCATTGTTATGCTGGATTAGGTAGATCTGGAATGTTTGCTTCACTTATTTTAAAGGCACTAGGACTAGATTCAAACCAATGCATAAATCATGTAAGGAATTGCCGGCCAGGTACAATTGAAACAGAGGAACAAGAAAAATTTGTAATCAACTTTTAAGGCCCTTCACCACGTGAAAGCCTTTTGTTAATATCATAAATAACGGCCTCGATATCTGCAATAGTTTCTATTACGTAATGCGCACCTGCTTTATAAAGCAGATCTTTTGCATATCCTTGTTTCATATCAATTTCTTCTTTACTCAGTTCATCAGCTTCTTCTAAGGAATTTATATTCATATAATTCGAATATCGCGTTACACCAACACCCCAACAACCAGCATTAATTGCTTCTCCAATTCCTGAAACAGTATCATCAACTTTTATAACTGATTGAATGGATTCTATATTCATTATATCTAAATTTTTATATAACATGTGGGGAAGGGGCCGAACGCCATTTTTAACATCATCACCTGCAACTGACGCATCAGGGACATATCCCTGTTTTGCTGATTCTTCCTCTAAAAT
>CACPLH010000005.1:0-79938 GCA_902634765.1 uncultured Pelagibacteraceae bacterium
TCAAAGTTATCTTTTCTCCGTAGTTTTATTCGTGAATTTAAAAATTGGAAATTTGACAGAGTTTTATTTAATTTAAATGATGATGGATATGGCTTAGCTGTTTATTCTGTAAACAACGGTGAAAGAACCTATTCATTGATTTGCTTTGCTAATGAATTAAAATCTGATGAGCGATCTGATCGTGTGATTGCCACAAAATGGGACGCAGCTTTTGTTCTTCATGATGGAGTTCCCACTCAATCTGATTTAGATCGATTAAAAAAAAATGTGCCAAAGCAGGAAGTAGGCAGAGTTTCTTATAAGGAGTTAACTTTATCGAGAGCTAATAAGTCAGTTAGAATATTTGATCATGTTGTTCAACGTCTAGCTAAAGGGATGCAGCCTGATAGTAAATTAATCAATGAAGTGGGATATTTATATAGAACTACAGCAGTGTATGGTTCTGGAAAATTTGGACTAGCAGATCGATATAGAATTAAAGATCGACCAGAGATTTGTGGTCCATTCAGACTAGAAATGATGCTGGTCTATTTAGTAAGACAATTTACATTTGATCAAGTTAATCACATTGCAAAGTGTAAAAATCCTCAAGAAGCTGTTGAGTTAAATCATAACATCGCACGTAATCTTGGCATAGGAAACTCTACTGGCTTAGGAATGGCTCCTTTTATTGTAAACCACCCAACACTTTTACATAATTGGATTTTTTCAAGAGAAGAAGCCCTTAGACAAATACGTCAAATCAAAAATGTAAGTACAGAAGATTTTGAATTTTTTAAATCGTGTTTAGGTCGATCGAAAAAGAATGTAAATTCATGGATTACTGAAAATGAATACCAAAAAGAAAAGATTGAAAAATTAAAGCAGGATCTTGAAAAGTTAGACAGTGATCTTTTTCCCAAATTAGATACTAATCAAACGTACCTTTGGAATACTATTTACCATTATGTAGAATTAAACTTGAGTGATGAGGGCATCGAGTACATCGTGTCAATGATGATGGAGCCTTATGACTCCATTATCGAACCCCTGGTGGCAAAGATGAGTTCAGAAGAAGATCAGCATTTTGATATACCAGGTGAAAAAACAGTATCTGAATTATTATCAATTGTTGAAAATCACTATTCTAAATTTCTTGATATAAATTTTGATACAAAAGAGTCAGTAGCTAATTTTTGGTTTATTTCTAAAAACAAAGAAGAACCTAGGATTGCAAATCGATATGAAGAGAATGGCTCAGATTTAGAACAGCCTCTAGCAATTGCTCATGATATTGCCAAATTGTATAAAAAATTAAAAAGTAGCAATCAGTCAAGTTCTGTTGCAGAGTTTCTATTATTAAACCAAGATGTCAGACATGTTGTGCGCCGATGTTTCATAGTTGAAGATTTCCCCTATTCTGAAATACAAGATAATACTATTGATGAAAATTTAGTCCCAATTGATATGTTACGATTGAAATTATCTTTTTTTGGGGCTCAAAAATTTGATCCTAAATCTGATAAATGGTTAAGAATAAACATGTATCAAGGAGCTCCTCTAATTCATGAGCTGAATTCATCTGATGATACTTGGATGTACGATCTTATATGAGAACATCAAGTGAAATAGAAACAATCTCTAAAAGAGCTTCGCGAGCTGCAGGATATACTTGGGGTGTTTCAGAAGAAGTTGGAAAATGTATTAAGTCATTAGAGCTTTATCAAATTTCTGGTCTTGAAAATTTAAATGAATATCTGAAAAAAATTAAAAACCTTGAGCCACAAGGACCTCGAAAGATTGAACAAAAAAATATCCTAAATGAGGGTAACTTTTGCCCCATACATACTGGAGTAGCTTTGATGGATGCATCTAGTAGAGTCATGGATTTTAAAAGTTTATCAATTCAATCACTAGATTTTCCAATATTACTTATCCCCTTTCTCAATAGAATTTCGTACAAAATTGGAAAAATGATTGAAGTTAAATTTGATGAAATTGAAATTTTATTAAATTTAAATAATTATATTTCATCAAATTCTGACTTGAGAAAAAAAATACTAAAATCTACTGAACTCTTAACAGTTAATGTGATTGAAAATAAAGACACTTTTGATGCAAGTGTATGGGACAGCTTATACAAACTTTCTACTGAAACTTTCGTTGAAGAAAGTGAAAGCTACCATCATTATTAAATAATTAGATTTATTGAAATTAAGATTGAAGAGATAATATTTTATTATAAAGATCTTCTTTGATGATGATTGGAGAGTTAGAATTTATCTTAGCGTTGTTTATTCTTTTAGCCCCAGGCACTCGAGCATTTTCTTGAGACTCCACAGCTTTTATTAAATTATTAATTCTCTCATCAAAATTATTTGAAAATTTTTCTGGATTAATAGCTATGAAAAATTGACCCGTACCTGGAGGACCACCAGTATCATCGGCAAATGAACTAGCATCAATTCCTAAATTTGAACCTGTTAGACATGCTGCCATAATTTCAACGAATAAACCTACTCCAAATCCTTTATATCCTCCGCTTGGAGCCATTGTGCCTTTTAGCGCAATTGATGGGTCAGTTGTATCTTGGCCATCTGGACCAAAAGCCCAACCTGTTGGTATAGACTCGCCAGATTTAGCCCTTACAGCAATTTCACTTTTAGCTACTACACTTGCAGATTGATCAATAAGAATTTTAACATTGCCCTCACTTTTAATTGCTACTGAAAAAGGGTTTGTTCCAATAACGGGCTTAATACCCCCAAGGGGTGCAATTGATGCTGGGGCATTTGTAAACCCTATTCCAATTAAATTTTCGTCAGCTATTGTTTTTGTATGATAACCAAGAACACCGCAATTGTATGAATTGGATATAGCCAAAGATGCAATCCCATTTTCTTTCGCTGAGGGAATTAAATCATCGAGTCCGATTGAAATAGCCCTATGAGCAAAGCCATTATCTGCATCAACTGATAAAGCTACATTTGACTTGTGATTTTTTTTTGGAGATGCATCACCTCTAACTTTTTTACAACTTAAATGTAAGCAGTATATTGGTAGGTAATGAAAGCCATGACTTTTAATGCCATCAATTTCCGCTTGAATAATACCATCAGCTAAAGGTTTTGCATTCTCTTCTGTTGCTCCAGAAGTAATCAATGTTTTTATAGCTAGATCTAATGCTTGATCTTTAGAGAGTTGCGTATCCATTTAAATTAAAGTTGGATGCCGACATTTTTGACCTGAAGATAACTTTTAATTGCCTCTTGTCCTTTTTCCCGACTGTATCCAGATTGTTTATAGCCTCCAAAAGGAGTAGCAACACTCCCTGTAAACCAACTATTTACATAAATTTGCCCAGCCTCAAGTTTTCCTGCAGTTTCTGTAGCTTTATCTAGATCTCTAGTGAATACTCCACCAGCCAAACCAAATTCTGTGCCATTTGCAATTTCAATTGCTTCTTCAGGCTCATCGTATTCAAGGACCGATAAGACTGGTCCAAAAATTTCTTCCTGAGCAATTGTCATATCAGGTTTAACATTATCAAAGACAGTTGCTTCAAAAAAATATCCATCACCTTCAACTCGCTTTCCCCCAGCTACAGCTTCTGCTCCAGCCTGTTGACCAGATCGTGAATAGTTTTCAACTTTTTGTACCTGTTCTTCGGATATAACAGGTGTGAGTTCACTGCCTTCCACATCTCCTGGTCCTACTTTAATTGTGGAAGCCAAGTTAGCTAACTTTTCTACAAGCTCATTTTTGATTGATTTATGTGCAACTACTCGTGACATTGCAGAACATATTTGACCAGCCTGACCAAAAATTCCTGCCTTAGCTGATGCAACAACTTTATCTAAATCAGCATCAGGATAAACAATGGCAGCTGACTTGCCTCCTAGTTCGACAACCGCTGGAACAGCTCTGTCAGCAGCAGCATGAAGAATTTTTTTACCTGTTGCTACTGATCCAGTAAAAGTTATCTGACCAACGTCTTTGTGAGCCGTAAGTTCAGCTCCTGCTTCATTGCCATGACCACAGATTACATTAATCAAGCCTGGTGGCACTCCAGCATTATCTATTGCTTTTGCAAAGAATGAAGCTGTGGCTAATGGCGTGAGTTCTGCTGTTTTGATTACTGTAGAATTACCTGCCGCAAAAGCACATGCTAAAGATCGAGCAAGCATAGATATGGGGAAATTCCATGGAATAATATGTCCTGAGACTCCATAAGGTTCAAGCAATGTGTAATCTACTACTTTATTATTTACTGGAATAGTGCTGCCTTCTAACTTATCAGTCATTCCACTGTAGTAATCAAAATAATTTGCGCCATCAACAAATTCGTATTCTGCATTAGCAAGTAGCTTTCCATTTTCATGACAAAGTAGTTTCCCACCTTCTTTACTCACTGCTCGTAATTCATTTGCGATTGAACGCATAAGCTTTGCGCGTTCCATTGGCAACATATCAACAAGGACTCTGGATTTATATGAGTTTAGCGCTGCCTCAACAGCTACATTTACATCATCATTCTTTGCGCATACAACTTGGCCTATGTCTTTACCATTTGCAGGATTTACTACATTGATTGTTTCTTTTGAAGATCCATCAGTCCATTTTCCATTAATATAATGCTGATATTTTTCCATATTAAAATGATCTTATTCTGAAAGCAGGCTGAAATGCAATCAATTAATTCTTTATTAACTAGGAATTTAGTAGAGTTGCAACTAAATGAATTCGGTCTTCTTCACCGCCATTAATTGCAGTGTGATATTTTGTATTATCCGTAATATAAACATGGCCATCAGCAGGAATGTGAAAGCCAGTATCTTCAATAAACATTCTGGATCCATAGTTTGTTTTAATTGAAACATGAATTCTCTTTTCTGGATCTCTATGCCAACTTAATGTTGTTCTCGGAGGCATTTTGATTATTCGACATCTTCCAATTGCAAAATGCTCACTTAGAGTTTCGTATACATGTTTTAAATATGTATCATTTAATTTAGAGTTAAATAAAGTATATCTTGACTCATCAATATAAGGTTCTCTCTCCATTTCTTCAAAAGAAGAATCTGGCTTTGTCCAATACTTTCCTCTGACATTTCCTCCAAACCACTCATCAAGTTCTTTTTCATCATAATTGAGACAAATTGCATTTGATTTAAGTAACCCCTCTGGAGCTTGTCTTTCAAATGGACGAATCTTTATTAATTGTTCCACTGCCTCACGCATTTTTACTAGATCGAACTCGATATGTTCATACTTTTGAACATACTCGTTCATGTTTGTAAAATTTGATATAAGATCGGTATTCTTTATCTTTAGCGTCATAATAAAAATATAATTAATTCTAACCAATTATAGTATTTATTTCAGATTCTGTGTAGATCAATACATCAAATTAATCTTCTAAATATGCTCAAAATTGTCGCAATGCATAATTTAAAGTATATGAATAAATTTGTTGATTTTGCTGAGTTATTTCTGTTACAGTCTTACTAATTCATAATAAAATTAATAAGTAATGGCTGAAGTAAAGCAAGATTTTGTAAAATTCGAGCAGGTTGATAAAAGCTATGACGGAGAAGTGCTTGTGGTGAAAGGCCTTGATCTTGATATCGCACAAGGAGAATTCTTAACTTTGCTAGGGCCATCTGGTTCGGGTAAGACTACAACTTTGATGATGCTTGCAGGCTTTGAAACTCCAACTAATGGTGAAATTTATTTAGACGGCAACCCAATATCAAATATTCCTCCTCATAAAAGAGGAATAGGAATGGTGTTTCAAAATTATGCATTATTTCCACATTTATCTGTATACGAAAACTTAGCCTTTCCATTAAAAGTTCGTAAGACGCCAAAAGAAATTATTGATGAAAAAATTAGCAAAACTCTTGCTATGGTTTCATTATCTGATTTTGCCAATAGAATGCCTGCACAACTATCTGGGGGTCAGCAACAAAGAGTTGCTGTTGCAAGGTCTCTGGTTTTCGATCCACAACTAGTTCTAATGGATGAGCCGCTAGGAGCTCTTGATAAAAATTTACGAGAAAGTATGCAATATGAATTAAAACACATCCATGAAAGTCTCGGAGTTACCGTTGTATACGTTACTCATGATCAGAGTGAAGCTCTCACAATGTCTAATCGTATCGCGGTATTTAACGATGGCTATATTCAACAACTTTCAAATCCAAATGATCTTTACGAAACTCCTGTAAATTCTTTTGTTGCTGAATTTATTGGAGAAAACAACACTATTTCAGGTACAGTCAAAGAGATTTCTGGAGGTCAGGCAAAAGTTGAAATAGATACAGGAGAGACTGTCATAGCTAATCCAATTGCCGTATCTTCTGTTGGCGAAAAAACTAAAATGTCTCTAAGACCTGAGAGAGTTTCAATAAATCCAGAAAACTCTGAAAACAAATTCGAAGCTACAGTTAAAGAGATTATTTATCACGGAGATCACACAAGAGTGAGAGTAAATATACTTAATGATGACCAGTTTATTCTAAAAATACCAAATTCTAGTGATGAAATAAAACTAAGCGTCGATAATAAGGTTCAATTAGGTTGGACTGGACATGACTGCAGAGCATTAGACTTTTAGTATCTGATAATTCTACATTTTTTTTAAAAAAAACAAATTTAGGGTTGCAAAATAACTCTATACGTTCTGTAATACCGACATAATAAAAAGGAGAAGCTTAATAATGTTAAAATTAACAAAAATAATATCATTGGCAGCTGTATTTTTAGCTCCCTCTCTTGCGACAGCAGCAGAAGTAAATGTTGTGTCTTGGGGTGGTGCTTATACAGAAAGTCAAAAATTAGGTTACGGGGATCCCTATCAAGAAAAGTCTGGGGTTCAAGTAAACTGGATCGATTACTCTGGTGGACTTGGTGAAATTAAAGCTCAAGTTGAATCTGGAGCAATCACATGGGACATCATAGATGTTTATGCACGTGATACTATCATTGGTTGTGATGAAGGACTATTTGTTGAATTCGATTTCGACAACGACTTCCCAGCTGGTGTAAATGGTATGCCAGCAAGTGAAGATTTCTTTGCTCCAATGCCTAGTAAATGTGCTGTAGGAAACATTCTTTACTCATGGAACTATGCCTACAACACTGACGTATACCCAGATTATGCGGCACCTAAAACTATCGGCGATTTTTTCAATCCTGAAAAATTTTCAGGTGTAAGATCTCTCTATGCTAACGCAATGTCTAACATCGAAATTGCTTTAGTTGCTGATGGGATTCCAGCTGCTGACGTATATGATTACATGGAAGAAAATGGAATTGATAGAGCTCTAGACAAACTTACAGAGCTTTGTGAACACCCTGATGGTGGTTGCATTTTCTGGTCAGCTGGTGCACAGCCACCTGAACAAATTGTTTCAGGAGAAGCAACAATGGCAACTGGTTGGAATGGAAGACACTTCAATGCAATTATTAATGAAGGGTCTCCTATGAAAATGGTATGGGATGGTCAAATCTTAGACTACGAGTACTTTGTTCTAGTAAAAGGTGGACCAAACCAAGATGAGGCTATGAAAGCACTTCAGTACTTTACAAGTTCTGAGGGTTTAGCTGGAAGTGCGAAGCATATTGCTTATGCACCTTTCCGTATCTCTTCTCTAGATGTAATCAAGTCTGATGAGCCTTGGTTCTACTCAGAGCAAGCTGGTGCGGTTGAAATTATGCCTCACATGCCTACTGCGCCTGCGAATACTCAGAATTATATCCTTATGAACCCAGTGTTCTATGCGGATAATAATACTGAAATCAATGATGCGTGGGAAGCTTGGAAAGCTAACCTTTAAGTCTAATCCTTTCTTGGGCAGCTTCAATGAGGCTGCCTAGGAAATTTTAATTTTTTTTCTTTTATTTTTTATCAAATTTCTTAGTCTATTCTTGTGTCGGCACCAATTAGAACATCGGACGGGGAACTCTTATCTGTAAAACTAAAAAAGGTTGAATCTCGAAGAAGGGCAACTGCTTTTTTGTTAGTAACTCCATTATTACTATTTATTCTAATTGCTTATATCTTTCCTATTTTTCAAATGATGATCAGAAGTATTGATAATACTGAAATGAATGCATTATTGGCAAAAACAGCTGTTGTGATCAAAGATTGGGATGGGAAAGAACTTCCTCCTGAGAATGTAACTTCTACATTTTATTATGAATTAAAAGATCTAATTGCTGATAAAAAACATGGAAAAATTGCAACTAGATTAAATTATGAAAAAGGTGGATTCACTAGTTTAATCAAAAAGACAGCTCGTAAATTAGATAGCTTTGACGAAAATGGAAATTTTCTTGAGCAATTTATGGATGTTCATAAAAGATGGGCAGATATTGAGTATTGGCTTGCTCTTAAAAGAGGGACAGATGCTTATCATGGAAGAAAATATTTAACTACTTTTGATTTTGAACAAAAGTATGACGGATCAATTGAACGGATACCGGAGAAGAAAAGAATTAATGTTACCTTGTGGCTTAGAACAATTTTTGTAGCGGTTGGTGTTACTCTTTGCTGCTTTATATTGGCTTATCCAATAGCTCATTTGCTAGCTGCCTTGCCAACACGTTATGCAAATTTATTAATGATATGTGTCTTACTTCCGTTTTGGACATCTTTACTCGTACGGACGTCGAGTTGGATGGTTTTACTTCAAACACAAGGAGTTCTAAATGATATTCTTGTTTCTATTGGAATCGTTGCTGACGATAATCGCCTGGAACTAATGTATAATATGACTGGTACTTTTATTGCGATGACGCAAATCTTGTTACCGTTTATGGTTCTCCCCCTTTATAGTGTAATGAAAACAATTCAGCCAAGTTTAATGCGCGCTGCGGTTTCAATGGGTTCTACTCCATTTAATGCGTTTCGAAAAATATATTTCCCTCTTACTTATCCAGGCATCAGTGCTGGTTCGATTTTAGTATTTGTATTAGCAATTGGATATTATATTACACCAGCTCTCGTTGGAGGATCTAAAGGTGTTCTGATCAGTAACCGTATAGCTTATCATATGCAAAAATCTTTAGATTGGGGCCTAGCCACTGCAATGGCAGCCGTACTTTTAATTGCAGTTCTAGTTGTCTATTGGCTCTACAATAGAATTGTCGGCATTGATAATATGAGGTTAGGATAATGGCTTTACCAAAATATACAGAAATGCGTTATCGCTTGTGGCATTATAGTTATCTCATTATTTGCACTTCAATATTTATTTTTTTAATAGCTCCACTATTTGTAATTATTCCACTTTCGTTCAATGCTGAGCAGTATATTCATTTCTCAAAAGGAATGATTGCACTCGACCCTGAAGCATTTTCATTGCGCTGGTATGAAGATATGATCTATGGAACTAAAAACCCTTGGGGAATAGCGGTTCGAAATAGTTTCTATTATGCATTCTTCTCAACTATTGGTGCGACAACACTAGGAACAATTGCTGCTCTTGGATTAAGCAGCAGATACATGCCATATAAACAGTTGATTATGAGTGTTTTAATTTCTCCAATGATAATTCCTTTAATTATTTCAGGATCAGCAATATTCTTTTCACTTGCTAAAGTTGGATTAGCTGCAACATTTCCAGGCATAATCATTGCCCACATTATTCTAGGAACACCTTTTGTAGTTATAACAGTTACAGCCACCCTTAGTGGATTTGATGATAGCATCACGCGAGCTGCATCAAGTTTAGGAAGTCCTCCAACAAATACATTTTTTAAGATTACTTTACCTCTTATTCTTCCTGGAATTATTTCTGGAGCTTTATTTGCATTCGTAACATCTTTTGATGAAATTGTTGTAATTCTATTTGTAGCCGGTGGCGAGAGATCACTGACAACTATTCCACTTCAAATGTGGACGGGTTTAAGAGAGCAGTTAAGTCCTACAATCATGGCTGTTGCAACATGCCTGATTGTTATGTCAACTTTTTTACTCATAGTTACTGAGCTATTAAGGCGTAGAACGGAGAGAATACGTGGAATTACTCCAAGGTAATCTTATGCTCATAAGAAAACAGGACATGTCACACATTCAGAACAAGAAAATTAATTTTTAAATCGACTTTAGACTTTCTTTAGTCAGACTAATCATTAGATACAAGATTTATCAGAAAAGCATTATCTAATGCACTCTCTTCAAGTGTATTCAATCTTCCACTTTTACCTGCATGTCCACCAACTAAGTTCATCTTCATTAATATTGGATTATCTGAAGTAGAGTTTTCTCTAAGTTTTGGAACGTATTTTGCAGGTTCATAGTACTGAACTTGTGAGTCATAAAGGCTTGATGTCACAAGAACAGCAGGATAATTAGACGGCTTAATGTTGTCATATGGAGAATAACTTTTGATATAATCATATTCTTCTTTGTTGGCTGGATTTCCCCATTCTTTGTACTCAAACGTTGTTAAAGGTATCGACTCATCAGACATGGTGGTTACAACATCTACAAATGGAACGGCAGATATAATTCCCGTATACAACTCTGGCTCCATGTTAATCACTGCCCCCATCAAAAGACCTCCTGCACTACCACCCATTGCAAACACATTTTTACTATCACCATAACCGTTCTCAATTAACGATTTAGTTGCATCAATAAAGTCATAAAAGGTATTTTTCTTATTTAAAATTTTACCATCATCATACCACTGACGCCCCATTTCAGATCCACCTCTAATATTTGCAACAGCAAAAATGAAACCCCTGTTCAATAAGGGAAGAATTGAAGTTCTGAATGCAGCATCAATAATGATGCCATAAGATCCATAACCATAAACAAGAATTGGGGCTTTTTTTAAATCAATACCTTTCTTGTAAACTAGTGATATGGGTACTTTAGTATTATCTCTTGCGCTTATTTTCTGTCTCTCCACTTTGTATAAGCTTTCATCATAATTACTAACCATTTGTTGCCATACCAGATCACTTTCACCAGATTGAATATCTTCTTTAAAAATCGAACTAGGTTTTTTTGGACTTGAATAACCATAGTAAAATTCTGTATCAAGATAATTGTTATTGGTTGCTAAATAACATGAAAAAGCAGGTTCACTGAATTCTATGTATTTTCTTTCAAGTGTGTTTCTATTTATTTTGAGAATCTTAGGCAGTCCATCTTCTCTTATTTCCAAATATAAATATTGAGGAAAGGCAATAAAGTCTTCAATTAAAATCTTACTATCATGCTCAATAACTGTTTCCCAACTATCGTAATTACTAATTTGGTCGAGATTGAATTTTAAAATTTCAAAGTTTTTTCTATCATTTGCGTTACTGCTGGCGTAAAAACATTCTGGAGTATCTTCAATGGAATAAAGATGCTTTTCGGATCTATCTAAAACGCAGAAAGGCTTACTATTTTCATCGTCTAAATCAAGCAACCATGTTTCGGATGCTTCAGTTTTACTACTATAAATGTTGAGATATTTCTTTGTTCTAGACTCAAATATATGTAAATGAAATTCTGTATCCTTTTCTTCGTATATTAGAATATCTTCTTTTGTGTCAGTACCCACTTTATGTTTAAACACTTTATTTTCAATCAAGGTAACAGGGTCTTTAAGTGCATAATAAATGGTATCATTATTTTGGTTCCATACCACAGTTCCTGAAGATCTTTGTATACTCTCGTCAATTATCTGACCTGTTTCTAAATTCTTGATCCTTATATTGTATTCTCTACGTCCGGATAAATCTTCTGCATAAGCTATATACTGATTATTTGGTGAAGGAATAATAGAGGCCACATTAAAATAATCTAAATCTTTTGCTAATTTATTTACATCAAGGACTAATTCTTTTTTTCCATCAATTTCACGATAATATGTTTTGTATTGTTGATCTGAACTAATCTCTGAAAAATATAAATAATTACCAAACTTAACCTTCATAGAAACTTCATGAGGTGGAATGAAGCTTACTAATTCATCATAAATTTCTTTTCGACAATCGTTCTTACTTTCAAACCAGGTCTCTAAATATTTATTTTCAGATTCTAAATACGAAATGACCTCTGGATTTTTACGAGTATCATCTCTAAGCCAGTAATAATTATCAACACGTTTATCTCCATGAGCAGTATGAATTTTTTTAATTTTTTTAGGCTGAGGAGGCTTCATATAATTGATTGTTATTAATTTTAGAATAAATTTCTATTAGAAATATTTAGCAATTTTAATCTTGAAATTTGAGTCATCTTTAAATGCATAGTTATAATCGCTACTATCAATACTACCACTAATAATAGCTTCTATAAAAATTTTGAAATCATTCTTTAATCGCTGCTCATACTCAATAAAAAACTGATTCGAATTACCATCTAAATCAACAATTGATCCAGCTAGTAAGGTAGTTGAGTTAATATCATTTTTAGTCCACCGTATTCCAATAGAACCCTCATTATTGAAGGGTTGATCATTCCTATCATCAAACAAATATTCAATGATTAATCCTAAATCTTGGGATGAATTATTGAATCCATAATACGTGTACTCAAAACCACCTGCTGTACTAAAATATTGTTCTGACATTAATTCAGCAAATATTACCTCAAGTTTATATAACCATGCATCTTTGGTTGCTTGAATATCAATACCAGTTTGAGATAATAAAGGGTAATATTGATCTAATTTTAAACTCGTTTGATTAATACTTAATTTTGGATTTCTTGAATTTCCATAGAAATGATAAAATCCGATATCAAAATCATCAATCATTGTTGAATATCTTATTGCAAAATCTGTATGTTTTTCTGCTTTTGAAGACTCATATGAAATTGAATTTTCATCAATTTCTAAGTTTAACCTTGGTCGACCATTAGCACCTGGGAATATTTGTTCCCTGAAATAAGGCAATATATAAAAATCAACATCACCAAAATCTCTATAAAGAGATACAGCTATCATAGGCTGACCTAGCTTTTTTGTTCCTGACAAGTTCTCAGCTAAATTTGATTGGTTAATAATATCAACCAAATGAAAACTTTCATTAACTCCCCAGAAGACAACCTCATTTCCTAGTTTAATTGTTGCGTCATCAAAGTAATACTCATACTTGAGTTTTTGGAAATCGAAGTATGTTCTATTATGATCTTCTCGATCATATCTACCTAAAGTACTTATTGATATTTTAGCATTATCATCTTGAATAAATGTTGTGAAATTTGCTGTTCCTAATATGGATGGTTTTTCTCGTGATTGATTATGTCTACCATCACCATTTATGAATAGAGAGTATTCAGGTTGAATACTTCCATATAGATTATATTCAAAAGATAAAGCTCTACTTGAAGATAGCAATGCCGCAATAATGAATGTATAAATTAAATAAAGCTGTATTAATCTAATCACTTATAATTATTAGTTAGATAATTTTTGAAGACTTGATTTTTCAAAATCTTTCTTATTTAAGCCTACATTAAGTTTTCGATTTTTCCACTTAAGTATAGTTGTATTTTTATTTTGATGATTTACAACTCTAAATGTATCTGCATTCCAAATTTTATTATTGTATAATTTATAATCTTCAAAAAAAATTGTCTTTAAAAGCTGTCCTTTGCGATCATAGTAATCAATTTTACTAGCTCTAAAGAGACTATCAGTAAGTCCTACTCTTTTTGAATATCCTGAATTCTTATCTTTGGGATAAGACTCTATCTTAGACTGAAGTTCTCCCTGATAATTTTCTTCACCAATATATTTCCAATTATACTTCCGATAATCTAATCCAGAAAAATCTTCAAAAGCTATTTCACTTCCCATAAATGAACCAGATTTATTACTTGAAGAAATTCTTTTTACTCTTCCAAGTGCGGGGAGGTATAGCCATTGGTCATCATCATCATTTACATGCGTATGAGAGAGCATAACGGTTCCCTCAACATCTTTTGGTTTATTAAAATATGTTATTGACCTATCTCCATCATCTGGATCAAGGTTTTCTAATGTTTTACCTGAAATTTCTCTTTCAACTTTATTTCCTTGAGGATCAATAAGTATCATAATTTGATCTGACTCACTATCCACAAAACCTCTCGAATTTTCATAAGATTTTTTTGCGATATTTTTACCCTTTTCTTCAAGAGTTTCAGCAATCGAAAAAGAAGGTAGCGTTAAAATAAAAATGAAAGTGAATAATTTTTTTAACATAGTGTATATTAAGCCTTTCTGGATGAGATTAATAGCAGTGCTGGTAATAAAAGTAAGTCTACCAAAAGTGCAATAGCAATAATTAAAGCGCACATTCCTCCTATAATATAATTAGATATGAAGATCGACTGAGTTAAGAATAAAAAGCCAATAAATAAACATATTGACGCAATAATTATCGGATAACCAACGTACTTAAAACAATATTGAATTGAATTTTGAGGAGATAAGCCTAATGCTATCGCTTTTTTATATTTTGTTAAAAAATGAATTGTTGCGTCAACGACTAGTCCTATAGATATTAATACTGATGTTTGATGTGGGCCTTGAATCATTCCTGAGGTTAATGCTCCAATAACTCCAAATCCTAAAATAAACGGAACAATATTTGGTATAATGCTTATAAGACCGTACTTGAAACTTCTAAGTGCAAATCCAATAAGAATTACTATAAAAGTAAATGAGAAGACTAATCCTGTCATAAGACCCATGGAGTTTTGTTGGTTTAAATATGAAAACATAACAGGTATGCCTGCTAAACCATCAGTTTTGTATGGTCCCATATTTGAGTTTATCCACTTAATAATTTCATCATTAATTTTCACAACTTCTGATGCTGTTGCATAGTTGATTCTTACTAATAATCTTGAGTCAGATTTGTCAGCTGTCATTTGATTTTTAAGGTCCATGCCAAAAGGCACAGAAAACTCATATAGGAGAAGATACTGTGCGATTAATGCCTTGTTATCAGGGACACTATAATACTTTTCTTGCCCTCCATTCATATTCTTATTTAAAGTTTTAATAACATTTGAGACTGTCGTTACATTAATAAATGTATATTGCTCCTCTAAGTAATTACTAAAATCTTCTAATTTCTTTAAATACGCTGGATCAGTAATACCGTCTGATTGATCTGTTTTTATATCTGCAAAAAGAAAAAAAGAGCTTCCAAATTCTTTATCGACTACATCCTTTACTTCTAGCCATGAGGGTACTCGATCAAAATAATTATCCCACTTTTCATCAAAGTATAGATTCGCTAAAAAACTAAATAGAACTATTGATATTGTTCCCATAGTTATTAAGAGAGTATATTTAAAATTAAATATAAATATTCCCAGGCGTTCTAAAGCACCAAGAATTATAACTGACTTTACTTTAGATTTAATTGGTAAGAGTGAAAATAAAATAGGCAGCAATGTAACAGAAAGAATGAAGCTATAAGCAGAACCTACTACAACAGTATTCGCCATTTCTGAAAAAGCAGGAATTTTACCTAAGTTAACTCCTCCCATTCCAATAGCAGTTGTTAAGCTCGTCAAGAAAACAGGAACAAAATTAATCTTCATACTTTCAACAACAGCTTGATTTCGACTCATGCCTTCTGACATGTTTGTCATAGCGATTGAAATTATGTGTATCGAATGAGCCAGAGCAATAGTTAAGATAATAATTGGAGCAATAATTAGTGGAGGATTAACATCAAATCCAAACCAACCTGCTGACCCCATTGACGGCAAAATAGAAAGAATAATAACAAAGATCGTAATTAAAGAGGCAAGAATAGATCTTAATAAAATATAACTTAGTATAAATATTAGGATTACAAAAATTGGATACATTGTTTGAGCATCTCGTTCTGCAGTAGTCTGGAAATTATGTGCATACTGAACAGTTCCTGCGATACCAACGAAAATGTCAGGATACTTTTCTTCAAAATATTCTTTCTGCTCTTTAGCAAACTCCATCGGTTCAGTAAAAGTAACATCTTCTGGCATTTCTAGATAAATGTTAACAAGACTAGCTTTCGAATTTTCAGAGAGGATAAAATGAACAACATTATCTTCCTTTAATGCTAAGCTCTTTAGATTACTCAGGTCATCTTCAGTGAGACTATCAATATTAGTTATGAAATCTCCAATATCTATATCATCGCCATTTACTTTTGTGTATTGGTGATTTGTTATGGACTCTACTCTCGATGAATAAGGTGTTTGCCAAGAATTATTAGTAAGTTCATCAATTAATAGTAATACATCCTTCTGGAATATATCGCCTTCATCAGCTTTAATTGCATATGTTAATACATCTATCTTTCCATACTTTTCCTCTAGATTTGTAATGTTTTTGTAGTGCGTAAACTCATTTTCGACAAAACCCCTGTAACCAGAAGGAGTCTCTAAAAAACGCATACCAGAAGAAATAAAAAGAATTATTATAGATAATAGTAATATCGATTTGAATCTGTGAGATATCAAAAGATTTGTATATTTTTCTATATATGAGTCGATGTTCATGAGTTGGAAAATACTATTTAATCATCATAAAGGAAGTAAAATTTCTATATACAATAAAGATATTTAATCAGTTTTTTATTAATAATCTAAAAATTCTTAATAGTCTGGTGCCCCTAGCTGGTTACGCTCCAGCGGCTGATCATTACCAATGACCTGCTTTACTATTAAGCGATAGGGGCATTAATTTAAACTATAGATGGCACATCATATGATAGCAAAAAAATTGAAATTGTTAAAAATTACACTACATGATGTTAAAAATTACACTACATGAAAAGTAATCATGAAAGCCGCAATAATTACCTTAGCTATATTAGTTATTACCTTCTTTATATATCAGTATAACTCAAATAATAGAATTGAAGAAGAAGTTGCAAAAGTACAACAATCAATTCAACCTAAAACTATAGCGCTTTATCAAGATTATTGTGCATCATGTCATGGTGTAAAATTAAAAGGTCAAGAAGGTTGGCAGAATAAACTCGATGAAGATGGCCATCGACTTGCTCCTCCTCTTAATGGAACAGGTCATACATGGCATCATTCTCCTGATTATTTATTTCGTGTTATTAAATATGGGTTTCAAAGCTATGATCCTTATTATGAGGGTAAAATGGTTGGGAATAGCAACCTTAGTGATACTGAGGTTTGGGATTTAATAGCTTATTTAAAGCAGGAATGGCCTACTCAAATACAAGATGTTTATAATAGTAGATACGAGTAACCTTATAATGTATTTAAGTTAATCTAATTATCCACATATCCACAACTTAACAAATATGAAAATTTTTTTTCTTCTTTAATAATTTTTTTTAATCAATTAGAATTGTTTTATCGGCGCGTAGAAGTCGAAAGCCCTTCGGGGAGTTTGGTCAGAAGCGTGGCGTGTTTCGGGGTTGTAGAGAGAGCTTTTCGGAGTGATTTGTACAACCCCGTTTCTTTTTTTATTCTCTCATTTATCAAAATCTAATTTAAGTGGTGATAATAAAATATTCCCTCTTATGTCTCCGATTAAAACATGAGAGCAATCAGGTAACGAAGATATAGCTGAAATCTCTAAACCGGTAGGATTTTGTATCAATATGGGATTTTTATACTCATCTACCTCTGAAAAAAAAACCTTACCATCTCGAAAACCTGCAAAAAAAGCATTTTCTCCTGACAAAGGCTCTATGAATGTTACATTTTGGTCACCGCCATTAGTAAGGCAAATTGGTTTACGTTCTTGTGGCCCATTTTTTCCATCAAAAGGCCAACATATCGACTCTTTTGCACCTGAAGTTATAAGAAAAGGCGTGTCTCCAACCCAAGCAAAACTTTTTATTTTTTCTGAATAGCCTGACATTGCCATATTAATTTTGTCACGAATACGCCATATATGAAGCTCATTTTCCTGCATCGCCGTGATAAGGTATTTTCCGTCTGGGCTAAAACTCACCTTACCATGAGAACCTTTCCATACAAATCTCGAGGGCTTCCATTTTTTATTGCCTAATCGCCATACTGTTGCCCCTCCATAACAAGATATTGCTATTCGTTTTCCATTTTGATCGATTGTAATTCCACCAACAGTACTATCATGTTCTAGTAATTTTGGATTCTTATCACCATTCGACCAAACATAAGCAGTTCGACCAGAAGAACAAACAAGATTGTCCTCGAATACAGCTAAACAATCTACCCAACGAGTACCAAAATTAGTTATTTCATTTATTTTACCATCAATAGAAATCTGCAAAAAACGTCCATCATCTCCACCTGTATAAATATACTTACCATTTGATGACATACATAACACAACACCATTATGTGCTTTTATCACATGCGGCTCCTCACCATAACGAAAGAAACGTACTGTTCCATCTCCAAAGCTAACAGCAATTGCATCATGAAGTGGAACTGCTCCTATAACAGGAGCACCAACATCAAACTTTATACCTTTTCGCTCAAATTCTGTTTGATTAAATTCAGCACTCATGCTGATTTGCAGCCTTCAAATCCCTCCTGAAGATTCATACTCTCAAGATTTCTTCCAATGAATACTACCCTTGAATTACGATCTTTATTTTTGGGCCAAGGTCCCATAGGTGATGCATCCATAAGCATGTGCACACCCTGAAACACATAACGTTCTTCTTCACCTTTAAAATCAAGAATTCCTTTAGATCTTAAAATATCTTGACCTTTTGTTTGTAAAAGCTCTCCAAACCATGACTCAAATTTTTGCATATCAAGAGGAATTTCAGAAACAAATGAAACACTGGTAACATCATCGTCATGGTCATGGTCATGATCGGACTCTAAGAAATCAGGCTCTACTTCAAGAACACGATCAAGACTAAAGGCATTAAGACCAAGAATCTCTTCAAGAGGAGCTTCGCAACGATTGGTTTTAATTATTCTTGTATAAGGATTGATTTTTCGAATTCGCTCTTCAACACCTACAAGTTTACTTTCATCTACTAGATCAATTTTATTTAACAATACAACATCTGCAAATGCAATTTGTTCTTCTGCTTCGTGATGGCTCCCCAACTGTGAACTCAAATGAACAGCATCAGCAACAGTTACAATTGCATCAAGTTTTGTACGATCAGAAACATCTTGATCGACAAAGAATGTTTGTGCAACTGGAGCTGGATCAGCGAGTCCAGTAGTTTCAACAATGATTGCATCAAGTTGATCTGCTCGTTTCATAAGACCGCCAAGAATACGTATTAGGTCACCCCGTACAGTACAACAGATGCATCCGTTATTCATCTCAAACACTTCTTCGTCAGCGTCAACAACAAGGTCATTATCAATTCCCTGTTCTCCAAATTCATTTACAATAACCGCGTAACGACGACCATGCTGTTCTGTTAGAATTCGATTTAAAAGTGTTGTTTTACCAGCTCCCAAAAAGCCTGTTAATACCGTGACTGGAACTTGAGAAATATCATTCATAATTTTTACATTTATTATTTTAAAAAAAATAATTTTAGTCTTTTATTGAAAATTTTGCGATATAAAATGTTATATTATAACGATAAAAATTATTAATAATTTTTTCTAATACTCATAAGGAATAATGTTGTGCGCAACCATTTCATACCCTGCATTAGCTTGATATGTTTCATGGGGGTTCAGAGATATTATAGTATCTTGACCGCCTATTGATATCTCTCCCGTAATCCAAATTGGATCCCAAATAAAATCATTTTCCCAAGGCAAATCACTAATGACATATACCAACTGGTTTGCAGGAGGAGGAGGTACATGGATACAGGCGCCAATATATGGCACTAACATAAATTCTTTAATTTCTCGAGCTTCATAGTGTAATGGAATTAGATACCCCGGTATCTTAACTACTTTTCCGTTGAGACTCTTATTAAATTTTACATCGCTAGGACTAAATATCGATGTAAAAGGAATTAAATCACTCCAACCAATTTCTTTTGAGTCATCAGTCTGCGAACAAGAAGATAATAGAAATAGAATAACTAAAATTGATAGAAATTTATTTGGACTCATTATATTTTTATTGTCATCCCATCATTAATTGAAAACCAATATGCCCTTATAGCTGGTATTAAACTTACAAGCATTGCAGAAATAATAAACAGTATGAAGATTAATAAATCCTTTAAAGACAATAATTCAATATTTATTAAAATTCCATAAGTATCATCAATCCAGGGTTGTAATGTATTTAGCAATATATACAGCAAGATACTACTAACCAAAGTACTTAAAAAAGAAATAATAAATGCTTCTAACATAAGTATTCCAATAACAACATTTGGGGAAGCTCCCATTGCCCTCCAAATTGCCATTTCACGCCTTCTTTCATTTAAACTAGAAAATATTATTGCAGCCATCCCTATTAATGTAGTAAAAATTACAATAACTGAAATCCCTAATAGAAGATTTTCTACTATACCAATAATTCTCCAAAGTTCATGAAGTGCAACACCTGGCAAGATTGAAGTCAATGCTTCCTCAGGATATTCGTTGATCCATCTCTGCAACTTAAAAATATTTAATTTTGATTTAACTCCAATGAAAGCAGCAGTGATATTTTTTGCTGATAGATCCATTTTTCGAATTTCTTCAATGGGAGTTTCTTGACCAGGTATTTTTGCACCACTTGACCAATCAACATGAATAGCCTCTATTGCCTCTAAACTCACAATAACTGTGTTATCAACTGGAGTTCCAGTTTTCTCTAATATACCTGATACCTTAAAGGGCTGATCATCGTGATCAGTAAAAGATTTTATTCCATGTGAGACAATAATTGACTTGCCTATGTTATATTTTAACTTCTCTGCAACTGCAGCTCCTAGAACTACATCATACAAATCATCAAAATAATTTCCTTCACTTATCTTTATTGATTGACCTCCTCTATATTTGTATCTCTTAAAAAAGTCCAAATTTGTTCCCATAACTCTGAAGCCTTTATGACTATCTCCCAGAGAAATTGGTACAGACCATTCGACTTCATCTTTATTCATAATTTCTTCATAGCTCTCCCAAGTAATATTATTGGTGGCATTTCCAACCCTAAAAACAGAGTATAATAAAAGTTGAATTGAACTAGTTCTTGACCCTAAAATTAAGTCAGTTTGAGAAATAGTATCTGTAAAACTCGTATAAGCAGAAGTTCTTAATTTCTCTACACTCAAGTAAAGCATTAATGATAGCGATATCGCAAATACAGTCATGCTGACTGTTAAAAGACGTGCATATAATGAAGCTAATGCAAGTTTAAGAAGCACGACTAATCCCTTCCTTCAGTATATCATTGATATGAATAACTCGATCAAAATGTTTTGAAAGAGACTCATCGTGTGAAACCATTAACAAAGTTGATTGACTATCAGAAATTTGTGAAAACATTAAATCTATAAATATATTTTGAGCATTAGTGTCTAGAGATGATGTTGGCTCATCAGCTATAATTAGAGATGGGTTACCAATTAATGCTCGTGCAACTGCAACTCGTTGTTGTTGACCAACACTTAGTTTGCTTGCTTGCATATTTACAATTTCATCAGGAAGTCTAAGAGATTTACATAGATTTGAAGCAGTTTCATCTTTATTAATGACATTATTAGCCCTTGTTTTAGAAAAATAGAGAGGTAATAAAATATTATCTTTAACCTTAGCGTATGGAAGAAGATTGAATTGCTGAAATATTATTCCAATATTGTCTGATCTATATTGATCTTTTTTGCGAGCTGACAATTTATTTATTGACTCATCATTAATGTAGATATTTCCAGAAATAGGAGTTAAGAATCCACAAATTAGTGAAAGTAAAGTTGTTTTACCAGATCCACTTTCTCCTATAAGTAAAACGTTTTCACCTTTACTAATTTTAAGCTCAGGTACAAAAATTTTAAATTCGCTCTTGTTTGCCCAATGAAAGTTGACAGAGTCTATTAGTATCTTATTTTCATTCAAATTAGATTTTTCCATCAATATTTATAGAAGGTTCTTCTGCTTCAACCTCAAAGCTAACAGATCCTTTACTAGAAATAAACTGAACTTCCAACTCCCCAGAATTTGGAAATGTTGAAAAATAGGGAAATTCTACGTTATTGATTGCTTTTATATCACCGCACTCAAACGAATATTTAGCATAAAACTCATTATGATTTTCTTCAGCATGCTCATCATGGTCATGTTCGTCATGGTCATCATGTTCGTCATGGTCATCATGTTCGTCATGGTCGTCATGGTCGTCATGTTCGTCATGGTCGTCTTCATCTTCTTTAAGAGCTACTTGTTTTCCAGTAAGTTGACAAAGACTATTCTTAGGAAGAGTAAAAATATTCTCATAATTCTCAAAAGTTTGAAGAGCCATATTTATACTAGCAATATCAGCATCACTTTTAGCAACATATTCAAATCCCACAATATCTGCACCTGGGATCATAAATTCAAACTCAATTACAGAACCTTCTGTTGCAATATTGAGCTCACCTACACCATGTTCATGCTTATCTACTTGACGAGTTTCTTCAGCGTAAACTCTTGCTAATGTAAAATTAAAAATAATTAATATTGATAAAATAATTTTCATAGTGATCTCCTTTAAAAAAAATTCTTATTTATGACTCATGAATTTGTTCACAAGATTTACAAGTTCCAAAGAATTCTAAATTATAACCAGCAAATTGTGCTCCACTTGAGTCTTTAAAACCTGACAAAAATTCCAATAGTTTTGGGTCATTGATTTCTAAAACTTCATCACAGGTATTACAAATTGAAAATGCAGTAGTATGAGACGATGTACAATGTTTAGTATTACAAGCAATAAATGAATTTTGACTTTCAATCTTATGAATCTTACCTATTCTGATTAGCTTATCCAAGGCTCTATAGACTTGTGGCGGCGCTTTAATACCCTTCTTTTGAACATTTGATAATATAGAATAAGCCTTAACGGGTTTTTTGTGTTTCTGAATAAAATCTAAAACTATTTTTTGATTTTTCGATAAAACTTTATTTTCATTTTTCATAATTTTGTTCATATTAATATTTCTTTTGAACTCTAAATAATGACAAGATAAATAATACTAAGGCAACAGTTACTATACTAGGGCCAGAAGCAGTATTTATCTCAAGAGAAGCATATAAACCAATAAAGACAGATAACAATCCACCTATAATAGATAGTATTACCATTTGTTTTGGATTATTTGATAAGTTGCGTGCCATGGCTGTTGGAATAATCAATAATCCAGTGATTAGTAATACTCCAACCATCTTAATTGAGATGGCAATTAGTGCTGCTAATAAAATTGTGAATATAGCATTTACTCTCTCAGGCCTCATACCCTCAGCTTCAGCAAGTTCAAAATTTACCGTTGAAGCAAATAGAGGTTTCCAAATATACCATAAAACTATTAGTATCAGTCCTCCACCAATCCAAACAGCGAGTATGTCGTTCGTATTTACTGACAGTATATCTCCAAATAAAACTCCCATAATATCAAATCTGATAAATGATAAAAAACCTAGTATTACCAACCCAATTGCCAAAGAAGAATGGGAAATTAATCCAAGTAAAGAATCGCCTGCTAAGTTAGTTGACTTCTGCAACTTAAGTAAGAGTAAAGCCACTAGAGAAGAAACAGCAAAAATTGTTATAGAAACATTAATATTAAAAGTTATTGAAAGTAAGACGCCTAATAAAGCCGAGTGCGCTAATGTATCACCAAAAAATGATAATCGCCTCCAGACAACAAAACATCCCAATGGTCCAGCGACCAACGCAATTCCAATCCCAGCAATTAGCGCTCTTACTAAAAAATCATCTAACATATTTACTTAACTTCTTTCATAATATTTCCATCTAAATCATGAATATGGTCATGATTATGCTCATATATTGATAGTAATTGAGAAGATTTTTCGCCAAATAGCTCTTTATAATGATCACTCTTAGCTACATCCTTAGGGGTTCCACAGCAGCAAACATGCCCATTTAGACAGACTACATAATCAGTAGCTGACATAACAACATGTAAGTCATGAGAAATTAGAAGGATTCCACATTTTAAGGTTTCAGAAATTTTCTTAATCAAATTATATAGTGCAACTTCACCATTAAAATCAACACCTTGAACTGGTTCATCTAGAACTAAGAGTTCAGGTTTTTTTGCAATAGCCCGTGCTAATAAAACTCTTTGAAACTCGCCACCTGATAAATCTCTTAGATTATTATTTTGTAAATGCTCGACACCAGTAAGGCTTAGAGCATATTTTATATCTTCAGTTTTTAGAACTTGCGTTAAAACCATAAAGTCAATTACTCTTAAAGGAAGAGTCCAATCGATGGACACTTTTTGAGGCACATATGAGATATTATTAGTGAATCTCTCTACACTTCCTTTTATGTTCTTATGCAAACCCAAAGCTATTTTAGCAGTCGTTGTTTTTCCTGATCCATTGGGACCAATTAATGTTACGATCTCTCCTTTTTTAATTTCTAAATCAACATCTCGTACAAGCCATTTATTACCCTTAAAAATACCAGCATTGGATAATTTTACTAAAAGACCATTTTCACTCATTAAAAAAACTTGCTAAATAATTTTGTTATAATATAACACTAGGCTAAATATTTAATGAAAGCAATAAATCTATGAAGTTCCATCTAAAATTAAGCCTAATAATTTCAACTATATCACTATTATCAATTATGTCTTATGCTAATGCAGAAACAAAAGTTGTAGCTTCGATTAAACCACTGCATTCATTAGTTAGCTATGTAATGGATGGTGTTGGTACTCCAGATATACTTGTAGATGGAAGCGCTTCGCCTCATACTTTTCAACTTAAGCCATCACACGCGACTATGCTGCAAGAAGCTGATATCGTTTTTTGGATTGGAGAAGATTTAGAGTCTTTTCTAGAAACTCCTCTCGAATCAATAGCTGCAAACTCAAGACATGTTACATTAATGGAGTCTAATGAGATTGAATTATTAAAATTTAGAGAAAAAAATATTTTTGGTGGCCATGATGAGCATGATGACCATGACGAACATGCTGATGAACACGGTGATGAGCATGATGACCATGACGAGCATGCTGATGAACACGGTGATGAGCATGATGACCATGACGAGCATGCTGATGAACACGGTGATGAACATGATGAACACGGAGATGGGCATGGAGATCATGCTTTTGAGTGGGCAGGTGTCTTTGAGTTAGAGGCAGGAACATATAAATGGTCTTTTGCAAAAGTAGATGGTGACTATGCAGATCCTGCAATGAAAATGGTTATTCTTCAATCTGATGACATTGAAGCGTCTGAAGAAAAAGCTGAGGAATTATTGGAGTCTAAAGAATCAGAGTCCAAATCTCATAACGAAATACTAGCTGTAAACGAGAAGGCCTTTATGCTTAATTTTGATGATAATAAAGATATAACAATGTTTACAGTTGAAATTAAAGAAAGTGGTAAATTTGCTTTCTTTACAGAACACATGCCTTTTGAGTTTGAGGCCGATGAACACTTCTTAAAAGATCTTTCAGGTCAAGATATTGAACCAATAGCACAAGCTCCAGACTCTGGACACCACGATCATCATGGACATGCACATGGCGAACACGATATTCACTTTTGGCTTGATCCTGAAATTGCAAAAACGATCGTAGGAATTGTTGCACGAGAATTATCTGAAATTGATCCTGCTAATGCATCAACTTATAAATCAAACTCTACAAAAGCTATGAATGAGATTGATCAACTGATAAGTGATACAAAGAGCAAAATTAATAGCAATGCAAGTTATGTTGTGTTTCATGATGCATATCAATACTTCGAAAAAAGATTTGGTGTTGAAGTTGTTGGAGCGTTAACAGTAAATCCTGAAGTTTTACCAGGAGCAAAACAGTTATCAGAAATAAGAGAAGTTATAGAGCATGAAAACATAAATTGTTTATTTTCTGAGCCTCAATTTAATCCAAGTATTGCAGAAACGATTGCTAAGGATACTGGTGTGAAAGCAGCAATTATAGATCCTCTTGGAGCTGAATTAAATCCAGGAAAAAATTTATATTTTGATCTTATAGGTAATATTGCTTCTTCATTTGAGAGTTGCTAATACGCCTAGTTCATTAGTTTAAATAAGAAGTAGAAGTAATTCTGATGAATATTTATCAAAGTAATAAACTTCAAGATCTAAAAAATTTTGATGAGTACTCTGCTCAACTTGGAATTATTGAGCGGAGTATGCCAGTAGGTGTGGATGCATTCTTTCAAAAACTAATGAGATCACATTTCAAATTCTCTGGTGAAGTCTCCAAAGACGCAGCATTCTTGGATATAAGAAATATTTTAAATAAAGAATTTTCTCAAGAAATAAAAGCCGAACTTTTATACGATGAATGGCTGGAAGATATGGCAGAAGTTTGTAAAACGTTTTGTGTATTAGAAAAAATAGAAGCTGTAAGCTTTCACTTGGGTACACAGCGTGCTTGTCGAAGATACCATATAGATAATGTTCCAAAGCGTATGCTTGTTACATATGCTGGAAAAGGGACAGAATGGCTACCTGATGAAGCTGCCGATCGTGAGGCTTTCTTAAGTGGAGAGCCAAATGAGAAAATTATTAAAGACCCTTCAGCACTTCAATTTATAAATCAGTGGGATGTTGCTGTATTTCGAGGTGGTCCTGAGGGAGTCTTACACAGAACACCTGATGCAGCCTTAAATGGTCCCTCAATACTTATGAAACTTGATCATCCTGAATTTTTGAAAAATATAATTCCTGGTATTGAAATATTTGAAGAATATTAAAATCTAACTTAATACTGACTTAATGGTATCACCAATTACTGAAGGGTTTTTTGAAATTGTAACTCCACATTCTTTAAGCAGTTCAACTTTCTCTACAGCACTTTCACCATAAGCAGAAACAATTGCACCAGCGTGACCCATCACACGTCCTTTTGGAGCGGTAAGTCCAGCAATATAGGCTACAACAGGTTTCTTCATGTTCTCTTTTGCGAATTGGCCTGCATCAACTTCTTGTGGACCTCCAATTTCACCAATCATCAAAATGACATCAGTATCTGGATCTGCTTCGAAACGTGATAAAATATCTCGAAATGAACTACCATTAATTGGGTCGCCTCCGATTCCTACACTCGTTGAAACACCTATGTCGAGAGCTTTCATTTGAGAGGCAGCTTCGTAACCCAATGTTCCTGATCGACCAACTATTCCCACATTACCTTTTTTGTAAATATGACCAGGCATAATTCCCATCATTGCTTTTCCAGGACTAATGATCCCAGCACAATTTGGACCGATCATTGTCATTTTTTCAGACTTTGTATATCTACGCATGTAGCGTTTTACTCTTATCATGTCATGAGCAGGAATTCCGTCAGTAATTGCCACACAAACTTTAATACCTGCATCAGCAGCTTCCATTGCAGAGTCTGCTGCAAAACTGGGTGGGACAAATAATATACTGGCTTCTGCGCCAGTTTCTCTCACTGCATCTTTTACAGTGTTGAAAACTGGTAACCCTAAATGAGTAGAGCCTCCTTTTCCTGGAGTTACTCCTCCTACTAAGTTAGAGCCATATTCCATCATTTCTTGAGCATGAAAACTTCCAATTTTTCCAGTAAATCCCTGGACAATCATTTTTGTATTTTCATCAATAAGTATGGACATACTAATTACTCTCAACGTCCTTTAATGCTGCAACAGCCTTATTAGCAGCATCTTCAAGTGACAAAGCCTCAATATAATTAATCTTACTATCTCTTAATATTTGATTGCCTTTTTCTACATTTGTACCTGCAAGACGAATGACCAATGGCATATCAATTTTAATTTGATCTAAAGCTTGAACGATTCCTTCAGCGATCCAATCACAGCGGTTTATCCCAGCAAAAATATTAACGAGTATTACTTTGACCTTATCATCAGACGATACAAGTTTGAATGCTTTCACAATTTTTTCAGGAGTAGCTCCACCACCAACGTCTAAGAAGTTTGCTGGTTCACCACCTGCCAATTTAATCATGTCCATTGAGGCCATTGCTAGACCAGCACCATTTATTATATTTCCAATATTTCCATCAAGACCAACATAGTTTAATCCTCGATCTGATGCATACACTTCACTTGGATTTTCTTGAGATTTATCTCTTAATTCTGATACTTCATTTCTTCTAAACAATGCATTGTTATCAAAACTCATTTTACAATCTAGTGCAAACACGTGCTTATCTTTAGTTATAACTAGAGGATTGATTTCAACCATAGTTGCATCAAGTTCGCTAAACACACGATAACAATTTCTGATTACATCAGCAGTTCGTGAAACAAGCTCTGGCTCTATTCCAAGATTAAAAGCAATTTCTCGCGCTTGAAACTCTTGCATTCCAACCGCAACTTCTATTTTTGATCGTATAATTGTTTCAGGTTTTTCACTTGAAATTTCTTCAACGCTCATACCACCTTCGGTTGAAGCAACGACCATTATACACTCTGATCCACGGTCAAAAACAAGTCCTAGATATAGTTCTTTCTCTATGTCTGACGCTTCTTCGATATAAACTCGATTAATGATTTTGCCGGCTGGACCTGTTTGATTAGTTATTAATTTTTTTCCTAATAATTTATCTGTAGCTTGAGCAACTTCCAATGCATCGTTGCAAACTATAATGCCACCTGCTTTTCCTCGAGCACCCGAATGGACTTGAGCTTTAACAACCCATTTTGATCCACCAATTTCTTTCGCTTTGTATTCTGCATTTTCAGGACTATAAGCAATGCCTCCTTTTGGTATGCCTATCCCAAAATCAGATAAGATTTTTTTTGCTTGATACTCGTGTATATCCATAGAAAAAAATTCTATATGATCTTAAATATAGATCGAGAAGAAAATTGCCCAAAATATGAATTTTTTTATTGATAATTAAGCCCTTTTATCACTTAAAACTGTGATCCGATTCATAATCCGCTGATGAGGCATATAATCACCTATGGCATAGTGCATCGTACAACGATTATCCCAAATTACTAATGTGTCAGATGTCCACTGAAACCTTATTTGAAATTCAGGCTTATTCATAAAATTAAATAAATAGGAAAGTAAATTATTAGAGTCAGTTGTCGTCATTCCAACAATCTGAGATGTAAAGCTGGGATTGATATAAAGAAATTTCTTTTTTGAAACAGGATGAATTTTTACAACAGAATGAACGGCATTTCCAAATTCTTCAAAACCTTTGTTTAACTTATTTGCAGATTCAATATCATCCTCTTGCATATAGTTGTTTCGAAAGCTTCCCATATCATGAATAGCCCTCAATGTTTCAAGATTTTTTTTCATCTCATCTGGGAGTGCATCATATATTTTTGACAATGAACTCCATAATGTATCACCACCAACTGGTGGGATTACTTTGCTACATAAAACAGTAGCAAAGGGTGGATCATTTTTAAAAGTTAAATCTGTATGCCATTCGTCTGTATCAGGTGGATTGTCTTTATTATTTTCAAGTAATACAATTTCAGGAAATCCTTCTACATGCGGATAAATAGGATGTGGATCTTCAATTGTTCCAAGGCTTTTTGCAATCTCAATATGTTTCTCAGGAGAAATTTTTTGATTACGAAAAAAAATAACATTGTACTTTATCAAATCATCATAGATTTGATTGAGTTGCTCATTAGATAAATCATTTGAAAGATCTATTCCTGTAATTTCGGCTCCGAGTGAAGGCGTTAACTGTTGAGCAGAATAATCATTCATTATTTTATCCATATAGGAGACGACCAAGCCATCTCCGCCATTGTTGAGCTATACGCTTTTGATATTTGTTGTCCTGTCCTCAGACTATCATAAGTGGTCCATCGACATGTTGGGTTTTGAATGACTCGAGCATAATAGAATGCATTTTGATCAGGACTATAGTCTTCATCAGTCCATAAGACTTGTAGCTCATCTGCTCCTCGATCTTGATCAATAGTACACGTTTTTAAATTAACTTTTATGTTTAATGATTTACATCGCTTAGAATTATCATTTATTTCCCTGTTTTCACTACAGATAACATCCATAACTTCTTCCTTCACCTTTCCATTCTCCATCCAGCCTTTAATTATCTGTATCTTATCTAGAGGAGCATCAATTGGATCTTTCTTGGCGCTGATAAAAAATGATGGTGCTTTATCTTGACTATGTTCAATTGTGCTTCCCATCGGTCTTCCATTTTCATAGGCATCGTTGATTTGCTCAGTCGATGATAGTAAGCTTTCACTATAATTAAAGCCTCCAAAAAACCTTAATTCAATTCGAGTGCCGCTTGTTGCATACACCTCTTTATTTTCCATTGCCTCAAAAAGATCATTACGGGTATTTTCTCTAGCCCAAATTGCGGCAAGTCCACCGGGATTATTTATATATTGTGGAATATGTGTATTTTCATTGATTCTGACCATTGCAGGAGCCACAACATTACTTACCCCCCTGTAATCCCACTCTTCTGTATCTCCAGGATTTGAATTATGAGTATCGGAGCTACCAATCATCCCCAAATCCAATGGATTAAAACCTAACTCCTGTTCTAATTCCATGCCTCGCTTTAAAGCATCTCTTACCATTGAAGTTGGCTGAATACATAATGTATCGCCCTCTTTTTCACATTTTGGATAAATTTGCTCTACGTTGCATTCTTCATCCGTGCTTCCAAAAAAAGTACTACACTCAGAGTTTCCTTTAATCTGAAACATTTCAACAATTGGTTCATTCTTATCTCTTATAGCCCAATCATCTTCAGTATAATTATCTCCATCAATAGTTTGGTTTGCAAAAGCGACACCCCATGATCTATTACTATTGTGAGGTATTGTAATAAACTCACATGGATAGTTACAACTCGATAGTAATTTCTTCCACAAATCTATAGCAGTATGTGCATCAAAAAGTGAAAATGCTTTTTCAGGTACTGTATTATTTTTAAAAATAACATTTCGATGATTATATCCACCATCAGGTAAGGTAGGTGAATATTCATAAGCAATAAATGTTGTAAACTTACCAGGATCATTATGTCTTTCAGCTGCATTGATAATTTTATTCCATGTAGATTTAATAAATCGTTCTTCTTTCTCTTTATCACCAATTGCCTCTGACATAATACTTACAGGCGGTCGAGCAACTGATGTTTCGCGAAGTTCCATAAAATATTTAAAGCTCGGTGATTCCAGTCTGTCACAGGTATATTGTTGTTCATCAGAAATTTCTGGATCGGCACAAGCTTCATGTAAACCAAAAGTTTCAGCATGATCTGTAATGGCAGCAAAATCTAGAGGTCTTGAAATTTGCATTGTTTCTCCGTACATATTTAGCAATGGTTTACCTCTAGCAAACGCATATGACTCGTCTGGATCGAAACGAGTATTAAAAATATAGGCATCAAAAGAAAAACTGGAGTGAACATGTAGGTCTCCAAAATAAACATTCTTTAGTTCATTTTTTTCTTTAAATCTATTTTCTTGAAATTCCCATTGCAGAAAGGCATCTTCATTCTGTTGTGCTGCTATCGCTTTATACTTTTCAATATCTTCTTTAGTTAATAAAGGGGCATTTAAGTATGATTGCAGATAAAAATATCCACCAAGTAAAATTGCAATAAAAGTGAGCAATCCTATAATGATCAAATTCTTTTTACTCATTACTGGTTAGTGTAGACTATTTATGGATAGTTTAGACCATCTTTTTTGAGCATTTCAACTAGATCATCAAATCGATCTTGCCCAAAAAAGAACTTATCTTTATAGACTGACAAAGGAACGCCGTGATGACCTGCCTCTAACTGTTCTTTTTGATTAATTTTTATCTCATTTATCAAATTTTCTTCGTTCGCAATTCGCTTCTCTTCAATTTGTGCAAAATTTAACCCTACTTTTAGAGATGATTCTGAAATTGACTCATCAGAATTCCAATTTTTAAATCCGCTCCAAATTTTATGTGAAACTTCTACTGCGAAGTCAAGTTGCTTATCTTTATCAATTGCTTGGCAAAAATGACATAATTTAAAAATATATGGCTGGTGATCAGATATTTTACCTGTAAGCAAATTTTGATTGATTGGATCAGGGTTTGGCTTAACAAATATCATATTATTTTTTTTAGCCTGTCTAACATAATCAATTCTTCTAATTAAAAAATATGTAAAAATATTTTTACCCTTAAAAAATTCTGGCTCTCTTATAGCTAAGGGATAAACTTGTTTAAAATTGATATCGATTCCATATTTGTCTCTTAATTTTACTATTCGAGGTAAAATTAAATATGAATAAGGACTCCGAAATGAAAAATATAAATCTACTTTCATATTATATTCAAAATTTTCTCACAGCCCGTGCCATCTAATAAATTATCAACTTTTTCCATATCTATCTTGGATAACATATTATATTCCTCATTAATCCATTTCAAACATTTTGCCTGGTAAGGGAATGATTTTTGTCTCCAAATACATCCATCAATCTCTGTTTCCCATTCTTTTTCTTCATTTTCAATTGCTTTTGCATTTGCAAGCAATGCGGGAACATAGCCTTTTCCAATCTCAGTCAATAGTTCTTTAATCGTAGATGGAATATCTTCATATTTAAACCAGTCATCATCTGAAACTTCTAAGCCCGAGAGATCCTCAATAACACCAACCCACGCTACTGTTCTCATTGAAACCTCATGTACTATTTCTCGTGGTGTTGGATCAAAATTCACTAGCTGACTAAATTGTCCAAATAGGGCGAAGTCACTTGATGATGGCCTTTTACCAATTAAATATGGAAAAGATGTAAAATGCTTTTGAAGAATTACAAGAAGTCTCCTTAAGCTTGCATCAATAATTGGCGCCGTATCTTTATTAGAACCGACAACCCATAATCTATCAATTTGTCTTTTACTAAACATTTTATTGAAGTTATCTAGCACTTCATCAGGTATTGACCCCATAATCTGAAGGGGCAAAATTGTTCCAGCATTTTCGGCATCTTTCTTGTCATTCCACCTGTAGTGAAACATAAATTTTGTACACCATTCATCAGCAAAATCCTCTAACAGATAATTTAAAAAAGCTAGAACTGGATCTGTTGGAATTGTACTACGTTCACCTGCTTCACTTTCAATTCTTCGAATAAGTGGAGTTGAGTCAGTTTCAGCTTTTAAATCACCATTTTCATCTGGCAAAAGGAAAGTTGGAAATAAAACTGGTTTTGGTTTTTCTATTTCTATTTTTGTTTTACTGAAATAAGTATCAACATCACTCCAAATCATTGTGTAAGGTATTCTCTTATACCTCAAAAAAGACAACATCTTACGAGTATAAGGTGATCCATTTGCACCTATTAATTTTATTGGATTTGGTAAACTCATAAATAATTTCTCTTATTTACTTCTGAATAATTTTTGAACCTGTATTCTGCAGTTCATCAGATTTTTTCATATTTTTCATCATAGCTACGATATCAATTGGAACTGAAACACCTTTCTTGCAAGCGGGACGCTCCTCCATCGTATTCATCCATCTTTGAAGTCCATCGAGACCATCAATATTAATGCCTGACCATTTATAAATTCTTACCCAGCACCAGTTGGCAATATCAGCGATACTAAAATCGTCTGCTAGATATTCGTTATCTCTCAAACGAGTTTCCATAACTTCAAACAATCGTCTTCCTTCATTCTGATAACGATCAATTGCAGGTTGAATTTTCTCACCAGGCCAATACCTATAAAATACATTGGCTTGTCCCATCATGGGGCCAATTCCTCCCATCTGAAACATGAGCCACTGCATGACTTTTGACCTAGCTTTTGTCTCAGTTGGCAACAACTTTCCTGCTTTTTCAGCTAAATAAATCAACTGAGCACCACTCTCCATAATAGATAAATTATCATTATCTGTATCGACTATTACGGGTATTCTACCATTAGGATTTAACTCTAAAAATTCTGGTTTCTTTTGATCACCAGATTGTAAGTTCACGACATGAACATTATAAGGAATGTCTAATTCCTCAAGAGCAACAGATATTTTGTAACCATTTGGTGTAGGTGAAGTATACAACTCAATCATCAAATATGCCTTCAACTGATTCAATATTTAACTGTCCTGCAAGTCCTGCTTCTCTGTGTTGATAGCCTTCTAATAATTCAGGGTCTGACGGCATCATATTTTCACCCATGACTTTTTTCGATGGCCACTTAGCAATTGCAACAGCGTCCCATAATTCATCAACTTTACCAACTGTAATTCTTGTTACTTTGGATTTAAATATTATTTCTCCACCGATTTCTATGAGATGTTTTTCCATAATTTCACCATATAGTGCGTAAGCTTCACGTCCACTGAGTGATGTTTCTCTCCCATCTTTATATTCAGCTTTTTCTTTAAACTTTAAAAGGTTGATCATAAAAATAGGCTGATTGTCACTATCCTCTTCAAAAAAACCTTTAATCTGTTCTCGGTTTGGATAAATCCTGTTTTCAAATTCCATTTTTCCTCCCAATTAACTTTTTAAAATACATGAGAACTCATCTTTTTGCATACCTCATTAAATTGAGTAATCGTCTCATTAATAATTTTATCAACATTTTTAATTTCATCAATTAAACCAATTGATTGTCCAGCAAGCGCAGGCGCAGCATTCATATCTCCATCAAAATATAAGTTTTTAATTCCCATCATAGATGACATATCCATGTGTCCTTCATCGTAAATTTTTTTGGTAAAATCAGTTTTTAATGCTCTAACACATGGTTTTGATTTTTTATTTAATATATATGTTCCTTGCTCATCTGAATTCAGGATTGTTTGTTTGAAATTTTCATGTACTGGACTTTCCTTTGAGGAAACAAATCTTGTTCCCATTTGAATACCTTCAGCTCCAGCTGCAAAAGCTGCAGCCATCCCAACTCCATCAACAATTCCACCTGCGGCTATCATCGGTAAATCTGTATGTTTGCGAATTGATTGCAATAACACAAATAAACCAACTTCTTCTGGATTTTTGAATCCACCGCCTTCAGTTCCCTCAACCACCAACCCATCAACTCCTGCTCTTACAGCTTTGAGAGCGCCAGCAAGATTGGGAACAGCGTGAAATACTTTTATCCCAGCATCTTTGAGAACATGAATATACTTTGCTGGATCACCAGCTGAAGTTGTCACAAATTTTATATTCTCATCTATAACTAGATTAATCATACTTTCATCTTGAAGAAATAAGATTGGAAGATTAACACCAAAAGGTTTATCAGTTAGGTCGCTCATTGCTCTGATTTCATTCTTACAGTTTTCTGTCTCACCTGATGATGTCTCAATGATTCCAAATCCCCCAGCATTTGAAACAGCTGAAGCTAATTGACTTCTAGCAATCCAGCCCATTGGTGCTTGTATGATTGGATATTTTGAACCTAATATCTTAGTAATTCTGTTCATTGTTCAATGCTAATGTATTGACACTATTAATGTCAATATATATCCTTAACTAAATTTTAGATATTATGACCATTAAATCAGAGCAAAAATCACTGTCGACAAAAAAAGATGGCCGTCATCTAAGAAGTGTAAAAACACAAGAGTCGATTGTTAATTCAACGATTGAATTATTAATGGAGTCTACTTCGACTCAATGGCCTACTGCAGAACAAGTGGCAAAGCATTCAAATATTGGTTTGAGAACTGTTTTTAGACAATTTGATGATATGGATGGCCTTATAAGCTCTTGCCATGAAAAAATTATGGCTGAATTTGAAAATTTTTTATCTATCAAGCCGTCAAAAGAGAAGGCTCTAGGAAATCGTATTACATTTTTAATTAAGGAAAGAATAGAGATATACTCAAAATATAAGAATGTATTTGCATCCTCAATTATGAATATGCAAAGGTTCAAAAGTGTTCGTGAAGGATTCATTGAAGGAAATTTAAGACTCAAAAAAAGATTTGAAGATATTATACCAGAAGCTCTTAAGCTGTCTTTACTAGATCAAGCCTATTTAGATACATCTATTTCATTTGCATCTTGGTACAGACTCTCAATTTTTTATAAATTTTCAGATCAAATGATAATTGATAAATTTTCATCTGAAACAAACAAACTCTTAAACCTAGAAGGATAAATAAATGTATAAATCATTAGTTTCTAAGACAATAATAATTCTTTTGAGTTTTTTGATTATTCTCGCATTATCGCTTCCAATATTATTGAAGTCTCTTGGACTTCATCCTGATTATGATAGCAAAACATTTGAACTTAATGGAAGGAAAGCATTAATAATTACTTCAAGCCACAATGTATTAAATTTTCCCGGAGAAGTTAGAGGAAAACCAACTGGAGTAGCGAGTTCAGAAATTACTGTCCCTTATTATGAGTTCATGAATAGTGGCATGAATGTAGACCTTGCAAGTATTAAAGGTGGTGAAATACCAATTGATCCTGAAACATTAATTTATTTGATAAGAACACAATCAGATAAAAAATTTCAAAATGATATCGAAGCAATGAAAAAACTTAAAAACTCAATGCTCATTGATAATGTAGATTTCACTAAATACGATTTGATCTATATAGCGGGTGGCTGGGGAGCTGCTTACGATTTAGGCTATTCTGAAATTCTGGGTTCAAAAATATCTGAAGCTTACTACGCAAATAAGATTATTGGTGCGGTATGTCATGGTCCACTTGGACTGATAAATGCTAAAGACAAGAATGGAAACTTACTTATTTCTGGAAGAAAGATGACAGGAGCAACTGATAAACAAATTAAAGAACTTGGAATTGAAATGACTCCTCAGCATCCAGAAACTGAGTTGAGGAAAGCAGGGGTTATATTTGAGAGTAAGTCAAAATTCAATGATCTTTTTGCAAATCATGTTGCTATTGATGATGAAAGACGTTTTGTAACTGGTCAAAATCAGAACGCAGGACATGAAACTGCTCAAATGATGATGTCAATATTAGTCGAGGAGATCTAAATGAATAAATTTTTAGTAGTTTTAATTACAATCTTTGGTTTTCAATTTTTAATCATAGGTCTTATGTGGATTGCATCACCTTATAATGCTGCTGCAACATTTGGAATTTTTTCACTTTCCGAAGGCATTGGTTTGAGTTCTCAATTAGGCGATACGGGATCATACTTCCTAAGTTTAGGCATTATGATAATTGCTGCAGTATATACTCAGAAATCAATATGGTTCTATGCGCCATCAATCATGTTATCTATAACTGCAATTTATAGGATACTATCTTGGCTACTTCATGATGCTGCATTTGCAACTCAATTCATAGCCGCTGAAATATTTATTGTTCTTTTGCTTCTATATACTTCAAAGAGGATTTCTGAAAAATAAATGAGGGTATTAAAATATATTATTTTTGCTCTATTATTTTCAATTGTTGCTGGATTCTTTGCATTAAGGACAGAAATTGTTCAAATGTATCTTGTAGAAATGCAGGTTGAGAGAATACTTAATCGACCAAGTCCTCTTCCAGAAAAAGATTCTTTATCTGGACTACTTTGTGGATCGAGAGGACCATTACCCTCAGTTGGCACTGCTGAAACATGCATTTTAATCAAAGCTGGTGAAAGAATGTTTATCGTGGATGCGGGAGATGGAAGCATAACAAACTTAAGAGATTGGGGAATTGATTTAGGTAAGATTGAGGCATTTTTATTAACGCACACTCACTCAGACCATTTTTCTGATTTAGCTGATTTACACTTGAATGCATGGGTAACTCAAAATCGAACAGATAAACTAGATGTTTATGGACCAGAAGGAACGCAGAAGGTTACAGATGGATTTGAAGCAACTTACGCCCTTGATTACAAATGGAGATATGAACATCATGGTAATGATGTTGCCCCAATAGAATTTGCTGGTTTTGACACTCATATAATTGATATAGAGAGTTCAATTGTCATTGAGGATGATGATTTAAAGGTCACAGCTTTTTTAGTTGATCATGACCCTGTTAAACCATCTATAGGATACAGATTTGATTACAAAGGTCGGTCCATCACTATAAGTGGCGATACATCTTATAGTGAAAATGTAATTAAACATGCAGATAAAACTGATCTGCTGTTTCATGAAGCGCTCTCTTACAGACTTAATGAAGCTGCAGCTACCGCCGCGTATAAAGTCGATGAAACAGGCAACTTATCAACCGTTCTCATTGATGTGCTTGATTACCACACATCTCCAACGCAGGCTGCTAAGGTTGCTCAATTAGCAAAAGTAAAACATCTTATTTTTTATCATCTCATTCCATATCCGGAAGGATTAGTTGCTAAAATGTTATTCTTTGATGGTGTAAATGATATTTATAAAAATTGGACAATTGGTCGAGATGGAGTAATGGGTATTCTTCCCTTAAATTCTGACAAAGTTAAAATAACATACATAGATTAATGTTAAAAAAAATCTTTTTTGGCATTGCATTATTAATTCTCATTTCAGCTACACTTTGGATTTACCGAGTTGAAGTTGTGGTGTGGGCAATTCCAAAGATACTTAAATTCACAGAACCAGTAGCAGAATATAAAGAAGTGGTGTGGCCCGAAGGTCCATCAGCTCCTGAACTCCCGTTGCAAGATAGAAAACCAAACATTATTCTCATTCTAGCTGATGATTTGGGGTTTAATGATGTTTCTCTATACAATGGAGGAGCAGGTGACGGAACTCTCATGACACCTAACATTGATAGAATTGGAAAAGAAGGTGTTCAATTCAATAATGGATATGCAGCAAGCGCAAGCTGTTCGCCATCCCGCGCATCTCTTATGACAGGTCGATATGCTACGAGGTTTGGCTATGAATTTACTCCTTTTTATTCTATTGGACGAACAATTTTTAAATGGATGGATGAAATTGAAAATCCTCTCATAAGGACTCAATTTGCTGAGGTTTCTGAAGAAAATTTTATTGGAGATGAAGGATATGCAGGGATGCCATCCAGTGAAATAACAATTGCTGAAGTTTTAAAACAACAAGGATATTATAATGCTCACATCGGTAAGTGGCATTTGGGTGATACGAAAGGACAGCTGCCAACTGACCAAGGCTTTGATGATAGCTTACAGTTATTAAGTCCTCTCTATCTTCCTAAAGATGATCCAAATGTTGTCAACGCACATACAGATGCAGGAGTTGATCGAATGGTTTGGGCCGCCTCTCAGTTTTCAGTAAGGTTTAATGGAGGTGAGTCATATGAGCCTGGAGGTTATATAACTGATTTTTATACTGATGAAGCTCTTAAAGTTATTAAAAATAATAAAAATAGACCTTTCTTTCTCTATTTAGGGCACTTTGCTCCTCATAATCCTCTTCAAGCATTAAAAAAAGATTACGATCATTTTCATCATCTATCAAAAGAAGATGATCATGGACTTAGAGTTTATTCTGCAATGATTAGATCATTAGATCGCAGTGTTGGAAAAGTACTTAATGCTCTTGAGGAATATAATCTTTCTGAAAATACCTTAATTATATTTTCAAGCGATAACGGAGGTGCAAATTATATTCATCTCTCTGATATTAATAAGCCTTATCGAGGTTGGAAGTTAAACCATTTTGAGGGAGGATTGCACATACCATTCATGGCAAAATGGCCTACTGAAATAAAACCAGGAACTATTTTTGATCATCCAATACATCAGAATGATATTTTTAGCACATTCGCAGCAGCAGCTGGCGCATCCATTCCTGATGATAGAATTATAGATGGTAAAAATATCATACCCTATATAAAGGAAAATAAACCTCCTCACGAAACTCTTTTTTGGAGATCAGGAAGACTTCAAACTGTTTTGCACGATGAATGGAAAATGATTGTCGATAAAAACCAAAATAAAAAATGGCTTTTTGATTTGAGCAATGACCCAACCGAGAGGAATAATTTAGTAGCTCAGATGTCAGAGAAAGTAGAATTATTAGAAAAAATACTTGAAGAGCATAACAGTCAACAAGTTGAACCAAATTTTATGAGTGTTATTGCAACTCCTGTTCGTTTAGACAAACATGATGGAGAGGAATGGACAGAAGACGATGAATATACGTTTTGGGATAATTGATTTAATTAATTACCCTTGTTAAAATGAAAAAGCGGGCTGATCATTTGTATGACAATGTACACCCCCACCGGCAGCCCAGGAACTTAACATTTCTATTATATACACGTCACGGTTAGGAAAATAACTCTCAATACGAGATTTCGCTTTAGCATCTGTTATAGGGTTCCCAAAGCCTGGGGCAATTACAAACCCATTTCCCACCAACCAATTCATATAATTTGTATCAAATTTTTGATTATTATATTGAACAAAGCCTTCAATAGGTTCTCTTATGACATTGAACCCTGCTTCCTCTATTATTTTTGCTGCATTATCATAAATCTTGGCATCTTTACTATTGGGTCGGCATAATGAATTAGATGTACATTGAACTACAACAACAGTTCTTGTTTCAATAAATCGAGCAATACCATCTATATGACCTTTAGTTAGATCACCATCTGGAATTCCCTCTATGAAAATTACGTTTGAAATGCCAAAATATTTCTTCAAATCGTACTCGGCTTGCATTTTATCATAATTAATATTTCGGCTTGGATCTCCTAGTGTGCTCCAATTTAGCATGACTGTGTCTAATCCATTAAATTCTAAGTTGCCTCGTTCATGCACAATATCCACATAATCAACAGGCATTTCAAGAATTCTTCCTACTTCAACAGGGACTAAATTATCTAAATTAAAAGGAACATCCGATCCAAAGGCTCCACCCCATGCATCGAAATTCCAATTCTGAATTCTTAACTCATTATTCTCTAAAACGTAAACAGGTCCATTGTCCCTCATCCATGCGTTATCATTAGGTACTTCATACCAATTAATATTATTATTAGGGTCTGCGCCAATATCACTTATTGCTTTGCGTGCATCGTCAAAAATTTTTTCTGTGCCATATAGAATATGAAGTTTTTCATAGCGAGAAATAATTTCAGACATCTTTGCAAAAGTAGGTTCATAAGCCTTTTCCCAATGACCAGGCCATTGCATCCAAATTGCTTCTTGTGGTTCCCACTCAGCTGGAACGCGCTTCAAAGAATTATTAGTTTCATTTGAATGCACATTTATACCCAATGTTAAAAATAGAAATAATGTTAAAAAAATACAAATTTTACTTTTCAATTTTTTATTGTCTTAAATTTTTGCCTGACTCATCATAACAAGGTTTATCAATAATTGAAGCGTTATAAAAATCTCCATTAATTTCTACTTGTAAGACTTCTTCAGTTTTCAACAAATCATTATTCAAATATGCAAAGGCAATACTTTTTTGTACATAGTGACCAAAGCCTCCAGATGTTACATAGCCAATACAAATATCATTCTGCATAACAGCTTCATTGTTAGTCACATCAATGTCATCAGTTTCAATTACTAAAGAAAATAACCTGTGATTGCTGTCATCTTTATCTGCAGCATCCTTGCCAATAAAATCTTTATCCCAATTTATGAATGAAGAAAGGCCTGTCTCTTTTGAAGTAAAATCAGATCTAAAATCAAGTGTCCATGCGCCCCAGTTTTTTTCAAGCCTCATTGACATTAAAGCTCTTCCTCCAAAAGGTTTTATGTTGAATTGTTGCCCCGCTTCTTCAATGGCCTCGTACAACTTGAGCTGATAGTGTGGTGCTACATACATTTCATATCCCAGTTCTCCAGTAAATGATAACCGATTAACTAATGCAGGAACACCAGCAACAAATATTTGTCTCGAGTCTCTAAATTTAAATGTCTCATTTGAAACATCTTCTCTAACTAATAATTGTAGTAAATCTCTTGATTTTGGACCTGAAATAGCAAGGCCATGATAATCGTCAGATCTATTTGTATAATCAACTTCATATTGATCTAAGTTTTGTTCAAACCATCGTCGATGTGCCTCCTGTGCAGCGCCAGAACCATAAACCATAAAATGATCTTCACTAAGACATGAAACAGTAAGGTCTCCATATAGTTTGCCTTTTTTAGATAACATTGGACTTAAAGCTATACGCCCTACTTTTGGTATTCTACCTGCCAAAATATAGTCTAAAAATTTTCTTGAATCTTTGCCCTTAAATTCATGTTTAGAAAAATTAGCTATTTCTGTTACTCCAACATTTTCTCTTACATTCTTAACTTCATTTGAAACATACTTATGGGAACGGGAACGTTTAATAGTTGGATCCTCATATGCATCTTCAGGATTATCGGCAAACCAAAGAACATTTTCGAGTCCGAAGCTGTCACCCATAACTGCACCCATGTTAACAAAACGATCATATAAAGCTGTCGTCTTTTGTTTTCTCCCTTTTGGCAACGTTTCATTTGGAAATGTCATAATGAACCTTCGTTCATAATTTTCAGATGATTTAACTGTTCCATAATGTGGAGAGGCATAATCACCAAACCGTGCAACATCCATTGCCCAAACATCTATAGAAGGCTCGCCATCAATAATCCATTCTGCAATACATTTACCCACACCTCCTCCTTGACAAAATCCAGCCATAACGCCAACTGCTACCCAATAATTTTTCATACCTGGAACTGGCCCAATTAAAGGACTTCCATCAGGGCCAAATGTAAAAGGACCATTAATAATATTTTTAATTCCTGCTTTTTCCAAAGCTGGCATTCTCTCAAAACCGATAGCTAATCGATCTTGAATATTTTCTAACTTTGGCTCTAACAGTTCATGCCCAAAGTCCAGAGGAGTTCCTTCCACTTTCCATGGTGTTGACTTAGGTTCATATGTACCAAGCAACATACCTTGCCCTTCTTGTCTAAAATAAATATTTCCATCAAAATCAGTTCCAATTGGCAGTCTTGATCCCTGGGGCATCTCAGCTATTTCTGGAATTGTATCAGTAATTAAATAATGATGTTCCATTGGTTGTACAGGCAAATTTAATCCTGCAAGTTTTCCAACTTCTCTTGCCCAGAGTCCTCCAGCATTAATAACAATTTCTGCATGAATATTTCCCTTATCAGTAAATACATCCCATGTTCCATCTTCTCTTTGCTTAGTATCCTTAACTTCAGTATTTGTATGGTAGTTAGCTCCATGAACTTTTGCAGATTTTGCAAATGCATATGTAACACCCGATGGATCTACTTCTCCATCGATTGGATCCCATAAAGCTGAAATATATTTTTTTGGATCAATAAGAGGATTCTTTTTTGCAACCTCTTCCAATGAAATAAACTCCTGATCAAGACCCATATATCTAGCTTTTGTTCTCTCTCTTTTCAGATAGTCAGACCAAACTTCATTTGATGCTAAATAAAATCCTCCGCTTGGTTTAAATCCAACTGAATGACCTGATGTCTCCTCAATTTCCTTATACAAGTTTATTGTATAGGCCATTAGTCTGGATATGTTTGGATCTGAAGAAATAACATGGACGTTTCCTGCGGCATGCCAAGAAGATCCTGCTGTTAATTCTTTTCGTTCTAGAAGAACGCAGTCCTTCATCCCAAACTTTGCTAAATGAAAAAGAATGGAGCATCCTACAACTCCCCCACCGATTACAACAACTTTGGCGTGAGTCTGCATTCTTAAGGTGTAAATTCTTTATTTACCCGCTTAAGAGTTTCGTCTGTTCCATGATGAAAATGTTTTCTCATGTCCGGCATATATTTCATCGAAATTGGTTTCTTGCCCACAGCTACTGACATTTCTCTCACGTGATGTGCTTCAGCGCCACAGCAAATTCCAATGAAGTTTATATTTTTTTCCATACAGTCTGTTGCAAATTTAGCCATCTCAAAACGATTGCATAATAGATTATCCAAGGCTACAGGAAATGCATTGTCACCAGGAATACAGTTACATCCATCATCTGAAATATTTAAAAAACCAGGTTCTTCTTCTGTAGTCCGATAAGGTACTGGCAATCCAGCAACATGACAGGATACTTTATCTCTTACTTTGTTTAAAAGTTTCATGGTCATGTCAGGTCCTCTATAACAGTTTAAACCAACTACATCTGCACCTAAATCTTCCATCATCTTACAAGCATCTTCAGGTGTATGTCCTTCTCTTGTTTTATCTCCCCTTGGTATCGCAAAATTTGCAACCGCAATCATTCCTTCATCTTTGATTGCTTTAAGTGCAATTTTCATTTCTTCAGTCCAGTTAATTGTCTCAGCAACTATAAAATCAACTCCTGCTTCCTTTGCCCACGCCACTTGTTCTTCATACATTTTTTGGCATTCAATAATTGATTGCTTATCATTTGGGTCATAAATATTTGTATTTGCGACATCTCCACAAACCATAAGATCTAGATCCTTGTATTCATTGGCAGCGTCTTTAGCAATTTGTAGAGCATTTTTTTGTAAAGACTCCAATAAATGTTCTTTCCCTATGATTCGTAATTTTTCTCTATGGCCATAATAAGTAAAAGCTTGAACGACATCAGATCCCGCTCTAATAAATTCTCTATGCAATTGTGTCACAACTTCTGGATGCTCTAAAACGACTTCTGGAACAAAAGCACCGGCGGATAAATATCCTCTTCGTTCCATTGCAAATAGATAGCCCTCAGCACAAATGATTGGGCCTTCATTTAATCTGGTAATCAGATCTTTTTTCATGACAGTTACCTCTTAAACTATTCAGATTATAAATAAAAATTATACCTAATTTAATATTCTGTCGAATTAAAAAATAACAAGGTTATTTGTTTTTGTAATATATACGGACTTCTATTTTGAAAACAGTCGCTCGTCGAGCGGATAAGTAGAAATTGTTTCGTAGCCATTGTTTGTGACGACACCCTGATCCTCAAGCTTGATCATGTGGTCTCCATTAATTTCACCTACCAGAGCCTCTACACAAAGAGTCAAGCCCGGTTCAAGAACAGCGTCGAAAGCATTCTTAACCAAGCGGTCTGGGTAAGCGATCATAGGCCATTCGTCACACATCCCGACACCATGTATAGGCGATGAATACTTGAGCGCCTGATACTTGTCCTGCAACACGTGCAAAGAACGAGTCAAGTCTTCCATGTGGAGACCGGGCTTTAGAAGTTTTGTGTTATAGCGAATGTGTTCAACTGCCTCTGCATAACTCTCGCGCATATTAGCTGGTGCTAAACTGTCGCCAATCCACCAGGTACGACTGAGATCTGCACAAATCCCATAAGGACCGATCAAATCAGTATCGAAAGCAAGAATTTCATTCTCGGATATGATCCTTGGCCCACATTCTTGAAACCATGGGTTGGTGCGTGGCCCCGAAGTAAGCAGTCGCGTCTCAATCCACTCGCCACCCCTTTTAATATTCTCTGCATGGAGCACTGCCCAAACATCATCCTCTGTCACACCACCTTTTGAAATTTCTGTGCGTGCAAATTCCTCCATAACTGCCATCGAGCGTTCACAAGAATAAATAGAGCAGCGCATGGCTCGTAATTCATGCTCGGTCTTTATAGCTCGTGCGCGTTCTGTCACTTCCTCACCGTCACGATACTCAAGCCCCGCTCGGCGGACCGCGTCTAAACCTGCAGGCTGAATTTTGTCTATACCGACTTGTGTACAACCTGGAGCGTGAGTAGTAAGCAGGTCTAATACTTCAGCTGCGAAAGAGTCAGCTGCTGGCCCGATCCGATCACCTCGAGCGAAGTAAAACATATCCGCTCCTGAGCGACTTTCTCGAACGAGTGGATTATATTGGGCAAGAAACGGTGCATTCTTATAATCCCAGAGTACCATATATCCGTCAGCGCAGAGTAAACAAGCCCTGAACGGATTGTGGGTGTTCCACAATTGCATATTTGTCGTGTCGGTTGCATAACGAATGTTAAGGGGATCAAACATCAATAACCCTCCATAACCGCGAGCTACAATTGCATCAGTTAGGCGCTTATGCCTGGCTTTACGCACCTCATTTAAATCCGGCAATGCCAGCCCTGCGTCTTGCCACTCTGCATAGGCAAGTGCAGTTGGCCCAATTTCGACACGGTCACCGTCATTGACTGTTCCATCGCCAAGACGCATCCCCTGGTTTGGATCGATCTTACGATTATCACTATAGTGAATATTCATATCTGCTAATTTGTTAGAAGGCATTAGATTTAGCGGTTAAATTATCTGCAACCCATTTATGAAATAGGTGTGTTGGACTATCCATAATAGGAGAAAAATTTCCACCATTATAAACTGGAGATTTTCTACCTTTTTGCATTCCCTCGATAGCGCTAACATCTTCATTCATAACTTGCTGCCAGAATATGAAATTCTTTTCTCTTAGTTCTTCATATTCATCACTGCATGCACTTTCCTGACCAACATAATACATTTCAAAATGTTCTTTAGTTTGCGTCATTGATATTGGTTCAAGCCAAAATGCAAAAAAATGATCTACATGAATTCCCAGCATTAAGTTAGGAAATAGTGAAACGTATTCCGAATTTTCATATAAATTATTGGGCCAATTTGGAAATGTAGAAAATTTTTTATTTCCATCAAATTGCTGAGAATATTTTTTACTACCTTGTCCTGAAAATGTCATATTTTCATCCTCAATATGGTAGTGATCCTCAATATTTGAAACACGATTTAACTCTGGATGAATAGTTGGCAGATGATAACTCTCACAGTAGTTTTCAATTGCAAATTTCCAATTACTGTTCACACACATTTGAAAATTGCCAAAGTTTTTAGCACGATGAATTAATTTTTGATCATCATTAGTTATGAACTTTGACCACCGATCTTCAATTGGTTTTATATGTTGATTGAAACTTTTTGCATTAGAATTAATATTGACAAATATTAAATCCATCCAAACATTGGATCGAACTTCTTTCAAATTATTACGACTTTTATCAAAGCTTTCGAGTTTATGCTGATTCAATCCTCCGATATGTGGTGTTCTTTCAAGTTCTCCATTAAAATTATATGACCACGAATGATAAGGGCACACTATGAAGTTTTTTTGTTTACAGGGTTTATCAATTAGTTTGTGACCTCTATGACTACACACATTATGAAATACTTTTATTTTTTGATTTTTGTCCCTAACAACAATTAATGGAATACCTAGCAAGTCAAATGGGATTGTGTCACCAGCTTCAGGAACAGAGCTAGCTGTTCCAATAACTGTCCAGCTACTAGCAAAAACGTTATCCCTTTCAAATTCTAAATATTCTTCACTTATATAACATTCATTTGGAAGGCCATGAGCTTGATTAATCTCACTCTTGACCACTTCAATTTTATCTAATGATAGAATTTCTGATAAATTTTTTTTAGACATTTATTTAGCCTAAGTTTGAAATCCAAGTTTTTGCTTCATCTGATTTGACCATTCAACCAAAAGCCTATCAGCCGTCAAACCAATAAACGCTACACATAAACCAATGATTAATCCTTTACCACCATCATTGAATGACAAGGCTCTAAATATTTCTTGAGATAAATCTACAGTACCTATAAATCCAGCAATCATCACCATGAATAAGGCAAACATCAGAGTTTGATTAAGGCCTAATAGAATCTCAGGAAAAGCCAGAGGCATACGAACTTTCCATAATATCTGTCGAGGAGTGCATCCCGAAGTTATTGCGGCCTCAATAATATGAGCTGGAACATTTCGTAGTCCAAAAATTGTATAACGAGTAATGGGAATTGATGAATAAATAACTATTGCAAATATTGCCGACACATCACTTATTTGAAATAACATAACTGCGGGTAATAGGTATATGAAAGATGGAAAAGTTTGGAACGTATCACATATATTTAAAACAATCTTTGTTCTACTTTCTTTTTTAGATGCCCAGATTCCTCCTGGAATACCAATCATTGCACATATAATAAGAGATACAAAAACCATATATAATGTAATCATTGCTCTCACCCAATACCCAGACGTAGCAATAAATAAAACAAATAAAATAACTGTTAATGCAAGTTTGAATTTACCCAAACGCCAGCCTACGCATCCAACAAGTGTAACTACCGCTATCCATGGTAAATACTGAAAAGCCGCTTTAGTTGGAACAAAAACATAGATTAATAGAAAATCTCTCAGAGCACCCAAGGGCTTGTACAATGAAGTTGTGATAAATTTAATCATAGCATCTAAATATCCAGACAATGATATGGTCATTTCCTTTGGAAGCTTCGCAGCCATTGGTGTTAAGTAAGCTAATAATATTGAGAAGAAAAATACGGCAATTGCAGCTGTAATGTAAGGATGACGGACCCAAAACGATCCTTCTTTCAAACGTTCTGGTTCTTTCTGCGAAAAAGCCTGGCTATATCGATCAAGTGTAATTGCTATAAAAACCACAGCGACACCAATTTCAAATGCTTGACCAAGCCTTAAGTTTTGAAGCCTTGTTAAAAGATCATGTCCTAAACCTGCCTGTCCTATAAATGATGCAATAACGACCATTGCAAGACACTGCATAATAACTTGATTAATACCAAGCATAATAGATGCACGAGCAGCAGGTAATTCAACTTTGAATAACATTTGCAACCTAGTACATCCTGCCATGATGCCTGCTTCAATAATTTCTGGTGATACACCTTTCAATCCAAGTATCGTAAGACGGGTCATTGGGGGGAAAGCAAAAATAACTGTAGCTATAACTCCAGCTTTAGAGCCAATCCCAAAAAAAATAGCGACCAGAATTAAATATGAAAAATGTGGAAGTGATTGAAGCACATTTAAAAATGGCCATACAAAACTATGAACTCTTTTTCTTTTAGCGGCTAAAATTCCTAGAGCTATTCCAATAATAGCTGCTAACGGTGTTGAAACTGCAATTGCAGATAAAGTCTTCATAGATAATTCCCAAATACCTCTCTGACTAAAAAGAGCTAGGTAAAAAAAACAGCCCCCACCTAGTAGCGCGAGTCTCCATCCTTTTAAGTACAGCCCAAGGACAATCGCAAGACCAAAAATCATGATCCAGGGCATTGGCCCAATACCAGCATCAGCAAATCCTTTATGCAATATGGCTTCTGTAAAACCTAATAAGACATCCACTCCATCAGCAATTGAGCGGGTAAACTCTCTAAAAGTAAAAAGACCAAATATTTCATAACTTCTTAAAAATTGAATTCCATCATTAGTCCATTGAACAAATGGAATCATACCCTCTATTGTGCCGCATCCTCCAAGACAACTCTTTGGAGGTACCAATGACCACTTAGGTAAAAATGGTTTTAATGATATTAAAATTAAAAATGGTGCAAATATAAAAAAAAAACCAGACTTAAAGAAATTATTAATACTCATTCTTTTTCAAATAGAACATTTACAATATCTTGTTTTGTAATACTGCCAACAACATTAGAGTTATCATCAGTTACTGCTGCTGGAGCGTTATTCATAAGAATTTCTTTTGCAATCTCAGCAACTTTTGCACTCTGAGATACTTTTATTTCAGCTCCCTCGACCTTTTGTTTATTCATTATACTTCCTACTGAAAGTAATTTTGCTCTTGGTATATCTTTTGTAAATTCTGCTACATAATCATTCGCAGGATTGGTAATTAATTCTTCTGCATTACCGACTTGAACAATATTGCCTTCATTCATAATCACGATTCGATCTGCTAATCTTATCGCCTCATCAAAATCGTGGGTGATAAATACAATTGTTTTTTGAAGCATACTTTGCAGTCTTAAAAATTCATTTTGCATTTCTTTTCTGATTAACGGATCTAATGCGGAAAAAGGTTCATCTAAAAACCATACATCAGGCTCAACTGCCAATGATCGAGCAAGGCCTACTCTTTGCTGCTGGCCTCCAGAAAGCTCTCTTGGATAATATTTTTCTCGTCCTTCCAGTCCTACAAGCTTTATTACATCTTCAGCGCGCGACTCCCTTTTATCACGGTCAATACCTTGAACTTCCAGAGGAAAGGCAACATTTTGAAGAACTGTTCTATGTGGAAGTAAAGCAAAATGCTGGAAGACCATTCCCATTTTATGCCTTCTAATCTCAATCAATTCTTTTTGAGAAGTTTTAATCAAATCTTTTCCTTCAAAAAAAACTTGTCCATGAGTTGGCTCAATTAACTTTGACATGCAACGCAGCAAGGTAGATTTTCCTGAGCCACTTAAGCCCATAATGACTAATATTTCCCCAGTCATTACATCAATATTTGCATCACGAACTGCTGGAATATACTTCTCAGACCTTATTAAATTTGATGAAGGATTAAAATCATTTGCCGCAAGAAACTTTTCAGGATTCTCACCATATAGTTTCCAAATATTTTTACATGAGATTTTTACATTATCATTCATAAATCTAGAGAAAGAGTATCATATTTTAAAAAAAAACGAACCAGCAACAAGCTGGTTCGTTTAATTTCTTTCTTTAAAACTAAGGAAATTAGTAAGTTCTAAAAAGTATTAATTTACCCAGTTAGACCATTTAGACTCATGTTCATCTAACCACTTTTGAGCGGCAGCTGGAACTTCTAAGCCATCAGTATCAACATAGTTGGCCATTTTATCAATATCAGGGCCAGAAAAGTTCATCTGCTTTAATACTTTGTATCCAGCAGGATGGTTTTTGCTAAAGTCTTTGTTAACTGCAAGTTTTAAGTATCCACTTGCTGGGTTACCACAGTCATAAAGAGCATTTGGATTTACACCCCATGATGCATCAGTTGTACATTTAGGATCATGAGTTGGAAACTCAACAAATTTTCCTGGGTACTTCGCACCAATAAAGTTTGGACTCCAGTTAAAGATTACTACAGGCTTATTTTGAGCAACACCTGCATCTAATTCAGCCCAGATTGCTCCAGCTGAACCTGCGTTTCTAACTTCAAAGTTCATGCCTAAAGCTTCAACTTTTTCCGCATCATGTTTTAACCAGTCAACTGGACCACCGATAAATACACCTTTGCCTCCAGAGTCAGCTCTTGCAAACTGATCTGAGCATGCATTTAATGCTTCCCATGAAGGTAAGCCAGGGCAAGTTTCTTCAACAAAATTTGGATACCACCAATCTTCTCTTGTAACAGCATCATGAGTTAAGATTTCTTCTACGTTTCCAGTAGCAAGAGACTTCTCGTAAGATGCACCGAATGCACCCTCCCAAATCTCATGAACTAAATCAATATCTCCATCAGCCATTGATTGATAAACAGTTTGGCTATCCATTGGAATGTATTCAATTTCCTCGCCAACCATTTTCAACAACTCGCCAACTACTTCAGCGCCAACAAGTTGGCTTGACCAGTTGTGAGTAGGAATTTTAACAACTCCACTTTTATCTGCACTAGCTGTTCCAAGTGAAATACCTGTAACAATTAAAAAAGCAGATAAAAAACTTATCATTTTTTTCATTATTTATTCTCCTAGATTTGTAATATTTAATTAATCCTACAAATATTATACGCACATATTGTTACTAATCTGAAATGAAAATTTTATAATTCTTCTTATCAATACCTAGATGTTGATAAACTAATAAAAGCACATACTACTGGTAGATATATTTTTCTTTTTATGCTTTTACTCTGCTTTTTGTGGGGTCATAAAATGGAAACTCAATTATCTTAGCTTTCAATCTTCTTTGATGACCATCAAGCTTTCCCACTTCAACTTCAGTACCTATTTCTGATGAATGAACGTCTATTCGACAAAATGCAATATTCTTATCGAGAGTTGGAGAAATCATACCACTCGTAATAACGCCAATCTGTCCTTTTCCGATGTGAACACAATCTCCATGACCGCATCTTTCATTGCCTTCGATTTCAAGACCCACTAATTTTCGATGAGGATTCTCTTTTCTTCTGATCAAAGCATCACGACCGATAAAATTTGCGTCTTTTGATTTAAGTGGAACCGTAAATGAAATACCTGCCTCAAAAGGATCTGTCTCGTCGCTAAATTCGTTTCCTCCTAAGATCAATCCTGCTTCAATTCTAAGCATATCCAAAGCATCAAAGCCCATTGGGACTATATCATATTCTTGTCCAGCTTCCCAAATTGCATCCCACACTGCAGGAGCGTCTTTTGGATGACAATAAACTTCATATCCAAGCTCCCCTGTATAACCAGTTCGAGACAACATTACCGGTATGCCCTGATGATCGTTCAATCTGCTGATATTAAAATGAAACCATTTCAAATCCTCAATTCCAGGACTTGCAGGTGTCGTCCACATTATTTTTGATAAAACTTTACGACTGTTTGGACCCTGAACCGAAAGGTTGTGTAATTGATCCGTAGAAGATTTAACTGAAGCTCTCAAATTTAATTTTAAAGCTAATTCACGTAACCATTCTCCAGAATAATCACTTCCACCAATCCATCGAAAGTTGGTGTCTCCCAGTCTAAAAAGTGTTCCATCATCGATCATTGTTCCATTTTCATAACACATTGCTGTGTATACAACTTGGCCTACTGATAATTTCTTCACATTTCTCGTTAATGCAGTATTCATTAGCTCTTCTGCATCGGGACCAATAACTTCAAACTTTTTTAGTGATGATAGGTCCATCATAACAACATTATTTCGACAGGCGGTGTACTCCGCTACGGTTCCATGATTGTCATATTTTCGAGGAATCCAAACACCAGCGAATTCAATGTAATCTTTTGTCAACTTTGAGGTTCTGTCGTGAAAACCTGTTTGAGTTGTTAAATCTATATCTGCTTCCACACTCTTTCGATATCCTATTGCTTTAGAGAAAAAATTCTCCTTAGAGTAAATTCTAACGCAAATATCTGTCGGGTTCCAGTCATTAGCTGCATCAATGTCACAAGGGCAAGCGGACGACAAAGAGACTAAGTTCTTTTGTGCTTGAAAGAGAACATAATTTCCTGGTACTGACCACGGTACATCAAAAAAGAAAACATTTGTTGCATCAAGACCAGTATTAAAAAATAGATTAATAGCCTGCCAAGCTCTTCTCTTTTCTACACCGTAGGCATCCAATGCCTTGTTAAAATTATCTGAACAATTTGCATGACCAAAATAACCTACATCTTCATAGTATTTTGAGCTGCATGCATTTCCAAAAGTATCATGCCTGCCACAAGTATCTTGAATGACTTCAACTAACGCATCTTGATCCTGATCAAAGTATTTTGAAAATAGTCCTGGTACAGCATAATTCATTCCAATAATACTTCTTGTGACCATTGGATCTATCGACAGCTCTTTTCCTTTTTCTAATTTTAAAGAATCAAAAACTTGAAAATCAGAACACTGTCTGCCATATAAATCAATCACTTGAATAAAATCACCTGCCTCAACTTCATATGATATTGCTGTACTGTTATCGACAATAAACTCTTCTTTAATCTCTGCTAAAGGAGGGGGTAAATAATAATTAGCTTTGTTATTAGTTTTATTTAGCCTTTTAATTTTAACCTCTAAATCAGTTGGTGGATTTTGACTATCAACTGACATATCAGTACCGGGGGCAGCAATAATAATGAATCCATCATTTTCACAGGTAAACTCTTCAACTGTTCCAGCAATTGTCTCTTGATCAAACAGATTAATTGAATGGGCTTTATGAAAATCAATATTTTTCTTCTTTAATTTTGATAATAAATAATCTTTTTCTGATTTATTCGATAATACTTCTTTAGCAAAAATAGCATCACCATTACTTTTCGATCCAATTGATTCTGGTGAAGACTTTCCCGCACTATCAAAAACAACAACTTCAGCTTTTTGACTTCCTTCAACATTTTTAATTGAAATATGGTCACCCTTAAAGAACTCAATTCCAGTCAGCCCCATGGCTTTTGCTACATAGCGCTCAACTCCATCTGGAAGACCTATGACTCCAGCATCATAAGGGTTTGTTTTTCTTACGTTAAAATTTTCTAAATTAATATCCATTTATATCGTCAAGCATACATCAAATTTGAATTGACAACTATCGCGAAGTAAGAAAAATGCTAATTATTAGATTTAAAATTTAGGATTAAATAATGTCGATACCTGATAAAGCTGATTATGTAATTATCGGTGCTGGAATTCACGGACTAAGCACGGCCTACCATTTGGCTGCAAAATTAAAAGCACAAGGGAAAGGCGATGGAAGTAAAATCTTAATTATTGAAAAAGACTCAATTGCTGCAGGAGCAACTGGGGTTGCATGTGGCGTGGTAAGAAATAATTATTTTCAACCTGCAATGAGAGAGTTAATGGCGCACTCAGTAGAAGTTTGGGAAACAGACCCTAAAGCATATCATTATCACAGTGTTGGTTATATGCAGATCAGTCCAGAGTGTATGGAAGAAGATGTTACTTCCATATATGAACAACAAAAAAATATTGGATACGACTCAGAGTTCATTCAAGGAAAAGAAGATTCTGAAAAATATATGAAATCAATGTTTGGTGATTGGCAAGCAAAAGGAATTACGAGCGTGCTTCATGAAAAAAGAGGAGGTTATGCTAATAATACATCTGCTATGTATGGTTTAGCTGATAAGGCTGAACATGAAGGTGTAAGACTTTTAACAGGGGTTACAGTTAAAGGTTTTCAATATGGTTCAAACTCTGATGCCGTAACTGCTGTGGACACTGATAAAGGATCAATAAAGTGCGATCAAGTTATAATCGGTGCAGGTCCTTGGGCACAATCATTTTGGAATATGCTAGAGCTACCAAAAGAAGTTAGTATTAAAAGCAATGGAACAGTTCATGAAAATATTCCCATGTGGCAATACTGGTTTTTAGTTGAAGGAGTTCTCAACGTTGATCCAAATTTCTTAAAAACTGAAGATGGGAACATGCCTCCTGTCATTCATGTTGATACTGACGCACCTCTTTATTCTGATGTCGATAAATCTCTAATCACAGATAAATTATGGGGAATTTATTATAAGCCTGATTTTCATTTTGGAGGAATTCAAGGTGGGGCTTCTCCTTATAAAGTAGGTAAGCCTGGTGGAGCTGGAATAGAAGTAGATCCTTATGGACCATCATCTAAAAACTTTGTGATTGATGATAACTTTGCCCATATGTGGACTTCTGCACTAGCGTTCTGCCATAAAAGATTTGAGGGAAAATCGCACTTGTTTAAGAAAGGTGCTACTGGTGGACTAGGATGTTTTACTCCTGATTCTTTTCCTGTATTTGATCAATTTAGAGAAAATGTTTACATGATTGCTGACTCAAATCATGGATATAAAATGTTAGGCGTAGGAAAGCTTGTTGCCGATGAAATCCTTGGTGAAAAAAGTAGCTTATTAGAACCATTCAGATACTCAAGATATGAAGAAGGCAAGCTACACCCTACATCAAACAGTCCCTTTCCTTGGAGTTGAGCAAAATCGTTCTATATAATTAAACTTTAAAGGTTATTTGTTTTGAAAAAATACTCAGTATTCAGTCTGGTTAAAAATGCTCTCAATCATCATAAAGATTGGGATGTTGCTTGGAGAGATCCTGAGCCAAAAAAAGAATATGAAGCAGTTATCATTGGTGGCGGTGGTCATGGATTAGCGACTGCTTATTATTTAGCAAAATATTACGATCTAAAAAATATCGCTATCCTAGAAAAAGGTTGGATTGGCGGGGGAAACGTTGGAAGAAATACCACGATTTTAAGATCTAATTATATGCATGATGCCAATAACTTGTTCTATGAACAAGGAATGCAAATGTGGAAAGACCTGAGTCAGGAATTAAATTATAATGTAATGTATTCACCCAGAGGAATACTAAATCTTGCTCACTCAGATGCTCAATTAAACACTTACGCTAGAAGAGGAAATTCAATGAGGTTGAATGGGATTGATGCAGTACTTCTTGGAAGAGAAGAGGTAAGAAAGATGATTCCATTTGCAGATTTTACTGAGAATGCTCGATTCCCGATTTTTGGAGGGCTTCTTCAGCCAATTGGTGGAACGGCAAGACATGATGCAGTTGCATGGGGATACGCAAGGGCAGCTGATGACATGGGAGTAGACATAATACAACATTGTGAAGTAAACGGTTTTGATATTGAGAATGGCAAAGTCATTGGAGTACAAACATCAAAAGGTAATATCAAAACAAATAAAGTTGGGCTTTGTGTTGCAGGAAGTACTTCCATACTAGCTGAAAAATTAAATATGACTCTTCCAATTGAGGCTCATGTTTTACAAGCTTGCGTTTCAGAGCCGGTGAAACCTCTGCTTGATGGAGTTGTAACATTTGGCGCTGGTCATTTTTATTGCAGTCAATCTGATAAAGGTGAAATGGTTATGGGTGGAGATTTAGATGGATATAATAGTTATGCCCAAAGAGGAAATTTGCCTACGATCCAACATGTTCTAACTGAAGGTGTCGCACTTTTTCCGAATTTAAGTCGATTAAAGATATTACGAACATGGGGTGGGATTATGGATATGTCCATGGACGGTTCTCCTATAATTGATAAAACTCACATTGATGGCGTCTACTTAAATTGTGGTTGGTGCTATGGTGGCTTTAAAGCAACACCAGTTTCAGGGCTGACTTTTGCTCATACCATTGCCTGTAATGAACCTCATGAATTAAATGTTCCATTTAAATTAGATCGATTCCATACAGGACACTTAATTGACGAAAAAGGTCTCGGAACAAAAACCTGGATTAGTTAATTATGCTTGAAATAAAATGTCCATATTGTGGAAATAGGTCTCAAAATGAATTTGCCTATGGTGGAGATGCAACTGTTAAGAGGCCAGAATTAAACACTGAAGTTTCAGATCAAGATTGGGACAATTTCGTTTATTATCGTAAGAATCCAAGAGGTAATCACTTAGAACTATGGCATCATATATCAGGATGTCGTCAATGGTTTAAAGTCCTGCGAAACACAGCTACTCACGATATTATTCAAACGATGGAAATGAAAGAAAACCCCTAAAGTGTCTCAAGAATTTAGAATAACATCTGGAGGCCTCATTGATAGAAGTAAAGAAATTAGCTTTATATTTAATGGTAAAGAATATACTGGCTATAAAGGCGACACTTTAGCTTCAGCTTTACTGGCAAATGGTGTTCATCTTATCGGGAGGAGTTTTAAATATCACAGGCCAAGAGGTATTATTGCTGCAGGAGTTGAGGATGCAAATGGGAAAGTCCAATTATATAAAGACAATATTACAGAGCCAAATGTTAATGTTACTGAGGTAGAATTAGTAGAAGGCTTAAGGATTGAAAGTCAGAATTGTTGGCCATCAGTAAACTTTGATGTTGGAGGGATAAATAATTTTTTAAATCGTTTTTTTCCTGCTGGTTTTTATTACAAGACATTTATGTGGCCAAAAAGTTTTTGGTATCATGTTTACGAACCTTTTATAAGAAAGGCTGCGGGAATGGGTAGGGCATCTTTGGATCCTGACCCTGATCGATATGAACATCAGTACGAACATTGTGATATTCTAGTTGTTGGATCGGGACCTTCCGGTATCGCAAGTGCCCTATCTGCTGCAAAAAATGGAGCGCGTGTTATTCTTGCCGAGGATAAAGCTCGATTTGGCGGATCGTTACTGACTGACAATGTAACTATTGGCAATAAGAATGGAGATGAGTGGGTTGAAGACTCTATTAGTGAGTTAAAATCAATGCCAAATGTAATCATAAAAAAACGTTCTCAGGTTTTTGGCTACTATGATCATAATATGCTTGTCATGTTTGAAAGATGCAAAGATCATCTCAATAACCCTGAGCCTTATACTCCTCGTCAAAGACTTTGGTATATAAGAGCTAAACATGTTTTAATATCTACCGGTTCAATTGAAAGACCTCTTATTTTTGCTAATAATGACAGGCCTGGCATCATGTTGGCATCGTCTGCTCGCGAATATTTAAAAGTGTATGGAGTTCTACCAGGAAAAAAACCAATTATTTTCACAAACAATGATACAGCATATGAAACAGCAATTGAGTTTAAATCTCATGGAATAGATACAATTATTTTAGATACCAGGAAGTCATCGGATGCCGGAGTAGTCATCGAAGCTAAAAATATTGGAATAGAAGTTAAATTTAACCATGGGATTGCAAATACTGCTGGATATAGAAAAGTTAAATCAGCTACCATTGGTGAACTTACTGAATCTAGAGATGGCTATAAAAATTTAACGACAATTCCATGTGACTCTATTTTTGTATCTGGCAACTGGACACCTACTGTTCATCTTGCATCTCAATCAGGAAACAAACTTAAATATGAAAGTGAAACAGATACATTTTTACCTGATCAATCAAGACAGAAAGAAACTGTGACTGGCTCAGCTAATGGCTCTTTTACATTAAAAGAAAGTTTAGCTGATGGTTTCAAAAAGGGGTATCAGCTTTCAGACGAGATCACAAAAAATGGAAGAGAAACTTCAATCCCAATTTCAGATGAAAAGGATTTTGGTTCTCATGATAAATTCTGGTGCATGCCACTTCCAGACAACAAACACTATAAGAGATTTGTTGATTTTCAAAATGATGTAGCTGTTTCAGATATCCAATTGGCAGTGAGAGAAGGTTTCAGATCAATTGAACATGTAAAAAGATATACCACTCTTGGAATGGCTACGGACCAAGGTAAAACAAGTAATCTGAATGGCTTACAACTGGTTTCAGATCTAGAAAAGAAAATTGTTCCAGAAGTTGGACACACAACTTTTAGACCGCCTTATACATCGGTAACTATCGGTACTATTATTGGTCGTGAAGTTGGAAAAAATTATCGTGCAACAAGAAAATCTCCAATCCATGAATGGCACGAAAAGAATAACGCTGTATTTGTTGATGCAGGACTATGGCTACGCCCAAGATATTATAAGAGAGGTAATGAGACTCTCCAAGAAGCCGCTAAAAGAGAAGCTTTAAATGTGAGACAAAATGTTGGTATATGTGATGTAACGTCACTTGGAAAAATTGATATTAAAGGAAAAGACTCTGCAGAGTTTCTTAATCGAGTATATACAAACGCCTTTCTCAAATTACCTGTTGGAAAAGCACGATATGGTGTGATGTTAAGAGAGGATGGTATGGTTTTTGATGATGGAACTACAACAAGATTAGCTGAAAATCATTTTCATATGACAACTACAACAGCACAAGCCGCAAATGTTCTATCACATCTTGAATATTACCTTCAAGTTGTCTGGCCAGAGCTTGATGTTAATGTTGTATCAACCACTGAACAATGGGCAGGAGCTGCTATTGCAGGTCCAAAATCTAGAGAATTGCTTCAAAGACTTTTTCCTGAAGAGGATATGAGCAACGAAGAATTTCCATTTATGGGTTTCAAAGTATTAAAATTTAAAAATACTATTGCGAGAGTTTTTCGCATCTCTTTTTCAGGTGAATTAGCCTTTGAAATGAATGTAATGTCTGATTATGGAGAGGAAATGTGGAATGAAATTATAAATCAAGGTGAAGATTTTGGTATACAGCCTTATGGCACCGAAGCTCTTTCAACACTTAGGATTGAAATGGGTCATGTTGCTGGTTCTGAGATCGATGGACGCACAATTGCTTATGATCTTTCTCTAGAAGGAATGCTTAGTCAGAAAAAAGATTTTATTGGAAAGAGATCACTTAATAGAAAGGCATTTACAGAGAATAATAGAGAGAAAATTGTGGGAGTTGTTCCAATTGATAAAAAAACATCAATACCTGAAGGCTCTTATCTTGTGAAAAATGCAAAAGTAAGTTTTCCAAATCCTAAACTAGGTCATGTATCTGCTTCTTGTTGGAGTGTTGAATATGATAATCCTTTTTCACTAGCAATTATTAAAGATGGTAAAAATAAAAAAGGTGAAAAGCTATTTGCCGTATCACCTCTCAAAAATAAAATAATCCCTGTTGAAATTGTATCTCAACACTATGTAGATCCTGAGGGAAAAAGAGTGCGTTCATGATTAAAACTTCTCCATTATCAAATTCACATGAATTAGGAATCCACGGTAATTGTAAAAATAAGGATCAGGCTAACTTATTAGCTATAAGAGAGATCACAAATATAAATATTTATCAAATCTCTAAATTTAAAAAGAGTAATTTTGACATTAATAATTTTTCACTAGATGGTTATAAGCTTCCAACTAAAGCGGGGCTATCTACAGGTAATGAGAACTTAAGAATACAATGGCAAGCACCAGATGTTTGGATGATACTTTCTCATAATAAAAATATTATTCAAGAAATTGAGAATCAATGTGAAGATGATGATTTTGCAATTACTGATCTGTCTCACTCAAGAGCAATTCTTGAAGTTAAAGGAAAAGATGCACTTAATGTAATCAAAAAAGGATCACCACTTAATCTCAATAATTTTAGAAAGAATAATTGTGCAAACTCAGTTTATCACGGCATTACAATATCTATCGACATGATCAATGATGAACCTATAACATTAAATATTATGGCGTCGAGAAGCTTTGCAGGATCCTTTTATCACGCTATAACTGATGCTTCACTTGAATTTGGTTTTAATGCAATTTAAAATCAACATAAATGAGATTTGAAAACATCATTTTAGATATACTTAGAGTTCTTCCTAAATCGATTCTTAAATTAATTGCTGGTCCACCATTAGTAATTGATGGAAATCAGCTAGATCTAAATATTCAAGTTGCAGAAAAACTCTCTGAAAAAGAAATGAAAAAAACTCGTATTACTACTCATGATTATAGAGAAGCGGCAAAAAGATTTGACTTAACAGGCCTACCTCGAGTCAAAAAAATTAAAATTAAAGATATAGAGCTAAATGGCCCAGTTGAAACTCTCAAAGCTAGAATTTATTACCCTAAAATTATATCTAGTCATGATGGTGCAGTTCTTTTTTTTCACCAGGGAGGTCTTGTATTGTGGGATCACTTAACCAACGATTATTTTTGTTCACTTCTCGCAGATAAGTGTAATGCTAAAGTTATTTCACTTGATTACAGACTCTGTCCAGAAAATGAGTTTCCTGCGCCAATTGAGGATTGCTTATTTCTTTGGGACTATGTGCAAGAAAATGGTTCTAAATTGGGAATAAATCCTAATAAGATTGCTCTTTCAGGTGATAGTGCCGGTGGAATGATATCAAGCACAATGAGCATTCTATTAAGGGACCGAGGAGGAGTACAGCCTATTGCTATGTGCATCGCCTACCCATGGGTTACGTCAAGTTTTGACGATCAACCTTCCTTACAAAGTTGTGCAGATACATTTCCACTATCAAGAGAAACTGTAGAGTTTTTTAATAAAAGTGTTTTTCCTGACGGAAAAAACCTTCATCACCGATGGGCAAATCCTTTGTATGAAAATGATTTAACAAACTTGCCTCCAACAATAATTGCAACAGCTGGCTTTGATCCAATTAGAGATCAAGGAAATAATTTTGCAGAGAAGCTAATTAATAATAAAAATGAAGTAAAACACCATTTCTTTTCAAACTTATCGCACAGTTTTTTAATACTAGGGCGTATAAGTAATGAGGCTAATAATGCATGTATTCAATTAGCAAATGAATTAGCTCAATATTTTGATCATAATTAGCTTATCTTTCCAAGTAATTCTGATTTTATGATTGTATTTTTTGTCATGTAACAGCATAATTCTTTATGGCTGAGAGTTTAGCTAAAATTGCTGCAAGAAAAAAAATTAAATATTTTCTTATAAGTTTTGTAGACTTATTTGGAGTTCTAAGAGCAAAATTAGTACCTGCTCAAGCCATTGCTGAAATGCAAAAAAATGGTGCTGGATTCGCTGGCTTTGCAACTTACTTAGACATGTCGCCATCTGACTCAGATATGCTTGCCATACCTGATCCAAAAAGTCTAATTCAATTACCGTGGAAGCCTGAAGTTGGATGGCTTGCAAGTGATCTGTACATGGATGGTAAGATTGTTGATCAATGTCCTCGGGTAATTTTAAAAAAACAAATAGAAAAACTATTTGATAAAAAAATGATTATGCAATCAGGTGTCGAGTGTGAGTTTTTTCTATTAAATGAGGAAGGAGATGAGGTTGGTGATAAATTCGATACTTCCGCTAAGCCATGTTATGAGCAAAATACTCTTATGCGACGGTATGATGTAATAAAGGAAATTTGTGACTCAATGATTAAATTAGGATGGAAGCCTTATCAAAATGATCACGAAGATGCAAATGGTCAATTTGAAATGAACTGGCACTATTCAGATTGTCTCACCACTGCAGATCGACATGTCTTTTTTAAATTTATGGTCAAATCTATAGCTGAGAGATACGGCTTGAGAGCAACTTTTATGGCTAAACCTTTTCCAAACTTAACAGGAAACGGATGTCATGCTCATGTTTCACTCTGGGATAAACAAAAGAAAAAAAATCTTTTTGAAGATGCTAATGATGAACTTGGATTATCAAAATTAGGATATTCATTTATAGGTGGAATGATGAAGTCTGCTGATTGTTTTTCTGCAATATTTAATCCGTCAATAAACAGCTATAATCGTATTGGAGCATCAAATACTTTGTCAGGAGCTACTTGGTCTCCCAGTACAGTTACTTATACTGGAAACAATAGAACTCATATGATCCGTATACCTGATTCAGGAAGATTTGAAGTTCGACATGCTGATGGATCTGTAAACCCTTATCTATTGCAAGCAGGATTGATTGCGCTTGGTTTAGACGGAATAAATAATAATCGCAAACCAGGCAAAAGATTAGATATAAATATGTATACGCAGGGACATAAAGTTAAAAGAGTTAAAAAACTTCCAACAAATTTAAATGATGCTATCAAGTTGTTTCATCAAAGTGACGTTGCAAAAAAATCTTTTTCAACAAGTGTTGTTTCAAAGTTTGTAAAGTTGAAAAAAAGAGAATTAAAAGAATTTTCCAGTCAATCAGAAGAAGATGCATATGATTGGCAGCGAAATAATGCAATAGATTGCTAAATAAATGTTACTCAAAAATAAAAAGGTGGTTATATCTGCTGGAGCAAGCGGTATAGGTTGGGCTGCTGCTAAAGTATTACACAGAAGAGGAGCAAGAGTATTTCTATGTGATATTGATGAAAAACGCATACAAAAAATAAATCAAGATAAAAAAAATAACATGCGTGCTTACTTATGTGACGCCGATGACGAGAAAGGTGTTAGAAGCTTTTTTAGAGAAATAAAAAAATATACTAGGTCAATAGATTGCCTTATCAATAATGTAGGAATTGCAGGTCCTACAGGGGTAATCGAAAAATTGAACACTGAAAATTGGAGTCAAACTCTTAAAACAAATGTTATTAGTCATTTTTTATTTACAAAAAATGCTATTCCAATGCTTAAAAAAAATAAAGGAGGCTCCATAATTAATATTTCTTCAACTGCGGGTATTTTTGGTTTTCCACTTAGATCTCCCTATGCTGTTAGTAAGGCGGCAACATTAAGTTTTACTAAGACTGCAGCAATGGAATTGGGAAGGTATAAGATAAGAGTTAATGCTATTCTTCCCGGTGTAACAAGAGGATCAAGAATGAACAGAGTCATTGATGCCAAAGCCAAGTATTTAGGTGTATCAAAAAAAAGTATCGAAAAAGATTTTGTATCTATGGCATCAATGAATAGCTGGATTGAAGAAGAAGATATTGGTAAATTGTGTTCATTTCTAATGTCTGATGATAGCAATAAAATTTCTGGACAATCTATTGCTGTTGATGGCAATACATTACGAGCTGATTAGATTTTTATTATAAATTTCCTTCAAATGAATTTAGGTAAAGTGTTTTCATATCATCTTCACTTAAATCAAGTGGATTAGTAGGTGTTGAGGGGTCAACAATTGCCATCTTGGACAATTTTTCAAAATCAAATTCAAGGTTCAGATCTTTTAGAGTATGAGGAATTGAAAGCTCATTTCTCAAATCTAAGATCCATTTTAGAAACCCATCAAATGTTTGGTTATCTAAATCAATATATTTAGAGAGGGAGACAATTCTTTCTTCTATTTGGGATTGATTGAATTTAATTACATACGGCATGAAAATTGCATTCGATAGTCCATGATGAACATCATTTACAGCATTGATTGGATGGCTTAATGAGTGAATCGCGCCCAATCCTTTTTGAAATGCGGTTGAACCCATTGTTGAACTAACCAACATTTTTGCTCTAGCTTCAATATCTTTCGGAGTATTATAAGCGTTAATTAAATTTTCCTTAATTATTTTAATGCCCTCTATAGCAATTCCATGTGCCATTGGATGAAAAACATTTGAACAATAAGCTTCAAGACAATGAGCTAAAGCATCCATCCCAGTTGCTGCTGTCAAATGTTTAGGTAAAGAAACCGTAAGAGAAGGATCAAGGACAACTAAATCTGGCAGCATTGTTGGATGAAAAATAATTTTTTTTGTATACGTTTTCTCATCCACAATTAGAGATGCTCTTCCTGTTTCAGATCCAGTCCCTGCTGTGGTTGGAACAGCTATTACTCTTGGTAAATTTTCAATGATAGCTCTTGTCCAATTATCTCCAACATCTTCGAAGTACCAAATATTTTCCTTTTGTTTAGACATAAAAGCAATTGCTTTTCCTGCATCAAGCGAACTTCCTCCACCAATTGCAATTACGCCATCATTTTCATCTTTAAGAAAAACTTCAACTCCATCATTAATATTTTGTCCAGTTGGGTTTCCTTTTATTTCTGAAAAAATGCTTAATTTGATTTCTGATTTATTCAGGTTTTCAACAATGGTATTAAATTGTTCAATTTCTCTAAATTGAGGGTCAGTTACAATCAGAGGATTTTTAATTCCCAATTCATAAATAAACTCTGCAAGTTCATGAATTCTATTAACGCCAAATTTAATTGGTGTTGGATAATTCCAATTTATATTTTGAATATTAGTTTCCAATTTTAACCTCATAGCCTCCTCTTCTTGGAGTATCATCAATAAGCTCTGATGGAAAACCATCAGCTCTCAAGTCGGCTTGACATGCATCTTCTAGTCTTTTAACTATCATCGAAGACCAAGCCCTATCTCCATATTTATCACGTCCTTTTTTAAAAATTTCAGTTATTAACGGAGATATTTCTGTTGGAATATCCATTGATTTAGCAAGGTCATCAAATAAACCAACGTCTTTACAAACTAGGTCCATAGTAAAATTTATATTATAACTTCCATTCATAATGACCTGGCTTTCAGTTTCATGAACGAATGAATTTCCTGAGCTAATCTTAATTCCTTCATAGACTTTCTGCATGTCAATTCCTGCTTTTTTACAAACCATTAAACCTTCTCCCAAAGCGGCAAGATGAGTTGAAGCTAAATAATTTGTAACAACTTTTAAAACTGAGGCTTTTCCTAAATCTCCAACATGTAAAATTTGATAACCCATAGCTGAAAGAGCTGGAAAAGCTTTATCAAAAGCAATTCGTGATCCACCAACCAAAATCGCTATATTTCCAGTAGCAGCTCTGTGGCACCCTCCTGAAACAGGAGCTTCACAACAATGAACCCCTCTGTTCTCCATTAATTTCCCTAATCGTGACATCTCTTTACTGTCAGTAGTACTCATCTCAATCCAGACCTTTCCTTCTGAAATCCCTTGAATTATGCCATTGTCTCCTTCCACAACATTTGCTACTGCTTCAGGGCTAGGAAGACAAGTAATTGCTATTTCAGATAAAGATGAAAGTTCTTTTGGAGAGTCAGTCCATACAGCACCAGATTGAATTAATTCTTCAGCATTGCTTTTTTCAAGATCAAAAATATATAAATGATGTCCAGCCGATAATAAACTGTTGGCTAATTTAAAACCTACATTGCCTAGTCCTATAAATCCTATTTTCATACAAATTGATCCTTTCAGTCTTATAAAGTTGGTGGTTCAGGTTTTTGTCTTGTTCCGATAGCATGAAATGCAATTGAAAAAACTATGATTAAACCACCAATTAATGTGTAAGCTGCTGGTACTTCGTTTACTCCAAACAGAGGTATCCAACACCAGATTACTCCTCCCACCACCTCTGTTAAAGAAAGCAGCATAAACTCAGCGGCAGGTAGGTACTTTGATCCAATACTCAAAAGAATTAATCCAGATGCTACAAATGATCCATGCAAAATACTAAGAAGAATATTTCTTGTAGGCATCGTGAGATTTTCTGAAAAAATTAGTATCATTATGATTGAGAACAAGGCACAGGTTACGCCTGATATCATGATGGTAGTAAATTTAGGCGTATCAGGTTGCCATCTTAAAGTTACAGCGAAAGTTGCAAATGAAATTGAACAGAATAGTCCAAAAAACCAGCCTAAGAAAGTTCCAGACTGCCAATCACTATAGGCCATAATAAACATTCCTCCAAGAGAGATTAAACAAGCAATTAAAGTAGCGGCTCTAATGTATTCTCTCAAAAATATATAAGCAAAGAGGCCTGCAAATAACGGTTGGGTTCCAATCATAAATAGTGTTGTTGCGGCAGATGTATATGTCATTCCAAAAATAAAAAAAATGAAAGCAAACGCCAATGCGACTCCTCCAAGTAATCCAGTTAGGCCCACTCTTTTGAAATTATGTCGAAATGCAAAACCTTCTTTATAAAGTAAAAAAATCAATAAAATTGTAGCTATAGTTAAGCCTCTACAGAATAAATAATGCCATTGATACATTTGGGCATCAACCATATGTCTTACAATTGGAGCGCCAAAGCTCCAAATCAATCCTGCTGATAGAGCAAGTATAAATCCTAAAAAATATTTTTTATTGTAATCGGAACTCATATGGCTTGAAAAAGAATATATAAAAAAACTGCTTATTACACTATAAATGATACACATGATTGATCGAGAAATCAGGGGGTTTTGTAACAATAACTTTCAAAACGTTACTGAAGCATTTTCTAAAAATTTAAATAGTGATGATGAAATTGGTGCTTCATTTACTGTAATTCAAAATGGTCAAATTTTAGTAGATATTCACGGGGGTTATAAAGATAAAGAACAAACCGACCCATGGAATGCCGACACATTAGTAGGAGTTCACTCAACAGGAAAGGGTATAATCTCAATGATTATAGCTCTATTAATTGATCAAAACAAACTGAGCCTGGATGAAAATGTATCTACTTACTGGCCAGAGTTTAAAGGAGACGGCAAAGAAGAAATTAAAGTTAGAACTTTATTGTCTCATCAGGCTGGAATGTACGCATGGAGGGAAAAAGTTCATGAAGATGATTTTCATAATTGGGAATACGTTGTTGAACTTCTTGAAAAACAGTGTCCATTTCATAAACCGCATGAACTGATTTGCTATCATCCAAAAACAATAGGATTTTTAGTTGGAGAACTTGTAAGAAAAGTTACTAAGAAATCATTGGGAGAATTTCTTAAAGAACAATTATCAACTCCATTGAATGCTCATTGTTTCATTGGAACTCCTGAAATCTACCATAAAAATATAGCTACATTGATTAGTGCTCCAAGTTTGAGGAAAGCTTTTAGTGATCCAAAAAATATTGACGAATATACTCTCGTATCATTCCTCAATCCTGGAAATAGAACCAAAACAGCAAATACAAGAGAATATCGTCTTGCTGAAATACCTGCTCTCAATTGTCATAGTAATTCACGATCACTTGCTCAGATTTATGATTATTTTTTTAATAGTAATTTTATTAGTAAAGAAACATTAAATAAAGTTACATCAATAGAAGTAAAAGGAGAAGATCAAGTGATGAAAAGGCCCATGCAGTGGAGTCCGGTTGGTTTTAGCATTGGTGGGGGTAAATTATTCGGTGAAAGTAATCAATCATTTGGACACACAGGATGGGGAGGCTCAATGGCATTTGCAGATCCAGAAAATAACCTTAGCATATCCTATACAATGAATATGCTTACAGGGTCTATGCTTGGTGACCAGAGAGCATTAAACTTAGTAGAGGCTACCTATAAAAATTTATGAAATTAAGCTTTAGATCAAAACTTTTTTATGGTGGTGGAGACTTTGCCATCAATATTATGTGGCAGTTAACTGTTTTTTACTTACTATTTTTTTATACAGATATTTTTGGTCTTTCCCCTGCAAACGCTGGTTTAGTATTTTTTATTGCAAAAATCTGGGACGCAATAACAGATCCAATTATGGGCTATATTGCTGACAATACCTCTACAAGGTGGGGAAAGTTTAGACCATACATACTATTTGGATCAGTGCCTGCACTGATTATGATTGTTTTATGCTTTACATCACCTGATCTGTCTCAATCAGGAAAATTTTACTGGGCTCTTTTTACATATATCACGTTTACAACTTTATACACTGTAATAGCTATTCCAGTTGGCTCATTAATTCCTGCCATGACCCAAGATCGAGATGAAAGAACTTCACTTGCATCTTTTCGATTCTTAGGTGCAAGCTCAGGGTCTATTGCAGTTGCAGTTTTAACTTTGCCACTTGTAGGATTGTTTAGTAGTCCACAATATGGCTTTCCAATTGTAATTGCCTGCCTTGCTTTTTTTGGGGCAATTTTTGCATTCCTTTGTTTTTATAATACAAAAGAAATTTACTCTAAGCCTTACGAAAAAAATATTGGATTTAAAGAAATCATTAAAATGATTTTTACAAATTTTCCATTACATTTTGTAATTTTAGCATTACTCACAACTTGGGTAGCAAATAACACAAAGCAACTGACAACAATTTACTTTGTTAAATATAATTTAAATCTAGAGGCATATTTCAGTCCAATCTTACTAGGAGTAATTCTTCAAATTATGTTTGGTGCCTACTTAACCAATTTAATAAAGCATAGATTTGAGAAAAAATCATTATTCATGATTGGAACATTTCTTTATGTAATAACAGATTTAATTGTTTATTTTATTACTGGTTATGAAAATTTTTGGCTCTTAGCATTTGTTACCAGCTTTGGTTTTATTGGCTTTGGAATGGCAGGGGTAATGGCTTGGTCTATGATTGCTGATACAGTTGAATATGGAGAGTGGAAATCTGGATTTCGTGCAGAAGGACTACTTAATGCGGCACATGTGTTTGTATTTAAATTAAGTGTTGGGGTTAGTGCTTGGCTGGCTGGTTTTGTATTAGAAACTACAAATTATGTTGCAAATGCTCCAATACAAAGTCAAGAAACTTTAGAGGGACTTACTATAATGGGTTTTATTTTCCCAGCGATAGCAGGAACGACAGCTATAATCGTCACATATTTTAACAAGTATGATAGCGCTTTTTATGAAAAAATATTTACTGACCTCAAACAAAGATAATCTTTTAAATGAATAACTTTTCTGACGGTGAAGCATTCGGTAGGGTAAATCTTATTGGCGAGCATCTTGATTATAACCAAGGGTGCGTTATGCCTCTTCAAATTAATAAATCAGTAAAAGTATCCCTAAAGAAAGATACTGCAATAGAAGGAATTAAAATTAAATCTGAAAACTTTGATTATGAAATTGTAACATCTACCATAAATAAGAAGTTGGATAGCTGGGCAGATTTTATCATAGGATCATTGTATTTGTTTAGTAAAAAATATAATTTAAAAATTGAACAACTATCTATCGAAGTCCAAAGTGATCTTCCAATTGGCATTGGTGTTTCTTCTTCTGCGGCAGTAACTGTTTCTACATTAAGGGCGTTATATGGTTTATTTAATAAAAAAATTGAAAATAGTGAATTAGTTGAACTAGCTCATTCAGTTGAAAGAGATTTCGTTGGAGTTGCTGGAGGCGTCATGGATCAATTTGCTTCAATATATGGCTCTCAAGATCAAGCTTTATTTCTTGATACAAAAACAAGTAATTACGATCTCATTAAGCTTTCTGATGAGTATATTTTTTTCATAATTGATAGCGGAACACAAAGAATACTTACTGATGGCAGCTTAAATAAAAAAAAAGAAGTCTGCAAAAAAATTTCATCTAAATTAAACGTTGAATACCTCTGTCAGTTAGATGAATTAGATAAAGATCATAAAAAGATATTAACTGATGAGGAGCTTGATATAGCAAGGCATGTTATTTATGAAAACCAAAGATCGATATTGGGTAAAAAAGCACTTATAGAAAATAACATAGAAAAATTTGGTAGCCTGATGACACAAAGTCATGTTTCCTTAAGAGACTTATATAGAGTTTCAACCAGTGAATTAGATTTACTAGTTGATCTGTGTAATAAATTTGGTTCTATGGGATCAAAGTTAACTGGAGCTGGATTTGGTGGAGCTATAGTAACCTTAATCAAAAAAGAAATGGTAGAAGATTTAAAAATGTTTATTGTAGAAAATTATCCAAATGCTAAATTCTTATAAATGAAATTAAATTTACCAAATAATTTTATATGGGGTACTGCTACTGCGGCTCACCAAGTTGAAGGAGATAATAAAAACTCGGATTTTTGGTTTTTAGAAAACTTTAAAAATACTACATTTGCTGAGCCCTCAGGGATAGCATGTGATCAATGGAATCGCTATGAAGAGGATATTAAAATCATGGTAGATCACTCGATTCAGTCATATCGAATGTCATTGGAGTGGGCAAAAATAGAACCAGAAGAAGGAATTTACTCAAATGAAGCAATTGATCATTATCGAAAAGTTCTTGAGTGTTGTAGAAAAAATAATTTAAAAACTTGTGTTACTTACCAGCATTTTACCTCACCACTTTGGTTTACTGCTAAAGGTGGATGGGAAAAAAGTGAAAATGTAAAACATTTTTTAAGATATGCAGAAAAAGTTACAAATGAACTTGGTGATCTAATTGATATTGTATGCACAATAAATGAGGCGAACCTTACTGCCTGCTTTGCACATAGTTTTCAAAGCTATCCTGAAAATGGAATGAAAGCTATTATGCCATTTATAAAAGAAGCAGCAGAAGAGTGTGGGTCAACTCTTGAAAACTTTGGACCCTTCTTATTTGGCCACCCTTTTAAAATTCGTGATTGTATGATGGAAGCTCATGTAAAATCTGTACCCATTATAAAAAGTATTTTAAATAACAATCAACCTGTTGGCGTCACTTTATCTATAATGGATTATCAAGCCGCTGAAGGTGGAGAAAAAGTAAGAGATCAAGCATACGCTGAGTCAGTTGATTGTTGCTTGGATCAAGTGATCAATGATGATTTTGTGGGAGTTCAGATGTATACTCGACATACATATGGGCCTGATGGCATCATTAAGCCAAAGGCCGATGATCCTAATATGCTTGTAATGGGATATGAATATTATCCAGAGTCGCTTGAAAATGTAGTTCGCTACGTATCATCTAAAATTAAAACACCAATTATGATTACTGAAAATGGTATTGGTACTGATGATGATAATCAAAGGATAGAATATCTCACGACTGCTCTGCAGGGGCTTCAAAAATGTCTTGATGATGGTATAGATGTTAGAGGATATTTTTGCTGGTCATTACTAGATAACTTTGAATGGCTTTTTGGCTATAAACCACGATTTGGATTGGTTGAAGTTAATCGAGAAACTCTGGACAGAACAGCAAAAGAAAGTTTTAAATTTTTTAAAGATGTAATTGATCAGTCTTCTTAATTAAATTTGCTCGTAATCTGACATTGATAAAATACATCCTGCTATCAGCCAATCATTATTTTCCTGCTTTTCCATCATGTATGTTGCTGTTACAAAGTTTCCGTCTGGATCGACTAAAAAAACATTGAGTGCAGGACTATTTCTATAAGTAGTAACATCTCCAAACGTTACCTTTTTTGGTCGATAAACAGCAGGATACTGATTGATAACCATTAACTTGAAATTATCAGGAGACGAAAAAATCTTTTTTATAGATGGAGCAGCATATTTGAATGCCTGATCAAAGTCATCTTCTGCAAAAGCTTGCAATTGACTTTTGACAGTTTTTTTAATCGCCTCTTCATCAAAGTCAGACAAATCAAATGAGATTGCCTGACTTTGTAGAATTATTAAAATTAAGAATAATGAAGAAAAGAAGATTCTGAATGTATTCATCTATAGAATTTCAAATAGTCCAGCGACACCCATACCGCCGCCAACACACATAGTTGCGACACCATATTTTGCATTGCGTCTTTTACCTTCTATTAATAGATGTCCTGTCATTCTAGATCCTGTCATTCCATACGGATGACCAATAGAAATTGATCCTCCATTGACATTTAATTTTTCATTATCAATACCTAACTTATCGCGGCAATATAAAACCTGTACTGCAAATGCCTCATTAAGCTCCCACAAATCAATGTCATCAACAGTTAGATTATGCTGCTCCAACAACTTTGGAACTGCAAATACTGGTCCGATACCCATCTCATCTGGTTCACATGCTGCAACTGATAGTCCTCGAAAAATTCCCATCGGCTCAATATTTCTTTTTTCAGCTTCTTTTAAATCCATAAGTACGCAAGATGAGGCTCCATCAGAAAGCTGACTTGCATTTCCAGCTGTAATATACTTATCAGGACCCATTACTGGCTGTAGACCAGACAGACTTTCCATTGTTGTTTGAGGTCTATTACATTCGTCTTTATCAACTGTAACTTCTTGCTCTGAAACCTCTTTCGTTTCTTTGTTCATTACATCCATCATTGTTTTTAAAGGTACGATTTCATCTTCAAACTTACCTTCGTTTTGAGCGGCTGCAGTTCTTTGTTGACTTTGCAAAGAATATTCATCTTGATACTCCCTGCTTACTTTATATCGATCAGCAACAACATCAGCTGTATTTATCATTGGCATCCATAGTGCTGGACATACTTTTTGAAGCTCTGGTTCGATTAAATGCTTCATATTCATATTTTGCTGAGTCATTGAAATTGACTCAACGCCACCCCCTATTGCTACTTTAATTCCATCAACAATAATTCTTTGAGCAGCAACAGCAATTGATTGTAATCCGGATGAGCAAAATCTATTTATAGTAGTACCAGGCACGGTCACTGGACATCCGCCAGCTATAGCAACATTTCTTCCAATATTATGTCCTGTAGCTCCTTCAGGTTGTCCACATCCAAAAATAACATCTTCTACTTCACCTGACTCTATGCCAGCTCTTTCGATTGCGTGCTTAACAGTGTGTCCACCCATGGTAATACCATGTGTTTTGTTAAAACCGCCCCTCATTGCCTTAGCAAGACCAGTTCTAGCAGTCGATATAATAGCAGCTTCTCTCATATGGATTCCTTTAATTTAAATATATAAGTGAGTAACATATCTATTTTAGAGCAAAAAAAAAGTCAAAAAATCGACTAATAATTGAGTTTTTTAAATAAAAAATATCCCAAAATCTGGCAGTAATTTAATTTATTTATTCTTGACCATGTATCACATGAGAGGTAGAAATTGGCCACTTCAAACGAAGAGAATCGCTATGGTAATGCTTAAAACAGAGTCTTCTATTCCAGCTTGGGTGCCTGAAGGCTATAGAAAATTAGGCTGGCATGCTGGATTTGATGTTTTAATTGGCCCGATGTATTACAAAAAAGATGAGGATGGTAATTTTAAATTTATTACCAAAATTCTTGATAAACATCTAAATGCTAATGGAGTAGCACATGGTGGATTTTCAATGACATTAACTGATATTTTCTTTGGCACTTTAGCTTTCGTTGCTAGCGGCAAAAAACTTACTAGCACTGTATCGCTAAACTGTAATTTTGTCAGTCCAGGCCTTCAGGATGAAATTATAGAATGCGAAGCAAAAGTTACTAGAACAACTAGATCTATGGTTTTTATTGATGGAAATCTAATCAGTAAAGATAAAGTAATAGTTTCAGCTTCTGGTATTTGGAAAATTTTAAATCAATAGTTTTTAAAAAATTCATTTAAAGATACGTAAGTTTTCATATCTTTAAAAAAATTATTCTCCAACATCTTTTGAACTTCTTTAAAAGATTTAATTTTTACCTCCAATATTTCATCTTCATCTAAGTTTTGTTCATCAAACACTATACATTCAGCTTGATAACAAAATATCTGACACGAATTGTATGCCGGAGATGGATAATAGCTTCCAAGTGATTTCCAATTTTTGCCCGCATATCCAGTCTCTTCTCTAAGTTCTCTTTTTGCGCAACTTAGAGGCTTTTCTCCTGGATCTATTGTTCCCGCGGGAACTTCATACATAATTTCATCAGAACCATATCTATATTGTCTCAATAAAATTATGTTTTTCTTTTCGAAAATGGGAACAATTGATGTAACACCATTATGTTTGATATAATCCCTTTCAAGCTTCTTATCATTTACCCATACAACTTCATCTTTTCTAAATTCAAAAACATTCGCTTTAATACTTTTTTTCGTTTTAATAAATTTTGCTTTTTTTAACTTCATCTTTTAAGGTTTTCTAAATCTATATAGTTCACTGGATTATGATATTTCTCAATTAAATCAATTAAATTTTGAGGAGAGATATTTACAGTTGCAGTATTAATCAATGGATGAAAATTAACTCTTTTATAATCTAAAAAGGAACGATCTAAATAAAATCTAACTTCCTTTTTAGCGTCATTCAAAAGGGCAAAAGGACTAACAGATCCTGGTTCAATGCCTAATATATTATGAAGATACTCTGGCTTAGCAAAAGATAATTTCTTTGACTGTATTTGTTGCATTGTTTTTTTTAAATCTATAGATGCACTTTCTTCAATACTTATTAAAAAAAAATTAGCCTTCGCATCTTTTAGAAAAAGATTCTTTGAATGAGCTCCCTCAATTTGTCCACGAAGTGCCTTAGAATCTTCAACAGTAAACAAAGGTGCGTGTTCCTTTATGAAGTACTTAAAACCATGATCATTGAGTATTCTGATTAAATCATCTTTGAAGATCATTTATATATATCGTTTTAGGCTTAATTTATAATTAGAATTTGGAAGTTGACTGATAAGTATTTTAAACTGCTTTTTTGATATCCAACCATTTATGTAAGCGTCTAACTCAATTGAGCCAACTAATATTTTTTCTTTTTTTTGGTATTTATGTACATAATTAGAGGCTTCTAGCATCTCAACCGCATCTCCAGTATCAAACCATTTAATATTATTTTTAATCGGAAATACGCTTAGATTTTCCTCAAGCAAATAAAATAAGTGAACATCTACTATTTCTAGTTCACCTCGTTTTGATGGATTTAGCTTTTTAACAACGGAAATTGATTTTTGATCATAAAAATAAAGTCCAGGGATTGTTAAATTACTTTTTGGTTTTTTTGGTTTCTCAATTATTGATTTTATCTTATTTTTTTTATCAAACTCTATTACAGCTGACTTTGAAGGATATTTCGTTTTTACAGCAAGCACAGCTGCGCCTGACCTAATAGACTGAACTTGGTTAAGAATTGATTTAAAACTTTTACCAATAAATAAATTATCAGCGAGCGCAAGAATGAATGGCTTATTAGCGATAAATTTTTTACCCACATTAATTGCATCAGGAATTCCTATTTGTTTCTTTTGAAATGAATAGCTAAATTTCATTCCTATTTGTTTGCCAGTGCCAAATAGTTTTTTAAATTGTGGCATATCCTGTTTTTGTGAGATGAATAAGACTTCACGTACACCGGCATTTATTAAATTTGATAAAGCATAATAAATAAGTGGCTTATCATAAAGTGGCAAAAGAGGCTTTACAGTAATTTTTGTTGCAGGAGATAGACGCGTTCCTTTGCCAGCAGCAAGAATGATTCCTTTTTTAAATCTCATCTAAATTGGATATTTAAATTAGTTTTTATTAGTTTTTATTAGCTTTATGTTTCAAAAAGTTTTTGTCTCTTAAATTTCTATACTCTGGTTTTTTCTTTTGCATTTTAGACATCATTGTCGACATTACATCTTCTTTATGAAGTGTGGCAGCATTCCACAAAGCTACATTTTCAAGGCTCTCTTTAACAGTATGATCTCGAGAATAGTTTAAGGTTTCTTTTGTTACCCACATGGCTAAAGGCGTCTTCGATGCAAGTTTTTCAGCAATTTCAAATGCATTTTTCATCATTTCTTCATGACTATCGTGAAGAGAGCTAACAAGACCAACTTCTTTCGCTCTATCTGCTGAAACTTTTTCTCCAAGCATTGTCCATTCTCTTGCAATCCCAGCTGGGATTATTTTTGGCAATCTTTGTATTGTTCCAATATCCGCAGCTAGTCCAACATTAATTTCCTCAATCAAAAAGAAGGCATCTTTAGTACAAATTCGAATATCAGCAGCAGTAATAAGATCTATGCCTCCCCCAATGCAACCTCCTTGCACAGCAGTAACAACAGGGAAACGTGCTGCTTCTAGACAAGAAACGGCATTTTGAAGAAATCTCAGCTGTTGTAAAAAGTAGCCACGGCTTCTTCCCATCTCATTATCAGTTTCATTTTCAACAATATCATCCTTAAACATACTTAGATCTATGCCAGCAGAAAAATGTGGGCCTGTTGAAGAAACAATTAAGGCCCTTATTTCACCGCTATCATCCAGCTCTTCAACTTCCTTTGGAAACATTGTCCAAAAATCTTCATTCATTGAATTTCTTTTTTCAGGTCTATTGAATCTGATGTGTGCTATTGAATTATTTATTTCAACATCAAATGGTTTTGACATATTTTTTCCTCGCATTGGATAAATGATCTATATAAACTATACATATATTTTAAACTTTGAGAAATACATAAAAAATGGCCATTAATTATGATGAAATAATGTCAATGACTTCAGAAAACGTGGAGATCTCCTACACTGATAAGGACTCAATTCTCTATAGTCTTGGAGTGGGTTTTGGAAATGATCCCATGAATACTGATGAATTAAAATATGTTTATGAAAATTCTCAAATTGCTTTGCCTTCAATGGCAACAAACTTTCAGTACCACTCACCTTTACTCTTAAAAGCGAACATTAATTTCATAATGGTTGTTCATGGTGAGCAAAAACTCTCAATCACTAATCCTTTACCAGTGTCAGGAGAATTTATATCAAATGCAAAAGTAATTAGCTGTTATGATAAAGGACCTGGAAAAGGGGCCATTATTGACGTTGAAACAACAATCAATTTAAAAAAAGATAATACTGAAATCTGTAAACTGGTCAGTACTACATTTGCAAGAGGGGATGGAGGTTTTGGTGGTCCAGAGTCCCCTAAAAAAGAATTTATTAAAACAGATGGAAGTCCTGATTTTGTTCATGAAATTAAGACAAAACCTGATCAGGCATTAATATTTAGATTATCTGGGGACTACAATCCATTACACTCTGATCCAAGTTTTGCAAAGGCTGCAGGATTTGAGAAACCAATCTTGCACGGAATGTGTACCTACGGTATTGCATGTCGCTCAATAATTGAAAGTATATGTGAGAAAGATGTAAAACGACTAAAAAGATTTGATTGTCGATTTTCTTCTCCCGTGTATCCTGGAGAAACTATAATTACTGAAATGTGGAAAAATGGAAATGTTATTCATTTCCAATCAAAAGTTAAAGAAAGAGATAAAATAGTTATTAAAAATGGAGAAAGTGAAGTTGTATGATACCGCCTGCTGGAATTGAACCTGGAAAAAATGATTTGTTTTATAATGAGTCTCATGATGCTTGGAGACAAGAGTTAAGAAAATTTGTTTCTAAAGAAATTGTTCCTTTTGTTGAAGAATGGGAAGAGGCTGGAGAGTTTTCAAGAGAACTTTATAAAAAAGCTGGTGAATTTGGATTACTTGGTATGGGGTACCCTGAAAAGTATGGTGGAACGAGCGAAGGAATTGATATCTTTCATGGAATAGTGACTTCTGAAGAACTTGCTCAAGGCTGCGGCGGTGTTGCCGCTAGCTTATTATCCCTTAATATTTCTTTACCATTAATTATGGCACTAGGTACTGAAGAGCAAAAACAAAAATATATTCCTCCCGTAATAGCTGGAGATAAAATTGCATGTTTAGGAGTAACTGAACCATCTGGAGGATCAGACGTCGCGGGAATTAAAACAAAAGCTGTGCGAGACGGCGACCACTTCGTAATCAATGGCTCAAAAATGTTTATTACAAGTGGAATGAGAGCAGATTACTATGTAATTGCATGCAGAACAGGTGGGCCAGGAACATCGGGAATATCTGCAATCGTTGTTGAGAAAGGAACTCCAGGTTTTACTCAAACGCCATTAAAAAAAATGGGATGGCTTTCTTCCGACACAGCGGCTCTGTATTTTGATGACGTTCGTGTACCAGCAGAAAATCTTATTGGTGGTGAGAATTCTGGATGGATGGGAATAATGTCCAACTTCAGTCAGGAACGACTTGGTTTAGCAGCGGGTATGAATGCCTACTCTCAGATATGCATCGATGAAGCTGTTGCTTGGGCAAAAGATAGGAAAACCTTTGGAAAACCTCTGATAGAAAATCAAGTTATTAAGCATAAACTTGCCGAAATGAGCAGAAAGGTTAATGCCACAAAAGCCTACATGGAGCTTCTTACATGGAAAGTAATGAATGGTGAGCAACCTATAGCTGACTTAGCTTTACTAAAAGTTCAAGCCAGTAAGACTATGGAGTATTGTGCTCGAGAAGCTATGCAAATTCTAGGTGGTGCAGGTTATCTAAAAGCCAATAGTGGTCCTGGTAAAGTCGAACGCATTTATCGTGAAGTAAGAGTGAATGCTATTGGTGGCGGCTCAGAAGAAATCATGCTTGATCTCGCATCTCGTCAATTAGGTTTTTGATTTATCGATCCGATACTTGTTTATTTATATTAATAAATATGTATAAATAATATTATAAATAATATTTATACATAGTTGGTCTATTTGAAATCTCACTTAAAAAAACAATTAATAAAGGGTGATTTTAACCTAAATAGAGAAGTGTCAGTCATATTCTGATGAGCATATATCTACCGATTGCTGAAATTTCAATAAATATATTTCTTTTAATCTCACTTGGTGGAGTCATTGGCTTCTTATCTGGAATGTTTGGCCTGGGTGGCGGGTTTTTAATGACTCCAATGTTGATATTTATAGGAATACCAACAAATGTTGCAGTTGCTACTTCTGCTAATCAGATTGTAGCCGCATCTGTGTCGGGAACACTAGGTCATTGGCGGCAGGGCTTGGTCGATATAAAAATGGGTATTGTTTTAGTTAGTGGTGGAATTTTAGGATCATTTGTCGGAGTAAGTATTTTTGACTATCTATCAGATATTGGTCAAATCGATGCTGTGATCTCAGTTTTATATTTTGTACTTCTATTCTCTATTGGAAGTTTAATGCTGATTGAAAGTTCTCAAGTAATACGTGATAGGATTAGAAAAAAAACAGTAAAGAAAAAATTACATTATCATAATTGGGCTCACAGACTTCCATTTAAAACAAAATTTTATACCTCTAAACTATATATTAGTGTCATTCCTCCAATTATAATCGGTTTTGTTATTGGAATATTATCAGGAACAATGGGTATTGGTGGATCTTTCATTTTAATTCCTGCTATGATTTACTTTCTCGGAATGCCGACTTCAAAAGTAATAGGAACTTCACTTTTTCAAATTATATTTATAACTGCTGTAGTAACTTTACTTCATGCGACTACAACTTTTGCATTAGATGCAGTTTTAGCAGTTATTTTAATTATATCATCAGTTGTTGGAGCTCAAATTGGAGTAATCACTGCTAATAAGCTAAGAGGTGAAGATTTAAGAGCATTGTTGGCAATAATTGTTTTAGTTGTAGCTGCTCAAATTGCAGCTGAATTATTTATTCAACCAGACGATCTATTTAATTTTTCTCATATGGCAAATTATAAATGAACTTTAAAAGCTTCTCTATTATCGGTTTGATTTACTTATGTTTAATTTCCACCTCAAACTCGCTGGTCATTGGGTCAGACGAAAATGAAATTTTAATTGATGCTAATTTTTCAGGTAAAGACCTACTTGTATTTGGGGCCTTCTATGCTGATCCATCTCAACCCCGAGAAAAAAAGGGGGATA